>DATCEO010000054.1:0-2722 GCA_036510065.1 Streptosporangiaceae bacterium | reverse complement strand
CAGACGCCACGTGCGTGGCACACGTATCCACATGTGGCTGGCAACTGCCGCAGTCCACGACGGCCACCATCAGCGCCTATCCCCGCAAGCCACGTGTGGACCACCGCTGTCACTGACATGCCGGATTCCCCGCCGGATAGCTAGAGAACTTCCCGGCGGCGGTGAAGCTGCCGAGGAGGCCCGACCGGGGACTTTGTGATGGCGGCAGACTGAGATAGAGCCAATAGTTATCGCTCAGGGAGACCGGCAGGGCCTGGCTGGTCAGGTTCCCCCGGCCGCCCGCGCTGGTGATCCCGGCGGCCCAGGTTTGGTAGCCAGCCGAACTGCCCTCACAGTCAAACCCGACTGCGAGGGGGCCTGTCCGATGAGGAACGGCCGGAAGCTCACCGGCGGTCAGCAATCCCACCCGGGAACCGGCACCAGATCCTCGGGACGGCCGTCGCGAGCGGCTTGCGCCGAGGCTTCGAACCCAGGGTCACCGCAGGCGGCGGCGCGAAGGTGCCAGTGGTGCAGCAGCTCGCCAAGCTACTGCCAGCGGCGCACCTCCCGCGCGGCTTCGAGCGCTGGATCGGCTGCGCGCTCATGGCAGAACCGTACCGGCCCGGTCTGGCAGCGTCCCAGGCCGGCGGCGGCGAAACCTTGGCGCGGGTGGAATAGCGCTGGCCGGCCTCGCGTTCCTACCTTCCGTCGGTGCGCTAGTGTCCCCCGGGCTCAGATAACCGCCTTCATGGAATACCGTCCGGCTGGAGCCATGATGCGCCTTTCGCCGTGAGGCGACCTGCGCACCGGCCACGGCACGCCCTCGCGAGCACACGCTCCCGGGGGCGCTGTCATGTCCGGACCCGTCCGCAGTCCGCTACGGCTGGACTTCGTCCCCTGATCGCTCGCGCGGATTCGAACCCTCGGAGACGCGCAAACGCCTCAGCGGTCTTCAAGGCCGGCTGGTAGCGAGTCCTTGACTTTGCATCTCAAAGTCGAGTAACTTTGAAGTACAAAGTTTGACTCTGGCTACCGCGCACACCAGGAGGCCGACGTGCTAGAGGACCAGGACATGAGCGTGCGGGAAGCGGCAGCCTTCGCGCAGGATGCCCGCGCCCGCGCTCGCAAGGAACTGGTCATCAGCACACCTCTCGTGTACATGGCGTGGGGCATGGTCTGGCTCATCGGCTACGGAGCGATGTGGCTGTCCGTGCGCGGGCAGCACCCCTACACCGGACCCTCGGGTGTCGCGATCGCGGCGGTGTTCGTGCTGGCCGGTTTCGCGATCGCGGCCGTCCTGGTCATCGCCCACAAGGCAGTCGCGGGCATCGACGGCCAGTCCGTGCGACACCGCCGCATCATCGGGAGCACGTGGGCGATCGGATACCTGATCTTGCTCATAGTCGCGCCCGCGGTCAGCAGCTCCGTCAGTACGAGGACGCTCGCGTTCATCAGCTTCGCGGGTCCCGTGGCGCTCGTCGGGCTGACCTATATCCTTGCCGCCGCCCTCGGACGATACTGGTCGGCGCTCGCCCTCGGAGTCTGGCTCGTGATCGTCGGTACTAGCTGCGCATGGCTGGCGCCCGCGACAATCCTGGCGACCTGCGCGCTGGGGGGCGGCGGGACGTTCCTGCTCATGGCGGTCATCGAGACCAGGCTCCGCGCGCATGGCAGCTGAGACCGAGCTGGACCCTGTCATCCATGCGCCCGCGCGGCTGCGTATCGCGGTGACACTGGCTACCCTGCGGGACGAGGACAGCCTGTCCTTCAGCAGACTCCAGGAACTGCTCGGACTGACGGCCGGCAACCTCATCACCCACCTGCGCAAGCTGGAGGACGCGGGCTACGTGACGACAGTCAAGGCCGGGAGGGGGGTCACCTCCCGGACGTCGGTCAGGCTCAGCCCGCAGGGCCGCCGGGCCCTGGACAGCTACACAGCGGTCCTGCGGCAGCTGCTGGATTCAGCCAGCACCAACGGGACCAGCCCTCATTAACCAGGCGCAGCAGGCCCTGACTGAAACCGTCCGGGCTGCTGCGGAGCTGCCAGCCGGATCGAGCGCGGTGACGTAACCCGGAGTGAGCTATCGCTGGACTCCTCCGGTCGCACCTCAGGGGGCCGAGCGGGCTGGTCAGCGGAGGGTGAGGGATTCGAACCCTCGGAGACGCGCAAACGCCTCAGCGGTTTTCAAGACCTTCCCAGTTCATCCCGGCTGATTCTCGCGGATTCCGCGCAGTCCGGTTCCCGCAGCTAAGCGCTGCGATTCGAACGCCTTTCGTACTTCCCTGTTCCGGCGGGTTCCCCGCCGTCTGTCCGCACGATGTCCGCACCAGGACCGTGCCGCCCACCCCGTTACATAGCGGCCCCGCCGCGGCGTTCACGCGCCACGGCGGGGCCTCAGCCATCCCATCCGCACAACCGGAAGGACGACCAATGGGCACGCTACACAACCTCCCGAGACACGGCCCGGCGAAGCACGCCGCGCCGCCGAAGCCGCAGCTGCAGCCGCTGGCCCGGCTCGACGTCGAGCAGGCCCGCCAGTTCCTCGACGGCCTCGACGTCCGCACCGCCGGCGCTGACATCCCCGAGGCGATGTTCCTGCTGGGCAGGCTCGCCGAGCATGCCCAGGCGCTCCTCGACGTGATCGACGCGACGGTGACCCTGTGACCGCCGGGCACGAGAGCCGGACGATGGCCGAGGCCCGCGCCGCGTCGGCGGCGGCCTACGCGTTCATCGACGCCGGGC
>DATCEO010000053.1:0-36372 GCA_036510065.1 Streptosporangiaceae bacterium | reverse complement strand
CGGGCGTGCTGTCCTCGGTCTTGTTAACGGCTGCCAGGAGTCGACGGACATAGTCCTGGGTGATCCCCTGCTTGGCCGCCGCTCTGAGCAGGGAGGCCATAGGCGGCCCTTCATCGGCGAAGATCCGGACGTAGCTCTCCGGTTCAGCCAGCGTCAGCGCGCGTCGCAGTGATGCCAGCGCAGCGGGTATGTCGTCTCGCGCCTGGTGGGCCAGCGCCTGCAGCACCAGGATCTCGATGACGCTTGCCGTCCTCTGCCCTTTTTCGGCCGCTCGCAGGAGGCGCTCCAAGAGCCGGGTCGCCTCCTGGATGGAGCGCTCTGCATGCTCTTCCGTGTACCGGGCCAAGAGCACCCTGGCCAGGGTGATGTGCTCGAACTCGCGCAGGTAGCTGAGGTCGTCCTCGACAGACAGACCACGCTCACACGCCCAGCCGAGCGCTGCGCCGAGCTCCCCTTGCGCGACCAGCACCCGTGCCCTCAACGCCGGGACAGGCCGCACATGGGGGAAGAAGTCACTCACATACAGGCGCTCCGCCTCAGTGAGCAGGTCGAGCGCGCCCCCCAGATCCCCTTCAGCCTGGCGGATCCGCGCCATCGCGACCCGCCAGCGATACCGGTTCTGCGGCAATCCCGTGTGCTCGCCCAGCTCCTGGCTCCGCAGCAGATTCTGCGTGGCGGCAGGCAAGTCGTTGCGCTCGCGGTGGAGCTCACTCATCCCTACGTACATGTCCGCGGTTCCTCGCAGGACCGACCCGCCCGGCCCGGATGCACCCTGCAATGCCTGCTCGTAGGTGCGCATGGCCTCGCCGAGACGACCTTGCGCACGCCGGATGTCCGCCAGCGCGATCGCGCACCCGAAGGTATCGGCGATGTGCCCGGCCCGCCGTAGTCCCGCCATGCATTCGGCATATGCCGAGTACCCTGCCTTGAGGTCCCCGCTCGCCCAGAACACGAGCCCCAGCAGGCCCGCTGCCGAAGCACGGCCGAGGTGGTCGTCCTCAGGCAAGAGTCCGAGCGCCCGCCGGGCATGCTCTACGGTGCCAGGCACATCGCCCCGAGCCAGGGCCAGGGCGGCACGGTACAGCTCCATCATCGGCGGGAGGCGGCGAAATTCCTCGTCGTCGACGACAACCATCTCCGCCGATGAGGCCTGGGCTCCCCTGGCTTGGGCTCCCTGGCGGATACCTGTTGCCGTGTCCAGCCACCGCTCGGCGTCCCGCAGCCGGGTCTCCACGCCCTCGAGCTCGCCGCCAGCCAGCAACGCCCCGGCCAACCCGACGCTGAGCACGGGCCTGACCCGGACCAGCTCCTCGGGAAGCGCCTTAAGCCAGCTCAGGACCGCGGCCTCCTGCCTGCTCCTGCGCATGGCCGGAATGGCCAGCTCGACCAGGTCCGCCGCTCGCTCGAGATCCCCGGCGGCCAGCGCATGGTGGATCGCCTCGGACGGCTGGTCATTCTGCTCGTACCACCCGCTCGCCCGCCGGTGCAGGTCAGGAACGTCGCCGGGCCGCTCGTCCTGCAGGCGGGCCTGCAGGACGTCGGCGAAGAGCTGGTGATAGCGATACCACCGGCGGCGGTCATCAAGCGGGATCAGGAACAGGTTCCCCTGCTCCAGCGCCGCCAGATTGGCCTTGCCACCCCCATGCCCGGTAACGGCATCGCACAGCGGGCCGCTCAGCCGCTCCAGGATGGAGGTCTGCAGCAGGAACCGCTGCACATGCCCGGGCTGGCGCTGCAAGACCTCCTCGGCCAGGAAGTCGACGATGTACCGGTCATCCCCGGCGAAGCCGGCGATGAACGCGGCGACGTCCTCTCGCCCTTGCAGCGAGAGCGCCGCCAGCTGGAGTGCGGCGATCCACCCTTCGGTGCGCCCCTCCAGGGCGGCGACATCCCGTGCCGTCAGGGCCAGCCCCATCACCTCGTTGAGGTACGCCGCGGCCTCGTCGGGCGTGAAGCGCAGATCGGCGGCGCGGATCTCGACGAGCTCGCCACGGCCTCGCAGGCGCGCCAGCGGCA
The DNA here is from genome assembly GCA_036510065.1 of Streptosporangiaceae bacterium. Classification (GTDB taxonomy): domain Bacteria; phylum Actinomycetota; class Actinomycetes; order Streptosporangiales; family Streptosporangiaceae; genus DASUBV01. Next base: position 34,356 of record DATCEO010000053.1, on the reverse strand, counting down.
ACGCCGGGTCGGCCCGGCTGGCGATCACAAGGTGGATCTGCGGGGGTAGGTGCTCCAGCAGGAAGGCCATCCCGGCGTGCACGTCGCGCGCGTCGATGACGTGGTAGTCGTCGAGCACCAGCACGACATCCTTCGCGATGGCGTCGAGGTCGTTGAGCAGAGTGGCAAGGCCCGCCTCACTCGGTGGCTGGGGTGACTGCAGGAGCGAGAGCGCACTTGCGCCACCCCCCTGCGCCGTCCTCTTCAGCGCGGCCACAAGGTACGTCCAAAACAACGCGGGATCGTTGTCGCGCTGGTCGAGCGAGAGCCACGCCACGGACCATCCGTCGGCAGGAGCGGCTGCCAGCCACTGCGTCAGCAGTGTCGTCTTACCGAAGCCGGCCGGAGCTGACAACAGCGTCAGCGCCGACTCCGCCCCGCGGCTCAGGCGCTCGCTCAGTCTCGGACGCGCAACCAGACCGCGCCGGCGCCTGGGGACGTGGAGCTTTGTCTCGAGCAGCGCGCCTGCCACGACCACCGCCCCTCAGGAGCCAGGTTCCACGGTACGCGGAGTTTGGCATAGCAGCCCACCGGTCAAGGAAGCGGGCCGGACCCGCTGCTGGAGGCGGCATCCGCGGGGACGTTGGCGGCTGCGCTCACCCGCGCTGGTAGCGCCAGATGATATAGGTGCCCAGGCCGTAGGGCTTGACCTCGGTGCCATAGGGCACGACCTGCGCGATGCGGTAGTGCAGGTCATGGTGAAGCTGAGCGGCGATGCGGTGATCAAGGGCGGGTGTATCGGTGAAGTTCAGCGCGATAACCGAGAAGTAACCGCGGGCTATGTACCGGGGTAGGTGGCCGGGTCGCCGGCTCCGGTGACCGCGGCTGAGGCGCCGGCGAAGGCCCCGGACGGCAGCGTGATGCTGCGGGTGCCCGACCAGCGCCGCCACTGGGCCCCGCCGGGCAGGTAGTACCTCGCGATGGCGGGGTTCTCGACCAGGAGGCGCCCGGTGCCATGGGTGGGCAGCTGGCGGAGGATCGCGATGAAGCTGGAGGCGTTGGGCCAGCTGGCGGACAGCGCCAGGGACTGGCTGGCGCCGAGGACGGCGGGAAAGACAAGCGCGACGGCGCAGGCCCCGCAGGCGACGGCCTGGGTGCGCCCGGCAGCCCCGGCCGCGAGAAATCGGTCCACTGCGTAGGCGGCGGCTATGGCCGCGAACCAGGCCCCCAGGCCAACGTGCTCGTTCAGCGATCCCGCGGTGTGCAGGCGGGCCTGTTCCAGCGGCCCGAGCACCCCGGCAGCGGCCAGGACGGCCAGCAGTCCCGTCTGCGCGCGTCCTTGCCCGCTGACCCAGCTGATGATGACGGCGGCCACCGCCAAGACGAGGATCAGGGCCGCCCAGGACCAGGAGGCGGCGAGCACGGACAGCGGGGAGCTCGTGCTGGCCACCGGCGCGAGGGTGGTGCCCTGGATGCCGCTGCGGTAGGCGCTGCCGCCGGCCAGCAAGCCAGCCACGACGAGCACGGCCAGCACGGCCAGCAGGGTCGTGGCCCGCCGGGCCGCCACCCTTCCGCCATCCGGGACCGCGGTGAGGATCGCGAGCAGCAGCACGAGCACGTCGAACAGGGCCGACGAGTATGCGGCCGCGTTGGCCAGGGCCAGCGCCGCGCCCGCCGCGACCATCCAGCCGGTCGCAGCTCCCGGCCCGGCTGGCCGCGTCACGCACCAGGCCGCCAGCGCGACCAGGAGCAGCGACATGGCATCGTAGGTGGCGAACGCCCCCAGGTGCAGCGTCGGGCCCAGCAAGGCGAACAGCGCGGCGGCAAAGAAAGCGGCCCGCCGGCCGTACAGCCGCCCGGCGACGCCCCACACCAGCGTGGTGGCCCCGAGCATGAAGACCAGCGACAGGATCCGGGCCCCGGCCAGGCCGCCGACGCTGTCGGCGATTGCGCCCACCGGCGGGTAGATGACCGGCCCGCCGGAGAAGTAATACGCGAACGCCGGGACCGGCGTGCCGTGCAGCCAGTGCGCCCACTGCAGATGCCCGGCCCACAGGTAGAGGGCCTCGTCCTGGAACGCCGTGTCAGCCCGCACCAGCCGCAGCGAGAGAACAGCCTGGACCGCAAGCACCAGCAGCAGCGGCCAGCTGGGCGGGACGCGACCTAGCAGGGTCCGTCGCTGCCGGTGCGAGGGCGGCCGCGCGGTCACGGGCGCGGGAGTGGCGGCTGGCGGGTTCAGGGTCCCTGGCGGTGCGTCAGCATTCATGGGCCAGCTCTGTCTCCCGTTCGCGCGTAGCTAAGACAACCGCCGACCAGACTTCCCGGCGCACCTGGGCCAGCCTAAGCAGCGGGGAGCACCGGGCGCAGGTGACTGGACGCATAGGAGACCAGGGCGCCCGTAACCGGCGAACCGGAGCAGCCAGAAAGGTCCTGAGGTTGAGCGGGATCATCGTGCTCTACTTGCTCAACCCGGCCGGGAGCCATGCTGTACGCCCTAAATCCGCCGGCGACGCCTCCCGGGTGTGACGGCAGCGGCGACCACCGCGGTCTTAGCGACCGGCGCGCCGCGCCCGGGGGTTACGGCAGCGGCCACTACCGCGGTCTTAGCTACGGGCGCGCGGATGACGCCTACCCGTCCGACACGCGCTGGCCTCAGTGGCATTGTCAGTCTCCTGCCTTCGCGGTTGCTTCGTCGGCCTCGATCGAGGCGATGATCGCCTGCAGGGGAATCCGCCCGTCGGCGATCAGCTGGCCGCCCGAGCGGCGCGCCGCCGATGCGAAGGGCGCGGCCCACAGGTTCTCCCAGATGAGCACTCCGGCGGTGCTTCCCGGTTCCATCGCAGCTGCGAGGTGAGCGACGTCGTCCGCGGCCAGCAGCTCCGCAAGCTCAGCCTCGATAGCCTGCAATTCTCCGAGCTCACCAACGTCGGACAGCTCGGTCGCCTCGACGCTGCCGTCCGCGGCCTTGGTGAGTATCAGTACATCGATCACCCGGATGGTCCGGGAGTCGACCAGCTTTCGCAGTTCTGCAGCCATCTCACCAGTGAAGTTGGTCGCCCCTGCCGGAAACTCGACGACGACGTAGTCAACGGGACCCAGTTCGTCCAGGGATACTTCGGTCATCATCAGTCCGTTCGTTGGGCCGAGCTGAGCCGGCGCGACGCGGAGTCCTCGCGTCCATTCCTCAATGTAGGCGGGCCGCCGCTACGGCCGCATCACCTGCCACGGGTGAAGACGCCAGGAGATCGATGAAGAGCCGCCGTACCACCCCGGCGCCGCCGAGCCGCTGGCTCAGCGGTCATGGTCAGCGCAGCCAGGACCTGGCCTGGACGACCGGGAGCGAGGACCATTTCCGTCCGAGGTACCCGGTTCCCCATGCGGCCAGGGCGCCTAGCACGATGAGGGCGAAGATGTTCACGATGTGCTCGTCCACGATCGGGTTGGTGGACCCGCTGGGCTGGCCGCCGGCGACCTTGGCTGGCACCCATACTGCCGCCCACATCATCGCCAGCATCAGCGCCCCGGAGAACGCGGCCGGGCGGATCGCCACGCCCAGGATGAGCGCGAGGCCGATGCCCAGGAGCCCGATCATGAACAGCCAGTCAATCCCGGGAACCCCGGCCAGGGACCGGAAGATTCCCTGGAACGGCCCGACGTTCGCGCCGGACAGGAATCCCTTGGTCGGCGACCCTCCGTGAATCCAGGCGCCCTTGGCCGGCGTCGAGTAGCCGAGCCCGAGCAGCTTGTCGAAGAACGCCCAGAGAAACTCGAACCCGATGGCCAGCCGCAGGCCGGCCAGCCCGATCACCGCCCACCGCGACGGCACGAGCCCGCTCGCCGGTGCCTGCGACGGGGCCAGGACCGGCGGTGACACTGCCTGGTGACTGGCGGCGGCTACGGATTCAGCTGGCCTATGGGTAACAGGCACTTTTTCACGTTTCCTCTTGTTAGCCTCGCACGGTTGCTTAATTCCGACAATAACGATGACCACTGAGCCGGCAGCAGTGCCAAAAGTCCCAGGCGGAAGGGATGAAAGACCGCGAGGTGACCGGCGCTGCGCCGGACAGGACGGGCCTCGTTCCGGAGCACGCGGGTTGTTGGGACGACAGGGCATGTGGGGTCGAACGACCCTGGCGGGACGTGCCCCGCGCCGATTTCGCCGGCTTTCACGAGCCCGGCTGGGGCAAGATCGCCTGCAACTTCACCGTCCGCCCCTACGGCAGTGACCGCACACTGCTGACCTGCGAATGCCGGACCGCTACCACCGATCCGGGATCCGGGCGCAAGTTCGCCCGCTACTGGTGGCTGGTGCGGCCGTTCGCGGCTTACATCATGCGCGCCGCTCTGGCCGCGATCGCTGCTGGCGCTGCCCGGTCCCGCGCCGGACAGTCCGTCGTGGTCGGGGAAGGACACCCTGACCGGCCGCCGGCGATGCCTGTGCGGCAGCTATGAGCCTGCCCGGAGAAAGACCAGGCAGTGTCGCCGCGGATGCGGCACGGGATGATCCCCGCATGGCGCCGACGACGTCCGCGGCCGCGTTCTCCCTGGCGATGCTCAATGGCCTGCCCGAGCCCGTCCGGCGGTGGCTCACCCATGCGATCGCGCCCGGCACGCCGCTGTGCTGCTCCGCGGTGTTCCGCCAGCACGGCCAGATCAAGGTGGGCTTCTGGCAGCGCTACGAGGCGGACTGGGTGCTCTGTCCGCCGCACGGGTTCGTGTGGGCGGCAGCCACCCGCCTGGGTCCGCTGCCGGTCAGCGGATTCGACCGTTACAGCCGATGCTCGGGCGAGATGAGCTGGCGGCTGTGGGGCCGGATCCCGCTCGTTACCGCGCAAAGCCCCGACGTCACGCGCAGCGCGAGAGGCCGCCTCGCGGGGGAGTTCTGCTTCGTGCCGGCCGCGGCACTGGCCACGGGCGTCAGCTGGGAGGGCCTCGACCACGACCGGGCCGCCAGCGTCGATATCGACGGCCACGCCAGCCAGGTGACCATCACCGTGGGCGAGACAGGCGCGCTGACCCGCGTCGACGTACCCCGGTGGGGCCGGCCGGACAGGAAACCATTCGGGGAGCATCTCTTCACCGGCTTGCTAGACGGCCCGTAGGTCCGCTTCGGCGGATTCACCATCCCGGCCTCCGCCCGCGCCGGCTGGTGGCAGTGCCCCGACCGGTGCGCAACCCAGGAGTTCATCCGCTTCACCATCGAGCAGGCGAGCTACCGGTAACCACGACAGGGCCGATCCCCGCGCCAGGCCGCAGCGGCGCCAGGATCGGCGGAGTCGCGCGGTGCTGCGGCTCAGGCCCCTGGTTCGGCCGGCGGCCTCTTGTCGCGCTGGTGATAGCCGGCGGTCATGCCGCCGTCGACCAGGAGCGACGTCCCGGTGATGAACTCCGCCTCGTCGCTGGCGTAGAAGACCGCCGCGGCGGCGACATCGCGGGCCTCGCCGATCCGGCCGATCGGCGGGACCGGCCAGTCGCCGCTCTCGGGCCGGTCTTCCTGGCCGGGCGGCCCCATGTGCCGCATCCCGGGCCAGATGTCTCCTGGGCACAGGATGTTCGAGCGCACGCCGTCAGGGCCTCCCTCCAGCGCCAGCATCTTCCCCAGCATCACCACCGCCGCCTTCGACACCGAGTACAGCCCGATGGACTGCTCGCCCCAGACGCCCGCGTCGGACGCGAGGTGGATCATGCAGCCACGGCGGCTGGCCAGGTACGGGTACGCGGCCCGCGCGTACAGGAAGCAGCCCCGCACGTTCACGTCCATCACCTTGTCGTAGTCCGCCAGCGGCGTTGCCAGCAGGCCCGCCTCCACCCCGATCCCGGCGTTGTTGACCAGCACATCGACGGTCCCGAGCTGCTCGACGGCCAGTTCCACCGACCGTGTCACAGCGCCAGGATCGCTGGCGTCAGCGGCCACGAACCAGCACGGGCCGGCCTCGCGGAGCGCCTCCTCGGCGCGCAAGCCCTGCTCCTGATTCCGCCCGGTCACCACCACCCTCGCGCCCTCGCGCAGGAACCTGTCGGCAATGGCAAAGCCGATGCCGGTCGTGCCGCCGGTGACCAGCACCTGCTTGCCCTGCAGCCGACCCGTGCCGGCGGTCACGTCCATCTGAGCAACTGCCTTCCGTCCATGAGGCTGCCAGGCCCGGAAACTGCCGGGGCGCTAGGCTATCGGTGTCACTGTCGGGGCATTCGCTGCCGGGCCGGGCCGGGCTGGCTGGCGCTGCGAGCAGCGGGGAAGGCACTGGTGGCCGATAACGAGCCCGACGGCTGGCTCACTTCCGGACCGGATGATGGCCAGCGGGCCGATCGTGCTCGCGCACGCCCGTGCCCTGCTCACCAGCAGCCCGGAAGGTGCGACTACCTACATTGAGGCCGATCTGCGGGATACCGGCAAGATCCTGCAGCAGGCGGCGCAGCTGCTTGATTTCAGCCAGCCGGTCGCGGTGATGCTGGTGGGAGTCCTGCACTGCATCCTGGATGCGGATGACCCGGCTGGAATCGTAGTACGGCTGCTGAACGCCGTGATGGATAGCGGAGTCACCCTTCGCAGCCATGCTGAGGTCAGCCGGTTCCTGGCTGGCGTGAACCTGACTGACCCCGGCCTGGTGCAGTTGCACCGCTGGCGGCCCGGTCCAGCGGGCCCGGTCCCTGCCCACGAGCTGGTCAACTACGGAGCGGTAGGCGTGAAGCCCTAGCTGGATCCGTCGGGCGGCGCCGGCGTGACGAGGTCGTGGTCGAAGGCGAATATCACCGCGGCGGCGCGGTCGCGCAACTGCAGCTTGGTGAACAGGTGGTTGATGTGCGTCTTAACGGTTCCCTCGCCGACCACCAGCTTGGCCGCGATCTCGGCGTTGGTGCTGCCCTGCCCGATGAGCGCGAGCACGTCGCGCTCGCGGCTGGTCAGGGCATCGAGGTCCGCGTCTCTTCCACCCGCTGGCCGGGGGGCCGACCGGTAAATGGCCAGCACCCGGCCGGTGACGGCCGGGTCGAGCCAGGCACCGCCGTCGGCCACCACGCGCACCGCCCGGTGCAGGTCCTCGGCGGGCACGCCCTTGAGGATGAAGCCGGATGCGCCGGCTCGCAGCACGCCGGCCAGCACCTCGTCGTCGTCGAACGTGGTGAGGGCCAGGACGGGCGGCCCGCCGCCGCGGCGGCGCAGCTCGGCCGTCGCACGCACGCCGTCGACCAGGGGCATCCGCACGTCCATCAGCACAACGTCGGGCGCCAGCGAATCGACCGCCGCGCTCACCTCGCTGCCGTCGGCACATTCGCCGACGACCTCGAAGCCGAACTGAGTACGCAGGATGCCGCGCAGGCCGGCTCGCACCAGTTCCTGGTCGTCGACCAGCAGCACCCGGATCATGGCGCGCCCACCCGCCGCCGACTGGCGGGGAGGGGAAGCGTGGCCTGCACCAGCCATCCCTGCCCGCCCGGCCCGGCCTGGCAACTGCCGCCCAGCGATTCAGCCCGCTCCCGCATGCTGAGAACGCCCAGCCCGGTGCCGGCGCCTGGCTTGGCCGCGGTATCGACAGCCAGCTCTACCGCGTTCGCGCCGACGTGCAGGCCCACCGCGGTTGGCGAGCCGGGTGCGTGTTTGACCGCATTCGTCAGTGCCTCCTGCAGGATTCGGTAGACGGCCAGGCCGGTGGTGGCAGGCAGCCGGCCGCAGTCACCGTCGATGGTGAGGGCGATGTCGGCGCCCGCGGACCGGAAGCGCTCCACTAGCGCGGGCAGGTCGTCCGCGCCGGGTAGCGGTGCGCTGCGGGCGGCGTCGTCGCGCTGGTGCAGCATGCCCACGGCCAGGCGCACCTCGGCCAGGCTCTCCCGGCCTAGCCGCTCGGCCTCGGCCAGCGCGCGCACGGCGTCGTCGGGGTCGTGCTCGACGGCCAGCCGGGCGCTGCTGACGTGCAGCAGGGAGATCGTCAGGGTGTGCGCGATGACATCATGCAGCTCGCGGGCGATGCGGTTGCGCTCCTCGGCCCTGGCCCGCTCAGCCAGTCCCGCCTGAGCCGCCCGCAGCTGCGCGACCAGGTCTATCTCGTGACGGATCAGCAGTCCGGCCAGGACGGTCAGCGTGACGCCTGCCATCCACGCGCCCCAGCCGGGATCAGGCTTGACCCAGAGCCATTCGACCGCGAACAGGGCCAGCGCGCCCGCCCCGTACACTAGGCCGTCGCGGCGCCCTCCGATCAGCACGCACCAGGCGCCCAGCAGGCAGACCGCGAACCAGCCGATGTTGCTGGACATGCCATGTCCGAGGACGGCGATCCCGGCGGTGGCCACCGCGGCATAGACGAGCAGCGGCCGCCGCCAGACGAGCAACGCAGCCGCGCCGACGGCCAGGATCGCCGCGCCGGCCGCCACAGGCGGGCTGGGGTTCAGCCGTCCGAGCCCGATCCCGACGAACACGGCAAACACGGCGAGCGCCGCCCACCTCGCCCAGCCCGGCAGCGATTCGCCTGGACGGGACGAGGCCGCATCCCCGGTCATGTCTCGGATGCTACGACGGCCGGCCCGGCTGGCCGTTCGCGGGGGCGAGTCCGCCCGTTACTGTGCGGTCATGGCCGGGTTGAGCCGGACGAGCCGCACTGGGTTTGTCTCGTCGAGTTCGGCAACGGCATCTCGTGACTTCACGAAGTCCGAGAATGAGCGATAGCCGAGGGCCCTCTCGCTGAAAGACGGGTCCATGCGCCTCATCTGGCTCTTCACGGCGGAGCTATGCAGCCAGTCCGCGTCATCCTTTTCCTGGCCGAGTCGAAGGGCCCGTTCCAGGAGCCTGGTCGCCAGCTCCTGCGGGTCTTCGGAATCGGAATCGGAATCGGAATCGCTAACAGGATCAGGGTCGTCGGTTACCGCAGCCGCCGGCCGCCTGGTCCGTCGCGAGCCCCTCGCGGGCGCCGCGCTGCCGGGCTCCTCAGGTTCGGCCTGCGCGCTGATCGTCGGCGAGGCGGGCAGCGGGGAGGCGCCGGCGGGCGTAACGCCGGGAAGCGCGTCGTAGGTGACGAGTTCGTCGCACGCCGCCGCGAGCGATCTGCTGGTCGATCCTGCCACCCCGACACCCACGACGTAACGGCCCAGGCGCCTGCACCGCTGGGCGAGGGCGATGTAGTCGGAGTCCCCGGCCACGATCACCACATGGGTCAGGTCGGGAAGGCGGAACATGTCCTCCACGGCGTCCACGGCCAGCCTGATGTCGGCACCATTCTTGGCGTAGGCGGCGGCGGGAAAAAGCTGCACCAGGTCCACGGCGCGGCTGACGAGCTGACCGCGGTAGTCGGCGTTCACGGGGGCTGACCAGTCCGCGTAGGCGCGGGTCAGCACGAGGGTGCCGAACGATGAGGCGAAGTCGATGATCGCGCCGACGTCCACGATGGCGCGCTGGAGCTTGTCCGCGATGTCGGGATCGGCCGATCTGCCGTCCCTGCTGAACCCGCGCACCTTGTCACGCTGGAACTGGCCCCGGCCATGAACCTGGTCGTAGCGTGAGATCACGATGTTGTCGAAGTCGATATAGACGGCGACACGGGTACCACCAGCGTCGTTCACAGCTGGGCCTCGTAAAGCTCGTGGAGGACTTCCCAGTGCCGGGCGTCCGCTTCCGCGTCGTAGGTCGGGTTGTCGGGCACCGCGAATCCGTGGCGCCCCGGGTAGATCTCGAGGGTGTGGTTAACGCCAGCCTCAGTAAGGGCGCTTTCCAGGAGCTCAGCCTGTTCCGGGGTGAACGAGCCGTCGTCCGTCGCGCCGGCCACGTAGACCGTGGCGGTGATGCGATCCGCGGCGAGGTGAGGACTCGACGGGTCGCCGCCGACAGCTAGCCTGCCGCCGTGGAACGATGCCGCCGCGGCGATCTTGTGATCGAGCCCGCCCGCGGCGATCAGCGACATGCGTCCGCCCAGGCAGTACCCAGTGATGCCGATCGCGGATCCCGTCACTTCCGGCCGTGCCAGCCGGAACGTCTCCCGCGATCCGCCTGCGTCGGGAAAGACCAGCACGCCCGGCCACGACCCAGTGCCAGCAGGGACGTGCAGTGTCCCGTTGCTGTGGCCGTCGGGGGTGGGGATCTGAACGTCCAGGCGCCGCATGACGCTGCCTCCACCGGACTCGCGAAGCTGATCGCCCGAAGGTATCACTTGGAGCCCGTCGGCTCCTGCGTGCTATACATGTGGATAGCAAACTGTATCTCTGTATAGCGCAGCGACCGGAAGGCGGCCGTCCGTGGCAGCTACGGCGATCCGCACCGAGGGGCTGACCAAGCGCTACGGGAATGTCGCAGCCCTGGATCACCTCGATCTTGAGGTCGCGCCGGGGGAGGTGGTCGGCTACCTCGGCCCGAACGGCGCGGGTAAGACCACGACGATCCGCCTGCTGCTGGGACTCATCAACCCGACAGGGGGACGCGGTGAGATCTTCGGCCTCGACTGCCAGCGCCAGCCCGTCGAGGCCCACCGCCACCTTGCTTTCGTGCCCGGGGAGGCGAACCTGTGGCCATCGCTCACCGGCGCTGAGACCCTGCACCTCCTCGGGCGTGTCCAGGGTCATGTCGACGAGGCTTACCGGGACAAGCTGGTGGCCCGGTTCGACCTGGATCCTGCCAAGAAGGTTCGCGCCTACTCCAAGGGCAACCGGCAGAAGGTCATCCTGATTGCCGCGCTGATGACCCGCGCCGACCTGCTCGTCCTCGACGAGCCGACGAGCGGCCTCGACCCGCTGATGGAGCAGGCGTTCCGGCAGAGCATTCGCGAGGCGCGCGACCGCGGCCAGACTGTCTTTCTCTCCTCGCACATCCTGAGCGAGGTGGAGGCGCTGTGCGACCGGGTGGGCATCCTGCGGGAGGGAAAGCTCGTGGAGATCGGGACGCTGGCGCAGATGCGGCATCTCAGCGCACTCACCGTGGAGGCGACCTTCACCGGCCCGGTCCCCGATCTTTCCCGCGTGCCCGGCGTGAGCTCGGTGCAGGTGAACGGGCGGGTGGTTCGCTGCCACGTGCGTGGTCCGGTCGCACCGCTGCTGAAAGTCCTGGCCAACGCAGACGTCACGCACCTGGTCAGCCGCGAGCCCTCGCTCGAGGAGCTGTTCCTCGCCCAGTACGGTACCGACGGGCAGGATCGGGACGCGCGGCATGCTGCACGCTGAGACCGCGGCCCGGGCCCAGGGCCGGGTGCGGAAATCGCCCGGCGCCGTCGTCGCCCGGCTGACCGCCCGCAAGGCGGCCCGTTCCGGGGTCATCTGGGGCTACATCTTCGGCATCGCCATCGCCTCGTCGGCCATCAGCTACACCAGGATCTACAAGACCCAGGCCCAGCGAGAGGCGCTGGCGGCGGCCTACGGGTCGAATAAGGCGACAGGCGCCCTGTTCGGGCCGGCCCCGCAGCTCCAGACGGTCGCCGGCTTCACCGTCTTCAAGATCTCCATGACCCTCATGATCCTCGGCGCCGTGTGGGGCCTCCTGACCAGCACCAGGCTGCTGCGCGGCGAGGAGGACAGCGGGCGCTGGGAGCTCCTGCTCGCCGGCCAGACGACCCGGAAAGGTGCCGCCATCCAGGCCCTCGGTGGCCTAGGAGCTGGCGCCTTCGCGCTGTGGGCGCTCACCGCCCTCATCACCGCGCTCACCGGCCTCGACTCACAGGTCGGCATCGCGGCCGGGCCGGCGCTCTACTTGGCCCTGGCCATGGTGGCGACCGCGGTCATGTTCCTCGCGGCCGGCGCCCTCACCAGCCAGCTCGCGGCGACCCGCCGTCAGGCAGCCGCCTACGCCGCCTGGTTCCTCGGGGTCAGCTACGCGGTCCGGATGATCGCCGACGCGGGAGTCGGCCTGCACGCGCTGGTCTGGGTATCACCGCTGGGCTGGGTGGAGGAACTGCGGCCCCTGACCGCGCCCCAGCCCCTGGCCCTGCTCCCGATTGCCGTCTTCACCGCCGGGCTGGCCGCCGTCGCTGTCCGCCTGGCCGGCGCTCGCGACGTCGGGGCGAGCATCGCGGCGGACCGGGCGACCAGCCGGCCGCACCTGCGGCTGCTCGCCGGGCCCACGGGCCTGGCCATCCGGCTCGTCCGGTCCGCTGTCGTGAGCTGGTGGGCGGCGATCGCGGTCTCGGGGCTGCTGTTCGGGTTCATCGCCCGATCGGCTGGCGGCACCCTCTCGGGGGCGTCCGTGCAGCAGGTGCTCTCCAAACTTGGCGCACCGGGATCCGGCGCTGACGCGGTACTCGGCGTGTGCTTCCTCCTGCTGGCGGCTCTGGTGGCCTTCGCTGCCGCCGGGCAGGTCACCGCGGCCCGCTCGGAGGAGTCCGGAGGCCGGCTCGATCATCTCCTGGGCCGTCCCGTTGCTCGTTCGCGGTGGCTCGGCGGGAGGCTTCTGGTGGCAGTGGCCGTCCTGCTGGCCGGCAGCGTGGTGGCAGGGGCATTCGCCTGGCTCGGCGCGGCTAGCCAGCATGCTGGCGTGAGCTTCCCCACGCTGGTGGAGGCGGGCGTGAATATCGTCCCGCCGGCCATCACCATCCTGGGCATCGGCGCGCTGGCACTCGGGGTGTGGCCCCGGGGCACGTCGATCGTCGTCTACACATTGCTGGGCTGGTCGCTGCTCGTCGTCATCATCGGCGGGATCGGCGCCGTCAGCCACTGGATACTCGACACCTCGGTGTTCCATCAGATGGCGTCAGCCCCCGCCGTGTCGCCGCACTGGGCGGCCAATGGCGCCATGGTCGCCATCGGCCTGGCGGGCGCCCTGATCGGCGGCATCGCGTTTCATCGACGGGACCTGCGAGGAGAATGACCACCGATCACCCGTCCGAGGATCTCACCGCTCGGGCCCGGATCCGCGAGGCAGCCCTCAGGCACTTCGCCGAAGAGGGGTACGAACGTGCCACCATCCGCGCCATCGCCCATACCGCCGGGGTGTCGCCCGGACTGCTTCGTCACCACTTCGGGTCAAAGGAGGAACTGCGCCAGGCGTGCGATGAATACGTGTCCGGGGTCCTGCATCTCATGAACGCCCAGCTCCTCGGTGATGCGGCCGATGCGGCCAGCGCCCACCGCGCCTCCAGGCGGTTCCAGCGGTATATCGCGCGTGCTCTGGTCGACGGGTCGGCCACGGTCGGACCGATCTTCGACGAGATGGTGACGCTGACTCAGCAGTGGCTCGCCCGTGCCGACGAGGGCCGCCCCGATCCGCCCGCCGTCGACCAGAGGATCCGGGCCGCGCTGGTCACGGCCATGGCGGCCGGCATCCCGCTGCTCCACGAGCACGTGTCCCGGGCGATAGGCACCGACGTGTTCGCGCCCGCAGGTGACCGGCTGGTCGCCCTGGGCCTGCTTGACATCTACTCCCACAACCTGATCAGCGAGGAGACAGCCTCCGCCGCAGAGGCCGGGTTCGATTCGCCGTCGGACTAGACTCCGGCGGCAGGCATCACCCGCCGGGGTGGGCTACGCCGTCTCGAGCAGGCCCCGGAGCTTGCGGAGGTCCTTGCGGTTGGCGTGCCTGATGGCCATCGCCATCACCGGCGCCGCGACCTTCGAGAATCCGGCTGGCTCCCCGCGGTTCCTCAGTGTCATCCGGGTCGCGCTGTCGTCTATGGGCTGTCAGGTGTAGGTGGTTTCCACGGGGAAGGGTCCCCGCGCCGTCTGCATGACGAGCCGTTCGGCCGGGGTGAAGTCGGTTATCTCGTAGATATAGGCAAGCTGCCTGCCGAGAAAAACGGGCGGTAAAGACCACCCGGGATCCGCTTGAAGCGGCGGGGCGGTTTCCCACCTGATGGACGTGATGTTCGATACCAGGCCGGCGCGTTCGACGGATCGGCAGCGTAGGATGCCACGATGCTGGCCGGCCGGGCGATCACGATGTCGGTCAGGATGTCAACGGCCATGGCATCTCCAACTCCTCAGTCCTCTGCTTCCGCGCTGCATCACCTGGTGCCGGTGACCAGGCGCTCGCGGTCGAGGGTCGCCGCGGTGACCCGCCAGCCTAGGCGGTTGAGGACCAGCAGCACCACCGCGCTGCCGATGGCCAGGCCGAGCGACACGGGGATCACGTTGAACGCGATGAGCGAGGTTACGGCGACCGACGGGAGGCTCGCGAGCATGCCGAGCTGCTGGGCGACGCGGATGTCGCGCGCCCGGCTGGAGATGGCGATCCCGACCCAGATCGACCAGCCGGCCAGGAGCGGGGTAAACAGCAGCTGGGCCAGTATGCCCGGGCCCTGCAGCAGCGCCGACGCTATGCCCGGCTGCGCGAACAGCGCCACGGCGGCGAGGAAGAAGGCGTAGACCCCGTAGGAGACGATCAGCGACGGGACCAGGACGGCCAGGGCCTTGCCCAGCAGGAACTCCTCGCGGCTGATCGGCGTGCTGAGCACGGGCTCGAGGGTGCCCTGCTGCCGCTCGCCGACGACCGAGTGGGCGGCGACGTACGCCGGCACGAGCGCCGGAATGGCCAGCAGGTACAGCAGCGGGTCCTCGCGGCTCACCGGGGACGCCGCTGACGCCGGCAGCACGAGGATGTCGATCAGCGGCTGGATCAGGAAGAGCAGCGGGAGGATGGCCATCGAGATCACGATCTGGCGGTTGCGCCGGTACTCCCGGAGCTCCTTGCGGAAAATGGCCCGCACGCGCCGGGTGCTCATGCTCATCGCCGGCTCGCCTCCTCTTCTTGGCTGATCAGCTCGAGGTAGACGTCCTCGAGCGAGTGGCGTGACTCGCTGATCGACAGGACGTCGGCTCCGGCCGCTACCAGGGCCCGGGTGACAGCCGGAACGGCGGCTGCCGGGTCGGTGACGGCCAGCACATAGGTGCCGGGACGGCCGGAGTGCCAGCTGTCGACGGCGGGGAGGCCGGCGAAGGCCCGGTCCGGCTGGGCGAGCTGGCGGGCGGTCCTGACCGTGAGGGTCCTGGCGAACAGCCGGTCGCGCAGTTCGTCGGGTCGGCCGATCGTGCGCAGCGTCGTGTTCAGGATCGCGACGCGGTCGCAGAGGCGCTCGGCCTCATCGAGACGATGCGTGGTCAGGAAGATCGTCACGCCGCTCTGGCTCAGCGTGGCGATCAGCTCGTGGACATCGTGCGCGGCAACCGGGTCCAGGCCGGAGGTCGGCTCGTCGAGGAACAGGACCTCCGGGTCGCAGAGCAGCGCCCTGGCCAGGGCGACCCGCTGGCGCAGGCCCTTGGACAGGGCGCCGCAGGTGTCGTCGGCCCGGTCGGCCAGGCTCACGGCCCGCAGGGCCCGGTCAATGCGATCAGCAGGGTCGGGCGCCTCGTACAGGCCGGCGAAGCATTCGAGGTTCTCGGCCACGCTCAGGCGCAGGTACAGGCCCGGCGCCTCGGGCACGATGGCGATGCGCCGGCGAATCTGTGTTCCGTTCTCCGGCGCGAGCGGGATTCCGGCGACCGTCGCCGCGCCCGAGGTCGGGGCCACGAGCGTGCCGAGCATCCGCACCGTCGTCGTCTTCCCGGCGCCGTTCGGCCCCAGGAACCCGAACACCTCGCCTCGCGCGACGCTGAAAGACACGTCTTTAACGGCCGCCCGCCCACCGAAGTCCTTGGCCAGGTGACTGACCTCGATGGCCGGCCCGCCGGCGCGCTCCTGCCGCCCAGCCTCAGCACCGGCCCGGCGCCCCAGGCCGGCCAGGATGGACCCACTGTCGTTACTGTTCACGCGTCCGCCTTGCCGAGCTGGGTCGCGATGCCTGCCACGCGCGCCGCGCCGGGGCTCTTGCCGAACTAAATAGATATCAGTATGCTAAGCACGTGTTATCAGGTCCGTCAAGCCGAGGAGCCCGCGATGGTGACCCAGGATTCAGCTGCAGGCCCGGTACTGCCAAGCCCACAGGTGACCGAGTACAAGGCCCGGTTCTGGCCCGGCCTGCGCATGCTGGTGGCGGGCATCGCCGCGCTGCTGGCCGGCGTGGCGGTGCTCGTGCTGGCCAGCCGCCAGGGTCACGGCGCCGCCGTGGCGCTGACCCTGGCCGGCGTCCTGATCCTCATCGCCGGCTCCCTCGCGCTGCGGGGCCTGACCCCTGTCGTCCCCGGGCAGGCGCGCGTCGTCCAGCTGTTCGGCCGTTATCGCGGGACAATCCGCGACCCGGGCCTGCAGTGGGTGAACCCGTTTACCCGCCGGATCGCGGTGTCCACCCGGATCCGCAACCAGGAATCAGCGCAGGCCAAGGTCAACGACGCCGACGGCAACCCGATCGAGATCGCCGCCGTGGTCGTCTGGCAGGTCGCCGACACCGCCAGCGCCGTCTACTCCGTCGATGACTTCACCCAGTTCGTCACCATCCAGACCGAGACCGCTGTCCGGCACATCGCCTCCAGCTACCCCTACGACAACCGGGGCAGCGGCGCGCTGTCGCTGCGCGACAACGCCGAGGAGATCACCGGCAGGCTCTCCGCCGAGATAGCCGCCCGGGTCGCCGCGGCGGGCGTGCATATCATCGAGTCGCGCCTGACCAGGCTGTCGTATGCCCCGGAAATCGCCCAGGCCATGCTGCGCCAGCAGCAGGCCAGCGCCGTGGTCGGCGCCCGGCAGAAGATCGTGGAAGGCGCGGTCGGCATGGTCCAGCTGGCCCTGCAGCGGCTCCAGGACGAGGGCGTCGTCGAGCTCGATGAGGAGCGCAAGGCCACCATGGTCTCCAACCTCCTCGTGGTGCTGTGCAGCGAGCAGGCCACCCAGCCCGTCGTCAACACCGGCACCCTCTACCAGTAACCCCCGGGCCCGGAGACTCAGTGACTGACCGCAAGAGCGTCCTGCTGCGGCTGGACCCCGCCGTGCACGATGCGCTGGCCAGATGGGCGAACGACGAGCTGCGCAGCACCAACGCCCAGATCGAGTTCCTGCTCCGCCGCGCGCTCGCCGAGGCAGGCCGGCTGCCCGGCCGCGCCAGGCCGATGCGCCCCCGCGGGCGGCCACCCGCCGCCAGCCAGACCGAAACCAGCCCGCCGCCGCCCGGCGCCGACGACCGGACATGATCCCGGTCACGGCCCGGATCGGGAAAACCGGGTGGAGGACATCGCTGTTTCCCAAAGACGGGCGTTACATCGTCCCGGTGAAGGCGGGAGTGAGCACGGCCGAAGGACTCGAGCTAGGAGACATGGTCACGGTCCGCCTGGTTGTCGATCCGGGCGGTTCCCGTTCGTCGTAGGTATAGTGCGAGCCGCCACCCGGCTGACCGAGGCGCGGGACCGGCGGCAGGACATCGAGGGGGGGATCGGGATGAAGCCTGAGCAGGCCTGGAAGCACATCCACGCCGAGCGGGCAGACCTGGCGGAGACCTGGGCCGGGCTGTCTGCCCGGCAGTGGGCGGCTCAGTCCTGGTGCCAGGGCTGGTCGGTCCAGGACACCGCCGGCCACGTGCTGGCCGCCGCCGAGCAGACGCCGCTGAACTTCTATAAGGAGCTGACGTCAGCCGGCTTCAAGTTCAGCGTCTTCACCGAGCGGGGAGCCAGGCGCCTGGCCGCCATCGGCCCCGAGGAGCTGATCCGCCGCCTGCGGGCTCGTACCACGACCACGAACCACCCGCCCGCTCCGGTGACGGCCATGCTGGGCGAGATCGTCGTGCACGGACAGGACATCCTCCGGCCGCTCGGCCTGAAGCACCAGCCGCCGCAGGCCGCCCTGGTGGCCGTCGCCGACAGCTGGAAGAACTCCAACCTCCTGATCGGAGCCAAGCGGCGGATTGCCGGCCTGCGGCTGCAGGCCACCGACGCCGAGTGGGCCCACGGCGATGGCCCTGAGGTGTCCGGCCCGCTGCTCTCGCTGATCCTGGCCATGACCGGCCGCAAGGCCGTCCACCCCGACCTCACCGGGGAGGGCGTCGCCGAACTCGGCCGCCGGCCGTAGAGCCGGCCCAGCAGCGGATAGCTCCGGCTCGCAGGAGTACTGGGCGTGCTTACCGGCTGGCCTCGTTAGCCAGAGCCACCGGGTTACCGTCTGGATCGGCGATCGTGGCAATGCGTTCATTCCACGGCATGTCGGCGGGAGCTCGCAGCACCGTGAACCCCTCGGCCAGAAGGTCTGCCAGCAGTTCATCGACATCATCAACGTAGACGAACATCTCGAACCGCGGCCCGTCTCCTAGTGCCAGGCCGTACTGCTGCTCGGACCACCGTGAGTCCACGACCGCCAGCTCCGAGCCGCCCCGCCGCAGGCCCACGTAGCCTGGCTCGCCGTCCGCCGGAAGCTCAAAGAACCGGGCAAAGCCCAGACGCTCCCAGAACCGGACCGTCTCCCCGACGTCGGTCGCGTACACAACTGGGAACGCTCGCGTGGCCACGCCCAGAGGCTATCCCGCGAGCCTCCGGCCGAACTGGTTACGACGGAGGCTCCAGCCGGTAGATGGCACCGGCGGGGTCGCCGCTGACATACAGAGCACCGTCTGGTCCTGGCACGGCGTCGGCGGGACGGTCCCGCGGCGGCCCGTCAGCGTTCTGGAATCCGGTGACTAGGGTGACCGCCGGTTCTAGCGTGTGTCGGGCCGAGTCCCAGGCCATCCAGAGCACCGCGGGGAGCGGGGGCGGCTCCCGGTCCCACGAGCCGCGTACGGCGACGACGGCGCCCCGTGACCACGGGGCCGGGATGGCGGCGTGCTCCAGAAAGGTCAGGCCGAGCGGGGCGCGGAACCTGGATGAACGCGGCGAGTTCGCCAGGGAGATCAGCGACCCCGCTCGAGTCAGGAGGCAGCGGATTGTCTACTTGTAGTGGAATCGGGCTTGGAGGATGACAATGTCATCGCCGTCGACCAGGTAGACCAGCCTGTGTTCCTCGCTGATTCGCCGGGACCAGGCGCCCGCGAGCAAATGGCGGAGGGGCTCGGGCTTGCCGATTCCGGCGGCAGGGTCACGCAGGGCGTCATCGATCAGCCGGTTGATCCGCTTGAGGGTGGCCCGGTCGGCGGCGAGCCAGTAGCTATAGTCCTCCCAGCCGTGGGGAGTGAAGACGAGCCTCACTGGGCCAGGTCGTGCTCTTCTCGCTGGCCCGAGCGGGCCTGGTGCAGGCTCTCGATGAGGCGCTTGGCGTTGGCCGGGACCCGGAGCAGGTGGGCGGTCTCCTCCAGGGCCTCGTAGTCCGCGCGAGCCAGGAGCACGGCGTCACCGTGCCGCGATGTGATCTCGATCGGGGTGCGGTCGTCGT
Source organism: Streptosporangiaceae bacterium (assembly GCA_036510065.1). Lineage (GTDB taxonomy): Bacteria > Actinomycetota > Actinomycetes > Streptosporangiales > Streptosporangiaceae > DASUBV01. The sequence continues at coordinate 15,260 of DATCEO010000053.1, read as the reverse complement.
TGACCTGCTCGATGAGCGGGAACAGGTTCTTCCGCGCCTCGCTGGCGGTGATTGCCATGGACGGCCTCCTTGCGTACCGGTACCAAACATTGTACCAGTCTGAGTGCCTGGCGGCTAGGCGGGCGACGGCGGTGACACGATCACCGTGACGTGAAACACCATGGACGTGCCGCACCGGCGGGTAACTGGCTGACACCCCGACCGGGCGGAGCTGAGGTCTGCCGTGCCCGCGTGAACCGCGCTGAAGAATGCCCCGGTAACGCCCAGCATCAGTGCCAGTCGTCCGTCGGCCGCCGGGGTAAGCGCGGGAGAACTAGCGTGAATGGGCGGCGGTCTCGCATTAGCGGCTGCCCTGACCCTGACTGCTGGCACCCAGGCCGCAGTCGTCGGGGCGCAAGCCGCTACCTCCGCCACGCCCGTCGGGCAGGTCACTAATCCCTATTCTCCCGCCTATCACCACAGCTACCGGCACGGCGTGGTTCCGACCATCGGGACCGAAGCCAAGATGCGCAGCTGGAGGGCGGCCCACCCTAGCGACGGCCAGGCCTCGGCCAACGATCTTAACTATGGCGGCGGTATCGACGGGATCGGCATGACTACCGGCCACGAGAAGGTCTGCCTGGTCTTCTACGGATCCCAGTGGGGGACTCAGGGCACCGATGGCAGCGGCAACGTGACCTTGTCGGGCGACCCCTCGGGGGAGGCTCCCTACGTTCAGAAGCTCATGAAGGGCCTCGGGACGAGCGGCGAGCTGTGGTCGGGCGTGATGACTCAGTACTGCGACGGCGTGGCCGCCGGCGCCCAGAGCTGCCCGGCCAGCAACGCCTCGCACGTCGCCTATCCGACCGGCGGCGCCTACGCCGGGGTATGGGTGGACGAGAGCATCGCGTCGCCCAGCCAGGCGACCGGCCATCAGCTGGGCGTCGAGGCCGTCAATGCGGCCGCCCACTTCGGGAACACCACCGCGGCCGCCAACCGCGACGCCCAGTACGTCATCCTGTCGCCGACCGGCGCCAACCCCGACGGATGGCTGTCGAACGGCTTCTGCGCCTGGCACGACTACAACGGCGACTCCACTCTCAGCGGCGGCTCGGTGTCCTCGTCCTACGGGGACATCGCCTTCACCAACCTGCCCTACATCACCGACGCGGGCTCCTCGTGCGGCCAGAACTTCGTTAACTCCAACGGCACGCTCGACGGAGTCTCGATCGTCGAGGGGCACGAGTATGCCGAGACCGTCACCGACCAGAACCCGCCGGGCGGCTGGACCGACTCCAGCGGTTCCGAGAACGGCGACAAGTGCGCCTGGATCACGCCGGGCACCAGCGGCGGCTCGTTCGACCTGTCCGTGTCCACGGGTACCTTCGCCATGCAGACCACCTGGGCCAACGACGGCTCGGGCGGCGCGGGCGCATGCGAGGCCAGCCACTCCATCGTCAGCAATCCGGGGGGGCGGCAACACGGTCACCGTGACCAGCCCCGGTAACCAGACGAGCCCGGCTGGCTCGCCGGTGAGCTTGCAGATTCACGCCAGCGACTCGCAGTCGGGCCAGACGCTGACCTACAGCGCCACGGGCCTGCCCGCCGGCCTGTCCATCAACTCCGCCACCGGCCTGATCACCGGGACTCCTACCACCGCCGGGACCTCGCCGTGGACCTCCACCGCGGGCGTCCTGGCCAGCACCGCCGACGGCGTTCCGGCCCATTCTGGCTCCTGGCTAGCGTGGCTGGACGGCTACGGCGGCTCGCACACCGACACCCTGGCCCAGACCGTCACCATCCGGTCGGGCTGCAAGAACGCGACCCTGTCGTTCTGGCTCTACATCGACACCACTGACCCGACCAACCGGGCATCCGACACGTTCAAGATCCAGGTGCTCAGCTCCAGCGGTACCGTGCTGGCCACCCTGGCGACCTTGTCCAACCAGAACTCGACCGGAGGCTACAGCCGGTACTCCTACTCGGTAGCCCCCTACATCGGCCAGAAGATCACCATCAAGTACACCGGAACGGAGACGCTCGGCGGCCGGTAAGCAATTCACGCAGCCGCAGATACGCACTTCTGCCGATCCGGCCGGGCCGCCAGGCTGCGCATCCTGGGCTTCATCAGCCCGCTGACTCAGCAGGATGCGAAGGAGTCACCATGAAGCCGTCCGCCCCCGTCGCGTCGGCGCTCGGCCGCTACGCGGAGAGCCAGTCCAGTTTCGCCATCCTGCCGGAGCCCGTCCGCCATGCGGTTCTCGAGATGGGCGACCGCATGCAAGGACTCCGGGAAGCGCTCCGCCCGGTCGAGCCCGGCTGCGATGGGGACCCGGGAACCGACTCCGCGTCCGAGTCGATGGTCGTGCCTGCCCTTCGCGAAGTCCTCGATCCGCGCCTTAGCGCGCTCGGACACGAGATCGGCTTCGCCGCCCCTGCCACGTGGCGCGTCGCGAGCCGGTACTTCCATGAGCGCTTTGGCCCGCTCATCGACCTCTCGCCATTCGCCGCGCGCTGCTTCAGCAAGCCGCTCGGCTACGCGGGGGACTTCGAGATGATGAACATGATCTACCGCAACGAGAGCCTCGGCCGCACGATCTTCGGCCGGTCGCTGAGCCGTCTCGTCCTCGACAGCGATGCCGGGCGGGCGGTCCGCCACCGGGTGCAGTACCTGGCGGACAAGATCGAGGCAGCGGTCACGCGGAGTGAGCAGCACCGGCCAGCGCGCATCCTGTCGGTCGCCGCCGGGCCGGCGATGGAGATCCAGCACCTGCTCCGGAAGGATCCTGCGCTGCTGAGGGCGGGCTGCACCGAGATCTCGCTGATCGACCAGGACGCCCGTGCGCTCGGGCACGCACGCGAGCGGATCGAGGCCCTGGCGGCGCAGGCCGGCGTCGAGGTGACGCTCAGGTGCATCAACACCTCGATCAGGGCAGTGATCGTGGAAGGTGTCGACGACTCCTACGACCTGGTCTACTCGGCGGGACTGTTCGACTACCTGAAGGATCGCGCGGCGCGCGCGGCCGGCGCCCGGCTCGTGGCTGCTCTCGCGCCGGGCGGTCACGCGGTGATCGGGAACTTTGACGTCGTGAATCCGACGCGCCCGTTCATGGAGCTGGTGCTGGACTGGCCGCTCTATCACCGGTCGGCCGATGACCTCCGCTCGCTGTTCGGCGATCTCGGCAGCGGCATGGCCGTCGAGCGAGAGGCGGCCGGCGTCAACTTGTTCGCGGTGATCGGAGCCGACGGGGGCCCGCGCTCAGCCCACGGCGAAGCCGGCTACTAGCGCGGTGAGGGCATCACGCCAGATCCGCATTTCGGCGCCGGGCGGCATCAGGCCGCGCAGCTCCACTGCCGCCAGCCCCTCACAGAGGGCATGAAATTCACAAGCTGCGTCGCGTACCGTGCGACTGCCGAGGCGCCCAGCGGCCTTGACTCGTGTCATCCTCACCTCGAGGCCGCCGAAGGCCTGCGTGGCGGCCCGGGCGAAATCGCTGGCCAGCGCAGGAGAGCCCGCCGTTTGCTGGACCCCGATCTGGAACAGCGACGGGTGCCCGATCGCGAAACGCCGGAACACGGCGGTGCCGGCTTCCACGAGGTCGGCGGCGGGATCTTCGGTGGCCGGCAACTCTGCGATGGCTTCGCCGAGCATCGTGAAGGCCCGGGTGCCAAGGGCGACAACCAGGCCGTCCTTGGAGCCGAATAGCGTGTAGACGGCACGGGTGCTGGTTCCCACGTCGTCGGCCAGCTTTCGAACCGACAGCCCGTCCAGGCCGGTCGCCTGAGCGGTTCGCTCGGCTGCTTCGAGGAGCGCGATCGCGGTTGCCTCGTTGTGTTCCCTGGGCCTGCCCATCTTGACATCTTACCGCAACGTCGTTACGTTACGTTGTATCGTTATTTGGCAGAGCGGGAAACGGGGCAGGTCATGGTGCCGGTAACAGCGCATGAGGGCACGACCGCGAGGACCCTCGCCGGACTCGCCGGAGACGACTACGGCCAGTCCGATGACCGGCCCCCGCTGGTGCTGCTGCACGGCCTGACCTTCGATCGCACCATGTGGCGTCCCTTGCTCGCCGAATTGCGCCGCCTCGACCCTGGCCGCCGCATTGTCGCCCTCGACCTTCCCGGTCACGGCGCGTCCCCCGAGTGGCCGTCTTACGACACGGAGAGCGTTGCCGCCGGTGTCCACCGAGCCGTCGAGGAGGCAGGGCTGCACGCGCCTGTCGTGGTCGGGCACTCCATCGCGGGGGTCATCGCGACGGTGTACGCCGCCCTGTATCCCGCCCGCGGCATCATCAACGTGGACCAGCCGCTGCAGGTGGCCCGTTTCGCCGCCCTGGTCCGGTCTCTCGCCGACGAGCTCCGCGGACCCGCCTTCCCCGCTGTCTGGCAGATGTTCTCGGCCAGCATGCACGCCGAGCTTCTTCCCGAAGCGGCACAGGACCTCGTGCGGTCAAGCTGCCAGCCTCGGCAAGGGCTCGTTCTCGGATACTGGCGCGAGCTCCTCGAGCGGCCGGTCAGCGAGCTCGCCGACCTGGTCGGCGCCACGCTTGCGGCGGTGGGCGCCTCCGGCGTCCCCTACCGCGTCATCGCCGGCGCCGACCTGGAGCCCGACTACCTGACGTGGCTGACCACGATGCTCCCGCAGGCTGCCGTTACCGTCTGGCCAGGAAGCGGCCACTTCCCGCACCTCGCTCACCCCGGCCGCTTCGCGAAGGTCCTCATCGCCGCCACGCCCGGCGCCTAGTTATCTGTCCGGGCTAGGTAGCCGGGCCCGGCTGGCGCCTGCAGCTTGCCCCATCCCGGCGGTGGCCAGCGCGAGCGTGGTCATCGCCTGGACTGCCTCGGTGTCGGACAGGTGCTGGTCCAGGCACAGCGATCGCCAGGTCCAGAACGACGCAGCATGGCCGATGATGGCGCGCAGCTGCCGGCGGCGCGAGCCCCGGACGGTGAACGCCTGCAGCAGCACGGCGCCGTAGGACGCGTCGATGGCCTCGGTCCGCTCGCGCAGCTGAGCGGGGATCGCTGCCTGGTCGCGCCGGACGTTGGTCAGCATGGGCTCGGCGCCCCGGTAGAAGCGGTACAGGTCGGACAGGCCCGCCCGCAGGCGCTGCGCCGGGTCAGCGATCCGGCTCCATGCCTGGGGGTCGGGCATCACCTGGCCTGCGGCCCAGTGTGCGCTGCAGGCAGCGAACAGTGCCAGGTCGTCGGGGAAATGGCGGTAGACCGTCAGCCGGGTCACCCCGGCCTGGTCGGCGAGCGCGGAGATCGTCGTCGCGGCCGGCCCGATGGTCCCGTGCAGGTGCACGGCCGCCTCGACGATACGTCGGCGGGTCGCTGCGACCTCTTCGGCTCGCTTGCGCATCCGGTAGGTCCGGGCGCCGGCCGAATGGTCCTGCTCGCTCACGTGCTGGGATCCAGCCCTTCGTGGAGGGGGCGGATATTTTCATGGTACAGTACTGTTCACTGATTATAACGAGAGCAGGCGAGTCGACATGACCACAACCAGCCCTCCGCCCCTGACAGTGATCCAGCCCGGCGACGGGGCAACCGGCTTCCTGGGCTCCATCGGCGTGAACTTCAAGCTCTGGGGCCACGATACGGGCGGGGCCATGTCCGTGGTCGAGCATCCGTTCCCAGTCGGGGCACTCGTGCCTCCGCACCTGCACACCCGCGAAGATGAATACTCCATCGTGACCGAGGGGCAGATCGGCTTCCGGTCCGGCGACCGCGAGGTCATCCTCGCCTCCGGCGGGTACATCACCAAGCCCCGCGGTGAGATGCACACCATGTGGAACGCCGGCGGCGTCCCGGCCCGGATGATCGAGATCATCAGCCCGGCAGGCTTCGAGCACTTCTTCCGCGAGCTGGCCAGCCTGATCTCTGCCGGGCCGCCGCAGGCCGGCGAGATTCCGGCACTCGCCGAGCGCTACGGCCTCCAGTTCGGCCAGCCCGCATGGCTGCCGGAGATCATCTCCCGCTTCGGCCTGACCGCCCCGAGCTAGGCGCCGGGCAAGCCCCGGCTCGCCGGTACGTGCTCCATCAGGCGCATGAGGGGCAGGTCGGGCAAGTGGTATGTTCGGGCGACACATAGGGCCACATAAGACCTGGGATGACCGACAAATCCGCATCGCTGGGAGCGCGGCTGCGTGCCCGCCGCCAGTCGTCTGGGCTGTCGCAGCAGGAACTCGCCGAGCTGTCCGGGTTGAGCGTCCGCGCGATCAGCGACTTGGAGCGAGACCGCACCCGGTGGCCCTATCGTGACTCGCTGCACCGTCTGGCCGATGCCCTGGATTTGCGCGGAGCGGCCAGGGCCGACTTCCTCGGCAGCGCTGACCGGAGGCTGGGGCGATCTGCCCCCGCCGCGAGCGGCGGGCCAAGCCCAGGTTAACCAGGGCCAGGTGAACGCCGCCGGGCCGGCCGGGGGCGGGTCGTGCCGCGGTGCCTGCCCGCCGCCGTGCCCGCATTCGTCGGGCGGCGGCCCGAGCTGGATGCGTTGTCCGGGGTGCTGCACCAGCCGGGGGGAACCGCCGTGGTCTCGGCGATCGGCGGCATCGCGGGGGTGGGCAAGACCGCGCTGGCGGTGCACTGGGCGCACCAGGTCGCCGGGGAATTCCCCGATGGGCAGCTGTTCGTGAACCTGCGGGGCTTCGACCCGTCGGAGACGCCGTTAGCCCCCGGCGATGCTGTCCGGATGCTCCTCGATGCCTTGCAGGTCCCGGCTGACCAGCTGCCCCGGACGGTGGAAGGACAGCTGGGCATGTATCGCACCCTGCTGGCCGGAAAGCGGATGCTGGTGGTGCTGGACAACGCGCGCGATGCAGCGCAGCTCCGGCCGCTGCTGCCTGGCAGCCCCACGTGCCGGGTGGTCGTCACCAGCCGCAACCAGCTCACCAGCCTGGCTGCGATCGAGGCCGCCCGCCCGCTGGCCCTGGATGTCCTGACTGACAGTGAAGCCCGCCAGCTGCTGCAGCACCGCCTGGGCGCCGGCCGGGTCACCGACGACCCCGCCGCGGCAGCCCAGATCATCGTGTCGTGCGCACGGCTGCCCCTGGCGCTGTGCACTGTCGCGGCCCGCGCCGCGATACGGCCGGACGTACCGCTGGAGCGGGTGGCCGCCGACCTCGTGGGAAATCCGAGCCTGGACGCGTTCACCGATGGCGGTGACCCGGCTGCGGATGTCCGAGCCGTGTTCTCCTGGTCTTACCAGCAGCTGGCGCCCGCCGCCGCCCGGGCCTTCCGGCTGGGAGGCCTGCACCCCGGCCGGGACCTCGAGCATTATTCGCTGGCTGCCCTCACCGGCGTGAGCGCGGAGCACGCCGGTCAGCTGCTCGACGGGCTAGCCCGCGTGTGCATGGTCCAGGACGCCGGCCGGCCCGGTATGGCATGCATGACCTGCTGCGCGGATACGCACGTGAGCTCGCCGCCGGCGACGGCGAGGGGGAGCGGCTGGCTGCGCTGACCGGCTTGTTCGACTACTACCTCTATACGGCGGCGACCGCCATGGACATCCTGGTCCCCGCCGAGCGTCAGCGCCGGCCCCGCATACCGGTACCACCCGGGCCCACTCCGGTGTTTCCTGACGAGGCTGCGGCGCAGGCGTGGCTAGATGCTGAACGGGCGAACCTGGTCGCGGTCATCGTGCATGCCGCCGGGCACGGCTGGCCCGGCCATGCCATCCGGCTGGCCGCCACGTTGTTCCGTTATCTCGATATAGGCAGCCACTTCCGGGAGGCGGCCACCATGCACAGTCATGCCCGCCGCGCGACCCGGCAGATCGGCGACCGCGCGGCCGAGGCGGCGGCCCTGGCCGACCTCGGCGGTGTTGACCTGCGGCAGGGCCGCTACCAGCAGGCCAGCGGCTACTTCCAGCAGGCGCTGGACCTCGATCGCGAGACCGGCGACGGGGAAGGGGCAAGCCCGCGCGCTCGCCAACCTTGGCCTCACTGCCTTGCTGCAGGGCAACCCCGAGCAGGCAGTCGGCTACTTCGAGCAGTCGCTCGCCCTGCACCGTCAGGCAGGGGACCGGACCGGTGAAGCCCGCGCCCTGGGCAACCTTGGCTTCGCGGATCTGCGGCGGGGCCGTTACCAGCAGGCCGTCGACCACCTCCGGCAGGCCCTGGCCCTCTGCCGCGCGGTAGGTGACCGGACCAGCGAAGCCGACATCCTGGCCAGCCTCGGCGCCATCGACCTGAAGCTGGGCCGCTACGAGCAAGCGACTGGCCACCTGCAGCAGGCCCTGGCCCTGTGCCGCGAAGCCGGCGACCTGTCCAGGCAGGCCCTCGTGCTCAACGGCCTTGGCGAGGTGCTCCTGGCCAGGGGACGCTTCGCCGACGCCCGCAGCGAGCACGCCGCCGCACTGCGCCTGGCGGCCCAGTCCGGGGAGACATATGAGCAAGCCCGCGCGCACGACGGTCTAGCCAGCAGCTACCAGGCCAGCGGCGCCCCAGCCAGGGCGCGCCGCCACTGGCACGAGGCCCTGCACCGCTATGCCGATCTCGGCGCCCCCGAGGCTGACCACATCCGGGCCAAGCTCGGGCAGGCGGCCATAGCCCCGGCAATCCGTTAATGCTAGGGCTGGCCGCCGGCCCCGGGACTGCTGCCAGCTGTCGCGACCGGCATGCACGGTCAGGTGTCGTAGTCGACGGTGACCTTCGCTGACACCGGCAGCGACTGGCACGTCAGCACGAATCCGGCCTCGACCTCGTCGTCCTCGAGCGCGAAGTTACGGCGCATGGCCACCTCGCCGTCGGTGATCCTGGCCCGGCAGGTGCCGCACACGCCGCCCTTGCAGGCGAACGGCAGGTCGCCGCGGACCTTCTGCGCGGCGTCGAGCACCGGGACGGTGCGCGGCAGGGTCAGGCTGGTCGACCGCCCGTTGAGGACGATGGTGACCTCGCTGGTCTCTCCCGCGACGATGTCGGCGTTCTCGTCGCGGTGCAGCTCCGGTGGCGGCTCGTCGACGTAGAACAGCTCGCGGTGGACATGCTTCCGGTCCGCGCCGAGGCCGGCCAGGACCGCGGCGGCGTCTTGCGTCATGCCCAGCGGGCCGCACAGCCACCAGTGGTCGACGTCGCGGACGTCGACCAGCAGCGTGAGCAGCTGGCGGAGCTTGCCGGCGTCGAGCCTGCCGGTGCAGATCTCGGCCTCCATCGGCTCCCGGGACAGCACGTGCAGCAGGTGCAGCCGCCCGCCGTACAGGTTCTTCAGGTCCGCGAGCTCCTCGGTGAACATCACCGTATCGGTGCGGCGGTTGCCGTAGAGCAGGGTGACGCGGGTGTCGTCGTGCGCGGCCAGGACCGACGACGCGATGGACAGGACCGGGGTAATGCCCGACCCGGCGGCGATCAGCCCGTGGCGGGTCCCCTGGTCGAGGTCGGGGGTGAACGAGCCGGCCGGCGCACTGACCTCGACCTCGTCGCCGGGCCTGAGCTTCCCGACCAGCCACTGCGAGAACAGGCCGCCGTCGACGCGGCGTACCCCGACTCGCGGCGGCGAGCCGGCGGCCGCGCAGATCGAGTAGGAGCGGCGCTCCTCGCCCGCCGAGGTGTGCTGCCGCAGCGTCAGGTACTGGCCGGGACGGAAGGCGAACTCGGCCCGGAGCTCGTCGGGAACTTCGAAGCTGACAGCGACGGCGTCCTCGCAGAGCCGCTCGACGCCGGCGACCCGCAGCTTGCGAAAGCCGCTGGTCCGCGCCCTGGCCCTGTCCGTGACCACGTCGGGGGGCATGTGATCAGAGTTCTTTCAGGTGCTCGAAGGGCTCCGCGCAGGACGGGCAGCGCCGCAATGCGGTGCAGGCGGTGGGGCCGAATCGGGAGAGCTCCTCGGTGCCGGGCGACCCGCAGCGGGGGCAGGGCACCACGACGGGCGCCGGGCTGAGGGTCAGCGGGATCGGGCCGGCGGCGCGGGGCGCGGCGGGACCGGGCGGGGCGATGCCGGCCTCGGCGAGCTTGCGCCGGCCGCCTGAGGAGATCCAGTCCGTACTCCACGCCGGCGAGAGCACCGTCCGCACCTCGACGCGGGGGTAGCCGGCCTGGGTGAGCGCGGCGCGCAGGTCATCACGGATGGCGTCCATCGCGGGGCAGCCGGAGTAGGTCGGGGTGATCGTGACGGTCACGGTGTCGCCGTCGACCAGGACGCCGCGCACGACTCCGAGGTCTTCCAGGGTGAGCATCGGCATCTCGGGGTCGACGACCTGCGCCACGACCGTGCGGGCCGCGGCCTGCTCCATGGTCACCACGTCGCCCCCGGGTGCTGGCGGGCCATGCTCTGCAGCTGGGCCAGCACGGGCCCGAGGTTCTCGGTGTGCAGGCCCTGGCGGCCGCCGCGGCCGGCGATCGTGCCGGCCGGCCGTCTGTCCGGCCGGGTCAGCGTGGCTTTCGCGAGCACCTCGCCGAGGACGGCGTCAACCTCGGACCGGATGCCGGCCGGATCGACCGCGACTCCGGCCTCGATCAGCCGGCGCTCCTGCTCTGACGTGCGGAACAACTCCTCGACGTAGGGCCACATGGCCTCCAGCGCGGCCTGCATCCGGCGGCGTGACTCGTCCGTGCCGTCACCCAGGCGTAGCGTCCAGCGGGCGGCGTAGTCCCGGTGGTAAGTGAGTTCCTTGACGCCCTTGCCCGCGACGGCGGCGATCACCGGGTCGGCCGAGCCGAGCAGCCGGTGCAGCAGCGCCAGCCGCCAGGAGGAGAAGATCAGCAGCCGGGCGATGGCGCGGGCGAAGTCGAGCTCGTCGCCCAGCTCGGCCAGCCCGACGTTGCGGAACTGCGACTCGGTGCGGGTGTAGGCGAGCGCGTCCTCGTCGCGGCCCGCGCCTTCCACGTGCCCGGCGCGGGCCAGCAGGACCCGCGCCTGGCCGAGCAGGTCGAGCGCGATGTTGGCCAGCGCGACGTCCTCCTCCAGCTCCGGTGCGTTGCTGACCCATTCCGACAGGCGGTGGCTGTAGATGAGGGCGTCGTCGCCGAGCATCTGGCAGTAGGCGGCCAGGTCCGCGGCGTCGGCCCCGGCCGGGACCGCGGCGGTGATCTCGGCCGCCGCGTCCTCAGCACCGGTTCCGAACGCCCAGCGCGGGTCGTCGTGCCCGGTGGTCTCCGCGAGCGACTGGTAGGCGTTGGCCGCGTCGTGCTCCCCGGCCTCGGTGCCGTGCCTGCTCACAGGTGCGGCACCTCCTCGGGGATGACGTAGAAGGTCGGGTGCCGGTAGACCTTGTCTCCGGCCGGCGCGAAGAACGGGTCCTTCTCCGCCGGGCTCGACGCCGTGATGTCATCGGCCCGCACCACCCAGATGGAGACGCCCTCGTTGCGGCGGGTGTAGACGTCGCGCGCGTTGTGCAGGGCCATCTCGGCATCGGCGGCATGCAACGAGCCGACGTGCACGTGGTTGAGCCCGCGCTTGCTCCGGACGAACACCTCATACAGCGGCCAGGACCGGCGCGGCGGCTGCTCGGCGGGGGTCATGCCGCCGCTCCGGCCTGCTTGTCGGCGAAGGCCTGCGCGGCCTCCCGGACCCAGGCCCCCGCCTCATGGGCCCGGCGCCGGTGCGCGAGACGCTGGGCGTTGGCCGGCCCGGCACCGCCGACAACGGCCTTGAACTCCGCCCAGTCCGGCTCGCCGTAGTCGTGGGCCTGCCGTTGCGGATTCCACGCCAGCGCGGGGTCGGGCAGCGTGATGCCCAGCGCCGCGGCCTGCGGGACGGTCATGTCGACGAAGCGCTGGCGCAGCTCGTCGTTGCTGTGCCGCTTGATTCCCCACGCCATCGACTGGGCCGAGTTCGGCGAATCGTCGTCGGGCGGCCCGAACATCATCAGCGAGGGCCACCACCAGCGGCCGACCGATTCCTGCACCATCTGCCGCTGCCCGTCGGTGCCGTGGACCATCGCCAGCAGCAGCTCGAAGCCCTGCCGCTGGTGAAAGGACTCCTCCTTGCAGATCCGCACCATCGCCCGGGCGTAGGGGCCGTAGGAGCATCGGCACAGCGGCACCTGGTTGCAGATCGCCGCGCCATCGACCAGCCAGCCGATCACCCCGACGTCGGCGTAGCTCAGCGTGGGGTAGTTGAAGATCGAGGAGTACTTCTGCCTCGACTCGATCAGCATCTGCGTCAGCTCCGCGCGGTCGACGCCCAGCGTCTCGGCGGCGGCGTACAGGTACAGGCCGTGCCCGGCCTCGTCCTGCACCTTGGCCAGCAGGATCGCCTTGCGGCGCAGGCTCGGGGCGCGCAGGATCCAGTTGCCCTCAGGCTGCATTCCGATGATCTCAGAGTGCGCATGCTGCGCGATCTGCCGGATCAGCGTCCTGCGGTAGGCGTCCGGCATCCAGTCCCGCGGCTCGATGCGCTGGCCGCCCGCGATCGTGGCGTCGAAGCCCTGCTCGAGATCCGCCGTGCCCGCGAGATCCGCCGTGCCCTTGGCATCCGCAGTGCCCTGGAGATCCGCGCTGGCCACCGCAATCCCTCCTGTAACCGAATGTTCGTTCGTCTCATCTTCGCGCACAGGGCCGGTGATCGCAACAGCCAGCGCGGCTCAGCCCGGGGGCAGGATGCCCTCGAACACCATGCGCACGACGTCCTCGGGCAGTCCCTCCGCGCCGGGCCGGCCCGGCCGGTACCACTCGGTGATCGAGTTGACCGCCCCCGACAGCAACCGCGCCACGAGCCACGGCTGCACGGTACTGCGGAGCTGCCCCTCGGAGATGGCATCCGCCACCAGGGACGCCACCGTGGCATCGAACGCGCGCCGGCGGGCCAGCGCCCACCGCTCGGTCTCGGTGTTGCCGCGCACCCGCAGCAGCAGGGTGACATAGGGCAGCTCGCCGATCAGCACCTCGACCTGGCGGCGCACGATGTGCTGCAGGCGCTCCAGCGGCGGCCCGTCCTGGGCGGCCCGCTCCTCCAGAATGCCGAACAAGGCGTCCAGGGCCCGCTGCAGGGCGGCGCGCAGGAGTTCCTCCTTGCCGCTGACGTGGTGGTAGAACGACGACTTGGTGATGCCCGCCGCCCGGGAGAGATCCTCCATGCTGGTGGCGTCGTAGCCGCGCGTGTTGAACTCGGCCACCGCGACCGCCAGCAGGGACGACACGTCGTAGGCCGGACGGCGCGCGGCACCGGTGCCGCGGCCAGGCCGGGTCCGTGCCGGCCGGGGCGCCACGGCAGGCGGATCAGCGGGTGCGGCGGTCATGCCTGCTCAGCTCTCAGCTCCGGCTCGCTCACCGCCTCATGGTAGCGTGCCCGCCACCTGGACGAACGAACGGTCGGTTAACGAAGGGCCGGGCCGGCAGCCGTATTCGGGCTGATCAGCAGCTCACGCAGACTGCTCGGGTACCGCGGATGCAGCCGTTACCGACGGCCGCGATGAGTTCAGGCTCGTAGCGGAGTCTGAAGACGTGCATGACGCCCGCACCGCCCGATGCTGTCAAGGAGATTCACGATGCCTTACCAATCTGTGGTCGTAGGCCTGCCGATAGCCGACCGGCGGGCCTCGTTTGCCTTCTACCGTGACGGGCTGGGCTTCGACCCGGTCGGCGAGCCCGCGGAGGACGGCGTTCCGGAGCCGTTGCAGTTCGCTCTGAACGACGGCGTTCGCGTCATGCTGATACCTGCCGACGGGTTCGCCTGGGTCATTGGTGATCACGACGTCGCGCCGGGCGGCTCCAGCGAGTGCGTGCTGAACCTTGGCACCGAGACCGACGGGGATGTCGATGAGATGCTCCGGCGGGCTCGCGAGGCCGGCGCGCAGGTCGTCACGGAGCCCGGGAAGCAGCCATGGGGATACCTGGGCGCATTTGCCGACCCGGACGGACATGTCTGGATGGTGAGATCGGAGGCGCCGTGAGAATTCGTCGCTATGTCCCGTACTGTCCCCGGTACCGACATCGAGGCCTTGCGTGGTGTTCAGGAAGCCGCGTTCGATCACGACTCGAGCAGCCCTTATGACAGGTGAAAGCCATCCGGGGATCGCATCCTCTTCGAGGCGGAGGCGGCCCGGATCAACGGCCGAGTGACCGCCTCAACCACGCAAGACGAGGCCTGATTCAGAGCATCGAGTTCTCGTAGGCGAGCACGACGGCCTGGACGCGATCGCGGGCGCCGAGCTTGGCCATGACCCGTGAGACGTGTGTCTTGACCGTCGCCTCGCCGACAAAGAGCTGGTCGGCGATCTCGGTGTTCGACAGTCCCCTGGCCATCAGCTGCCACACTTCGCCTTCGCGCGGGGTCAGGCTCTGGGCGCCCGCAGCGGTGCCGCCGCCCGGCGCCCGCCGGGTGTAGGCCTCGATAAGGCGGCGGGTCACGGTCGGCGCCAGCAGGGTCTCGCCGACAGGCTCGGGTCCGGCTCGGCCTGCTCGTCGGCTCGCAGCCGTACCAGCAGGCCACGCATCTGCGTCAGGGCCCCGCACGCTGGTGGCCATCCACCGTGCGCCGCCGATCCGGCGCCGCGTCGATGGTCGGCATGTTCGCCGCGCTGACCGTGTCCAGCCTGGTCGACCCGCTTGGCACCACCCATGGTCCGGCCGCGGAACTGCGCAACGCGACCGGGCATCTCGGCGCGCTGCAGGCCGCCAGCATGCTCGAACTGCTCGCCGCCGTCTTCGCGATCGGCACCATCGCTGCCTTTCCTGGCGTCGTGCGCCAGCGCGGCGCCGCCCTGGCCAACGCCGGCGCGGTCATCGGCATCCCCGGCTGCGTAGGAATGGCACTGATCGGGGCGCACGGGCTGTTTCTGCATGCGCTCGTCAGCTCGCACTCCAGCGATGCCCGGCATATCCTCAGCCAGCTCAACACCGCTGCCGGGCCCGTCCAGATCCTGTTCTTCGCCATGCCCGTCGCCAGCGTCCTGCTAGTCGCAGCGGTTGTCCGGGCCGGGATCGCGCCCAGGACCGCCCTCGTACTCGCCGCCCATTCATCGTCACCGATTCGATCCCCGGACTGCCCGGCGGTGAGCCTGTCGCGCTAGTCGCCGGACTGATCACCTTCAGCTGGATCGCCCGGCGCGTCGTGGCGCTCACCGAGCCGCGGCAGCTCCGGACTCCGCTGACAAGGTCGGCTCCACGCCGGAGCGGACGCCCGTCCAGGGCCACGTGGCGTGACACAAGTTCCAGGGACAGCCGACACGAGCAGGCCCGTGTCGGCCGTCCCTACTCCGAGCGTCCTCAGGACCTGATGAAGTTGAGCAGGTCGGTGTTGAAGGTGTCCTTGTAGGCGGTGGTCTGGGCCAGGCCGTGCGGGGCGCCGGGGTAGACCTTGAGGGTCGCGTCCTTGATGATCTTGGACGACAGCAGGGCGGA
>DATCEO010000052.1:0-5760 GCA_036510065.1 Streptosporangiaceae bacterium | reverse complement strand
TCGACCAGCTGGGCCGCAGCGACGTCGTGGGGCTGTCCTGGATGCTGCCTCCGTACCAGTGGCGGTTCGGCGCCGTCACCACCCAGCCCTTGCAGGCGTTCGAGTTCGACGCCCGCGCGGTCCGCGCCGCCTGCGACGCCGACCCGCTGCTCGGCTTCGAGCTCAGCCGGCGGTTCTCCGCCGTCCTGCTGCGCCGCCTGCAGGCCACCCGCGCCCGGCTGCTCACCGCCTGCGCGCAGCCGCGGCCGTCGAGCTGATCCGGGCGCCAGGACGATCAGCGCAGCCGGCGCAGGAACGGGTCCCGGGCCTCGGCGGGAGCCACCCGGACCCGGACGTCCACGGCGCAGGCCCCGTCCGGGCTGGCCACGATGGGGCTGAGATCAAGCTCGGCGACCTCGGGCAGGTCATCGGCGAGCCGGGAGACCCGCAGCAGCACGTCGGCCAGGGCGGCGGTGTCGACGGGCCGGCTGCCGCGATGCCCGAACAGCAGCGGAGCGCCGTGCAGCTCGCGGATCAGCTCGTCCGCGTCGGCCCTGGTCAGCGGCGTCAGCCGGGCCGCGCAGTCGCCCGGGATGTCGGTGGCCACCCCGCCGAGCCCGAACACGACCAGGGGCCCGAACACCGGCTCCTGCCGGATCCCGATGACGACCTCGACGCCGCCGGGGCGCGCCGCCGCGTCGATGGCCTGGTGCTCATCGCCGGCGGGCACGGACGTCGCGATCGGGAGCTGATAGCACGCCGCGAGCTCGGCGGCCAGCGGCGCGGGCAGCCAGCCGCCGCCGGGCTGGCTGGCCAGGAAGCCGGCGACCAGTTCCCGGGCCGCCGGGGTCTGCAGCCCGCTGAGCTGGGGAACGGGCTCGCTCTGCCGGTCGCGCCAGGCGCGATACGCCGCGGCGTGGCCGAGGGCCCGGGCGGCGCTTTCGGGGTAGGCGTAGGCAGGCAGCCCCGCGACGGCCGGTCCGGCGGCCCCCTCAGAAGCGGCACCGCCAGTAGCGGCCCCGGCAGTGTCCGGCTCGCCGTTCGCCGGCTCGGCCGGCGGCTGGGCCTGCGGCTCGGCCTGGTCGCGGCGCAGCAGCCGGACGGACTCCGGCTGTTCCAGCAGCGCGGCGGCGATCGGCTTGCTGACCGCCGCGCCGGTGATGGCCGGGCGCAGGTCCGAGATGGCCGTGGGCACCGTCACCGCGATCACCGCGTCGACGCCATCGTCCGCGCAGACCTGCTCCAGGCAGGCGCGGAACGTGTCCGCGCTCACGCCGGCCGTGGTGTCCACCGGCCCGGCGACCGCCGCGGCGGCCGGCAGCAGGCCGCGGAGCCGGCGCCGCGTCGGGCCGCTGAGCGCAGCGACCTCCAGGCCGTAGTCGCCGCACGCGTCGGCGGCCAGGACGCCTGCGCCGCCTGCGTTGGTGATGATCGCCACCCGGTTGCCGGCCGGCAGCGGCTGGCAGGCCAGCAGCGCCGCGGCCTCGACTAGCTCGCCGAGGCTGCTGGCGGCGATGATGCCCGCCTGGCCGAACAGAGCCTCCTGGGTAACCAGGGGCGTCGCGGCCGCGGCCGTGTGCGAGGCGGCCGCGCTCCGGCCTGCGGGCGACCGGCCGCCGACCACAGTGAGCACCGGCATCCGCTGGCTCACCCGGCGCGCCGTCCGCGCGAACTTGCGCGGGCTGCCGAACGACTCGACGTACAGCAGGGCCAGGCGGGTCAGGCTGTCCTGCTCCCACCACATCAGCATGTCGTTGCTGGACACGTCGTACTTATCACCGACCGACGCGAACGAGGACACCCCGATGCCCAGCCGCGACAGCTGGTCCAGCAGCGCGATCCCCACGCCGCCCGACTGCACCACCAGCCCGGCGACGCCGCGGACGGGCTGCCGGGCGGCGAACGTCGCGTTCAGGCCGAGGGCCGGTACGCTGACGCCCAGGCAGTTTGGGCCGACCAGCCGCATGCCGTGCCGGCGGCAGATGGCCAGCAGGTCGGCGCCCGCGGCACCCAGGCCCGAGGTGATCACCGTCAGCGCCTTGACGCCCTTGTCGCCGCAGGCGGCCGCTACCGCGGGCACGGCCGCCGCCGGCACGGCGATGATCGCCAGGTCGACCGCCTCGGGCAGGGCGCCGACGGACGGCAGGCACGGGACGCCCTCCATGTGCCGGGCGTGCAGGTTCACCGCGTAGATCCGCCCGGCAAAGCCGCCCGCGACGATGTTGTGCAGGATGGCCCGGCCTACCGTCCGGCGGCGCCGGCCCGCGCCGACCACCGCGACGGATTCCGGCTGCAGCAGGTGACGCAGGCTGGCCACGTCCGCGCGGCTCTCCCGGCTGGCGACCGATTGCAGGTAGCTGACCAGTCTCTCATCGGCGTCGCCGCCAGGAAGCGGGAACGTCAGCTCCACGACGCCGTCGACCATCCGCCGCTGCCGGGGCAGCCCGGCGTCAGCGAACACGCGCAGCATCGCGGCATTGTCGGCCAGCGTCTGCGCGGTGAACGCGGTCATCCCCCGCAGCCGGGCCAGCGAGACCAGGTGCTCGAGCAGCAGCGTGGCGACCCCGCGCCGGTGCATGTCATCGGGGACCGCGAAGGCGATCTCGGCCGTGCCCGGCGTTCCCGCGGGCTCATAACTGGCCACCCCGACCAGCCTTCTGCCCAGCCAGGCCAGCAGCGCGCCGTGATCGGCGTCCGGCTCCCGGCACACGCGAATGGCCTCCTGCTCGGCGGAGCGCGGGCTCAGGCTGAAGAACCGCAGGTACATGTTGTCGGGCGACATCGCGGCGTGCATCTCCCGCACGGCCGCCCCGTCCTGCGGCCCGGCAGGCCGGATCTCGACCGTGCTGCCATCGGTCAGCAGCGCATAGGTACTAACGCCCTCGTCCAGCGCCGGTGCTGCCGCCACGCCGGGCTGGCTCACGATCGCCGCGGCGGCCGCGTCCGCCGGGGTGCCCGGCCCGTTCACCGCGTGTCCCGCGGGCCGCGCTCCTGCCCGACGACGATCCGGCCGGGACGGGTCAGCTTCAGACGTCACTGCGTTCGTCATCGAAAAGCTCCTCCGGTCCGGTCCGGGCCCGTCCCGGCCAGCCTGCCGCACCCTGATCCCGACCGGAGGAGCACAGCGGCCCGTCAGGGCAGGACCTTCGTCCCCGGCGTACCCGGCCGCGCCATGGTCAGCTGTCCCCGATGCGCAAGGGCCGGCGCCAGTCCGGTGCCGAGGCAGGAGGGAACAGCTATGAACGCGCTTGACCTTGCAGCCGCGGGCGGGAGCTACCAGAAGATGCGGACCGCGTCGTGAACATGGCAGTGGCCGGGCCGGGCGGGGACTTCGGGCCCGGCTCCGCCTGCGTTGACCTGTACTAGCTGCCCCTCGGCGCGGATGACGCGTCGGGCTGCGTCCGGTGGAACGGCCGGGTCTTCGTGGCCGCCATGGCGGGGCGTCAGCGGCGGCAGGCCTACGACCGGAGCTGCGGGCTGGCGAGATGTGGAGCTCTAACTCGCTCACCGCCTGGCTGCTCGCCCGCAGCCAGCACCACCCCGCGACCATCACCATGCCCGTTTGCGGCCGCGCACCTGGATGCTCCGCGGGAGTGACGGTCGCAGCACGGCAGGACGGTACGGGGGCCCGCGGGGGACGGGCACAAAGGCCTGGTGACTGGTGCCCATCGGCCGTGCCGGCGGCCAGGGCTTGCTTCGAGGATGAAAGCAGAGGCGAGAACACAGACAGTTGCCGCCGCGAGCGGGAGGGAAGAACATGACTATCCGAGTCGGAATCAATGGTTTCGGGCGGATCGGGCGCGCGTTCGTGCGCCGGTCGCTGGAGCAGGCCGGGATTGAGGTCGTCGCGATCAATGACCTCACCGACGCGCGGACGCTCGCCCACCTCCTGGACTTCGATTCAACCTACGGCCGGATCGCCGCCACGGTCGATTACACCGCCGACTCGATCACCGTCGACGGCGCGCCGATCAGGGTGCTGTGCAGCCCTGACCCGAGCACCATCGACTGGGGCGACCTCGGTGCCGAGATCGTCATCGAGTCCACGGGCAAGTTCCGGGCCCGTGACGATGCGGCCCTCCACCTCAAGAGAGGCGCCCGCAAGGTGCTGCTGTCCTCGCCGGGCAAGAATGCCGACCTCACGGTCGTGGTCGGAGTCAACGACCGCGACTATGACCCGCAGCGCCATGACGTGATCTCGAATGCGTCGTGCACGACCAACTGCGTCGCCCCGATGGCCAAGGTCCTGAATGACTCATTCGGCATCGTCAAGGGCTTCATGACGACCGTGCATGCCTACACCGGCGACCAGATGCTGCTAGACGGGCCGCACAAGGACCTGCGCCGCGCGCGCAGCGCCGCGGTCAGCATGGTGCCAACCACGACCGGCGCGGCCAGGGCCACGGGCCAGGTCATCCCGGAGCTCGCGGGGCGCCTGGACGGCGTGGCCGTGCGCGTCCCCGTCGAGGACGGGTCGCTCACCGACCTCACGGTGGTGCTGCGCCGGGACGTGACTGCCGCTGAGGTCAACGAGGCGTTTGAGCAGGCCTCGGCGGGGCGCCTGAACGGCATCCTGCGCTACAGCACCGACCCGCTGGTCTCCCGCGACATCATCGGCGACACCGCGTCGTGCGTCTTCGACTCCGGCCTGACCCAGGCGTCGGGCAGCCTCGCGAAGGCCTTCGGCTGGTACGACAACGAGTGGGGCTACACCTGCCGGCTCGCCGACCTGGCCGACATCGTCGGCGGACAGCTTTAGGCAGGTACCCCTCCGCCTCGGACACGGGGCCAATGAGCCCAGCCCGGCCCAGCTCCCTCCGCCGGGCCGGGCTGTATGGTCCCGCAGGCTGGTTACGGCAGCATCGCGGCGTGATCAGGGATGACGGTCCGCGGCTCGCGGGCGCCCGGCTCCGTCTGGGACTAAAGTCCCATCGCTGGCCTGCTAAGGCCCCTGTCGCCGGATCAGACATGCGACGACAGTGAGGCCGGGACGCGAGGCGGCCATCTAGCAGCCGCCAGTCCGGAAGGAGAAGGACATGCCTGGAATCGTCGTAGGCGTTGACGGCTCAACAGGTTCTCAGCGAGCACTCGAATGGGCAGCGCGGGAGGCGGCGCTGCGGAAGGCCACGCTCACGGTGCTGACCGTGCACCCGGTGATGGCCAGCGCCTGGACGGGACTCCCAGTCACCTACCCGGCGGACGCGGAGGCTGTGGCGTCCGCCCGTAAGGCCGCCGATGCGGAAACGGCCAGGGTCCTGGGCGAGCTCGGCGACGACCGGCCCGCGTCGATGACGATCACGGCTATCAACGGCGTCGTGGCGGAGGAGCTCATTGCCGCCTCGGGCGATGCCGACCTGCTGGTCGTGGGCTCGCGAGGCGCCGGCGGCTTTGCCTCACTCCTGCTGGGCTCGGTGAGCTCGCAGGTCGTCAGTCACGCCCATTGCCCGGTCGTAGTGGTCCACCACTCGCAGTGAACCCAGCCATCCCCCCTCAGCCGGCTTTCTCTCGCATCGGAGTACGGACATGAATCTCGCATCCGGGCCGCTCTTGCGCCCGCTGGCGATCAATATCAACGGGCCCGGCGCCTTCGTGCACTGGTCGATCTTCACCGTCTCAGTGGCGAATCTGGTCCTGATCGCCGTGATGGTCGTCATCTTCGGCGCGGCGCTGCTGCTCCCGTTCCCGCGCGGCCACCGGGAGGAGCCTGCGCCGGCGGCTGGCGGCCCGGATGGCGATGTGGTCACTGACCCGGCCCCGGCCCTGGATCCTGAGGAAGCCCGG
>DATCEO010000051.1:0-103474 GCA_036510065.1 Streptosporangiaceae bacterium | reverse complement strand
CTCGGCCTGGGGACGATGGGCATGAGCCGGGCAGCGGCCGGCATAAGCCCGTCGTATAACAGCATGAGCTTCTCCGGCTACGCGTTCGGCGTATATGACGGCTACATCTGGCCGCACAGCATCACCGCCAGGTGGACGGAGCCAAGGATCGCCGTGCACGGGTACCGCGACGCGTATTCCACGGTGTTCACGGGATTCGGGGATGACAATGCCAACGCGGGAAGCTCGGGGCTGAGTTCCTCGGTGCCCCAGATCGGGACCGAGGCCGACAGCGTCGGCGGACACACGCAGTATTACGCGTGGTACACCACGGGACCGTCCACGGGCATTGCGTGGTCACCGGTCAGGATGCACCACGTCGTCCGGCCTGGTGATCACATGGCTGCGTCGGCCGTGGTCAGCGGGCCACTGCGAGACCACTTCACCCTGAAGATCACCGACACCAGTTCGCGCGGGAAGTGGACGACGACTAAGCACATCATGAACGATTACGAGCCGAGTGGCGTGAGCGCGGGCGTGACCGATCCGCGTTACGGCCTGAACCTTCTGGCTAACTTCGGCCGGGTGAAGTTCAGGAACGTGACCGTCAACGGGCGCGTGCTCGGCAGCTTCGCCCCGCACATCGGGCGTTACAACTTTACCCGCTGGACCGACGGCTACACCCACACTCTCGCGATGGCTAGCGTGCTCGGCGCTGCAGGTAACAGCTTCAGCGTGACCTGGCATCGGAAGAATTAACCTGTGCCGCTCCGAAACTCGTCGCATAGTGCTTGACCTGGGGTTCAAGGTTTCGGCTAGGCGGCCTGGTGGTACTCGCTGATCACGCCGCCGAGTACCTTCCGCCGCTGCACTGGCAGATTCAGCGGAGCGGTGGTCTGAGATTCCTGGTCGGGCGGTAGCTGCTGACGGGACTGGCGGGGCCGGTGACGGTTGTAATGGCCGGCGTACTCGCCGAGGACCGATCGCAGGTGGCGTTCTTCGTAGATGAGTATCCGGTCAGTGCACTCGGCCCGTGCCGTGCGTATCCATCTCTGGGCGTGACAATTCGCCTGCGGCGTCTGCGGCGGGGTCTTCATGATTTTCAGGCCCTCGCCGGAGAAGATCTCGTCGAAGACGGTCGTGAACCTGGCGTCGCGGTCCCGGATGAGGAAGCGGGACCCCGGGCCCGGTCGCCGAGGTCCATGACCAGGTTGCAGGGCACTGTGCATTAAGCGATCCCATGATCATCCGACAGGAGGATCTCTCGTCTGCGCACGCTCCGTGATCGCTTTACCCGCGGTCAGACGCCTCTCGTGGCCGCGTGACGGTCGCAGAGTGAACGTCGGCAGCAAAATTTACGGCGCCATGATCACGTAGCCGCTTAATGCAACAGTGCCTCTCTGCGTCCTTGGCGCCGTCGCTGCGGGTGAGCAGCACCAGCCAGCCGAATAGCCGGACCATGAGCAGGTAAACCAGGCGGATGAGCATGACCATCGAGCGTAAAACCGGCTCTTCACAATCGAGGGTGTAGTCGGGGTCTGAAGCCGCCGGACTCGAGCAGTGATCTGGCGATGTAGTTGGTGAGGTTGCGGAATCCGAGTGCCGAGCCGCGGAGGTGCTCGAGTCGTCCATTGATCGCCTCGGTCGGCCCGTTGCTCGTGCCGGGCCGGTCGAAGTAGGCGAGCACGTCGTCACCACGCTGCTTCAGCGTTCGTCCGAGTGTGATCAGCTCGCTGAGCGCAGCCGGGACGCCGTGGCTGAGGGACTCGATGAGCTTGACCATGAGCGCGCGTCCGCGGGTGCGGTCGGGTTCGCGGTAGGCGGCGATCATCTGCTGGTAGATGGCCCGGGTCGCCTCGACCTGGACGTGCTCATCGGCCGCGAACAGTGCGAGCAGGCGGTCCTTCTGCTTGTCGGTAAGCAGGTCGGCACCGGTGTGCAGGGTCCGCCGGGCCCGGTAGAGGGGGTCGTCCTTGCGGCCTCGGTGGCCGTGGATGATCTGCTGGATCCGTCGCCGGCACCGATCCAGGGCGTCGCCGGCCAAGCGGACCACATGGAACGGGTCCATCACGGTGACCGCGTCTGGTAGTTCTTCGGTGGTAGCGGTCTTGAAGCCGGTGAACCCGTCCATCGCGACGACCTCGATACCGTCGCGCCAGTCCTTCGGCCGCTGGCTCAGCCAGGTCTTGAACGCCTGCTTGGAGCGGCCCTGGACCATGTCGAGCAGCCGTGCTGGGCCGGTGCCGTCGCGGATCCCGGTGAGGTCGATGATCACGGTCACGTACTTGTCGCCGCGTCTGGTGTGGCGCCACACGTGTTCGTCGACCCCGATCGCGGTGACCCCGTCGAACCTGGTGGTGTCATCGATCAGGGCCCGCTTGCCCTCGGCAAGGACGGCATCGTTGGCGGTGTTCCAGGCGACGCTGAGACCCTCAGCGATCCGGGCCACGGTGAGGTGCTGGACCACGATCGCCTCCAGCGCCCACCGAAGCCCGCGACGCGACAACTTCGCTCGCGGCTCCGCCGCGAGGGTGGTGTCTTGGCGCCACACGTGCGAACACTCGGCACACCGGTAACGACGGATCGTGACCGCCAACGTGGTGGGGCGCCAGCCGAGCGGTTCGTGGGCGAGCTGTCGGATCACGGTGTCGCGCACGAGGCCCTCGCAGCCGCAGCGGCGACACCACTGGTCGGGTTCGAGGACCCGGCACGCGAGCACGGCACGGCCGGGTTCGAGGCGTTGGCCGGTCACCTCAAGTCCGAGCTCGTCGAGACGGCAGAACGTGGTCAGATCGGCGCGCGTGAACCCAGCAGCGGGGCTCGCCGCGACGGTAGCGTCGGGCATGTCGAGGTCTTCCAGATGAGCGTGTAGGAGCCTTCATCCTCGGGAGACCTCGACCCCTATCCGGTCACCGACGCGCCGAGCACCTCGACGGGGACCACACTCGATTGTGAAGGGCCCGATAACGGCCCTGGAAACCCTCGAACCAGCCTGAGACCTGCTACGGTCCCGGGGTGGACACCCCGGTCGGCCAGCTGATGAACATCGTCGTGGACTGCCCGGACGCCGACATCTCCGCCCGGTTCTGGGCGGCCGTCCTCGGCTGGGAGCGGGTGCAGGAGAACGCCGACTGGGTCGACATCGCGGACGCCTCCGACGGCCGACGACGCCTGGTGTTCCAGCAGATCGCCGATTACCGCCCGCCCGGCTGGCCGGACCAGGGGCCACCGCAGCAGCTTCACCTGGATGTGCGGGTCGACGACCTCGAGATCGCCGATCAGCGGGTGCGCGCCCTGGGCGCGGTCCCGCTCGCGGAACGTGTCGTGCTCGAGGACGAAACCTACTCGGTCTACGCCGACCCGGCCGGACACCCGTTCTGTCTCGTGCAGCTCGAAACCACCTGAACCGCGGAGCCTTCATCCTCGGGAGACCTCGACCCCCTATCCGGTCACCGACGCGCCAAGCACCTCGACGGGGACCACACCCTCGATTGTGAAGAGCCGTAAAACCTCTGGTCAGGGCCTCGCGCGAGTTTTGGCACGGCACAGGGTGATCAGGAGGAACACGAACAGCAGGCACATGACCGGAGATCATCACGGCCAGGCGGCTGCCGGAGCAACTCTGCTGCTCAGAGCCCCGGACGGAGTTCTCGGCACGCACAGGGCCGGTAGTGACCGCCGGGGCGGACAGGTGGATCAGGGTTACGACGACGGGCTTCAAAGTCCGGCCTGCCGTACGCTGCCGGGCGGCCCTCCGAATGGGGCGGCTACGAAAGCGCCCCCGCTACCGAGGGCGCCGTCTTACATAACGGAGCGGGCGGCCGCGCATTCGCTGCAATTTGGGTCTTACGCCTCGTGGACTGCCGGGCTGCTGGCCGCGCTAGCCGTTAGGCCCGTTCCGTCATGTCCCTGATCCTACCACGTGCCGTGAATGACTAATTACCCAGAGACGTGCGTGCAGTTCAGAGCGGCCCTGGACCTCTCCGCGCCACATCGGCTAGATGCATGAGCTTCTGCGGGCACGGGGCGGACAAGTGCCTGAAGCGCGGATTCATGACCGCGACGGCTATGGCACATGTGCCGTGGGCGCGCGGGGCGCGGTCGGCAGCACGTACGTACAAGGTCTGCGTTCCTCAGCTGAAACGAATGACCTCGGCTGGCCCGACTGGTCGCCAGATGACGGACTCAAGCTTGCCGGCCCAGATGGCCTGCAGATCGTCCTTCAGATCCGCGGCGCGGGCGCGCTCGATGTCGAAGCACCAGACCGTGCTGCGCCTGCCCGAGTCCCACCGGCCGTGAATGACCGCGCCATGAACCTCGATGGTCCTCGCGGCGGCTGCCAGGCTGGTCTCGTTCAGCTCCAGGCCCTCGTGAGCGGGATCGCCGACGACCAGGGCGACCGTGATCATGCTCTCGGTCATGGGATTGCTCCTTCACGGTGTGCGGCAGCCCGCCGCCTGTTGCGCCGGCCGGGACCGGTACACGAGTCTGCCGTTGTGCCCGCTCGGGACGTTTGCTCGCCCCTAGTTCTACCCGCGTGCCAGAACTCCGGGATTCCGCGCTGCCGAGCAGAGGCTGTTAACACGCTCCGTGGGGTTACCCAACGACCATCATCGGGGCAAAGTAGCGCGTTGGCGGTGCCGGGCGGTCATGCATGGCAACGCAGGCTGGGTCATGCGTTCTTCTGGTCGCGACGGCAGAGTAGGACGCCGCCGAGGACTGCTCCTAGCAGCCCGAGGCCGGTGATGACCGCCGCGCTCGACTAGTCGGGACTGGCGGGAACCATGTGGAAGTCGCATGTGTCCAGTAGCAGTGACTGGTGTGAACGATGCCGCCCCCGAACTCGACGAGAAATGACCAGGCCAGGTATCCGTAGACAGCCGTCGGTGTCGACGGTCACATTATTGAGCAGGGGTGTTGCTCACGTAATTGACCAGGTCCTGGCCTGGTTCTGTTCTACTTCGCGGGCTCGGTTGCTGTCGTGGTGACGCGCTGGCCGGGTCGCTTGTTTGGCCGGTAGCTGGGTCCGTTCATGAAGACCTGGTGGCTGTTGTCGATGAGCCGGTCCAGGAGGGACTCGGCGACGACGGGGTTGGGATCGCCCGCGACGAGTACGACCACGTGAAGTTCCTGCGCGAGGCCCTGGGCAGCGCGGTGGTAGCCCGGCCGGCGATCAACATCCGGCACAGCTTCACCGCGGCCGCGACGGCGGCCGGGCTGATCAAGCCAGGGCAGACCTTCGACGTCTACGCCAGCGAGGACAACTTCCTGCTCGGCGCGTTCATCTTCGAGGACGCCGGCGTCACCGCTTACAAGGGGACGGCGCCGCTGATCAGCAACAAGACCTACCTCGGCGCCGCCGCGGGCATCCTGGCCGACATGGCCATGCTGGAGGGGCGCCCTCTGCCCCAGGCGCAGGCCGAGCCCCGCGTGCTTGAGCTCCGCCTGCCTCTGCACCGCCGCGACCTTTCTGGCCGTATACGCCGATGGCAGAGGCATCCGCTTCCCGCGTCGCGACCTGCCTGTGCGACCTCGGCGCGGGTCCGGCAGTGCCGGGCGCCCCCTTCCGTGTTCATCTCGTGCCGCCGGGACCGTCCAGAAGCGTGGCCAGCGCGGCGGCAGCCACTTCGACCGCCTCCGTCTCGCGGGCATCAGCGCGAGGTCAGGGCGGGCAGGCCTGCACTGGCAACAGGTTGTGGTCAGGATCTCGATCTTCGGCGGTGCGGCGAGGTAGATGCCATATCCGCAGGGGGACGGTGGTGTGCATGATCGCGGCGGCGGCTTACTCGTCGAAGGACTGCTGGTGATTGCTGATGGTGACGGTGCGCTCGGTGTGGCGGCGGGGGTCGGTGAACTCCTTGGGACGTCGAACCACCAGGCCAGGTCTTCGGCCGGCCGGGACAGGGCCACGATCACCGGGGCATTGCCGCTGAGCCAGTAGTCCATGTCCGCCGGGTCCGCGGTCCACTGGAAGCCGCGCCGGATCAGGCCGGGTGTCCGGTCCGGGCGGGCCCTGGCAGGCGGTAAGCCCGCGGTCTGGTCGCGAAGCGCCGGGGTTGCTGGCTCGGGCGGGACCGGTCATGCACGGGTACTGGCTTGCCGGGCCGGCCCGGCGTCGGTGGACCTGGCAGCAGGTGCCGTCTGCGAGAGGTGAGGTGGTTACAGGTGCTGGCTGAGGCGGATGACGGTGCCGGCCGGAGTGGAGTGGATCTGGAGCAGGTCGCAGGCCTGGCTGGCGGTCCACAGGCCCGCTCCGCCGTTCCCGTCCAGGGCGGGCGGCAGCCGGCCGGCCAGCGGGTCGGTGAGATGGCCCTGGTCGGACACCTCGCAGACCAGCCAGCGGTCCTCAGTCCAGGCGCGGAGCTCGCCGTGCCCGCCGCCGTGCCGGACACTGTTAACGGCGATCTCGTGCACCGCCAGGATCAGGTCCGCGGCCGGCTCGGGGGCCAGCCCGGCCTGTTCCGCCTGCGCGGCGGTGAAGGCCCGCACGGCGTGGAAGCCGCCGGGCCTGATGGGCAGCCCTGCCGCCCCGGCTGGCCGGGGCGGCAGCGGCCGGGCAAACGGGCCGGACAGGTCGACGGGCCGGAAGGCGCCGCCGGGCGGCCGGTGACCGCCGCCGGCCAGGAACGGGTGGGTCCGGCGGGCCTCGTCGATCACCCCTGCGGCCAGCGCCTGGCGATCGTAGGGGCACAGCAGCCAGAACGGGGGCGCGGCGCTGTCGAAGGCGACGTTCAGCAGCGCCTCGTGCCGGTGCCATTCAGCCAGCTCGGCTCCCGAGCGGCCGGGGCCGGCTGCCTCGCCGATCCCCCGCAGCCGCAAGGCGCCGGCATGGGCCCGGCCGAATGCCCGCCACACGGCCAGGAGCCGCGCCGGATTGCGGGCGGGACCGGCCGCGCCGGCGAAGCTCACCTGCGCGGCGGCGGGCCCCAGCTCCCGGCGGAGCAGCCTGGCCTTCGCCGCGGTCACCATGACCAGGACCGGGTCACCGGCCGCGGCGGCCTGGCGGAGGAACGGGATGGTCCCGGCGAGGAACCCGGCCGTGCCGGAGTACAGCAGCGCCTCGTGGCGGAACCCGCCGACGGGCCCGCCAGGCGTCGCTGCCGTGCTCACCGCCGCATCACCAGCTCTGGCCCTCCGGCTCCGGCCTGAGGCCCGGGGCATCCCGCGCTGCAAGCCGGCGCGCCAGTAAGCACCACGCGCTCGCCTCCCGCGCTGCCCTGAACTGCCCGGCCGCGCGGGTGTCAAACGACACGCGGCGGTAGTAGCCGCATGCTGTCACTCCCCTCACGCCAGAATTCGCCGTCCGGCGGCTCGCCAGCTAGCGGGCGCTGCCGCCCGGCCGCACCCCGGGTCCGGGCTGCCGGGAGGCAGGCTGTCCGGCCCGGCCGGTGTAGGCCGCGCTTGCCGCCCCGGCGGATCGGGCGTAGCGTCACGGCCAGGGACGCCGCCCCTCGCCGAGCGCAGGCGAGTTCGCGCTCCCGGCTGCTCTGGACCTCGGTAGCGAGTGACAACTCCAGGCAGGCCAGGTGGCATCTCGATGACCGTTCCTGCCCTCCGGCCGGTACCCATGCCGGCACTAACCGGCCGCGAGCACGACGACGTGACCGTCATCCGCCTGCGTGGCGACCTGGATGTCCTGGACGCCCCGGCCCTGCAGGCCTGCCTGCGGGACATCTGCTGGCAGGGGCCGCCGCGCAGCATCATTGACCTCAGCGGGCTGGCGTTCATCGACTGCGCGTGCCTTAGCGTCCTGATCCGGCACGCCCGGGAGGCCCGGGCCCGGGGCGGCACCGTGGCCCTGGCCGGACCGCAGGGCACCGTGCTCCGGATCCTGTCCGTGACCACCCTGCTCACCTGGTTCGAGGTCGCCGACGCCACCGGCCAGGCCGCCGCTGACGGCGCCGCCCCCCGATCGCTCGTCTTCCCCTCGCCCGTCGGCCAGCCGCCCGCCAGCGGCCACCCCGGCCCGGCCCGGCCGCAGCCCCGGCCGGTGATGCAAGCTGTGAGCTGAGCGCTGTGACCAGCCCCCGGCTGCCGCCGGCCGCCGGGAGGACCCGCCGGTGATCGCGGCCGTGCCGGTGCTAGCGTCAGAAATAGTTGCTTCGGACCCTGGTAGCCATCCGCTGTGCGCCGTAACTGCCGGGATGTTCGGGGGCTTTCATGGCCAGAGCTGGCACGAGGCCTGTCACCGGGCTGAGCGCATCCCGTGACCGGGCCGCGGGCATCTACGGCCGGCACGGCACGGCACTGTACCGGCAGGCGCTGCTGGCACTCGGCGACAGGGGCCGCATGGGCGCTGGTCACCCGCGCGGCATGGAGGCTTCTCTGCACCTTGTCAAGAGCGGCCGCTCACTTGTCCCTAGCCGCGCAGATAGGAGATTGGCGGGTGAGTCCAGGGTCTATGGCGACGTGGCCGGCGCCAGGGTCACCGTAACGCTCCGTTACGTTCCTCCGTCTGCCATGGCACATTCCGAGGCTTCGTTACGTGCGAGCGCTGCTTCGAGCCGTTAATCAGCAATCGCCGCGCAGATCGCGCTGCTCTGTGCGCCTACCCCTGGCTGGGCGTCACAGCCGTCGGCTGGGGAACGGGCCCCAGTCACGATCGGACTGCTGCCTGTCGCGAGCTTTGGCAACGACGGAGGCGTTGCAGAAGGCCCTTTCGCCTAGCCCTGCGGAAGGAGCCTACAGGCGTCCCTGCGGTGTCCCGCATAGCCCACCCGTGCGGTAATCCTCACCGGGCGGGTCTTACGGGACAGCCTCTCGTGAGCCTGCCTCCGACCTGCGGAGTTTCCGTATGGGGCTCGGCATCTGACACAGCTCGCTCGCGACACGGAAGCATACGAGTTTGATGTTCTACGCACCTGTCTACAATTCGACCGAGGACCCGGGTTCCCGCGAGCTCGTAGCGACCAATCTCGGAATCGCCGGCTGGCCGGACGGGACAGGAGTGCCGCGTTCCACCGTCCATTGGGACAGGATGACCGCCTGGGCGTCGTGCACAGGATTTGAGCGGAGGAAACGGATGGCGTCGGACCCAGCCGCCGAGATCGACCTTGTCGGCGTGCGCTTTGACGGCATGGGTCGTTCGCCCGGCCAGGCGGGGGCTCCGCAGGCGCTCCGCGCGGCCGGCCTTGAGACGGCGCTGCCGGCCGCGGAGCTCACCTCCGACGTCATCCTCCCCGCGCCGACCAGCGCACGCAGCCCGGCCGGCTTCATCAACGAACCGGCACTGCTGGCGATGGTCGACACCGTCTACTCCCGCGTCGGGCACAGCCTGCGCACCGGCCGCTTCCCGCTGCTCTACGGCGCGGACTGTGCGGTTCTGCTCGCGGCGATCCCGGCGCTGCGCGACACCACCGGCCGGGCCGGCCTGCTGTTCGTCGACGCCCACGAGGACGCCACCACGATGGAGCAGTCGGACACCGGTGAGGCGGCGAGCATGGAGATCGCGCTCCTGCTGGGCCTGACCGGTACGCACGCGCCGGAACCGCTGCGGAGCCGGCTTCCGGCTCTGGATCTGGACACCATCGTCATGCTAGGTCAGCGCGACCACCTCTACCGCCGGCAGATCGGCGTGCCCACCATCGCGGGCCAGGTTCCGCTGCACTCTCTCGAGGAGCTGCGTGGTGACCCCGCGGGCATCGCGACCGATGCGGCAGATTACCTCGTCAGGCACGCTCACGGGTGGTGGTTGCACATCGATCTCGACGTGCTCGCGGGCAGCGAGTTCCCGGCCTGCGACGCGGCCACTGACCCCGCCACTCCCGACGGACTCACCTGGACCGAGCTCGTGACCGTCACGACGGCCGCCCTGCGTACCGGCGGGTGCCGCGGATGCAGCATCGGCGTCTACAACACCGACCTCGATCCGGGCGGACACGCGGCCACGCGCATCGTCGCCTTCATCGCCGACGTCGCCGCCCATGCCCGGCCCGGGTGAGCAAGCCCTATGCCCGGTGTGGAGCGGCGGTCGGCATGTCCCGACGACGGCCGGGTCATGGCAACACGCTGGTCCCATCACCGGGTGCCAGAGCCCGAGGATGGGCCGACCCTTCCGCCAGGAATGGGACCACCTCCGCGGACCCCGCCGACGTCGAAGCCGGCGGGCCGGCTTTCGCGCCGGCCGTCACCACGTTTATCGATGGCGCCCTCGCAGAACGCGCCGGATTCCCGGCGCCCACCTGGTGCGTCCCCTGACCCGGCCAGCCCCGCGGGGGCCGGGACCCGAACGGTCCCGGCCCCCGGGGTGACGGACGTTACCCGCCCGGCATGGGCTGAATGCCCGCCAGGTCCTCGCGCTTCACCCGGATCATCGCGATGGTCAGCAGCAGCGCTATGAAGGTGATCAGCGCGGACACCTCGAACCCGCGGGAGAACCCGACCGACAGCGCGTGGTCGTAGATGCCGGCCGAAGCGGCCTTTACCTGCGCGGCGCTCAGGTGCACCGGGTGACCGGCCTTCGCGGCCGCGGTGGCCAGGGCCTTCGCGTGCGCCGCCGAGTTCCGGGCGGTGTTGGAGACCACGGTCCAGGCCACCGTTCCGAGCACGGCCAGGCCGATCGAGCCGCCCACCTGCTGCCCGGTGTTCAGCAGGCTGGAGGCCAGGCCGGAGTCCCGGTCCTCGACCTTGGACAGCGCGATCAGGGTCAGCGGCATGAACAGCATGCCCAGGCCGGCCGCGGTGACGATGAGCGGGCCGAGCAGGCCGCCGGTGTAGGTGCTGTGCTCGTTGATGCGGGACAGCCAGAACATGCCCCCGGTGCCGATGGCCGATCCGGCCAGCAGCAGCGGCCGGGCGCCGATCCGCGGCACCAGCTGGGCGCTGACGCCGGCCATCACCATGATGGTGGCCACCATCGGCAGGTAGGCCACGCCGGTCCGCAGCGCGGTGTACCCCCAGACCGTCTGCACGAAGATCGTCAGGAAGAAGAACATCCCGAACATCGCCGTGCCGACGCAGAGCATGATCAGGTAAGCGCCTGACCGGTTGCGGTTGCGGAAGATCCGCAGTGGCATGAGCGCGTGCTTGCTGCGCGACTCGATGAGGACGAACACGGCGAGCAGGACTACGGCGGCCACCAGCGAGACGATGACCTTGGTGTCACCCCAGTGCGAGACGCCGTTGGCGGTGGTAGCCGCGCTGGACAGGCCATAGACCAGGGCCGCGAGGCCGAGGGTGCTCGTGATCGCGCCCGGGATGTCGAATCCGCGACGGGAGGCGCGCGTGCTGCGCGGCGAGGCGGCGATCGCCCGCGGGGCGAGAAGTGCCACCACGACGCCGATCGGGACGTTGACGAACAGCACCCAGCGCCAGGACAGGTAGGTGGTGAGCAGACCGCCGGCCATCAGGCCGATCGCGGCCCCGCCGATGCTCATCGCGGCGTACACGCCCATGGCCCGGTTGCGCGGCGGCCCTTCCGGGAACGTGGTCGTGACCAGCGCCAGGGCGGTGGGCGCGACAATCGCCCCGCCTACCCCCTGGAGGGCGCGCGCGCCCAGCAGCCATGCCTCCGAGGTGGCGAATCCGCCGAGCAGGGACGCGACCGAGAACAAGACGATGCCGGCGATGAAGACCCGCCGGCGCCCGAGGATGTCCCCGGCGCGGCCGCCGAGCAGCAGCAGGCCGCCGAAGGTCAGGGCGTAGGCATTGACGACCCACTCCAGGCCGGCGCCGGAGAAGCCAAGTGCCTTCTGGATGTCGGGCAGCGCTACGTTGACGATGGTGGCATCCAGGACCACCATGAGCTGAGCCGTCGCGATGACGACCAGGGCCAGGCCAAGATGACTGCGAGCCGGCGGACGCGCCGCGCTGGACACGCCGTTGATGACGGCGGTGCCCCCAGGCGACGTCGTTCCGCCCGCGGATGTCTTTTCAGACATTCGGGATTACTCCTTTTGCTGATGGCTGTGCTAGCTGGTGGATGTGCGAGGTGCGGTCTCCGCGAGCGCTTCATCGGGCGCGGGGCGCACGGGACCTACGCAAGGCCGGTCAGGCCGGCGGTGCGCCGCTTGGCAGTGGACGGGTGAAGTCGCCGTGGCCTAGCTGATGGCCGACGGGACCTCCACGGTGATATCCACCTCCCCCGCGTGTGCCGGGGGGGTAGGGGATCCGGCTGGTGTTGTCATCTCGGGCAGGGGTGGCACGATGGCCGTGACCGGTCCGGCGGCGGCGTCACCGCCGGCCTCGGCGTCCTCGGCCGGGGCCTCCGCGCTCAGCATCTTGCGGATCAGGGCCAGCAGCTGAGCGCGTTCGTCATCATCGAGCCCGCAGCTCCAGGGCATCCGCGCGGCAAGCTCGGATTCCAGGCGCCGCTTCAGCTCACTCCCGTCGGCGGTGAGGATCAGGTTCTTGATCCGCCGGTCACCGGGATGCGCCTCGCGCCGGGCCAGGCCGCGCTTTTCCAGCATGTCGGCGACCGCCGTCACGAACGAGGGATCACAGTGCAGGCGCTTACCGAGATCCTTCATCGCCATGGGGGCGTTCAGGGTGGTCAGGGCCTTGATGAAGATGACCGGGATGCCCAGGCGCTGGGCAAGTCGCTCAGCCTGGCCGATGATCCGGCCGGTCAGCTCGAACACGCACTCCTGGATCTCCGCGTTGAGCTGCTCCGTGCGCGATTCGCCTGGCACGCCTGACTCCTGTTCTGGTCCGGCGGCTGCCCCGGTCCCGGGGCTCAGCCGCTGGAGGCTAAGGTTTCCTGGAGGTTAAGTTGCTAGAGGATGTCAATAGTTGAGTAGCTCAACCTTACGAGCCGGAGGTTCATCCTGTCAATCTTTGACCAACTCAACTATCTGCGGGATCGGGGCCACTGCGCCGGAGCAGCGAGGAGCGCAGGCGGCGCCGCGGCCCGGTGCGGGCCGCGGCGCGAGGGATGCGGCGGCATGGGGATGCGGCGGCATGGGGATGCGGCGGCATGGGATGCGGCGGCATGGGGATGCGGCCGCCCTGATCTCAGCGGGCTTGGCTCAGGCCCGGGCCATGGCCGATATGACCAGTATCGTGCCAACGCCGATGCCGACCACCCAAAGGCCGGCGCGCAGCCGCGTCTTCCGGCCTCCTGACAGGCGGCCCTTGGCTACCTTGACGTCACCGTGCGCCGACTTGGCCCGCTGGGCGTGCCAGCCCAGCCAGCAGCCGACCGCAAGGAACGCGATCACGATGATGAGCACGCCGGGCTTCATGACTTTGCCCCTCCCGCGGCGTCTTGGCCATGGCCGATCATGTCGTACCCGCTAAGCCGACTCCAGCGGAAACGCCGCGCGGGCCGCTGGCAGGATTGACCTGGCTGACCTGAAGCCGCGCCTATCACCCCAAAGGAGCACACGCATGAACGAAGCGCTGAGCGCTGAGACCATCAGCATCACCGGACACGGCGGAGACGAGATTGAGGCGTATCTGGCCCGGCCGCTCGAATCTGACCAGTTCGGTGGTGTGGTGGTCATCCACCATATGCCGGGATACGACTCAGCAACAAAGGAAATAGCGAGGAAGTTCGCCGCGCACGGCTACGCGGCGCTGATGCCGAACCTTTATCACCGTGACGCACCGGGAGCGAGCCCTGATGACGCGGCGGCGACGGCCCGTGCGCAGGGCGGCGTGCCCGACGAGCGGCTCGTCGGCGACGTCGCGGGAGCAGCCAGCTACCTGCGCGGCCTGCCCGGCGCCAACGGCAAGGTCGGCACCATCGGTTACTGCTCCGGCGGCCGCCAGTCCTTCCTGGCGGCGTGCAGCCTGGATCTCGACGCGGCCGTCGACTGCTACGGGGCGTGCATCGTCTACCCGCCGCCGGAAGGGATGCCGCTGAAGGTCGCGCCCATCGCCCCGATGTCCAAGGACCTGTCCTGCCCGCTGCTCGGCCTCTTTGGCGCCGACGACAAATATCCGTCCCCCGAGGAGACCGCCGAGCTGTCCAAGGTGCTCGATGACCTGGGCAAGCCGCACGAGTTTCACACGTACGAGGGCGCTGGTCACGCCTTTTTCGCCGTTAACCGTCCTGCTTACCGCGTCGAGGCGGCCAACGACGGCTGGGAGCGGATCTGGAACTTCTACGGCCGATACCTGGCCAGCTGAGGGAGCTCGCATGTGCACGTATCTCACTGAGACGATCAAGATCACCGGTAGTGGCAAGGGCGCGGACGGCTGGTTTGCGGTGAGCGACGCCAGCGTGTACTTCGACCACCCGGTCCACGCGCCGGCCGAGCACACGCTCAACATCGATTTCCGCAATCCCGCCAGGGGACCGGCGGCCCGCGTCGCTGTGGAGCTCACCGCCGAGTCGGCTCGCGAGCTCGCCCGGGCTATCGAGGCCACGCTGGCCTCGGCGCCGCCAGGGATGGTGGCCTGAGCCAGCCGCCGGCCCCGGCCCTAGCGGCCCGCAGCCCGGTGCCGGCCCCGCAGCCTGAGGCCGAAACTGCGTGTTTTGTCGGCAGCGCGTGTCAGGATCAATGCATCGGAGTAATGGCACTAGCGAAGCTAGCTGGCCAGCGAAGCTGGCTGGCACGGCGAAGTTAGAGGGACAGTGAAGTTCAGGGTCGAGCGCGAGGCGCTAGGTGAGGCAGTCGCGTGGGTGGCACGGGCGCTGCCGGCCAGGCCGGTCATTCCCGTGCTGTCCGGCCTGCTCGTCGAGGCGGCCGGCGCTGGCCTCACGCTTTCCTGCTTCGACTACGAGGTATCCGCGCGCGTGGCCGTGCCAGCCGAGGTGGCAGACCCGGGAACGGCTCTGGTGCCCGGCCGCCTGCTGGCCGAGATCGCCCGCAGCCTGCCGCCGCGCGAGGTGGAGTTCAGCTCGGCCGGGGATCTGGTCCGCATGACCTGTGGCAGCGCTGAATTCGAGCTGGTCTCGCTGCCGGTGGAGGAGTATCCGGGGCTGCCGGAGCCGCCGCCGCCGTCCGGCACCGTCGACGGTGGCGCGCTGGCGGCTGCGGCGGCCCAGGTAGTTCCGGCGGCGAGCCGCGATGACACTCTCCCGATGCTGACCGGCGTGTGCGTGGACGTCAACGGCCGGGCCATGACGCTGGCCGCCACTGACCGGTACCGCCTCGCGGTGCGCACCGTGGACTGGACGCCGGCGGTCCCCGGATTGCGCGCGGCGGCCCTGGTCCCGGCTAAGACGCTGGCTGACGTCGCCCGCACCATGGGGGCCGGGACCCGGGTCACCGTCGCGTTCAGCGCACCGGAGGCCGACGATGCCCGATCTGGCAGCGGTGCTCAGGCGGAGCCACGACCCGCCGATGGGATGATCAGCTTCGAGGGCGGCGGCAGGCGCCTCACGGCCCGGCTGATCGGCGGTGACTTCATCCGGTACCAGTCGCGCTTCCCGGCCGAGTTCGGCTGCCGGGCTGAGCTGCCAGCCGAGCAGTTCACGGCGGCCGTCCGCCGCGTCTCTCTGGTCGCGGAGCGCGCGAGCCCCGTTCGGCTGACCTTCGGGCCCGACGAGGTGCTCATCGAGGCCCACACCGACGGCCGAGCCCGCGCAGCGGAGTCCGTGCGGGCCACTTACGCCGGCACGGAGCCGGTGATCTCCTTTAACCCGAACTACCTGCTGGATGGCCTGGCCGCGGCGACGATCTGCGGGACAGCCACCCGCGCGCAGTCTGGTTCCGGCGCGAGCGCCGGTGACCCGGAGCCGGAGCCGGGACGGATCCGGCTGGAGTTCACCAGCCCGGCCAAGCCCGCCCTGATCACCTGGGCCGGTTATGACGGTGACCGGGCAGCGGCACCGGACGCAGATGACGCCGGCTCGGAGGCGGTCACGGACAGGGCCGGCCGGGGGGCGGCCACAGACAGCGCCAATCCCGAAGACGAGCCCGTCACGGCGGACGCCGCCGATCAGCCGCCGGCGTTCCGCTATCTGGTGGTGCCCCTGCGGGCCCCGGCCCCCCAGGGCGCGGCCAGAGCGTAACCGGCGGTCAGCGCGTGGCCGGGTCCTGGCTGAGACGTGCTACCAGGACCCGCCCCGGCGGCCGCCCCAGCCGTTTCCGTGGACATGCGAGGTGGACGGGGCCAGCTCAGCGGCTGCCCCTGCGGCGCCCGCCGAAGAGGCGGCGCACCACCGAGCGGAAAATCGTCAGGCCCGCCAGCAGCAGAAGGTAGCGACCCGGCCAGGGGAAGAAACGGAAATGCAGCATCGCCGGGCCTAGCGCGAGGAACCAGACGGCCAGAAGTGCCACTAGGGCGACCATCAGGCTCCGGGCAGCCCGCCCGTGATAACCGGCTCCGCTGGATCCAGCCGAGCCGCCATCCCCGGCCTGGCTGGCCATCGTCACCGGAAGCGGCACGTACGGGGTGGTGACATGCGGGAGGTCGCGCGTGATGGCATCGAGCTGGCCCCGCGTGGTGGCGGCGAACACCGCGTCGAGCCGCTCATTGAAATCCTCGAGCGACAGGCGCCCCTGGGCATAGTGCTCGCGCAGGGAGGCGGCGCAGGCCTCTCGGTCAGCATCCCCGATTCGCAGGTCCGTTCTGGTCGCCATCCGAACCTCCCCGCTCAGCGCGGCTGCTGCCGCTCCCTACAGACGATATATCGCGAGAGCTACGCCCACAAGCTGACCCGCGACATCCCCTGCCGGCCGCGAGCCGTCAGCCGCCACGACCACGCCGGTCAGTTCAGGAAGTAGCTGCCGCCGCCGGTCTCGGGGTTGGTGACCTCGGCCGCGACCTTAAAGGACCCGGCCTTGGCGAACACCAGCGTCACCGTGATCTCGGTACCCGCCTTCATCGGCCTGCTACCGGTAATGACCAGGTGATAGCCGTTGGGATCCAGCCGGAGGAGGGTGCGGGCCGGGACGCTGATCGACGAGACGTCCCGCATCATCGACGGGGCGCCCCGAACCGGGCCGCGCAGCGTGACGGCGCCGCCGGCGCTCGTCCTGGCCGACGTCAGCCTGTCGGCCGGCCCGTTGTTGCGGATCACCAGGTAGGCGTCGGTAGGGCTGGCGCCCTGCGGCTGGCCGACGTAGGCCGTCGCCAGCTGGATCAGCGGCCCGCTGGCCACCGCCCGCTGGGCGCAGCCCGCCAGCACGCCGCCCAGCGCCACGGCCAGCCCCGCGGCACCCACGCGGGCCAGCCTGCCCGGGCGCCGGTCCGGGTCCTGGTGAGCGCGCGATGGG
Source organism: Streptosporangiaceae bacterium (assembly GCA_036510065.1). Classification (GTDB taxonomy): domain Bacteria; phylum Actinomycetota; class Actinomycetes; order Streptosporangiales; family Streptosporangiaceae; genus DASUBV01. The sequence continues at coordinate 86,387 of DATCEO010000051.1, read as the reverse complement.
TAGATGGCTGTCCTCGGCATGGTGATCGCTTTCCGGTCCGTTATGGCGCGTCCATGGTCTCACGATGCGAGCTGGCTCCGGCGGCCGGCCGAGCGTCTCACCGGGGATGGCCACGTCCCGTCAGGAGTAGTTCCGAAACGCCGGCCAGGCCCGCTTCCAGGCCGGCCGCAGGCCGGTGGCCAGGTAGAGCGGCGTGCCTTGCTCGTCGTCGCTGACGCCGATCCCGTTCTCGAACGTCGCGATCTGCCGGACCCGGGCGAACTCGCGGCGCAGCAGCGCCGGGTCCAGGCCGACGACGATCGCGGCGGTGTCGCGGGCCGGCGGCGGTCCCCACAGCCAGAAGTTGTTGGCTCCGCTGTAGGCCTGCGGCAGGCCGTCTGCCGGGCCGAATCGCTCGATCGCGCCCGCCTCGCCGTAGTTGGCGGTGATGATCGCGGTCCGCGCGCGGGCTCCGGGAGGGAGCGCGTGGTACTCGCGCGCCACCTGGGCCACCAGCCGCGGCCAGGCGATCGTCTCGGCCAGGTCGTAGTTAATTTTCTGGAGCTGGACCGTGTGCAGCACGCGGGCCGGCAGGACAGGCAGGGAAATCGGCAGGCCGATCAGCGCGACAACCACCATGACGATGCCCATGAGCCCGGCCGGGCGAATCACCCTGGCCACCGGCCGTCGCGCGGCGAGCCAGCGCTCCAGCGGCACCGATCCGGCGGCGAACAGGAAGGTGAACACCGCCCCCGGGTAGTACGGCTTGCCGCCGAGCACGAAGTAGGCGACGAGCGCGCCAGCGCAGGCGATCGCGACCGGCCGGAACGGCCGGGCCTGGGGGCTGCGCAGCGACCAGACCAGTCCGGTGACCCAGATCGGGGTCACCGCCAGGCCGGTAAACAGAATCTGCGCGACCCAGTAGGTCGCCCGGTTGTGCCCGGCGTCCTGCTGCAGGCCGCCGAAAACGCCGAACGCCGGCCAGCCGTGGGCTGCCTGCCACACGAGGTCGGGCGCCGCCAGCGCGACGGCCAGCGCGGCGCCGAGGACGAGCCACCAGCTGGCCGCCAGCCTGCGGGCGGGAGTCACCGCGAACCCGGCTGCCAGGGCCGCCACCAGGAAGCCGATGTTCCACTTGGCCTCGGCGGCGAGGCCCACGCACCCCCCGATCGCCACCCACCAGCGGCGATCACCGGTGGTGAGCAGCTTGAGCACCAGCAGCAGCGTTATCGCCCAGAAGACGAAGTCCGGCGTCGTGGTGGTCAGCAGGTGCATCGCGCCCAGGAACTCAAAGCAGGTGGCGGCAGCCAGCGCGGCCAGCACCTGACCGGTGCGGCCCGCGCCGAGCAGCCTGCTCATGACGGCGGTTGCCGCGACGAGCGCGGCCATCGCCAGCGCCGGGATCAGGCGCAGCACGACCAGGGAGTTGCCGGACACCACGGCGGACAGCCGGGCCAGCAGCGGCGTGAGCGGCGGCTGATCGACGTAGCCGAAGGCGGGGTGCCGCCCGGCGGCCAGGAAATACAGCTCGTCGCGGTGATATCCGTAACGGGTGCTCACGGCCATCTCGACCGCAAAAGCCGCCCCGGCGATAACGGCGATCCAGCCCGTCGGCGTCTTGGTCGTGACGGCACGGGTCGTAACGGCACCGGGCGAGGCGGCACCGGGCGAGGCGGCACCGTCCGGGGAGGCGCTGTCCGGAGCAGCACCGGAGAGGGCGGTGTTGGGGTGCTGAGCGGCGGGATGCTGAGCGGCGGGATGCTGAGCGGCGGGCAGGCGTGCGGAGTTCATGGCATCATCCTGGCCCGGTGACGTGATCGGGCGCGCCGGCCCCAGGGTGGAATTCTGTGCCAGGCCGGCGGTATCGGCCAGGGCCGCCGGGCGGCACCGTGCTCCGCCTGCGGGCGGAGATCAAGGGTCAGCCTCGCGGGGGATCCCGCAGCCGGGGAGCCGTTCTACGATCAGCTCGTGAAGCGGCTTGCGGCCAGGGTGGCTGCCTTTCCGCCCCGGCTGCAGGACCTGGTCCTCGCGCTGGGGCTGGCGGCCGTCAACGTGGCGATCACGCTCCCGTATCGGCACCGGCTGCAGGCGCTGCCGGGCGCGCCGGAGCTGGTCCGGCAGCACCCGCAGGCGGCGGCGATCGCGCTGCTCGCGGCGCAGGCACTGCCGCTGATCTGGCGCAGGTCGTGGCCGGTGGTCGTGTTCCTGGCCGTGGGCCTGGCCCGGTCCCGCTATGACCAGCTGGGCTTCGGGGACGCGCCCATTCCGCTCGGGCCGGCCATCGCCTACTACACGGTGATGGAGCGATGCTCCACGGGCGTGCGCTGGGCGCTGAGCGTCGTCGTGCTGGCCGGCATCCTCATTTCGCAGTCGCTGCCCGGCCATAACGAGCCCTACGATTTCTTCGTCGCGGCGCTCATCTTCGTCGCGGCCGGGATGGCAGGCATCCTGAGCCGCACGCGGAGCGCGTACCTGGGCGAGGTGGAGAAGCGGGCGGCGCGGGCCGAGGCCGAGCGCGACCAGGAGGCGGCGCTGGCGGCGGCGCGCGAGCGGACCAGGATCGCCAGGGAACTGCACGACGTCGTGGCCCATCACGTCAGCCTCATGGCCGTGCAGGCGGAGGCGGCGGGCGCCCTGCTGCCCGGCAGGCCCGCCGAGGCGGGTCAGTCCGTGCAGGTCATCGGCGAGACGGCCCGGCAGGCCCTGGTCGAGCTGCGACGGCTGCTGGGCGTGCTGCGGGGCCCGGGCGAGCAGCCCGGGGCGTCACCGTCGCCCTCGCTCGGTGACCTGGATGACGTGCTCGCGCAGGTGCGGGGCGCGGGCCTGGCCGTGGACCTGACGATCGACGGCAGTCGCGGCGACCTGGCCCCCGGCGTCGACCTCACCGCCTTCCGGATCGTGCAGGAGGCACTGACCAACGCGCTGCGGCACTCGGCGGCCCCGCGCGCGGCGGTCAGGGTCTGTTATGAGCCGGGCTACGTGACGGTGTCGGTCACCGACTCCGGTGCGCCGATCGCGGGCGGCGACGGCCAGTCTCTGGCGAACGGCCGTTCTCGGGCCGGCGGCCAGTCTCGGGCCGGCGGCCAGTCTCGGGCCGCCGGGAAACTGCCAGGTGGCTTCGGCCTGGCCGGCATCGCCGAGCGGGTGGCGTCCTGCGGCGGCACCCTCACGGTCGGGCCGACCGGCGCCGGCGGCTTCGCCGTGACCGCTAGGCTGCCAAGCTCATGAGTGCCGCCCCGCCCGACCCGATCCGGGTCCTGGTCGTCGACGACCAGGAGCTGGTCAGATCCGGGTTCTGCGTCATCCTCGAGGCGGCCGACGGCATCAGCGTGGTCGGTGAGGCCGCCAACGGGGCCCAGGCCGTCGCGGCCGCCGCCGCGCACGCCCCGGACGTCGTGCTGATGGACGTGCGGATGCCGGAGATGGACGGGCTGGAGGCCACCCGGCGGATCACCGGCGGCGACCGGGCGTCCGGACCCCGGGTGGTCATGCTCACCACCTTTGACCTGGACGACTACGTGTACGAGGCGCTGCGCGCCGGGGCGAGCGGGTTCCTGCTCAAGGACGCGCCGCGACACGACCTCATCGCCGCCGTGCGGCGCGTCGCGGCCGGCGATGCCCTGCTGGCCCCGTCGGTGACCATGCGGCTCATCGAGGTGTTCGCCCGGCGGCCGCCGGAGATGGCGCCGTCACCCTCCCGGCTGGCCTCGCTGACCGCCAGGGAGCGGGACATCCTGCTGCGGCTGGCACGCGGGCGTACCAACGCCGAGATCGCCGCCGAGCTGTTCGTCGGCGAGGCCACCGTCAAGACGCACGTCGGCCACCTGCTGGCCAAGCTCGGCCTGCGCGACCGGGTCCAGGCAGTGATCCTGGCCTACGAGACCGGGATGGTGGTGCCCGGCGAGACCACGGGCTAGCAGGCCGGCCCACTGGCGGGGCCGCCTGCGGGCCGGCTCCGGCGCTAGCCGCGTTCGATCGCGGTACTCAGCAGCCCCAGCGGAGGGGAGCCCAGGGTCAGCATGGCCGTGTGGAACCTGCGCAGCGTGAATCCCGCGCCCCACCGCTTCCGGGCGAGCTCGCGCAGTTCCATGATCTCGAGCTTGCCCCAGGTGTAACGGCCGTAGGTGGGGTCGAACGTTGCCCGCCGGGCCTCTGACAGGGCGGCGGATCCGCTGAGGTGGGTATCCGACTCGAACCTGCGGGCCGCCTCCGCGACCGTCATCCCTGCGGTGTGCACGCCGATGGCGCAGGCCAGCCTGGTGACCCGGACGAGCGCCTCCAGCCAGACGCCGATCGCGAAGCGCGGGTCATCCCCGCAGAACCCTTCCTCGACGCACAGTTCCTCCGCGTAGTGCGCCCAGCCCTCGACGAACGCCTCCGAGTGCAGCGTCCGGCGAACCGGGCCGGCGGCTCGGCGGAGGGCGCGGGCGTGCGAGAAGTGGCCGGGGGCGACCTCATGAACGGTGATGCCCGGCAGCGTGGTGTCGCTGAAGACCTCCAGCCATTCCTCGGCCTCGTGCTCTGGCCACGACGGATCCGGCGGGGAGATGTGGTACCAGGAGGGCCCGTCGGGCTCGCCCGGTGCGGCCGGGGACATCATCGCCATGGCCCAGCGCCTGCTCTCCGGGGCCAGGCCGACCCGGCATTCTCCGTCGGAGAAGGGCACCAGGTCACGCTCGGCGGTGAAGTCGATAGCGCGCTGCGTCCAGGTGCGTGCGGCCTCGATGACGCCGTCGGCGTCCGGGTGATCTCGCACCAGGCCGCGGGCCACCTCGAGGCCCGGCCGGCCGGGATCGATCCGCGCGCAGCTGTCGGTGAGATGGGCGGTGAGCCTGTCCCGCTCGGCGTCGGCGCGCTCGCTGAGGCGGCCCACGTCGACGGGCATGGCTTCCGCGCTGCCCATCAGCGCGGCCAGGGCCGCGCTGCCGAGCGCGGCGTCGGGGCTCCCGGTCGCCGCGGCCTCGTCGATCCGGGCGACCAGCCGCGCGTGCGCGGCCAGCGCGGCCGCGCGCGCATGCTCGTCCGCGCCGGCCGGGATGCCCGCCGCCAGGCCGCGAATCGCGTCCCGCAGCGACTCGGCGACTGGCGCGCTGACCTGGTCCAGCGCGTCAAGAGCCGCGTCGATGGCCGCGGGCCAGGCGGCCAGGTGCTCGGCCCGCGCCCGGTCCCGCTGGTCCGCCGGCGCGTAGTCCCGGTCGTAGCAGGCCAGGTCCAGGTTGGCCAGGTGCAGGGCGGGATCGCGACGGTGCTGCTCGATGTCGCCGAGGGCGACCTGCGTGCTGCGGGCGGAAGCGCAGAGGTGAGCCTCGTCGTGCGGGTCGTCCAGCGGCGGGTCATCGCGGGCCGCCGCGGCCAGCCTGGCCAGGCCCGCCCGGACTCCCGCGCGGGACAGGTCCTGGACCCGGCCGTCGTACTCGTGCCGGCCGCTGTACTCGCGTACCCCGGCCATCTGCAGGTCACAGACGGCGCGGAGCCGTGGTGTCAGGTCATCCATGCCCGAACGCTATCGGCTGCGGCCCGCGCGCCGCCGTGAGCGGGCGGGGTTGGCAGTGCCTGAGCCCGCCCGCCCCCGCCCGCCCTGGCGCAGCCGATCGCCGGCTAGGGGATCCCGACGCCCGGCTGCACCGGCCCGACGACCAGCACCCGCTTGTGCCAGCATGCCTGGAACGGGAAGGGGAGCTGGGTAGCCCGGCCCTGGCCCGGCGCGTGCACCTTGAGGGTCGTGGCGGTCACCGGCCTGCTGCACACGTTGCCGGCGTCGATGATGCCCAGCGATGCGTGGACGGTGGAGCCGGGCGGCAGCGTGAGCACCCGGTGCGGAGCCGGGAGGTGCCGCGATGACTTGCCGATCTGAACGCCGCTCCTGGACAGGGCCGAGACCCGCGGGAACCCCCACAGCGTGCACGTGCGGTTGCTGGTGTTGGTGAACTCCAGCGGGTAGAAGATCGTGCCTGCCGTCCCGCCGCCCAGGCCCAGGCCCAGCCAGGTCAGCGTCTGGTTAGCGCGGCAGCGCGGAAACGCCGAGGCAACGCCGGCCTTGGCCGGCGTCACCACGGACGCCAGCGCCGTTCCCGGCAGGAACCCCGCCGCGCAGACTAGCGCCGTGCCGCCGAGGACGCCGCCGCCGAGGCGGCGGCCAACACGGAATGTCAGCTTCATCGACATGCCCCCTTCTGGGCCGAGGCCCGTCGGCCGGCGCGAGCACCGGCCCCGTTGTCGGCGTGCGGCCGCGCCATCGCGGCCTGGCCCCGCCGAGATCTCTGCCCCCGCGATCGGGCCCGATCGCGGGTACTGGCGCCGGCGTGTCCTAGGCGGTCCCGCGTTGCGCCAGGCCCTGCTGGACGGGGTGGACGGTGAGAATCTCGCTGCCCTGGATCGCCATCTTGCAGGCGGGGACCGGGTGCGGGACGTAGGCGGCGCTCTCGCTGCCCGGCGCTACCACCCGCAGCCCGGCCGCGGTGACCGGATGGCACTTGCTGGCCGGGTAGTTGGCGGCGCTAAGCACCTGCAGCCAGGCATGCGCGGTCCCGCCCGAGGGCAGCAGCACGGTGGTCACCCGGACGGACTTGTCCACTGCCGCCTCGGCGCCGATCTGCTGGCCGGTCATCCCGGAGGTGAAGGCGACCGCCGGGTATCCCGTCAGCTGGCAGGCCTGGCCGGAGGTGTTGGTGAAATCGAGTGGGACGTAGTAGCTGCCGGCTGCCGCTCCGGCGGCGGTGGTGTCCAGCCGCACGCGCAGGCCGGACGACGCGCACGTAGTGGTAGCCGGCCCGGACGCGCTGGGGCTGGCCGTTGCGCTCACGCCGGCCGCGCCGCTGGCGCTGCCGCTGGGGCTGGCCGTGACGGAACTGCTCACTCCGGCGCTCCCGCTGGCGGCCGCGCTGCCCGGCGCCTGCACCGTGCCGCAGCCAGCCAGCACGGCGGCCCCCGCCGCGACACCGGCCGCGACCGCGGCACCGGCCGGCCCGCCGGGGCGGGACAGCCAGGTACTGCGCAGCCAGTTACGGGGCAGCCGGTTACCGGGCAGCCAGTTACCGGGCAGCCAGTTACCGGGCACGCGTGCACTCATCAGCTTCGCCTCCCTGGCGGCCGGGGCCTTTGCTGAGTACGACGCAGCGACCGCGGCCGGGGTTGTTCGGCGGCGAGACGATCTTGCGCGCTGGCCTCCGCTATGGGCCGTTGGCTCCCGGCCTGACCACGTAGATTCCCAGGGTGCTGCCGCTCGGGATCGAGCCCGTGCAGGTCACTGCCGTCAGGCCGGCGTACAGCGGCGCGAACTGACCCGGCGGGTACACGCGCAGCCAGTGCGCCGTGGCCGGCTTGCAGATAGACGCCGGGTAGTTCTGCGCGACCACCACCTGCACCGAGGCGTGCGCGACCTGGCCGGGCGCCAGGGTGACCAGCGCCGGCCGGAACGTCGGGTTCCGGATCGCCGCCCCGCCGAGCTGGCCGCCGCCCGGCGCGGCCGCGAACGACACGCCTGGGAACCCGTACAGGCCGCAGGGCGTGCCCGAGATGTTGGTGAAGTCCAGCGGGTAGTAGATGCTGCCGGCCGCGCCGTTGGCCGGCCCGACGCTGGCCCGCAGCGCGGCCGTCGAGCATGGGGCCAGCGGGGACGGCGCGGCAATCGCGGTCACCGAGGGCGCGGGAGCGGGAACAGGGGCGGGGGCCGGCTGCGGAACCGGGGGCAGAGTCGAGGACGAGCCGGGCGCCGCGGACGAGGGGATAGCAGCCGGGGTGGTGGACGGCATCACGCTCGGCGCGGCATGCGCGGAGGCCCCCGACGACAGGCGGCTCGCGCCCGGCTGGCTCTGCGCGCGGGGGTGCGCGGGCGAGCTGCACGCGGCGGTCAGCGCGCCGGCGCAGGCGATGACCGCCACCGCGCTCGCCAGCTCGACGGGGATGGCCAGCCGGCTGGAGGATGCGAAGAGCGTCATCGGCGCCGCCTTCTCGTGGGAGCCACCCGGGGTAGCGGCTCTGTCATGTACGACGCCGATACGGCCAGCACGGTTGTTTCCGCGAGCCGCCGTCTGCGCTGCGGCGGCCCAAATCCCGGCGGATGCCGCGCACCCGCCTGACCTGCCGATACTGCCGATAAGCCCCGGCTCCCGCCAGGCACCGCCGGCTGGCCGGGCAGCAGGCCAGTACCGTCGGACACACCGGATTGATAACGCAGGAGGGCGCCCGTGACCGCCAGTAACCAGACGACCGGCACCGGGCCAGCCAGGTCGTCCTTCACCACCCGGCCGCAGCTATCGGGCACCTTCGGGATGGTGGCGTCGACGCACTGGCTGGCGTCGGCGGCCGGCCTGGCCGTGCTGGAGAAGGGCGGCAACGCCTTTGACGCCGCCGTCGCGGCCGGCTTCGTCCTCCAGGTGGTCGAGCCGCACCTCAACGGCCCGGCCGGCGAGGTCCCCGTGATCGGCCATGACGTGCGCGACGGCGGGGTGTTCGTGCTGGACGGCCAGGGTCCCGCCCCCGCCGCCGCCACGCTGGACGCCTTCGCTGACCTCGGGCTCGGCCTGGTGCCCGGCACGGGCCTGCTGGCTGCCTGTGTCCCGGCCGCGTTCGGTACCTGGATGCTGCTCCTGGCGCGGCACGGCACCCTGCCGCTGCGCGAGGTCATCGAGTACGCGATCGGCTACGCGCGCGACGGCTACCCGATGCTCCCGGCCGCCGCCGCGGCGATCGGCGCGGTCGCCGGCACGTTCCGCGCGCACTGGCCCACCTCGGCGGAGACCTACCTGGCCGGCGGTGTCCCGGCGGCCGGGTCCCGTTTCGCTAACCCGGTCCTCGCGGCCGTGTACGGCCGCATCCTGGAGCAGGCCGAGGCGGCGGGCAGCGACCGGGAGGCGCAGATCGAGGCGGCCCGGCGGGCGTTCTACGAGGGCTTCGTGGCCGAGGCGATCGCCGGGTACCTGGCCAGCGCCGAGGTCATGGACGTCACCGGGCAGCCCCACCGGGCCCTGCTCAGCGGCGCCGACCTGGCGTCCTGGCGGGCATCGACGGAGGAGCCGGCCACGCTGGACTTCCGCGGGCTGACCGTCTGCAAGACCGGCCCGTGGGGGCAGGGCCCGGTCTTCCTGCAGCAGCTGGCCGTGCTCGACGGCTGGGACCTGGACCAGATGGGCGCGGGCAGCTCCGCTTTCATTCACGCGGTCACCGAGAGCGCCAAGCTGGCCTTCGCCGACCGCGAGGCCTGGTACGGCGACCCCCGGCAGTCCGACGTTCCGCTGGCGGGCCTGCTGTCGCCGGAGTACGCGGCGCAGCGGCGGGCGCTGGTCGGCGAGCAGGCGTCCGGCGACCTGGTCCCCGGCGCGCCCGCCGGGGTGCCCGGCCGGCTGCCGGACTACGCGCTGGCCGCGTTCGGCGGCCCCGCCGCGGAGGCGGGCGGCGTGAGAGCGGCCGGCCATGCGGGAGCTGGGGGTTCGGGCGGCGCGGGCGCCGGGATCGGCGAGCCCACCGCCGGGTCGGCCGGCTCCCGGGCCAGCGGCGCCATCGTGCCAGAGCTCGGCCCGGGGGATACCTGTCATCTTGACGTAGCCGACCGGTTCGGCAACCTGGTCTCGGCCACCCCGAGCGGCGGCTGGCTGCAGAGCTCGCCGGTCATCCCCGGCCTCGGCTTCTGCCTGGGCAGCCGGGCGCAGATGTTCTCGCTGTCGCCGGGCTTCGCGAGCTCGCTGGCGCCCGGCCGCCGGCCGAGGACGACGCTGTCGCCAAGCCTGGCGCTGCGCGACGGCGAGCCCTACCTGGCGTTCGGCACCCCCGGCGGTGACCAGCAGGATCAGTGGACCCTGGCCGTCTTCCTCAACCACGTCGTGTTCGGGATGAACCTCCAGGAGGCGATCGACTTCCCCGCCTTCCACACCGACCACTTCCCGTCCTCGTTCTATCCGCGCGGGTCGCTGCCCCGGTCGCTGTCAGTAGAGTCGCGGGTGGGCGAGCAGGTGATCGCCGAGCTGCGTGCGCGCGGGCACGAGGTGGAGGTCCGGGGGCCATGGTCACTGGGCCGGGTCAGCGCGGTCGCGCGGTCAGGCGGCTTCCTGCACGCCGGCGCCAACCCGCGCGGCATGCAGGGCTACGCCGTCGGCCGCTAGCACCCACCCGGCCGACGCCCCCCACCATGATCACGACCGAAATGCCGCGCTATGCGCGGGGTAACGGTCGTGATCATGGGCGGTGGTCTGGCCGCCGCGTGGTCGGCAGGGCGAGTCCGCCGGCGAGGACGGCCGCGATGACGGCCAGCACCCGGAGCAGCTCCGCGGCGGACCCGGCCGGCGGCCGGGGGAGAGCGGCGGCCCCCACCGCGAGGATGAGCAGGCCCAGCCCGGCGGCCAGCACCGGCAGCTGCGGCCTGAGTGTGCCCGGCCGCGGCGAGGTCTGGGCCAGGTGGGCGGTGAGCAGGTAGGCCAGGAGGGCGACGCCGAGCACGCCGGTGTGCCAGGGCCGGGACCGGTGCAGTGCCTCCAGCGTCAGGGTCGCGATGATCATCACCTCGGACCAGGGCGGCACCCGGACGAGCCGGACCGCCTCGGCCGCGACCCGTACCACGAGCGGGTCGAAGGGGTCACCGCCGATCTCAGCCTCCCCGATGGCCAGGTGGGCCAGGCTGGCGACGGCGCTCGCCACCGCCACGACCAGGGCGACCCGCAGGCCCGGCCGCGCGCCGGCGGCGGGCAGCGCCGCCCACGCGATCGTGACCGCGGCCAGCAGCGCCGCCCCGGCTGTCGCCCGCGCTCGGGCCAGGGCGCCGCTCATGTCCGGCCGGTCAGCATGACGCGGCGCGTGTAAGGGGCGAGCGGCTCATCCAGGCTCTGCCGGCCGTCCCAGTGCACCACGGGGATGCCGAGCTCGGTGAGGGAGAACCTGATCGCCTGCTGCTCCAGCCGCCAGATCCGCTGGGCCAGGGCGGCGACCCGGTCCCGTGACCTCGGCGGGGCGGCGGTCAGGACGTCGACGACCAGGACGCTGAAGCCGCGTTCCCGCAGATCGCGCAGGGCCTCGACCAGGCGCGGCTGCAGCAGCGGGCTGAAGACCACGATCAGGGCGCCGGGCGGCAGGGCGGCCCGGGGCAGCCGGGTCAGCCCGGCCAGGCTGGCCGACTGGCCCTCGCTGCGCTGGCTGGCCAGCAGCAGGTCCATCAGCCGGTGAAAATGCCGCCGCCCGAGGCCGGGGCCGATCCAGCTCAGCCGGTCGGTGTAGACGACCAGCCCGACCCGGTCACCCGCCGCCAGGTAGCAGTTGATCGTCCCGGCCGCGGCACGGAACGCGAGGTCCAGGGACGTAGCGCCGGGATCGCCCACGTTGGCCGTCGCGTCCGCGAGGATCACGACGTTCTGGGTCCGCTCCGCGGTAAAGGTGTTGAGCTGGACCGTCCCGCTCCGGGTAGTGGCCGGCCAGTTGATCCGGCGCTGCCGGTCGCCGGGCACGAACTGCCGCACCCCGGCGAACTCGATGCCCTCGCCGAGGGTCCGCGACGGATGCTCGCCGAGCCTGCTGGGCAGCCGGCTGAGCACGATCCGGCCGCGCAGCGGGGCGGGCAGCGGATGACACTCGATCCTGGGCAGCTCGACCGACACCCGGCCCTCCGACAGCCGGAACCTGTCGCGCAGCACGATCTCCAGGCGGCCGATCCGCCGGATCCCCCAGTGATGGGCCTGAAATGGCACCCGCAGCGACACGCTCGCGCCGGGGGCAGGCGCGGCGCGGCTGGCGGCGGCCCGATCCGCCGGCGGCCCGGCCGAGCACGCCGGCGCCGTCCGGATGCTGGCCTGCACCGCGAGGTCACCGTGCCCGCTGATCTCGGCGATGATGGCCGCCTGCTCGCCCTCGACGAGCTGGCGGGCGCTGGCCCGGACCGCCACCGTGACGCTGCCCGGCCGCCGGACCGGCCAGCATGCGAGCAGCACAACGGCCGGCGCGGCGACGCCGGCGAACTCCGGCCGCCCGGTCAGCACCGCGATGACCAGCCCGGTCAGCGCCAGGGTCAGCAGCCGCCGCGCGTGCGCGGACAGGCTCCAGCTGACCCGGCGGGCCTGCGCGGCCCCCGCGGCTCCGGACCGTGGCCCCGCGGCCGGCCCGGCTCCGGCTGCGGTCACGGAGCCGGCTGCGGTCACGGAGCGGCCGCCGTCGGGTCGGTCCGCGGGAGGGCTACCCCGGTCAGCAGCCGCGCGACGACGTCGTCGGGGCTCACCTGGCGGACCCACAGCTCCGGGCGCAGCGTGATCCGGTGCGCCAGGGCGGCCACCGCGATGCTCTTCACGTCGTCGGGAATGACGTAGTCCCGCTGGCGGAGCAGCGCCTGGCCCCGGGCGAGCTGGACCAGGGCCAGGCCGCCGCGCGGACTGGCGCCCACCTGGATCTGCGGATGCTCCCGCGTCGCGCCGACGATGGAGACCACGTAGTCGAGCAGGTCCGCCGAGACCTCGACCTGCTCCAGCGATTCGCGCATCGCCATCAGCTCGGCCGCGTCGATGACCTGGGCCAGCTCGGTGCTGTCGGTCTTGCGGTCCAGCCGCCGCGCCAGCATCGCGATCTCGTCCGACTTCTGCAGGTAGCCCAGCCGCAGCCGGATCAGGAAGCGATCCAGCTGCGCCTCCGGCAGCTCGTAGGTGCCCTCGTACTCGATGGGGTTGTCGGTGGCCAGGACCACGAACGGCTGGGGCAGCGGACGGGTCACCCCGTCCATGCTGACCTGGCCCTCACCCATCGCCTCCAGCAGCGCGGCCTGGGTCTTGGGCGGCGTGCGGTTGATCTCGTCGGCCAGCAGCAGCTGGGTGAAGACCGGGCCGGGGCGGAACACCATCTCGCCGGTGCGCTGGTCGTAGATCGGCGCACCGGCAACGTCGGAGGGCAGCAGGTCGGGAGTGAACTGGATCCGCGCGAAGCTGAGGCCCAGCACCCGGGCGAACGACCGCGCGGTCAGGGTCTTGCCCAGCCCGGGCAGGTCCTCGAGCAGGACGTGGCCGCCGGCCAGGATCCCGATCATCACCAGCTCAAGTCCCCGGCGGTGGCCGACGACCGCGCGCTCGATCTCATCGAGGATGTCGGCGCAGCGCTGCGCGGTCCGGCTCGGGGCGTAGCTCGCCTGGGTCACAGTCGCTCCAGTCGGTCGATGATGGCGGCCAGCGTCCGCGGCGGTATGCCTGCGGACCGGCCCTGGTCGGCCACGGCCGGCCGGGCCGGGTCGAGCCAGAACCACAGCCGGTCGGTCCCGCCTTCGGCGAGCAGCCGCCGCGCCGCCGCCGGGTCGTCACGCAGGCTGATGCCGTGCCGTTCGGCCAGCCGGGCGGCGAGCAGATGCTGGAGGGTGCCGCGCAGCTCGAAGTCGTAACCCGTCATGGTCTGCGTGGCCGCTTCTACCCCGGAACGCCGCCGCCAGAAGCCGGTGATGCTGGCCGGCCGGTGCTCCTCCAGCGCCTCCTCGTAAGAGGGCGGAAAATCGTCGGGCGGGGCCAGCCCGCGGATGACGGCCAGCGCCGCCACGGCCGCGCCCGCGAGCGTGAGCACCGCGGCGCCGGCCCCGGCGAAGGCGAACGCCGTCCCGCACAGCGCGAGCACGGCGATAGCGGCGATGGCGAGCTCCGGGCGGCTGTCCCGCCAGCCGCCGGTCACCGTGCCCCTCCGCTGCCCCCGCCGTCCGGTCCGCCGCCCGGCCCGGCGTCGGCCAGCCGCACGTCCAGGCTGGCCGCCAGGACGGCCAGCGCCCGCCGCGCCTCCTCGCGCCTGGCCGGCGGCAGCCGATGACTGGAGAAGCGCGCCTCGTAGAACAACGCCGTCAGCACGGCCGCCTCCCCGCCGTGCACCAGCCCGGCCGCCGCGGCCCGGCCGAGCAGCTCGTCCGGCGTCTCGGCGACCTCCCGGACGGCGCCTGCCCGGGCCAGGCTGCGCTCCATGGCCAGGTAACAGGCGATGATGGCCAGCCGGGCGTCGTCGATCTCGCGGAGCGCGGCCTGGCCATACTGCACGGCGCGGCGCAGCTGCTCCTGCGGCTCATCGCCGGAGACCTCACCGAGATCGGCCCAGGCGGGCCCGCGAGCGCGCCGCCGGAGCAGGATCACAGCGGCCGCGATGATGGCCAGCAGGGCCAGCGCGAGCAGGACATACAGCACCAGCGCGGCACCCGTGCCGCTGCCCGGCGCCGGATGCGGATGCAGCCGCCCCGGCGGCAGCCGCAGGCGGCGCGGCGAGGGAAGCGGCCGCTGCCGCGCGGGCCGCAGCTTCCCGGCACTGTTGATGAGGATCAGCACCGGTATCGCGATAACGCCTGTCACCAGCAGGGCCCGCAGCACCCCGCGCAGCCCGGCGGCCGGCTGGACGGCGGCCGGTGACCGGCGGCGGCGCAGCTCCACGGCGGCCAGCAGCGCGGCGAGGACCAGCTCCAGGCCGATACCGAGCAGCAGGCCGTGCGCATGCCACGGACCCGCGCCCAAGGTAGCCGGCGCAGCCGCGGCCCGGACGCCGGCGACGACCACGGCCACTGCCGCGGCCGCGAGCGCGAGCGCGAGCCGCGGCCCGAGGCCTGCCTGGGCGGCTCGGCCTGGCCGGCCGGCTCGGCCTGGCTCGGCCGCCCGCGGCTCCCCGTTCGCCATCGGCTGGGTCCTCCGTGAGATAGGGCAGCTCCCGGTGGGCGTGCGCATCTTACGGCGCGCCCGGGTGACGCACCCCTTACCGCAGGCGTAGTGCGGATCATCCTGGCGGCTGATGACAGCCGTCCGCCGGTCGGGCAGGGTGAGGGGCGGTCCCGCTCCGGCCGCCCGGCCGGCGGGACGCCAGACAGGAGGCGCGGAGAAGTGACCGCACAGCACGCGGTCCGGGCGAACGGGCCCGGTGGCGGGCAACGGGGGCCAGCGCACGGCGCCGTTATCGACGTCAATGCGCTGACCAAGCGCTATCAGGGATCGGTGAACGCGCTCGACCAGCTGACCGTCGTGGTGGGGCCCGGGGTCACTGGCCTGGTCGGGGCGAACGGGGCAGGCAAGTCCACGCTAATCAAGATCCTTCTCGGGCTGCTCGAGCCGACCAGCGGGACCGCGTCGGTGCTCGGCCACGACAGCGCGACCGAGGGCGCCCAGATCAGGACGCTGACCGGCTACATGCCCGAGCATGACTGCCTGCCGCCCGACGTCACCGCCACCGAGTTCGTCACCCACATGGGCCGGATGTCGGGGCTGCCGCCGACGGCCGCCAAGGAACGGGCCGCGGACTCACTGCGGCACGTCGGGCTCTACGAGGAGCGCTACCGGCAGATCGGCACCTACTCGACCGGCATGAAGCAGCGGGTGAAGCTGGCCCAGGCGCTGGTCGGCGATCCCCGGCTGCTGCTTCTGGACGAGCCCACCAACGGCCTGGACCCGGCCGGGCGCAGCCAGATGCTGGACCTGGTGGCCCGGATCGGCGCCGAGTTCGGCATCTCGATCGTGGTCGCGTCGCACCTGCTGGGCGAGATCGAGCAGATCTGCGATCACCTGGTCGCCATCGAGGGCGGCCACCTGCTGCGCGCGGACACCATCAGCTCCGTTACCCAGGTCAGTGCGGGCCTGCTGGTCGAGGTGGAGGAGGGCACCGACCTGCTGGCCGCGGAACTGGGGCGGCGCGGCCTGGCGGCCGTGCCGCAGCAGCGCGGGCTGCTGATCCAGCTGGCCGACGAGCAGACCTACGACGTGGTACGCGACGCGATCGCCGACCTGGGGCTGCCGCTGAACCGGATGGAACAGCGGCGGCACCGGCTGGAAGAGCTCTTCCGGGACGGGGCGGTCCCCGGCCTGCCGGAGCCCGCGGCGGCGCCACCAGGAGCGGTTCGGACAGGAGCAGCCGATGTCAGCTAGCAACGGCGCCGGGGTCGGGGTCATCCACGACATCGGCTACCGGTCCTACGAGGGCCAGCGCCTGGGCCGGGCCGCGATTGTCCGCGCCCTGACCTGGCACAGCCTGAGGTCGGCCTTCGGGCTGCGGCGCGGGGTCAAGGCGAAGATCATCCCGGTGATCACGTTCGTGATCATGTGCGTTCCGGCCGTGGTCAGCGCGGCCGCCGTCGCCCTGTCCTCCAGCCACACCCGGCAGATCAGCTACGACACCTACGTCCCGAGCCTGCGGATCCTGGTCATGCTGGCCTTCATCGCCGCGCAGGCGCCCGAGCTGGTATCCCGTGACCTGCGCAGCCACACGCTGCCGCTGTACTTCGCCCGGCCGATCCAGCGCATCGACTATCCCGTCGCCAAGCTGGCCGCCTTCTTCCTGGCCTGCCTGGTCATGCTGGAGGTGCCGCTGCTGGTGCTCTACCTGGGCACGGTCGCGCAGGTGCACGGCGGCAGCGCGGTCTGGGCGGAAACCCGCGCGCTCCTGCCGGGCCTGCTGCTGGGCGTCGCCTGGGCCCTGGTGCTGGCGGGCCTGGGCCTGCTGCTGGCCTCCTTCAGCGGCAAGCGCGCCTTCGCGACCGGCGGCGTCGCGGTCGTCCTGTTCCTGACCTACACGCTTGCCATCCTGCTGACGCACATCGGGCTCAGCGCCTTTGGCGACGTCAGGTTCGGAGCGCCGTCGGTGCTGGCCCGGCTGGCCGGGCTGATCAGCCCGTTCACGGTTCTGGACGGCCTGCGGCAGTGGCTGGGCGGGACCACTCCCGGCCAGATCCCGAACCCGGGCAGCTACGGCGCGGCTTACGGCCTGGCGTTCGCCGCCTTCCTGCTGATCGGTATCGGCGGCCTGATCCTGCGCTACCGGAAGGTGGGTGTGGCATGACCTCCATCGAGCTGCGGGCCGTGACCCGCTGGTACGGCAACGTGGTCGCCGTCAACGACATCACGATGAGCATCGGGCCCGGCGTGACCGGCCTGCTCGGCCCTAACGGGGCCGGCAAGTCGACGATCCTGCACCTGATCGCCGGCTTCCTGGCCCCGTCCCGCGGGGAGGTCACGGTCGCTGGTGAGCGGGCCTGGCGCAACCCCGGGCTGTTCCGGAAGGTCGGGCTGGTCCCCGAGCGCGACTCGGTCTACTCGTTCCTGACCGGCGCGGAGTTCGTCGGCGCCACCGCCCGGCTGCACGAGCTGGCCGACCCGGACCGGGCGGCCCGGCGGGCCATCGAGACCGTCGAGATGGGCGAGGCGCAGGACCGGCGGATCTCCACCTACTCCAAGGGCATGCGGCAGCGGATCAAGGTCGCGGCCGCCCTCGTCCACGACCCCGAGGTGGTCCTGCTCGACGAGCCGTTCAACGGGATGGACCCGCGGCAGCGCCTGCACATGATGGACCTGCTGCACGCCCAGGGGGAGCAGGGCCGGGTCATCCTGCTCAGCTCGCACATCCTGGAAGAGGTCGAGCGGCTGTCGGGGACCATCCAGGTGATCGTCGGGGGGCGGCTGGCGGCCTCCGGTGACTTCCGGGCCATCCGGCGCCTGATGACCAGCCGGCCGCACGTCTTCCTGGTCCGCTCCTCCGATGACCGGCTGCTCGGCTCCGCGCTGATCGGCAGCCCGGCCGTGAGCGGAGTCGAGCTGACCCCGCGCGGCCTGCAGGTCCGCGCCTCGGACTACGGGACCTTTGCCCGGCAGATCGCCGCGCTCACCAGGGAGCGGGGCATCCGGCTGCGGGAGCTGCTGCCCGCGGACGAGTCGCTGGAGAGCGTCTTCGCCTACCTGCTCGCTTCCTGACCGTGCCACCTTCCGGACCGAAGAACCCAGGGGAACAGTGACTGTCATGCCCGGCCTGCTGAACGGCGTCATCATCAAGCTGACCTTCCGCGCCACCATGGGCCGGCGGCGCGCGCTGCTGTTCGCGATCCCGCCGCTGATCCTGGTGGTCATCGCGGCGCTGCTCACCGCGACGGCCCGCAGCGGCTCCTGGCAGCCGGAATTCCTCGGCGACTTCGGCTTCTCGGTGGTCCTGCCGCTGACGGCGCTGATCATCGGCACCAGCGTGCTGGGCGCGGAGATCGACGACGGCAGCATCGTGCACCTGCTGGCCACACCGGTTCCGCGATCTCAGGTGGTGCTGAGCAAGTTCGTGGTGGCGGCGGCGCTCACCGTCGCGTTCGGCGCGATCCCCGAGTATGTGGCGGCGCTGATCGCCAAGGGCCCGGCCAGCGGCCTGGCGGTCGGCCTGCTGCTCGGGGCGCTGGTCGCGTCGGTGATCTACAACGCGATCTTCGTGATGCTCTCGGTGCTGACCAGCCGGGCCATCGCCGCCGGCCTGCTGTACCTGCTGGTCTGGGAGGGCCTGCTGGCCAACCTGGTGCCGGGCGTCGGGCTGCTGTCGGTCAGCCAGTACTCCCTGTCGGTGGCCAACTCTGTCGCCCATAACCAGGCGCTGCACGCCCACCTGGGCCTGGCCACGGCGGTGATCATGGGCCTGATCGTCACCGCGGCGGCCCTGGCGATCTGCACCCGGCGGCTGTCAGCGTTCTCGATCCGCGGCGACGCCGTCTAGGCCCAGCCCGGGGCCGGGCGGCGGGCCGGGTCGGCATCCGGGGCAGGCGGGGGAGGAGTCAGCGCGGCGTGCTGGCGCTGGGCACGAAGGCCGGGCCGTGGCCGGGGATGATCACCGAGGCGAGGGCCAGGATCCGGGCCCGGCTGGCGGCTAGCGCGACCGGGTCGGTGCCGAGCGGGTCGCTGGCCGGCCCGTCGGCTCCCCACCAGGCGTGCGTGCAGGCGTGCACCCCATCGGTGGTAGCGGCCAGCGTCGTGATGTCCTCGCCGGTATGGCCGGGCGTGGCGATGAGCCGCACCGACGGGCTGAGCTGCGTGCCCTCCGCTGCCCGGCTGATCCACAGGTCACCGTCGTAGGTGGCCCAGTGGTCGTGGATCCTGGCCTCGAGGAACAGGGCCGCGTTGACGGTGTGGTCCGGATGATGATGGCTGAACACCACGTCGGTCACGGCCGGTGGCGTGACTCCGTGCTCGGCCAGCGCGGCCAGCAGAGCGTCCCGGGACGCCACCATGCCGGGATCGACGACGATCACGGCCGGCCCGTCGATGATCAGCGTGACCGTGCCGGCTACGTGCTCCTGGCCCGCTGCCTCGCGCACATACCCCTCGTGGACGACGTGGACCTGCGCCGTGGTGGCGTTATCAGAGAAATCCGGCTCTGGCATGGATGCAGACCCTATCGCGGCGGTCGCGCTACTGGCCGGCCTTGGCCGCCGCCTTCAGCTGCTTCTTGTGCGCCCGGACCTTGGCCAGCGAGTCGTCGTCGACGATGTCGGCGACCGAGACGAGGGAGCCCTCGTGGCCGTAGGGCCCCGCCGCCTCGCGCCAGCCGGGCGGCCGGACGCCGAGCTGCTTGCCGAGCAGCGCCATGGTGATCTGCGCCTTGTAGGTGCCGAAGCCCGGCAGCTCGGCGAGGTTATCGCGCAGCTGCTGCCCGGTGGCGGCAGTGGCCCACACCCGCTCGGCGTCGCCGTCGTAACGGTCGGCCAGCAGCCGGGCGAGTTCCTGCACGCGGCCGGCCATCGCCCGCGGGAACCGGTGCAGCGCGGGCCGCTGCGCGAAGACGTCCGCGAGCGCGCTGGGGTCGTAGTCGGCCAGCTCCTCGGCGGTTGGCTCGTGCCCCAGGCGCAGCACCAGCTGATACGGCGAGCTGAAGGCCTTCTCCAGCGGGACCTGCTGGTCCAGCAGCATCGCGATCAGCAGGGCCAGCGGGCTGCGGGTGAGCAGCTCGTTGGCCTCGGCGTCGACAGGCAGCGACAGCGTCATGGGAGCCTCCGTGGTCCGGGCACCCATCATCCAACATCACCTCCCCGGGCGCGGAACTACCGGCCGGGGCGGTCGGGGGCGGTTTCGGAAGGCGGGGGCGGAACACTGCGATCGGCCCGGTCGTTCTTATCAGTAGCTGACGTGTGGTTGAGTTGGCACGACACCAGCAGGAGAGCCGCTCAGGTTCTCCGCGGAGGGAGCCCGGACATGTCGCCTCATATGAAGTACGGCATCGCCGGTGTCATCATCGGGCTCATCTTGTTCATCGTGAGCCCCTGGCTGGCGCTGGGCGTTATCGCTCTCGCGGTCATCGTTCCCGCGGTGGCCTACGCCATGCTCGACCCGTCACAGCGGCGGCGGCTGCGGCAGAACCGCGGCCGCAAGTCGCTGGGCAGCTAGGGATCGAGCCGAGACCCGGGCATCGGCGCTGCTCCGGGCGTCAGGAACGGTCGGCCCCGGTAATCTTGCCAGGGCTTCAGGTGATCTTGCCAGCGCTTCAGCTGAGCAGGCCGGGATACAGCAGCGACAGCTCGCGCGGGTGGCTGGCGATCAGCCGCAGCTCGTCGTCAGTCAGCGGCTTGCCCGTCGCCGCGGCGCAGACCTGGACCAGCTGGAAGACCAGATCGCCGTCCTGCCCGACATCGATGCCCAGGCCGTCCATGACGTGCCGGAAGCCGGCCATTCCGCCGTACTCGCCGGTGAGCACGACCCGGCCCTGCCGGGCGAACCAGTCGGCCGGGAAGGGGCCGAGCGCGTCGTCGTCGTACAGCTCGTAGTTCTGCCGGTCCTTGAGCGCGCCGTCGGCGTGGATGCCGGACTCGTGGGCGAACGCGTTCCGGCCGGTGCCGGGCTGATTCTGGGGCAGCGGCTGGCCGAAGGCGTAGCTGGCCCACAGCGCGAACCTGCGGGCCCACGACAGGTCGAGATCGTCGCCGATCGCGGCCTGGCCGGCGACCCCGAAGGCGTGCGAGAACGCCAGGATGCACGACAGCAGATCGGCGTTGCCGGACCGCTCGCCGATGCCGTTGATGCAGGTATTGACCCACGCGTCCTGGCCTGCGTCGAGATCGCCGAGGGCGCCGGAGACTGAGTTGGCCACGGCCATGCCCAGGTCGTTGTGGCAGTGCGTCTCGACCGGGATCCCGACGGCGGTGGCCAGCTTGGCGAACCGCTCCCTGATCCGGGCCGGAGAGTCGCCCCCGATGGTGTCGCAGTACCGGACCCGGTCCGCGCCGGCCTCCCGGGCGGCGACCGCGAAGTCCAGCAGGAAGCCGTCATCGGTCCGCGACCCGTCCTCGGCGTTGACGCCGATCGTCTGCGCGCCGGCCGCCTTGGCCGCCGCCACCGCGTCCGTCATCTCACGGGTGATCGCGGCCCGGTCCAGCTTGCCCCGGAACTTGTGCGCGATCATCTGGTCCGAGGTCGAGATGGACAGGTTGTAGTGCGATAGCCCGAGCGGCGCCGCGCGCTCGACGTCCTGCGCGATGGCCCGGCACCAGCCCGACAGCCGCAGCCCTCCGAAAGCCCCGGCCCGGGCCAGGGCCACGTTGGCCCGGACGTAGGGCACCTCGTGGAACAGGAACGGGAAGCCGATCTCCGACTGCGCCACGCCCAGCCGGGCTAGGTAGAAGTTGACCATCGTCTTGCCGAACTTGGACAGCCCGGTTCGCGCGGTCTGCACGCCATCGCGGTTAGTGACATCGAGGAAATGAACCGTGGGCATGGCGCAGGCCTCCGCTGACTCAGCATCGAATGGTGATTCCAACTTTATCGAGATAGTCAATATTGATTAGTGTCAACTAGGGTGGGATGGGTGCGGCGCGCGGCTAGCGGTTCATGATCACGTGGATCTGCCAGTCGTGGTGACTGGCAGATCCACGTGATCATGAAAAGATCCACGTGATCATGAAACTGGCCGGTCCGCCCACTGCGGAGGACGGACTGGAGTGACGTGCGTGACTGAGTGGATTGGTGCGGCTGAGGCAGCGCAGCGGCTCGGGATCAAGCAGGCCAGCCTGTACGCCTACGTGAGTCGCGGCGTGCTGGCCCGCAGGCGGGCCGCCGACGGCCGGGGGAGCCTGTTCGATGCCGACGAGATTGCTCAGCTGGCCCTGAAGGGACGGCCGCGGCGCGCGCCCAGCGGCGCGGAGCTGATCATCGAATCGTCGCTGACGCAGATCACCGGAAGCCACTTCCGCTATCGCGGGCACGATGCTGTCGGACTGGCCATGCGGCGGAGCTTCGAGGAGGTGGCCGCCCTGCTCTGGACCGGCCATCTGCCCGGCCCGGGCATCCCCGCGGACGACCCGGCCGACGGTGACCGAGCTGATGGGGGCGGCCGCGCCGGCCTGGACGGGGACAGCGGGCTGGAGAGCGGAGGGTGGCGAGCCACGCCGCTGGCCCTGGCGGCCGGGACCGCGGCGCAGGCGGCGCTGCCGGCGGGAACTCTCCCGCTGGAGCGCTTGCAGGTCATCGTGCCAGCCCTGGCGGCCACCGATCCGCTCCGCCTGCAGCTGGACCGGCCGGCCGTGATCGCGGCCGGCCGGTCCATGATCGCGGGCATGATCGGCTGCCTGCAGCCGGCGGGGGAGCGCCCGCAGCCGGCGGGGGAGCCGCCGCAGCCGGCGGGGGAGCCGCCGCAGCAGGCTGGGGAGCGGACGGAGCGAGCGGGGGAAGCGGGGTCGGTTGCCGGGCGGCTCGCCTGGGCGCTTTGCCCCGGTCAGCCGACGGCGGGGCTGGTCAGCGCCGTGCAGACGGCGCTGGTGCTGCTCGCCGACCACGAGCTGGCCGCGTCCACGCTCGCGGCTCGGGTCGCGGCCTCGGTGCGGGCCGACCCTTACGCGGTGGTGGCGACCGGCCTTGGCGCGCTCGGCGGCGCGTTGCATGGCGGGGCGGCGCTGGGCGCTGAAGTGATGCTGGGATCGGCGACCGGGCCTGCGGACGCGCCCCGGGTCGTCGGTGACCTGCTCCGGCGCGGTGAGCGCATCCCCGGCTTCGGCCACTTCGTCTACAAGACTGGTGACCCGCGGGCGGTGCTGCTGCTCCGGGTGATCGCCGAGCACGCGCCGGACTCGCCGCAGCTGGCGGTGTCGCGGGCGGTGCTGGCCGAGGCACGCCGCCGGGCGCTCCCCGAGCCCAACATTGACTTTGCCCTGGCCACACTCGCGACGGCAGCCGGCATGGTGCCGGGGGCCGGAGAGGCGATCTTCGCGGTCGCGCGCACGGCCGGGTGGATCGCGCACGCGATGGAGGAGTACGACCGGAACGCTCCGATCCGGCCGCGCAGTGTCTACACCGGCCCGGCAGCGCGGCCCGACCCGGCGCCGCGGCCCGACCCGGCGCCGCAACCCGACTCGGCGCAACTTCCCTCCAGCGACCCCCGCCCCGCCCGCTAGCGGCCCGGGCGGGGAATCAGAATGAGTCAGGAGGCCTTTGTCGTTGTAGCTCGTCCTGAGGAGATGCCATGGCCGTTCGCCGTCTCAACCACGCGGTCCTCTATGTCGCGGATCTAGCCGCGGAAGTCAACTTCTACACCGACGCCCTCGGCTTCGAGGTGCGCACCGAGATTCCCGGGGTGGCCGCGTTCCTGCGCGCTCCCGACTCGGCCAACGATCATGACCTCGGGCTATTCGAGGTGGCCGACGGCGTCTCCCCGCAGGGGCACTACCTGGGCCTCTACCACCTGGCGTGGGAGGTCGGCACGCTGGCTGAGCTGGCCGAGATCCGGGAGCGGCTGAGCGCGCACGGCGCGCTCGTCGGGGCCAGTGACCACCGGGTATCCAAGTCGCTTTATGCGAAGGACCCCAGTGGCATCGAGTTCGAGGTGATGTGGCGCGTCCCGGCTCAGGACTGGGAACAGGAGATGCGCGGCGGCCCGATGATCGGCCCGCTCGACCTGGAGGGCGAGATCGCCCGCTGGGGGGATCGGGTGACCGGCGCGGCAGCCGGATCGGTCACCTGACCGGACCCGTCACCTAGCCGGACCCGGCCCGTCACCTGACCGATCCCGTCACCTGGCCGACCTGCCCGTCACCAGCCCCGTTACTTCGCCGCGGCCTGGTGCTGACCTCGATCGTGCCCTTGTAAGCGACGCCGCGGACGTGCACGACCGGTGCGTCGCGCGGCAGCAGGCTTTCCAGTTCCTCCTGCTCCGACCAGCCCTTGCTGACCCCGAAGCCGTCTAGCTCGACGCGGACGCCGGGCGGGACCAGCACGTCGATGCGCGACTTGTAGGCCACCGCGAGCACGGTGCTCTGCGGTGCGGTCAGCTCGGCCGCCCGCAGGTCCAGCCACCCGGCGCCCTTGTAAACCACCGAGGTGAAGTGCTCGGGCACGCGCCAGCGGCCGCCGCGCCTGATCGAGTTCTTGTACGCGATCGCCAGCCGGCCGGGCTTGCGCCCCGCCGCCGCCCGCTCCCCCGCCGGCCGCCCCGCCGCCGCGGGCAGGTCGGCGGACAAAGCCTCCAGGTCGGCGCTGGTCCGCGCCGTGAGCGCCGCGCGCATCCGCTCGTCGAACTCGTCGTCGTCGAGCCTGCCCTCGGCGAAGGCCGCCTGCAGGATCTGGGCGACATGATCACGCTCCTGGTCAGACACGCGGATCGCGGGGGACAGGCGCGGTGCCGCGTCCTGCGGGTGCTCGGGCTGACCAGACGGCTGCATGCGGGCCTCCTAGGGTCTCCTCCTGATAGTCAAGATGTATCTTAACCTGTCGCCCAGTTACCTGCCGGCCAGCACGGCTACCCGCCCGCCAGCATGCAGACCAGGGCAAGCAGAAGGAGCAGCGCGCCCACGATCGTGGTCATGAACGGGTCGTTAGCCGGAATCCGGCTCTCTGCGTGTCGGCCCATAGGGAACATTTACACCATTCATCCCTGCTTTGTCTCGGCGGCCAGGTATCAATCGCCGAACGCCTGAGCCCATATCCGGCCAACGCGCGAAATGTTGGCCGGCCTTTTCGTGACCGGCTAGCCGGCGTGCTGTGCCGGAGCCGCATCGCCGGCCGCCGCGGAGGCATCGCCGGCCACCTCGCCCCCGGGGACGAGGCTGGCGTACAGCTGTGCCGTCTGCGCGGCGATGGTCGTCCAGCTGAATTCCGTCACGGCCCGCTCGCGCCCGGCCTTGCCCATGGCGGCCGCCTTGGCCGGGTCCCTGACGAGGGTGTTCAGCGCGTCGGCCAGGGCCTCCGGGTCGCCGGGCGGCACCAGCAGCCCGGTGTGCCCGTGCTCGACCACCTCCGGGATTCCGCCCACGTCAGAGGCCACCACGGCCGTACCGCAGGCCATCGCCTCGAGGTTGACGATGCCCAGCGGCTCGTACAGCGACGGGCAGGCGAACGCGGTGGCGTGGCTGAGGATCTGGATGACCTCGGGCTTGGTCAGCATGCCGGGTATCCAGATCACGCCGGGCCGGGTCGCCCGCAGGTGCTCGACCAGGCCGGACACCTCCGCCTCCAGTTCCGGGGTATCGGCCTGGCCCGCGCACAGCACCAGCTGCGCGGCCGGGTCGAGCCGCTGCGCGGCGCGGAGCAGGACCGGCACGCCCTTCTGCCGGGCGACCCGGCCGACGAACACGACCGACGGCCGGTCCGGATCGATGCCGTAGCGGGCCAGCACGTCGGTACCGGGATCGGGCGCGTACTGCTCCGCGTCGATGCCGTTGCGGATCACGTGCACCCGGTCCGGCGAGACGGCCGGATAGCAGCTGAGGATGTCCGCGCGCATGCCGTCCGATACGGCGATCACGGCCGCCGCCGACTCGATGGCCGTCCGCTCGCACCAGGACGACAGCGCGTAGCCACCTCCCAGCTGCTCGGCCTTCCAGGGCCGCAGCGGCTCCAGGGAGTGCGCGGTCAGCACGTGCGGGATGCCGTAGAGCCGACTCGCGAGAAATCCCGCCAGGTTGGCGTACCAGGTATGGGAGTGCACGAGGTCGGCGCCCGCCACGCCGGCCACCATCGACAAGTCGGTGGAGATGGTCTGCAGTGCGCTATTGGCCCCCGCGAGCTCGGTCCACGGCCGGTGGGCGGACGCGCCCAGCCGGTCCGCGCCCTGGCAGTGCACGGTCAGCCGGACCAGGCGGCCGACCTCGCGGGCTAGGTACTCCACGTGGACGCCCGCGCCGCCGTAGACCTCGGGCGGGTACTCCCTCGTCAGCATGGCCACATTCAGGCCCGGCGGCTGCGTCATGGCTCGACGGTCTGGCCCTTGCCGACCACCGTGACCCCGCCCTCGGAGACCACGAACCCGCGAGCCCGGTCGTGCTCCTTGTCCACGCCGACCATGGCCCCCTCCGGGACGACGACGTTCTTGTCCAGGATCGCGTTCTCCACCACGGCGTGCCGGTCGATCCGGGTGTAGTCCAGGACCACGGACCGCTCGACCCTGGACCAGCTGTTGACCCGGACGCCCGGCGAGAGGACGGAGTTGCGGACCAGGCCGCCCGACACGATGACGCCGTTACTCACCACGCTGTTGATGGCCCGGCCGACGCGGTCACCGGCGTCGTGCACGAACTTGGCCGGCGGCTGGGACGGCACGTGGGTCAGGATCGGCCACCTGTCGTTGTACAGGTTGAACACCGGGTGCACGGCGCACAGGTCCAGGTGCGCGTCGAAGTAGGAATCCAGCGTCCCGACGTCCCGCCAGTATCCGGCGTCGCGCGGCTCGGCGCCCGGCACCTTGTTGTCCAGGAAGTCGTAGACCTGGGCGGTGCCCTCCTTGACCAGCATGGGGACGATATCGCCGCCCATGTCGTGCCGGCTGCCCGGATCGGCCGAGTCCTGCCGCAGCGCGTCGACCAGCACGCTGGTGGTGAAGACGTAGATGCCCATGGAGGCATAGGCCAGGTCCTCATGGCCGGGCATCGCCGGCGGGTCGGCCGGCTTCTCCAGGAACGCCTCGATCGTGCGGCCGTCGCCGCCGGTCTTGATCACCCCGAAGGCCGTGGCCTCCTGCCTCGGCACCGGGATGGCCGCGACGGTCACCCCGGCTCCGTTGGCCCGGTGCTGATCGATCATCTGCATGGGGTCCATGCGGAACACGTGGTCGGCGCCGAACACCGCGACGATGTCGGGCTGGTCGTCGTAGACCAGGTTGAGTGACTGGTACATGGCATCGGCCGAGCCGGTGAACCAGTGCGGGCCAAGCCGCTGCTGGGCCGGCACCGGGGTGACGTAGTTGCCCAGCAGGCTGCTCAGCCGCCAGGTCGTCGTGATATGCCGGTCCAGGCTGTGGCTCTTGTACTGGGTCAGCACGCAGATTCGCCGGAACCCGGAGTTGACCAGGTTAGAGAGGGCGAAGTCGACGAGCCGGTACAGGCCGCCGAACGGGACGGCGGGCTTGGCGCGGTCGGCGGTGAGCGGCGCCAGGCGCTTGCCGGCCCCGCCGGCCAGCACCATGCCCAGGATCCGCGGGTCGTCATGCATCGGCCACCTCCAGGGGACGTCAGCACCAGTGTCGCCGCCGCTGCGCGGAAATGGTGCCTGACGCTTTATATCGGCCGAGTTACCCTGATCTTGGACTGGTCATGCGGCAGAAGCTCCCAGTCATCACAGAAACAGGCCTCCAGGCCATGCCGCCGGGCCAGGTCAGTCAGCGTCTGCGTCCGGTAGTAGAAATCCTCGCGCAGGACCTGGTGCTCGGCGCCCTCGGTCCGGTCGAAGGTGAAGTCGAAGAACCCGCCTGGCACCATGATCCGGCCGACGTGCGCCAGGCACTCGTCGATCACCTCGGGCGGCGAGTGCGAGAACACGCTGTGCGCGTGCACCACGTCGAACTGGCCGTCCGGCAGGAAGTCCAGCTTGAGGTCCTGGACCAGGGCCAGGTGCGGCAGCTTGGCCTGCAGGCCCTCCGCCACGATGACCTGCTGGGCGGCGAGCAGGATGTCCGGCGAGATGTCGATGCCGTAGTAGTTCCCGGACTCCAGGTAGCCGATGAACAGCCGGCCCGCGCGCAGGTTGCCGCAGCCGATCTCGAGCATCCGCTGCTGCGGCTTCAGGCCGTGCCCGGCCAGGTAGTCGAACTGCAGCTGGCCGATCCGCAGCCACGACTCGTGCGTCTTGCTGCCGACCGCGCCCTCCCGGCTGCGGGCGGCGTCCGAGCGCATGACCGCCCGGTAGTAGGCGATGTGATCGCGGGTCTGCAGGCCCAGCCAGGCGTCACGGGCCCGGCGGCGAGCGTAGCCGACCACCTTGTCCGGATGCTGCCAGGCGTAAGTGATCTGGTAAGTCAGCCGGGACCGATCCTTGGCGTGCACCTGGCCAGGTTAGGCCGGTGCGACCGCCCGGGTGGCGGGGCGCGCCGGGGATCAGGAGGTCGCTGCGTCCGCTCTCTCGGCCTTCGCCTGGGCGCGCTGGGTGATGATCCTGGTCGCCAGCATCCGGGCGGTGCCGACGCCGGCGCCCATCAGCACACCCCAGACGATGGCCTCGCTGAGCGCTACCTGCGGGTCCTCCGGGGACTCGGGCGGCTCCTTGCCCATGATCTTCGTCCAGGCCAGGGAGATGGCCTTACGGACGACGAACGCCGCGGCCATCCCGGCTAGCGCGTTGACCGCTCGCGACCCCATGTCAGCCCGATTGGCAGGCATATAAATGTTCCCTCCTCGTGCTGTCAGCCGGTCATGGCCGCAGTGAGCCGATCATGCCACGGAGGTGTCACCGGTGCGGGCCTGCGGGCGTGATCTGTCGATGGCGGCGGCCAGCTCGGCCGGATGCCTCGTCCCGATCAGCCAGTACGGCCGGGCGGGCTGGTCACCCGTTACCTCGACAAAGACCGCCTGCCGCAGGTACGGCCGGAGCATCATGCGGGCGGCCGGGTCCGCCAGCGGACCGCGCAGCTGCCTGGTCTGAGCCTCGTCGAGCGCCTGGACGTGCCCGGCCTGAGCCAGCGGCATCGTGGCCCGCCCCGCCCGGAGCTCCCCGTCGCTGACCATGATCGTGGCGCTGCCCCAGATCAGCAGGACCACGGCCGGACCCCCGAGCAGCACGACGTACGAGACGACCGCCGCCAGCGGGCTGAATCCGGCCCACACGAAGGAGGCGAACGTGGCCATGGTGATGAATCCGAGCAGCCACCACGACGCCGGCACGCGGAGGTGTTCGCGGTAGCTGCCCATGGCACCACGGTAGTTGGTTACATGGTCCCATGACGGACCGGCCGGCAGCCCCGGATGACAGCGAACCCGACCCGGCTGCCGCCCGCCCGCCGGCCCCGCCATCTGGACCAGACCAGGGAGTAACGCACCAGGCTGCCGGCCCGGGCCGCCCGGCGGCGGCGCCCTCGGTCGACGAGCAGGTCCCGCGGCTGCTCCGCCAGGTCGCCGCCTGGTCCTGGCGGCTCATCCTGGTGGCCGCCCTCATCTACGGCGCCTTCCGGGTGGCCGTGGCGCTGCGCCTGGTGGTGCTGCCGCTGATCGCCGCCCTGCTGCTCGCCGCCCTCCTGCAGCCGCTGTCGACGCGGCTGCGGCGGGCGGGGCTGCCTGCCCTGATGGCCACCTGGTGCACCCTGCTGGTCGCCCTCGTGGTCATCGCCGGCGCGGTCACGCTGACCGCCAACCGGGTCAGCGCGGACTACCCGAGCCTGGCCGCCGAGGTTCAGCGCACGGCCGCCGAGCTGCAGCGCTCGCTGGCCGGGCCGCCCTTCCACCTCAAGGGCGCCCGGCTGGAGCACCTGACCAGGCAGGTGACCCAGTTCCTCTCCCAGCACAAGGCGGTCATCGCCGGGACGGTCGTCACCGGCGGCAAGATCTTCCTGGAGACCCTGACCGGCCTGGTGCTGACCCTGTTCATCACGTTCTTCATGCTCAAGGACGGGACCAGGATCTGGTCGTGGATCATCGGCGGGCTGCCCCCCGAGGCGAACCGCCGGATGGCCAACGCGGGGACCGCCGCCTGGCACGCACTGACGGGCTACGTCCGCGGCACCACCGCGGTGGCCGCGATCCACGCGATCTTCATCGGCCTGGCGCTGTGGCTGCTGGCCGTTCCCCTGCTGGTCCCGCTGATCGTCCTGGTGTTCCTGGCGGCGTTCATCCCGCTGATCGGCATCCTGGTCGTCGGGGCCCTGGCCATCCTGGTCACCCTGGCCACCAAGGGCTGGATCGCCGCCGTCATCCTGCTGGCCGTGTTCCTGGCGGAGAACCAGATCGAGGGTCACCTGCTGCAGCCGCTGGTCGTCGGCCGGGCCGTCCGCCTGCATCCGCTGGCGATCATCCTGGTGCTGGCGGTCGGCGGGGTGATCGCCGGCATCCCCGGCGCCATCGTGGCCGTGCCCGCCGCCGCCGTGATCACCTACGCCTGGCCGCAGCTGCGGGACACGGCCCCGGTATCGCCGCCCGACCACTAGCCGGTGGCGGTAGGGTCGCCAGCGTGACCGGCCACGAGGACAGACCCCCCGGCGGTGCTCACGGCGACAGCGTCGAGGTGCTGATCAGGCGGCTGGATCCCGGCCTGCCGCTGCCCGGCCGGGCCCACCCCGGCGATGCCGGGACCGACCTGTTCGCGGCGCAGGACGTGGAGCTGGCCCCCGGCCAGCGCGCCGTGGTCCCGACCGGGGTGGCGATCGCGCTGCCGGATGGCTATGCGGCCTTCGTGCATCCCCGCTCGGGGCTGGCCGCCCGGCACGGGGTCACGATCGTCAATGCGCCCGGAACCGTCGATGCCGGGTACCGTGGCGAGATCAGGGTGACACTGCTCAACACCGACGCCGAGCACCCTGTCCGGTTCCAGCGCGGGGACCGGATCGCCCAGCTGGTGGTCCAGCGCGTGGTGTACCCGGTCTTCCATGAGGTAGTGACCCTGCCGGGATCGGCCAGGGGCGACGGCGGGTTCGGCTCGACGGGCGGGCACGCAATGAGCGCCGGGCCGGCTGGCGGCAGTGAGGCTCCTGACCGGGTGTAGCCCGATTCGGCGAGAACTCCAGAATTAAGGAGCGTGCGGGGTGTTCCGACGGCACCGCCGCGAGGACGCGGATCAGTCCAGGCGCGGCAGCGGCGCCGACCAGGGCCAGCAGGATCTCGACGAGCTGGCCGTCGGCGAGCCAGATGACGACCTGTCCGGCGACGAGCTGCTGGACGACGAGCCGGCAGCCGATGACGAGCTGGCCGAGCCCGCCGGTGAGCTGGACGATGAGCTGGACGACGGGCGGGACCGGGCGCAGCCCGGCGGCGCCGGCCGGCCTGCCGTCGCCGGGCGCGGTGAGGACCTGGGTGACCCGGCCACCTGGACGAGGCTGCGCGACTCTGCCCCGAGCGCCGGATCCGAGCGCGGCCGCGCCGCCGGGCCGTGGGACGCGGCGGGCGGCTACCCCGACGGCGAGCGGATGGATTTCGGCAGCCTGCTGGTTCCCTTGCGGGACGGCTTCGACATTCAGGTCAGCCTGGAGCAGGAGCCCGGCATCTGGATCGCCGTGGTGCACGGCAACAGCGCGATCCAGCTCCAGGCGTTCGCGGCGCCCAAGACCATGGGGATCTGGGACGAGGTCCGCGAGGAGATCGCCGCCGAGGCAGCCAAGTCCGGTGGCCAGAGCGAGGAGCGCGACGGGCCATTCGGGCCGGAGATGCTGGTGCGGCTGACCCCGCCCCCGGTGACCGCGGGCCAGCGCCCGGCCACGGAGTCGCTGCGGTTCATGGGCGCCGACGGCCCCCGCTGGTTCCTGCGCGGGCTGATTTCCGGCCCCGCGGCGCAGCAGCCCGAGCTGGCCCGGCCGTTTGAGGAGATCTTCGCCGACGTGGTGGTCGTCCGCGGCGACCACGCGCAGCCACCGCGTCAGCCGCTGGACATCCAGCTGCCCGAGGAAGCCCGGCAGGCGATCGAGCAGCAGATCGAGGCGGAGAGCAACGGCATGCCCAACCCGTTCGAGCGCGGGCCGGAGATCACCGAGATCAGGTAACCGCCTCGTTCCCCTCGTGCAGCAGCCGGGATAGCTCGGCCTCCACGTCCTGGCTGGTGACAAACAGCAGCTCGTCGCCGCCTTCCAGCGGATCGTCGCTGCTGGGCACGATGACCCGGCCGTCCCGCAGGATCGCGACCAGCGCCGTATCAGCCGGCCAGACGATGCTGCCGACCCGCTGGCCGGCCAGCGGGGCATCGGCCGGCATGGTCATCTCGACCAGGCTGGCGTCGCTCTGCCGGAAGGTCATCAGCCGGACCAGGTCACCGACGCTGACCGCCTCCTCGACCAGGGCCGAGAGCAGCCGGGGAGTCGAGACCGCCACGTCGACGCCCCACGACTCGTTGAACAGCCACTCGTTGGCGGGCAGGTTGACCCGGGCGACCACCCGCGGCACGCCGTACTCGGTCTTGGCCAGCAGGGACGTGACCAGGTTGGCCTTGTCGTCCCCGGTCGCGGCGACGACCACGTTGCAGCGTTCCAGCTGGGCGTCGTCCAGCGCGCTGATCTCGCAGGCGTCCGCGAGCAGCCACTCGGCCCCCGGTACGCCGTAGACCCGGATGGCCTTGGGGTCCTTGTCGATGAGCAGAACCTCGTGGCCGTTCTCGAGCAGCTCCCTGGCGATGGACATGCCGACGGCGCCGGCGCCCGCGATCGCGACGCGCATCAGTGCATTCCCTTTCCGGGGACGGGGCGGCAGAACAGGGCGGCGATCCGCTGCAGGTCGCCCTCTTCCGCCACGACGTGCAGCACGTCGCCCTCCTGCAGGACGGTTCCGCTGGTGGGGATCATCGCCTGGCCGAGCCGGGAGATGAACGCGATCCTGGTCTGGGCCATCTCCTCCAGGGCCGACACCTTCTCGCCCAGCCAGTCGGCGACGCACGCCACCTCGGCCAGCAGGATCGCGCCGGTCGGATCGCGCCAGAGCGGCTCGGCGCCCTCGGGCAGCAGCCGGCGCAGCATCTGGTCCGCCGTCCACCGCACGGTGGCCACCGTCGGGATGCCCAGCCGCTGGTACACGTCGGCCCGGCGCGGATCGTAGATGCGCGCCACGACCCGCTCGACGCCGAAGGACTCGCGGGCCACCCGGGCGGCGATGACGTTGGAGTTGTCGCCGCTGCTGACCGCGGCGAAGGCGTCCGCGTGCTCGATTCCCGCCTCGGCCAGGACATCACGGTCGAACCCGATGCCGGTGATCCTGCTCCCCTTGAAGCCGGACGGAAGCTTGCGGAACGCCTCGGGATCACGGTCAATGACCGCGACCGAGTGCCCCTGGTCCTCGAGGATGTGGGCGACGGTCGAGCCGACCCGCCCGCACCCCATGATGACGATGTGCACGCTCTTCCTTCCGGCCGATCAGTGCTTGATCACGGTATGCCCACCTGCGGGCCGCTGCTAGCCGGCGGCACCCCTCCGGCCGGCCCGGCGACCCGGCACGGCAACATGGTGCCAGTGACCGCTACCGCCACGACCGGGCCCCTGCCCGGTGACGTGCTCGAACTGACCGTCGGCGAGGCGGTGAATGGCGGCTGGTGCGTTGCCCGCCCCGATGATAAGGGCGGTCGCGTCGTGTTCGTCCGCCATGCCCTGCCGGGCGAGCGAGTTCGCGCCGTTCTCACCCAGATCACCGCCAAGCTCGCCCGCGCCGATGCCGTAGAGATCCTGGTCCCCTCGGCCGACCGGGTGCAACCGCCCTGCCCGCATGCCCGGCCAGGCGGCTGCGGCGGCTGCGACTGGCAGCACGCCAGCCTGCCCGCCCAGCGGCGGCTGAAGGCCGCAGTCATCCGCCAGCAGCTGGCCCGGATCGGCGGCCTCGACCGCGAGGTCACGGTGGAGCCGCTCGACGGCGACGGCGACGGCGACGGCGAGGGCGGCGGCGGACGGCCGGGCAGCGCGCCGGGGCTCGGCTGGCGGACCAGGGTCGCCTTCGCCATCGGCCCGGACGGGACCCCCGGCCTGCGCCGCCACCGCTCGCATGAGATCACCGAGGTGGGGGAGTGCCCGATCGCCTACCCGGCGGTCAACGCCACCGGCGTGACGGGCAGCCGCTGGCCAGGCGCCACGTCGGTCCAGGTGGCCGCGGTCCCGGCCACCGGCGAGCGCGCCGTCCTGGTGACCGGCCCGCTGCGGGGCCCGGTCCCCCCGGTCGCCGCCGACAGCCTGCGGTCGGTCGGCCGGGGCGGGGCCCGGACGGCCGTGGCCGGCCGCGGCTACCTGACCCAGCACGCGGCCGGGCGGGACTGGCGAGTGGACCTGGCCGGCTTCTGGCAGGTGCACCCGGCGGCGGCCGACGCGCTGGCCGAGGCGGTCGGCCAGGCGCTCGCCCCCCAGGCCGGCGACGGGGCGATCGACCTGTACTGCG
The DNA here is from genome assembly GCA_036510065.1 of Streptosporangiaceae bacterium. GTDB lineage: Bacteria > Actinomycetota > Actinomycetes > Streptosporangiales > Streptosporangiaceae > DASUBV01. The sequence continues at coordinate 52,474 of DATCEO010000051.1, read as the reverse complement.
GGGCCGGGCTGTTCACCGGGGCCCTGGCCCGGGCGGTCGGGCCGAGCGGCACCGTGATCGGCGTGGAGTCCGATACCACCGCGGTCCGCGACGCGCGGCATAACCTGCGCGAGTGGCCGTGGGCGCGGGTGCATCGCGGCGATGCGGGCCAGGTCCTGGGCCGGATCGGCCTGTCGGGAGCGTCGGTGGCGGTGCTGGATCCGCCCCGGGCCGGCGCGGACCGGGCGGTCATCGACGCACTGGCAGGCGCGCCCGCCAGCCTGCGCGCCATCGCCTACGTGTCGTGCGATCCGGCCACCCTGGCCCGCGACCTGAGGCTGCTGGTCGCCGGCGGCTGGGCGCTGGACGGGCTCCGGGCCTTCGACGCCTTCCCGATGACCCACCACGTCGAGTGCCTGGCCACCCTGTCCCGGCCGCAGGCACCGGGGAGCTCGTCAGGCTGACGGGCGCGCTGACCCCGAGCTGTCGTTACCACGCTAGTAAGGCCGGCCAGGGGGAAGGCCCGTGCGGGCGTCGCGAGAGTATGGGGCCATGAAATTGCGGATCTTTACCGAGCCGCAGCAGGGGGCCGACTACCCGACCCTGCTGCGAGTGGCCCGCGCGACCGAGGACCTGGGGTTCGACGCGTTCTTCCGGTCCGATCATTACCTGAATATGGGCGACGTCAGCGGTTTGCCCGGGCCCACCGACTCGTGGGTCACGCTGGGCGCCCTGGCCCGGGAGACCTCGCGGATCCGGCTCGGCACGCTGATGACGGCCGCCACGTTCCGGTACCCGGGGCCGCTGGCCATCTCGGTGGCGCAGGTCGACCAGATGAGCGGCGGCCGGGTGGAGTTCGGCTTCGGCGCGGGCTGGTACGAGGCCGAGCACGCCGCCTACGCGATGCCCTTCCCCGGGCTCAAGGAGCGGTTCGACCGGTTCGAGGAGCAGCTGGCGATCATCACCGGGCTGTGGACGGCGCCCGAGGGCGAGACGTTCTCGTTCAGCGGCCAGTACTACACCGTGACCGACTCACCCGGCCTGCCCAAGCCGGCCCAGCGGCCACGGCCGCCGGTCCTGATCGGCGGCGGCGGCCGGCGGCGGACGCCGGCGCTGGCCGCCAGCTACGCGGACGAGTTCAACCGGGGGTTCGCCAGCCTGGAGAACACGGCCGCCACGTTCGGCTGGGTGCGGGAGGCCTGCGCGGCCGCCGGGCGAGCCGAGTCGTCGATGGTCTACTCGATCGCCCAGACCGTGTGCTGCGGTTCTACCGATGCGCAGGTGCGGGAGCGCGCCGCGGCGATCGGCCGGGACGTCGACGACCTGCGGGAAACCGCGCTGGCCGGCACGCCCGCGCAGATCGCCGACCGGCTCGGGGCCTTCGCGGAGATCGGCGCGCAGACCGCCTACCTTCAGGTCCTGGACCTGCACGACCTGGATCACCTGGAGCTGCTGGCCACGCTGCTCGACCGGGTCGTCTGACCGGCGCGGCGACGGGGCACGGCGGGCGGCGCCCCGGGTGGCGCCCGCCGGCGGCGGCTCGCAGAGGCGGCTTAGAGGAAACCTCCAGCACGTGCTCGGTCGCTCCCGGGAAGCTCTGGTGCCATAACCAGCAGGCTCGGCTGACATAGCCCGGCCAGTTAGACGGGTGGTCGGCGATGGCACGGTCTCGTGCGCGGCGGTGGGCGATCTGGCTGGCCGGGGGCGTGGTCGTCGTCGCTGCCCTGGCGATCGGCGGGACGTACTTCTACATTCACGTCATCTCGGGGCCGGCTCCGGCCGCGCTGAGCCTCAAGCCGGGTGCTGCCGCCAGCTCCTCGCCCGCGGCCGCCCTCCCGTCGTCCCCGGCCGCGGCGACCGGCAGCCAGGCGGCCGGCTCGGGCGGCCCGGTCGCGGGCAGCTGGAAGGTCGGGACCGGCTCGGTGGTGGGCTACCGGGTCAAGGAAATACTGCTGGGCCAGAACAACCTGGCCGTGGGGCGGACCAGCAGCATCACCGGCAGCCTGACCATCAGCGGCACGAAGGTGACCGCCGGCTCCTTCACGGCCCAGCTGGCCACGGTCAAGAGCGACCAGAGCCAGCGTGACGCCCAGTTCAACGGCCGGATCATGGACACGGCGCAGTACCCGACGGGCACCCTGCGGCTGACCTCGCCGATCGAGCTGGCGCCGGTGCCGGCCGCCGGCACGGTCAGGGTCTACCACGCGGCCGGCCAGCTCACCCTGCACGGTCATACCCGGTCGGTCAGCTTCCCGCTCAGCGCCGAGCGGACGGCCTCCGGCATCGAGGTGTCGGGAACGCTTCCCGTGGTGTTCGCCCAGTACGGCATCCCCAACCCCAGCTTCGGCAGTTTCGTGACCACCGCGAGCACCGGCACGCTGGAGTTCCTGATCAAGTTCAGCCACGCCTGACCGAAGGCCGGACCGGCCGCTGTCCTACGGTGGGCGCATGGCGAAGATGACACCACAGCAGTGGCACGAGTTCGTGATGACCGGCACCAGGACCGGCAAGCTGGGCGTGACCCGGGCGGATGGCCGGCCGCACGTCACGCCGATCTGGTTCGTGCTGGACGGCGAGGACGTCATCCTGACCACCGGCGAGGACAGCGTCAAGGGCCGCTGCCTGCGGCGCGACCCGCGAGTATGCCTGTGCGTCGATGACCAGGAGCCGCCGTTCAGCTTTGTCGTCATCGAGGGGGAGGCGACGCTGTCGGAGGACCTGGACGAGCTCAGGAAGTGGTCCGAGGTCATCGGCGGCCGGTACATGGGGGCCGATCGGGGCGCGGAGTTCGGCGCCCGCAACGGCGTGCCGGGCGAGCTGCTGGTCCGGATCCGGCCCAGCCGCGTCATCGCCGAGCGCGACATCGCGGCCTGAGCGGCCGGCTGCCGGGGGCGCGCTGCCGGGGTGGGGGCGTCTTAGGCCCGGTCCTGGCCGCGGCCCGGCGAGCGCGGCGAGCGCGGCGAGCGCGGCGAGCGCGGCGGTGGCTCGAACCCGGCGAACGGGTCATAATCCACCTCCAGCACCTCCTGGCCGGGCCGCTCCGCCTCCGGGACGTGCCGCAGGTTCAGCCGGATCCGGGTCCAGGTCGAGGACCGGCCGCGCATGGAGTCGACCATGACGTCGGCGGGCTCCAGCAGCGCGGCGGCGGCCGCGTGCCGCTCCTTCCAGCGCTCCAGCCCGGCCAGGGCCTCGGCCTGGGTAGCCGCCCTGGCTACCTCGATCAGCGGCATCGACGTCTTGCGCCGGCCGCTTGCCCCGCTGGCCTTGCCCGGCGCGGCCGGCAGGACCGCCGGATCCTTCGCCGCCTCCGCAGCTGCGGCGGTGCCGCCCGCGGGGGCGCGCCGCTTGGACGGCTGGACGCGGGGCGCCTCGCCCGCCTGCTTCTCGTAATGCGGGGGCCAGGGCGCGTCGGGCACCCCGGCGGCCTCGTCCCTGTCCGCCAGCTCCAGCAGCGCCGCCAGCGAGCCGACTGCCTCGTCGATCCCGGCCCCGACGTCACCCAGCCGCGCGTACCGGTCCGGCATCGTGTCGATGGTGAACGCCGCAGGATCGCAGCCGGGCACCTCGTCCCAGGTCAGCGGCGCCGACACCCGGGCATCGGGGGTGGGCCGGACGGAGTAGGCCGAGGCGATCGTGCGGTCCTTGGCGTTCTGGTTGTAGTCGACGAAGACACCGTGCCGCTCCTCCTTCCACCAGCGCGCGGTGGCGTCACCGGGGGCCCGCCGCTCGACCTCGCGGGCCAGCGCCACGGCGGCCCGGCGTACCTCGGTGAAGGTCCAGCGCGGCTCGATCCGGCTGTAGATGTGGATGCCGCGCGACCCCGACGTCTTCGGCCACCCGGTCAGCCCGAAATCGGCCAGCACGTCCCGGGCCACCAGCGCGACCCGGACGATCTGCGCCCACTCCACGCCCGGCACCGGGTCCAGGTCCACCCGCAGCTCGTCGGGATGATCCAGGTCGTCGGCGCGGACGGGGTGCGGATTGATGTCGATGCAGCCCAGGTTGACCATCCAGGCCAGGCCGGCAGCGTCCCTGATCACGATCTCGTCGGCGGTCCGCCCGGACGGGAACTTCAGCTCCACCGTCTCCAGCCAGTCCGGCCGGGAGGACGGGGCCCGCTTCTGGAAGAACGCCTCGCCCTCGGCGCCGTTGACAAAGCGCTTGAGCACCACCGGGCGCCGGGCCGCGCCCCGCAGGGCACCGTCGGCCACGCTCAGGTAGTACCGGACGAGGTCCATCTTGGTGTGCCCGGTCCGCGGGAAGTAGACCTTGTCCGGGTTGGAGATGACCACGCTGCGGTCGCTGACCTCGATAGTCTCCTTGCGATCGGGCATGCCGACACCATAACTCGCGGGCCCGTCAGCTGATCAGCCGAATCCCGCCGGCCGGGCCTCACCAGCCGCGCGGTCGGTGCCTTACCAGCCGCGCGGTTCGCCGCCGGGCGCCCCGCCGCTGGAGCCGCCGCCGCGCGGTCCGCGGCCCAGGCGCTGCCACCAGCCCGGCCCGAGCTGCGACCTGAGGACGAGCAGCGCGACGATCGCGAGGGCCAGGACGATGTCGATCGCCGGCCCGAAGATCGGCACCCGCCAGATCGCGAGGCCGCCGCGCCAGATCAGGCGCCAGATGAACAGGTGAACCAGGCCGCGGCCCAGTCCGCCGCCGCCGAAGCCGCCGATGCCCAGGCCGCCCAGGGTGATGGCGCCGAGGGCAAGAGCAGGCCGGCCGCCGGATCGGCGGACCGGGTGACCCATGATGTGATAACTCACCCTTCCACCATGCCACTGGCCTGGCGATGCTCAGGTCTTCCCGCCATGATCGTGAAGCCTTTTGGGTGTGGGGACCCACAAAAGGCTTCACCATCATGGGCGTTTCAGTGAGCTCATCCGGACGGCGCAGACCGACGGCCCGCAGGTGGTGACTCGCCATGGCCAGGAGATCGCCGTGGTGATCGAGATCGCGGAGTACCGGCACTTGTGCGGCCAGGCCGTCGGGTTCAAGGACTACCTGCGATCCGGCCCTGACTTTGATGATCTCGACATCCGCCGGCCGGGCGAGGGCCCGCGCGACATTGACTGGGCCGCGCGGCCGTGAACTACCTGCTCGACACCAGCGTGCTTTCAGAGCTTCGCAGGCGGCACCCGGATCCGGCGGTCCTGGACTGGTATGAGACCGTTCCGTCCGCCCAGCTGTTCCTCAGTGTCCTGACCATCGGCGAGATCCGCATCGGTATTGAGCGGCTCCGGCGCAAGGACCCCGTCCAGGCGGACGCCTTGGAGTGGTGGTACCGCGGCCTGCGCACCAGCTATCAGGATCACGTCGTCGGCATCGACGTCGAGACCGCGCAGGAGTGGGCCTGCTGAGCGTTCCCGACCCGCTGCCCGTCATCGACGGGCTGCTCGCCGCGTCGGCCAAGGTGCGGGACTGGGCGCTCGTCACCCGGAACACTGCCGCCCTAGCCCGGTGCGGCGTCGCCCTGCTCAGCCCGTTCGGCCGGCCGGCCTGACCCGCCGGCTCCTGCCATCCCTCAGCAGGCGTCGCGGGTCAGCCGACCAGGTCCGCCACCGCTGCGGCGAACACCCCGGCGTGGGCGTCCGCGTCCGCGGCCGTCGTGGCCGGGCACATCAGCGCCATGTTGTGGAACGGCGTCATCAGGACCCCCCGGTTGACCGTGTACAGGTGCAGGTACTCGTCCAGCCGGGAATCGGCGGCGGCCGCGGACTCCCCGCCGGTGCGCGGCGGCTCGGGGCTGAACCGGTACTCGACGCGAGCGCCCAGCTGAACGACGCTCCACGGCAGCCGGTACTGGTCCAGGACGCCCTGCACCCCGGCGGCGAACCGGGTGCCGACCTCGATCATCCCCGCGAACGCCTGGTCGGTCAGGACCTCCTCGAGGGTGGCCCGCATCGCCGCCATCGACAGCGCGTTGCCGGCCAGCGTGCCGCCGACGCCGCCGGTGTCGTTGATGTCGGCATCGGGGTCGTTGAGGATGAGCTCCGTCAGCTCCGGCGCGAGCCCGTAGGCGCCGGCCGGGATCCCGCCGGCGATGGACTTGCCGACCGTGACGATGTCCGGCTCCAGGCCCCAGGCCGCGGTGCAGCCGCCGGGCCCGGCGCTGAACGTGTGCGTCTCGTCGTTGATCAGCAAAGTTCCGTACTGGCGGGTCAGCGCCCGGACCGCGTCCAGGTAGCCGGGCTCGGGCAGCACGATGCCGATGTTGGTCAGCGCGGGCTCCATCAGCACGGCGGCGACGTCGCCGTGGGCCAGCTCGCGCTCAAGCCCGGCCGGGTCGTTGAACTCCGTCACCCGGGTGGTCTCCCGCGGGTCGACCGGCGCGCCCACGTTGCCGGGCCGGGTACGCGGGCCGTCGGGCGTCGAGATGATGAACGACTCGTCCACGCTGCCGTGGTAGCAGTAGCTGAACACCAGGATCTTGGGCCGCTGGGTGATCTGCCGGGCCAGCCGGATGGCCCACCGGTTGGCGTCGGTGGCGCTCAGCGTGAAGCTCCAGTACTGCGCGCCGAAGCGCCGGGCGAGCTCGGCGCCCGCCCAGGCGGCGTCCTGGGTCGGCAGCATCGTGGTGGCCCCGCCGGCCTCGCCGTACCGGCGGGAGATCGCTTCCTGCACCGCCACCGGCGAGTGACCGGCCATCGCGCCGGTATCGCCCAGGCAGAAGTCGATGAACTCGTTGCCGTCGACGTCGATCAGCCGGGCCCCGGAGGCCGCCGCGTAATACAGCGGGTAGTCCCCGGGCCACATCCGCATCCAGGTCATGGGCACGCCGCCCAGCAGGTTGTGCCCGGCGGCGGAGAACGCCTCCCAGGAGGCGGGAAAGTTCACCCGGTACAGCGTCCGCTCACGCTTGATCAGCTCGATGAGGCGGTGCCGGTCGATGGCGGCAGGGCTGGTGGCGGCCAATTCGGACATCCGCGAGTACCTCCTGATCGGGGCGTGACTGCTGATCTTAGGGGCGGCGCGGGCCGTGCGGCATCGGACAACCATCCCCTCCGGGTGACGCATCGGGCCGGCCGACCGGCGACGGTGGGCCAGTAAGACCACCGGCGGCAGCGCCGTCCCCAGCCACCACGAGAGGACCAGACATGGCAGTGCCCATGCACGTGGACGTCGATAGGGAAACCAGGGACGCCCTTTCCGGCCTGTCCACGGGGAACGTGGACGTCATCGAGGAAGGCCTGCAGATGCGCGAGCGGTGGCGCGAGGAGTCCGGCCTGGACCCCCGCAGCTACGCGCTCGTCAAGATCGCCTCGCTCATCGCGCTGGACGCGCCCCCGGCCTCCTACCTGTGGCAGGTATCGAACGCCCTGGAGGCCGGCGCGACGCCCGGCGAGATCCTCGGCGTGCTGCGCGCGATCTCCCCGCAGGTCGGCGGCCCCAAGGTGGTGGCGGCCGCGCCAGAGATCATGATCTCCCTCGGGCTGTCCCTGCCGGACGACCTGTAACCAGGCTTCAGCGCGGGACGTCCCGGCCGCGGCTGGGACGGCCCGCGCGATCGCGATCGCAGCGGAAGGAGAGCGGCATGTTCGTGCGACGACGCCCGCTGATGCGGGCAGCCGTGATCGGCGGCGGTGCTTACATGGTCGGCAAGAACCGGGGCCAGCAGCAGGCTGAATCTGGTAACGCACAAGGTGGCTCGCAGCAGTCCGCCCCGCCGGCCGCCCCCTCGGCGGCTCCGGCCGGCCCGGACGGGTCATCGATGACTGATCAGCTGAACCGGCTGAGCGGACTGCACCAGCAGGGCGCGCTTAGCGACAGCGAGTTCGCCGCCGCCAAGGCCAAGCTCCTGGGCACCTGACCCCGGCGCCGGCCGGCGGGGATGACCGAGTTGTCATGGTTGGCACAATGGAGCCGTGATCAGCTACCGGAACGGACTCAGCCAGGGCCTGACCATCGAGACCATCCGGGCCGCGGCGGCCCGGCTGGACGGAGTCGCGCATCGCACGCCGCTGCTCAGCTCGGCCACGCTCGATCGGGAGTGCGGCGGCCGCGTCCTGCTCAAGGCCGAGAATTTTCAGCGGGCCGGCGCCTTCAAGTTCCGCGGCGCCTACAACCGGCTCAGCCTCCTGGACGGGGCGGAGCGGGCCGCCGGGGTGGTGGCCTACTCGTCCGGCAATCATGGCGGGGCCGTGGCCCTGGCCGCGCGGCTGCTGGGCATTCCGGCTGTGGTGGTGGTCCCGGCCACTGGTTCTCCCGCCAAGCTGGCCGCCATCGAGGGCTACGGCGCGGAGATGCGCCGTTACGACCCTGCGCGGGAGGAGCGGGCGGAGGTTGCCGCTGCGATCGCGGCGGACCGCAAGATGACCATCATCCGGCCGTTCGACGACTACGACGTCATGGCCGGGCAGGGCACGCTCGGCCTGGAGCTGGCCGAGCAGGCGGGCGACGGCGGCCTGGACCAGGTGCTGGTCCCGGTGGGCGGGGGCGGCCTGGCCGCCGGGGTCTCGACCGCCGTCAAGGCGCTGCTGCCGGAGGTGTCGGTGATCGGCGTGGAGCCGGCGGGCGCCGACGACACCCGACAGTCGCTGCGAGCGGGCCGCCGGGTCACCCTGGCCGAGCCAGTCACGATCGCCGATGGCCTGCTGGCCCAGCAGCCGGGGGAGCTCACCTTCGCGGTCAACTCGCGGCTGCTGGAGGACGTGGTGACCGTCTCCGAGGAGGCCATCCTGGAGACCATGCGGTTCTGCTTCGCCCGCCTGAAGATCGTCGTTGAGCCGAGCGGCGCCGTGGCCCTGGCCGCCCTGCGCACCGGAGCGGTCTCCGCCGCGGGCCGCCGCACGGCGGTGGTGCTGTCCGGCGGGAACATCGACCCGGCCTCCTACGCGGCCTGCCTGGCACCGGAGCGCGTCTACGGATAAGGCGGGTTGCTGATCCCCGGCCGCGGCGCCGGCCCGCGTGCTCAGGACGCCGGCGCTGGCAGTCCGGCCAGGGCCTCCTCGATGGCCGAGTCGCTCAGCGCGTAGTCGGTCAGCTCGCCCGACAGGTAGTTCGCGTAGGCCGGGAGATCGAGCAGGCCATGGCCGCACAATGCGGTCAGGATGACCTTCTGCTCGCCGCTCTCCTTGCAGCGCAGCGCCTCCTCGATGCAGGCGGCCACCGCGTGCGTCGGCTCCGGGGCGGGCACGATGCCCTCGGTCCGGGCAAACCGCAGGCCGGCGGCGAAGCACTCCGACTGCGGCTTGGCCACCGCCTCGATCAGCCCCAGCTCGTAGATGTGCGACAGCAGCGGCGACATGCCGTGATAACGCAGGCCGCCCGCATGGATCGGGTCGGGGATGAACGCGTGGCCGAGCGTGCGCATCTTCAGCAGCGGCGTCAGCCCGGCCGTGTCACCGAAGTCGTAGGCGTAGACGCCGCGGGTGAGCGACGGGCAGGCAGCGGGCTCCACCGCCCGGATCACCGGGTTCATCCGGCCCGCCAGCTTCTCCCGCAGGAACGGGAACGCCAGGCCGCCGAAATTCGAGCCGCCGCCCGTGCAGCCGACGATGACATCCGGGGTGTCCCCGGCCTGGGCCAGCTGCTGGATGGCCTCCTCACCGATGACGGTCTGGTGCATGAGGACGTGGTTAAGCACGCTGCCCAGCGCGTAGCGGGCGGCCGGGTCGCCGGCCGCTACCTCCACGGCCTCACTGATCGCGATGCCGAGGCTGCCGGTGGAATCAGGGTGCTCGGCCAGGACCGCCCGGCCCGAGCTGGTGAGATCCGACGGGCTCGGGTGCACGGTCGCCCCGTAGGTCTCCATCAGCATCTTGCGGTAGGGCTTCTGGTCATAGGAGGCCCGCACCATCCAGACCTCGAGCTGGAGCCCGAACTGCGCCGCGGCGAACGCCAGCGCGCTGCCCCACTGGCCCGCCCCGGTCTCGGTCGTCAGCTTGGCTACACCCTCGGCGGCGTTGTAATACGCCTGCGGCACGGCCGTGTTCGGCTTGTGCGAGCCCGCCGGGCTGCCGCCCTCGTACTTGTAGTAGATCCGGGCCGGGGTGCCCAGGTCCTTCTCCAGCCGCCGGGCGCGGTACAGGGGAGTGGGCCGCCAGAGCCGGTAGACGTCAAGGACGTCATCGGGGATGGCGATGTGCCGCTCGGCCGAGACCTCCTGGGCGATCAGGGCGGCGGGGAACAGCGGGGCCAGGTCGTCGGGGCCGACGGGCTGACCGGTGCCGGGGTGCAGCGGCGGGGGCGGCGGGGACGGCAGGTCGGCGACGATGTTGTACCACTGCCGCGGTATCTCCGATTCCTGCAGGACGTACTTGACCTGACGATCCATCAGTGCCTCCGGGCCCGGCGGTGAAGATCACTCGCATGTCAATCCGGCTACGCTAGCCGACGTCCTGCGGGCCGGGAAGAGCCTGGCCGCACGGGACGCGGGGCACCCGGCGGGAATCGCGGGCCGGCCGCGGGAATCCTGGCCGCGATCGCGCGGTTCACCGCTGACATGCGCGTGGATATCTGGAGTGACATCGTCTGCCCGTGGTGCTACATCGGCAAGCGCCGGTTCGAGCGGGGCCTGGCTGAGTTCGGCCACCGCGATGAGGTCGAGGTGGTGTACCACGCGTTCGAGCTGGATCCGTTGATCCCGGCCGGCCCGGGTACGCCGATCCTGGAGCTGCTGGCGTCCAAGTACCGGCTGAGCCCCGAGCAGGCCGGAGACGCGGAGGCGTCGGTGGCGGCCAAGGCGGCCGCCGACGGACTGTCCTTCAACTCCAGCCGGGTGATGGGCAATACCTTCGACGCGCACCGGCTGGTGCGGCTGGGCCGGGAACGCGGCATGCAGGGGCAGGTGCTCCAGCGGCTGTACGAGGCGTACTTCGCCGAGGGCCGGCCGGTGTTCGAGCCGGCGGAGCTGGTCACGCTGGGGGTGGCGGCCGGGCTCGACGAGGACGAGGTTCGCCAGATGCTGACGGACGGCACCTACGCCGAGGCCGTGCGCGCCGACGAGGAGCACGCCAGGGCCATGGGCATCACCGGGGTGCCCTTCGCCGTCCTCGACGCCAGGTACGGCGTCTCCGGCGCGCAGCCGTCGGCCACCTTCACCCAGGCGCTGGAGCAGGCCTGGAGCGAGCAGTCGGCTACCGCGCGAGGCTGAGCCGGCCGCCGCGCAGGGCCTCGCTGGCGGCGATGGCGGCCCCCCGGGCGCCGGCCATGTCGAGGTCGGGGACCAGGGCGAAGGTCTCGATGCTGGCTTGCTCCTCGCGCAGGTCGGTGTGCTCGCGGACGGTGTCCAGGAACCAGCTGCTGAATTCCGGAGAGGCTTCGACGATGCCGCCGCCGACAAAGTAGATGTCGGGATCGGTGAACCCGGCGGCCATTGTAAACAGGCGGCCGATGGCGATGGCCTGCTGGCGGAAGATCGCCCGGGCCATCGGGTCGCCGGCCTCGCCGAGGCCGCGGACGAGCTTGGCCGCCTGGCGCAGCGACTGCGCGCTGGCCAGCTCATGATCGGGGTAGCGGGTCAGCCAGTACGGCAGCAGGTTCGTGATGATCCCGGACAGCGAGGCAACGCTTTCCGCGTCGCCGGGCAGGCCGCAGTTGCAGCTGGGCACGGGCTGGCCCTCGGCCAGCAGGCCATCCATCGGGATGCGGAGATGGCCGAGCTCGCCCGCCATCCCCGCAGCGCCCCGGACCACCTGGCCGCCTTCGACGACGCCGCCGCCAAGGCCGGTCCCCACGATGAGGGAGACCGACGAGTGCCGGGCCGCGTCCACCCCGAAGTGCGCGTGATGGGCATACAGGGACGCCGCGTTGGCGTCGTTGTTGTACACCACCGGGAGGCCGATCCTGGCCTCGACGGCGCCCCGGATGTCGAATCCGCGCCAGGCCGGATCGGCGAAGTTCACCGCGCCGCGGTAGGAGATGACGCCGTCGGCGCTGGCCGGGCCGGGCGTGTCGAGCCCGATGCCCAGGACCGCTGTCCGCGGCGTGCCGGTGATCAGCAGGATCTGCTCGAATGACTCGGCCAGCGCCTCGACCGCGACGGCCGGGCCTTCCCGGACCCGGCTAGGCGTCTCGACCAGCTGGTCAACCAGGAACCGGCCGCCGGCGTCCAGAACCGTCGCGTTGTTAGCCGTGCCGCCATTGTCCAGGCCGACCACGACCTGCTGACCCTGCCCCATCCCAGCGCCTCCTCGTTCGGCTGGAGCGTACAGCGTGGGCCCGGGTCTCGTCGCCCCCGGTAGCTGCCATCGGTGTGATACGCCCTGACCGGGATTCGGTTGCGATGCCCAGTGCTGCATGCAATCGTGGAGCAGTGGACCCGAGCGCGACCGCCACGCGCAGGACGCGCCTATCCCTGGCGCTGACGTCGGGCGGCGCGGTGGTCCTCATGGCCGGGGTCAGCCTGATGCTGATTGGCGAGATCACCAGGCTAGAGCAGCCCGCCGGCGGCCTCAAGCAGCTCATCTCGCTCGGCGCGGTGCTGGCGGCCGCTGGCCTGGCCCTCGGCCTGGTCTGCGTGATCGTGGTGATCACGGGTCCGCGCGTCCCGGTCCGGTCTGTCCCGCCGGGGTCTGGCCCGCCGGGATCTGTCCGGTCGGCGTCTGGCCCGGTGCAGTCTGGCCCGGTGCAGCCGTCAGGGTCTGTGCGGTCGGCGCGGTCGGCTGACGACGGGCTCGGCGATGCTGCTGCGGACGCGGCCGACGATTGGCTGGGCCCGCTCCGCGATGGCGCCATCCGACCCGTCACTGTCGGAGTGCGCGATGCCGCAGCCGCCCGCGCCGGGGCGCTTGGCCCCGGGCATGCCGGTGCCCCCCGGGAACAGGCCGGCGACGACTATCTCGACGCGCAGTACTCCGACGAGGGCTGGCGACTCGACGGAACGGGCCCGGTACCTGCCCAGCGCCCCGCCGACCCGTCGCAGGAGATCCACCATCCCGTCCGGCCGATGACCGCGCCCCGGCCCCCTGGCCAGCCACTCGGCGCGGACACGGGCCAGTTCGCGGCCTACCGCACCGGCCAGTTCCCTGCCTACGACAGCGGGCAGTTCCCCGCTTCTGAGTCCGGGGAGCGGCCCGCCTATGACACCGGGCAGCTTCCCGCCTACACCGGGCAGTTCCCCGCTTCTGAGACCGGCGAGCGGCCCGCCTATGACACCGGGCAGCTTCCTGCGTACGGGGCGGGGGAGCGGCCTGTGCACGACAGCGGGCCGCTTCCCGGGCACGGCGACGAAGCCGGCTCGGCCCCTGCCAGGGGCCAGCACCCCGCCTCCTGATTCGGCACCGCAGAACAGCCAGTTAGTGGCGGCCGCAATGGATTTCCTCATCGGCACCGGGCTGGCGCGGTGCGAGGGCGGGCGGCGAGCTGGGGGTGTGGGGCGGTGGGGGCTGTGTGGCGGGCGAGGTGCGATCGGGCGAACGGGCGCGGCAGGTGGTGGCGGGGCTAGGCGAGTGTGCGCCAGGTGGCTCGGAACGACTCGACTAGCTGGTCAGCCTCGGTCTCGCTGACCCGGACGAACTCGGCGCCGACGTCGCCGTACTCCCACTCGACGATCGCGGAGTCCGGCTGCCAGGTCATGTCCGCCCGCAGGGTCTCGTCTACTGGGCCGTCGGCCGCGAATGTCCGCCGCGCGAGACCCGATGCTGCCCGGACGGTGCGGCTCACGGTGACGATGGCGTAGTACTGCACTTGCGCTGCCATCGGCTACCTCGTGTCCGCGCGGAAGTCGCCGATCTCGGCGCAGCGCGGCGGCGGCCGGCTCGCGGCGGCGGCGGCCACCTGGCTGGACCGCAACTGGGCCCGCTCGGCCTGCGGCGTCTGCGGGTCGGTGATCCGGAGGTAGGCCTCGTGCGTGCGCTGCAGCACGTCCCAGCTGCTCGGCGTGTGGAACTGCACTTCGAAGGCCAGGTCATGAGCCGGGTCACGCCAGCGGGTCCGGATGCCCTTGTACTCGGGGGTTTCCCACCGGTTGCGTCTGGCCTCGAGCTCGAAGCCCTGGGCCTTGAGCCGACGGTGGACCAGCCAGGTACCGTCGGTGTACTCCTGCGGCTCGAACACGAATGTGTACCGCGCGGCATCATAGATCTCAGCCACGAGCTCCTCGGCGGGGACGCCGGGATTGCGCGCGATCATCCGCGCCAGCTTTTCCTTGAAGCGCTCGGGAGACTTGAGCGTGTAGTCCTCGCTGTCTCCCGCGAGCCGGCCGTGCGGCAAATGCGACTCGACCCGCCGGATGGCCGGGGTGAGGCCGCTCTCCCCGTAGCCGCCGAACACGTTGCGCCCGTCGGCGGCCCGGTAGCGGCCTAGGGCTCGATTGGCGATCTGCTCCTGCTCGGGCGTGAGACCGCCGCGACGGGCGGCTGCCGGGGCGGCCGGAGCCTGGCCGGCCGGAGGCGCGGCTGGCCCGCGGTCCGGGGCGGGCTTGTCGGCGGCCTCGCGGCTGCCAGCCCCGTGGGTGGCGGCCCCGTGGGTGGCTGCGCCATTGCTGGCCGCAGCCTGGTCAGGGGCACCGCGCTCAGCCGGCCGAAGCCCCGTGGCCTGATAACTGCCGGTGTCGAGGCTGCCGGTGTCGAGGCTGCCGGTGTCGAGGCTCGGGGTCTCGAGGCTCGGGGTCTCGAGGCTGCCAGTGTCGAGACTGCCAGTGTCGAGACTGCCAGTGTCGAGGCTCGGGCTCTCGAAGCTGCCGGTGTCGAGGCTGCCAGCATCGAAGCTGCCAGTGTCGTAGCCTCCCGCGTCCGCAGCCGGCGGCACGGCTCTGGCTGAGGGGGCGGCGGCCAGATCGCCGAACGTGGCGTACCGGCCGGAGTGCCCGTTCTGGCCAGCGGCGCCGCCATCAGGATCATTCCAGTCACCGTTATCGGACTTGCCATTCGGCGTCGGCAGCTGCGGCCTGGCAGATCCAGTTCCGGGGGGCGCGGCGACCGGCAGACCTGGTCCGTTATGACTGAGTTTCCAGCCAGGCGCGGGGCTGGTCGCGTCCTCAGCGCCGGGGCCAGGGCTGGCCAGCGGGGGGCGGGCCGAGCCATTGCGATCACCTGCCGTTGCCGCCAGCAAACTGGCCCGGGCCGACGGGTCTGACTCGCGTTCCTCGTCGGCCAGGGGAAGCTCTAGCTGGCGTAGTTGCTGCGGGGCGGGGCGGGGCGCGCCGGTGTCCTCGTAGGGCGACGACGGGTGTCCCGCCGGCAGGCGCTCGAGGCGGAGGCGCAGGTCGGCCAGCGATCCTCGGGCAAAACGGTCCTGCGGGCCGCCGTAGCTGTCCGCCGGCCCACTGCTACGGTCCATGACCCGGTGATCCTGACCTGACGTGTAGTCCTGGTTACTGACGTCCTCCGGGGACCGGCCCCCGGACGTCGATGATCGCTGGGGAGCAGGTTCGTCCATCGGAGCGTAGTCACCGGCGACGGCTGGCTCGGGCTCGGCTGCCGGGCGACTGCTGACGGGTTCATCCTGCCGGGCAAGTCCGGAGTTTGCACCCGAATGGGGAACGTCCGCGACCTCTGGCGGGGCGGGCGCGACTTCGGCGCGAACCGCAGAACCGGGCATGACAGTCGCGGTATTACCGTGACCAGCGGTGCCGCCGGGCCGCACAGGCGGAGACGGGCTGGCCGCCAGGGCCTGGAGTTCACGGATCCGTTCCGCGAGAACCGCCAGTGTCGGGTCCGGGGCACCCGGCGGTGGATCTGCCTCCAGCGGTGACGGGAGGGTGGTGGACCGGGCCGGGAGCGGCTCGGGCACGGAGGTCCGGCGGGAAGGCCCCTGCATCGCGGGCGGTGGGACCGGCCCTGCCGGAGCGCGGAATGGCTGCTCTCGGACGGGGGCCCTGGGCGCTGGCTGCGATGCCGGCGGGCGTGGCGCTGGCTGGATGGGAGCCGGCTGGCGGGGCGCGGGCTGGCGCGATGGGGGCGGTCCCGGCGGGATGGGCCGGGGGGAGGGCTGGGGGACGTCTCGGAGGCGCGGCAAGTCGATCGTGTTATCTCGGGGATCCTCCGCTTCCTGATCCCACCCCTGAGTCGACCCTGACATCGCGCGTTACTCCCCGGACTATGGCGATTCACTCATGGTAGTGCCAGCGCCGCATGGGCGCCGGGTTGCGGCAAAGCGGCTGCTTACTGCCGCCGCTGCCGCGGCCGGCGCTAGCGAATCTCGGGCAGCTCCTGGTCCGCGGACAGCAACGCCCGGAAGGGGTCGCCGCGCTCGGCCAGCCGGTCTATGGCCGTCCGGATCGTGACGGAATCCGGCCGGAGCGATGGGTCATCCAGCTCATCCCACTCGATGGGTGCCGACACCGGCGCGCCCGCGCCGGCACGCGGACTGTACGGGGCGACCAGGGTCTTATGACTGACGTTCTGGGTGTAGTCAAGCCGGGCGCGGCCCGCTCGCTCACGGACGTCCCACTTCCAGCTCACCAGGTCGGGCACCACCGCCCCGACGGAGCGGGAGAGCTGCTCCACCCACGCCCTCGTGTCCTCGAAGGTCAGCCCGCCCGTGACGGGGACCCAGATCTGGATGCCGCGCCTGCCGGTGAGCTTGGGGCGGCCGAGCACGCCCAGGTGCTCGAGCGCGGCCCGGTGCAGCCGGGCCAGGACCAGCACGTCTGACCAGGACGTCTCGGTGCCGGGATCAATGTCGATGAGCGCGTAGCTGGGTGTGTGCGGGTCGTCGGTGGGCGCGGTCCAGGCGTGCCATTCGAGCGCGCCGAAGTTCGCCGTCCAGACCAGCGCCGCCGGCTCGTTGATGACGAGGTAGGTGTGCACCTTTCCGCGGTCGGCCTCCGGGTTATCCCAGCGGCCGATCCAGTCGGGCGCGTGCTCGGGCAATTGCTTCTGCCAGAAGCCTTCCGCCTGCGCACCGCCGGGGAATCGGTGCATGTTGAGGGCGCGGCCCTCCAGGTAGGGCAAGACCACCGGCGCGATCTGGATCGTGTAGCGGATCAGCTCGCGCTTGGTGACGGGCTCCTCGCCGGGCCGGTCGGGAAACAGCACCTTGTCCAGGTTGGTGAGGCGCAGGCGCCGGCCGAAGACGTCGAGGCTGCCGCTGGCACCGAGAGTGTCGAGCTGGCTCAGGGCATCGGCGCTGCGCTCGGAGTCAATCAGCTGGAGGTCGGCCGGGGCATCGGGCGCCTGGCCACGATGAGTGCCCGCTTTGCCGTCGGCAGCGGAGCTTCTGGCCTTTCCGGCCGGGGCCTTCCCGGCTTTTCCGGCCGGGGCCTTCCCGGCTTTGCCGGCGGTCCCGGTTTTGCTGGCCTTCCGGTCGGCGCCGGCCACCGGGACCGATGCCTGCGCGGCCGGCAGGTCCGATCGCCACACCCGCTCCGGGTCGGCCTTGACCTCGTCGTTGGTCCGGCCGCTGAGCACCGATCCCGGGAAGTCCTCCGGGTTCCAGCCCTCGACGCTGTCCTGGTCATGCTTGTGCAGCAGGAGCCACTGCTCCTGGCCCGTCCGGTCGGCCGGGCCGCTGCGGACCAGGATCAGGCGCCCGTGCAGCTTCTCGCCCGAGACGTCGACGTGCAGCTCGCCCGCGGCGACCGCGGCGGCCGGATCATCGGTCGCGTGGGGTTCCCAGGTGCCGCGGTCCCAGACGATGACGTCGCCGCCGCCGTAGCCGCCCGCCGGGATCACGCCCTCGAAGTTGAGGTACTCGATCGGATGGTCCTCGACGTGGATGGCGATGCGCTTGACGGCGGGGTCGAGCGTCGGCCCCTTGGGCACAGCCCAGCTCACGAGCACGCCGTCGATCTCGAACCGCAAGTCGTAGTGGAGCCGCCGGGCCCGGTGGCGCTGCACGACAAACCGCCGGCCCGCGTAGTCCGGGCTCGGCGGGGCGCCGGCCGGCTCTGGCGTCCGGGCGAAGTCCCGCTTGCGGTGATAAGGCGCCAGCTTGTCCGAGGACGCGGGGCGGTCCGCGCGCTTACCGCGGGCGGGGCTCATGGCCGGCCGTCCGCCGCGGGCCGCCGGCCGGGCGCGGGCCCCGGCCGGCGGCCGGCGGCCGGTAGCGGCCCGCGGGCGGCGTTAGTGGCCGAGGGCGTCGCGCAAGTCAATGACATGATCCTGAGTCTGCGTCAGCAGCGGGCGCAGCGCCTCGGCCACATCGGGGAGGCCGAGCTCGGTCGCCTCGGCCACACGATCGCGATAACGCTGCAGCTGCCGCTCCTCCAGGTCCAGGTCGGCCTTGAGCGCGGTGGCTCCGTCGGGGCAGTCCGGGATCTCGGGTACCCGGACCGTCGGCGTGCCGCCGAGGAAGTCGATCTGGGCCGCCAGGGTCTTGGCGTGCTCGAGTTCCTGGCCCAGATGCACGCCCATCTCTTCGACGATGGAGCCGTACTCGGGTCCCTTGATCGTGGCGGTGTGCTGGACGTACTGCACGATCGACTGGAACTCGGTGCCCAGGTCGGCGTTCAGGTTGTCGATGAAGTCGCTTTTATCCATGGGTGGGGCCTTCCGGTCTGGCTGGCTGCTTGCACTCCCGGTTACCGCTACCCGGCGACCGGCACCGGAATCATGGCCACGGGGCCGGCCGGCTGTCCGCCTGTCCGCAGATCCGGCGGCCCCGGCTGCCAGCTCGCGCGGTTTCCCTGCCAGGGTGGGTGCCATGACGGGTCCGGTCAAGGCGGATTTCGAGGTCCTGGACGAGCGGTTCCGGTTCTGCCATGGCGATCACTGGCTGGAACGGCTGCATGGCGGATGCCGCTGGACCGAAGGGCCGGCCTGGTTTCCGGCCGGACGCTACCTGGTGTTCAGCGACATCCCGAACGACCGGACGCTGCGCTGGGACGAGACGACCGGCGCTATCGGGGTCTTCCGCCAGCCCGCCGGCTACGCCAACGGCCACACCGTGGACCGCCAGGGACGGCTGGTGAGCTGTCAGCAGGGTGACCGCCGGGTGACCCGTACGGAGCATGACGGGTCGCTCACGGTGCTCGCCGACAGCTACGAAGGCAAGCGGCTCAACAGCCCCAACGACATCGTCGAGCGGTCGGACAGGTCGCTGTGGTTCACCGATCCAAGCTACGGGATCGACAGCGACTACGAGGGTCACCAGGCTCCGAGCGAGATCGGCGCGTGTCGCGTCTACCGGATCGACCCGGCCTCCGGCCAGGTCACCATCGCGGCGGACGACTTCGACCGGCCCAACGGGCTCGCTTTCTCAGGCGAGGAGCGGCAGCTCTACATCTCCGACAGCGCGCGCCGGCACATCCGCGTCTTCGACGTAGCCGGCGACGCCAACGCGAGCCTTACGGGCGGATCGGTCCTCGCTACCTGCGGTGCCGGCACTTTCGACGGGCTCCGGCTCGATTCCGCGGGCCGGATCTGGGCCGCGGCGGGAGACGGCCTGCACTGCCTGGACCCGGACGGCACGCTGATCGGGAAGATCCGCGTGCCCGAGACCGTCGCCAACTTCACTTTCGCCGGCGCCAAGCGCAACCAGCTGCTTATCTGCGCGACCAGCTCGCTGTACTCGATCCTGGTCAACGTCACCGGCATGGCCTACCCGGCCTGACGTCAGGCCGGGTAGGCCATGGCCAGCCACCCTGGGCAGTCAGCTGCGCAGGCAGCCAGCCGCCGGGCGGCTACCCGCCGACGGTGAAGCCGCCGCCCAGCGGCAGGTCCGCCAGCGCCGAGGAGTCACCGACGTAGACCCGGAACGCTCCCGCCGGGACCACCCAGCCGTTAGCCGACTGGTTCCAGTACGACAGGTCGTGCGCGTCCAGGGTGAAGGTGACCCTCGTGGACTGGCCGGGCCCCAGGGTGATCTTCTGGAAGCCCTTGAGCTGGCGGGGCGGCTCACCCGTCACGGCCGGGTCACCCAGGTACAGCTGGACGACATCCGAGCCGGTGACCCGCCCGGTGTTGGTCACCCGCGCGGTGACCCGCACCAGCCGGCCCGCCGCGCCCGCCGCGCGGGATGAGGCTATCCGGAGCCCGCTGAAGCCGAACCGGGTGTAGGACAGGCCGTACCCGAACGGGAACATCGGCGTCAGGCCCTGGGCGTCGTACCAGCGGTAGCCGACCTTGAGACCCTCGGAGTAGAGCACCCGGCCGTTGACCCCGGGGAACTGGGCCGGGGTGGCGGCGGGCACCTGGGCCAGGCTCCGCGGGAACGTCACCGGCAGGTGACCGGAGGGATTGGTCTGGCCGTAGAGCACGCTGGCCAGGGCAGTCCCGTTGCTTTCACCGGGGTACCAGGCGTCCACCACCGCGGCGACCTGGCCGAGCCACGGCATGGCGACCGGGGCGCCGGCGTCAATGACGACCACCGTGCGCGGATTGGCGCGGGCGACCGCCGAGATGAGCTCGTCCTGGGCGGAGGGCAGGTTGAGGCTGGGCCGGTCGGCGGCCTCGGTCTCGGTGTTGTCGGAAACCACTACCACGGCCGTCCGGGCCGACTTCGCCGCCGCGACCGCCTGGCTGATGCCGGGAGCGAGCGCGGACGGGGTAGCCCAGGTCAGGCTGGCGGAGACGCCGCTGATCTGGACGGGGTAGGTGTGGCCGGCCTGCAGCCGGACACTGGCCGAGTAGGTGCTGACCGGCGGCGTGCCGGGGTTCACCAGGAGCGGCTGGCCGCCCACCGACAGGGTGGTCGGGGTGTAACAACCGCAGGAGTTCTGCAGCGCGAACACGTACGTGCCCGTCTCCGGGGCGGTCAGCGTGCCGGAGTAGCTGCCCCCGAAGGGCGTCGGGCTGTAGGCGGGCGACAGCGCGGAAGCCGGGATCGCGGGCAGGCTGGTATCGGTCGGCAGTCCCTGCCGGTAACGGATCGTGGTGGCGGCGCCCGCCGCGGCGGTCAGTCCCTGCAGCGGGGTGATGCTGAACGGCGCCGTCACGCGAGCGCTGCCGCCGCCGCCGTCGGTCGGGGACGCCGATGCCGACGGCCCGATGACGGCGATCGTGCCGCCATGGCCGGCCGACAGCGGCAGCGTCCCGCCCCAGTTCTTGAGCAGGACCGTGCCGGCCTCGGCGACCTTGACGGAGACGGCCTGGTGCGCCGGCGTCGTCACGGGGGTGGCCGGCGTGCCGGTCAGCGGGTGGTTGAACAGCCTGAAGCGGAACATCTCCGTCAGGATCCGGCTCACCATGTCGTTCAGCACCGACACCGGAACCGTCCCGTTCTGCACGTCCGTCGCCAGCGCCTGGCCGAAGTAGGTGTTGAACGGCTGCTCCATGTCCGTGCCGTCCAGCGCCGCGGAGGTCGAGTGGATGGCCCCGTAGTCAGAGGTGACGAAGCCCGGGAAGTGCCAGCGCTGCTTCAGCGTGGTGGTCTCCAGGTACCGGTTCTGACAGGCGAAGGCGCCGTTAATTACTGAATAGGAGCACATGACCGAAGCCACCCGGGCCTTGGTCACCGACTGCTGGAAGGCCGGCAGGTAGATCTCGTGCAGCGTCCGGTTGCTGATGATGACGTTGTCGGCCGGGGTGTTGCGGTTGGTCTCCTGGTTGTAGACGGCGTAGTGCTTGACCTGGGACATCTCGCCCTGGCTCTGCACGCCCCTGATCTCGTGCACGGCCAGCGCGGCGTTCAGGAACGGGTCCTCGGTGAAGGACTCGAACGAGCGTCCCCAGCGCGGGTCGCGATCGATGTTGACCGTGGGGCCGAGGTTGACGGCTGCGCCCTTGCCATACGACTCGGCGCCGATGACCTGGCCGTACCGGCGGGCCAGCGCCGGGTCGAAGGTCGCCGCCAGGGAGACCCCGGCCGGCAGCTGCGTGACGCCGGTCAGCCCGTCTCCGACGCCGTTCGGGCCGTCCTCCAGGCCCATGGCCGGGATGCAGAGGGAGGGCTGCGCCGCCATGTAGAACACGTAGGGCTGGCTGGTGCCCTGGCCCTCCACCATCGTGATCTTGTTAGCCAGCGTCATCTGGGCCAGCAGGAGGCTGACCCGCTGCCGGATGGGCAGCGACTGGTTCAGCCACGGGCAGGACGCGGCTGAGGCGCTCGCCGCCCGGTGCGGAGCCAGCGGCGCCAGCGGAGCCCTCGGTGCCTGCGGCGCCTGGGTAGCAGCGCCCGCGCTCGCCACCGGGAAGGCCAGGACCGCCGCCAGTGCCACCGGCAGCAGGGATGTCTTGCGTAGGAAGCGCGGCGTGCGCGCCCAGAGCGTGGACCACTTCATCGTGATGTGCCCTCCAACTGTCGCGACCGCGAACTGGAAGACAGGGTGCCGGAATCGCCTCCTGTTTCCTGCTCGTCCGCTCCCCGGAAGGGTGTCCCGATTGCTGAACGTAAGCCTGCTTTGGCAGGAGGTCAACCGGCAGGCGCCAACGGAAAAAAACGCGACGCCGCCGACGGCTTCACACCGCCAGCGGCGTCGCGCTGCGAACAGTCGGTCAGTCGGTCAGTCGGTCAGTCGGTCAGTCGGTCAGTCGGTCAGGCGAGCTCGAGATCGCCGTTCTTGATTCCGGCGGCGAACGCTCGCCACTGCCGGGTGGTGAAGACCAGGGCGGGGCCGCCCCGGTCCTTGGAATCACGAACCGCAACCGCGGCGGGCGATGCCCCGGCTGCGTCCATCACAGTGTCATCGAGGGCAGCGCCGGATACTGGCGCGACCTCGACGCAGCTGCCGTTCGCACCGCTGTAACTACTTTTTCGCCATGCAGCTCGGGTCAGGTCAGGATTACTCATCCCGCCCCTCCTTCATCCGTATGCCCAGCTCCCCGGCCAGTGCTTGCAGCATAGTCCGCGACTGTGCCGGGCTCAGGGCTACTGCGCGCAGTTGGTCAAAGGCCGTCGCGTAGAGCCGTACCTCTTCGGGCTTATCGACATAGAGGTTCCCGCCAATGGTCTCCATATAGACGACCTCGGGCTCGGCGGGCTCGGCAAAGCCCAGGATGATAAACGGGCCGGCCTGGCCCGGATGCGGCCCGGCGCCGTAGGGCAGCACCTGGATGGTGGTCCGGCCCTGCTCGACGGTGTTGGCCAGGTGCAGCAGCTGCGCCTGCATGATGGCGTGGCCGCCCACCACCCGGCGCACCGCGGCCTCGTCCAGGATCGCCCACAGCTGCGGCCGGTCTTCCCGGTCCAGGAGCCGCTGGCGGGTCATCCGGACCTCGATGCGCCGCTCGATCTCGGCGGCGTCGTAGGTCATGAGGCCGTGGATCAGGGCCCGGGCGTAATCCTCGGTCTGCAGCAGCCCGGGGATCATGGCCAGCTCGAAGTCGCGGATCGTATCGGCCTCGGACTCCAGCCCGAGAAAGAACTCGAACCGGCTCAGCAGCACGTCCCGGTAGGAGTACCACCAGCCGCGCTGGCGGGCGTCCCTGGCCAGCCGGATCAGGCTGGCGAGCATGTCCTCGTCGGTGATCCCGTACAGCCCGAGCATGACCCGCACGTCGTTGGGATGGGGCGCAGTGCGGCCGGTCTCGATCCGCATGACCTTCGTCGGGTGCCAGTCCAGCTGGCTCGCGACGTCATCCTGGGTCAGCCCGGTCGTCTCGCGCAGGCGCTTCAGCTCCATCATGAGCTGGCGCCTGCGGACAGTCGGCCCAGTGCCTGCGGCCATGTTCTCCCTCCGGACGTGGCGGCCAATCCGACCCACAGCGTGCGATTGTGCTAATGGCACGATGCAGTATCGCGTGTGCAGCTATGCATATCGTGCTATGCAATAGGCGTACGGATAGGAAGCATGCCAGCTCCCGACCGGAGTAGGCGGCCAAACGCGGACAGGCCGGTGATCGACATGCAGCCGGGCACATGCCCAGCCAGATCCCTTGACCTTGACCGCTGGCCGGACGTCAGTCACGCCGGCATCCCGCCGCGATTCCTGCGCGCCTTTCCCGGGCATCCCGATCAGGTCGCGCTGGCCCGGCATTACGTCGCCCGGGCCCTGGCCTCCTGCCCGGCGGTGGCCGATGCCGTGCTGCTGACCAGTGAACTAGCGACGAACGCGGTCCAGCACACCGCCACCGGCGCAGGCGGTACCTTCGCCGTCGCCATCTCGCACAGCCCCGGCCGGGTCCGGGTGACCGTCACCGACGACGGGTCGGCGAGCCTGCCGGCCATGGCGGAGGCCGAGGAGATGTCCACTTCCGGCCGGGGCCTGATCCTCGTCGACTGCCTGGCCCTGCGATGGGGCAGCGCTCCCCGGGCCGAGCGCGGCCGCACCCACGGCGTCGCGGTCCGGGCCGCGGTCTGGTTCGAGCTGGCCTGCCAGTAATCGGCCCGCGCCCGCGGCCCGCGCCCGCGGCTGGCTGCTAGCTAACGACGTCCTCGATGGCCGGCAGGATCTGGCCGCGAACCTCGCCCAGGCCAATCCGGGTGCCGTCCGGGCCGGGCGCGGTCGCGGTGATGCTGACCTCGTCACTGTCCTCCAGCCAGGCGCGGGTGCTGCCATCGGCCAGCTTGACCGGATCGGTGCCGTTCCAGGCCAGCTCCAGCAGGGAGCCGAACTGCCCGCGATCTGGGCCGCTCACCGTGCCCGAGGCATACAGGTCGCCAGTGCGCAGGGCCGCGCCGTTGACGGTCAGGTGCGCGAGCAGCTGCGCCGGGCTCCAGTGCATGGTCGCGTAGGGCGGCCGGGAGACCAGGTGCTCGTTGATCGCGACCTCGAGGCCGATGTCCAGGCCCCAGTCCTGCGGCTCGGCCAGGTAGGCGGCCAGCTCGGTGTCCCGCGACGGCGGCCGCACGCGGGCGTGCTCCAGGGCGGCCAGCGGCAGGATCCAGGGCGAGATCGAGGTGCCGAAGGACTTGCCCAGGAACGGCCCCAGCGGCACCGATTCCCAGGCCTGGATGTCGCGGGCCGACCAGTCGTTGAGCAGGCAGACACCGAAGACGTGCTCGGTGAACCGGGTGACCGGCACCGGCTCGCCCAGGACCGTCTCGAACCCGACCACGAAGCCGACCTCGGCCTCGAAGTCCAGCCGGGCCGACGGTCCGAACGACGGCGGAGCCTGCCGGTCGGCCCGGGCCAGGCCGCACGGGCGGCGGATGGGCGTGCCGGACACCACCACGCTGCCAGCCCGGCCGTGATAGCCGGTCGGCTGGTGCCGCCAGCTGGGCGGGAGTGGCTCGCTGTCCGGCCGGAAGATCGCGCCCACATTGCTGGCGTGCTGCTGCGAGGCGTAGAAGTCGACGTAGTCGGCCACGGTGAACGGCAGGTGCATCTCGGCGTCGGCCACGGGCACCAGCAGGTCGGCGACCGCCTCGCGGTAGTGCTCCTGCGAGAGCCAGTCGGTCAGCTCCGCTCGCACGTCGGACCAGGCGCCGTCGCCGGCGGCCAGGAACGGGTCCAGGACACCGTCGCGGAACAGCACCGCCCGGCCGGCCAGCAGCCGGTCCGAGGCCGTCGTCAGATCGAGGATCCGGTCGCCGATCCGGACGCCGACCCGCCGGCGGGCTGCACGGTGCCGGGTGCTGAACGAGCAGTACGGCAGCGCCGCCAGGCCGAACGGGTCGTCCGGCGCGAGGCCCAGCCACGCTGCGGCCTGGATGGACATGGTGGGATTACCTCCGCGACTAGCCGGCAGGCCGCAGCGGCCCGCCTCTGCGCGACGTTATCAGCCGCGCCACGGGCATTGCTGCCCCGAATCTCAGGTAGCTTGACGTCAAGATAAGTCGTCATTAGGCTCTGCCCAGCTCGCTCTACCGCAGGAGGCCAGCACCATGACCGTGAACAGCTTCGGCAGCCGCGCCACCCTCGACGTGGCCGGGACCAGCTACCAGATACACCGGCTGGATGCCGTGGCCGGCGCGGGCAGCCTTCCGTTCAGCCTCAAGGTCCTGCTGGAGAACCTGCTGCGGACCGAGGACGACGTGAATGTCACCGCCGACCAGGTGCGCGCGCTGGGGGAGTGGGACCCCGCGGCCGAGCCGAACATCGAGATCCCCTTCAGCCCGGCGCGGGTCATCATGCAGGACCTGACCGGCGTTCCGGCCGTCGTGGACCTGGCCGCCATGCGCGAGGCGATGGCGGCCCTCGGCGGCGACGCGGGCAAGATCAACCCGCTGGTGCCGGCCGAGCTGGTAATCGACCACTCGGTGATCGCCGACGTGTTCGGCCGCCCGGACGCCTTCGACCGCAACGTGGCGCTGGAGTTCCAGCGCAACCGGGAGCGGTTCGCCTTCCTGCGCTGGGGCCAGGAGGCGCTGCGCCAGTTCAAGGTCGTCCCGCCAGGGACCGGGATCGTGCATCAGGTCAACATCGAGCACCTGGCGCGGGTCGTGATGGCCCAGCCGCTCTCCGGCGACGACGGCGGCGACCTGCTGGCCGCTTACCCCGACACCTGCGTGGGCACCGACTCGCACACCACCATGCAGAACGGGCTGGGCGTGCTGGGCTGGGGCGTCGGCGGCATCGAGGCCGAGGCGGCCATGCTCGGCCAGCCAGTCTCGATGCTGATCCCCACGGTGGTCGGGTTCCGGCTGACCGGGGAGCTGCCGGCCGGCACCACCGCCACCGACCTCGTCCTGACCATCACCCAGCTGCTGCGCCAGCACGGAGTGGTCGGCAAGTTCGTCGAGTTCTGCGGGGACGGGGTGGCGGCCGTGCCGGTGGCCAACCGCGCCACCATCGGGAACATGAGCCCGGAGTTCGGCTCCACCTGCGCGATCTTCCCGATCGATGAGGAGACCCTGACCTACCTGCGGCTGACCGGCCGCCGGCCGGAGCAGGTCGCGCTCGTCGAGGCCTACGCCAAGGAGCAGGGGCTCTGGCACGACCCCGCCAGTCAAGCCCGGTACTCCCAGGAGCTGGAGCTGGATCTGGGCACGGTCGTGCCATCGCTGGCGGGCCCGAAGCGGCCGCAGGACCGGGTGGCGCTGTCGGACGCCAAGAGCGCCTTCCGCGAGGCCCTCGGCAGCTACGTGCAGCTGGACAACCTGGACGAGGACATCGCCGAGACGTTCCCGGCGTCCGACCCGGTGGCCGAGGAGACCAACGGGCGCCCCGAGGATGACAGCGCGAACGGCCGCCCGGCCGCCGGGAGCGCGGCGCCCAGCGCGGCCGGCCGTCGGTCGGCACCGACGCCGGTCACCCTGGAGGACGGGACGCAGACCTCGGTCGACCATGGCTCGGTGGTCATCGCGGCCATTACCTCGTGCACCAATACCTCCAACCCGTCGGTGATGATCGGCGCGGCGCTGCTGGCCAAGAAGGCCGTCGAGGCCGGCCTGGAGCGCAAGCCGTGGGTGAAGACCACGCTCGCGCCGGGGTCGAAGGTGGTGATGGACTACTACGAGCGCGCCGGGCTCACCCCGTACCTGGAGAAGCTGGGCTTCAACCTGGTCGGCTACGGCTGCACCACCTGCATCGGCAATTCCGGGCCGCTGTCGGAAGGGGTCAGCGCAGCCGTGGCCGATAACGACCTGGCCGTGGTCTCCGTCCTGTCGGGCAACCGCAACTTCGAGGGCCGGATCAACCCGGACGTGAAGATGAACTACCTCGCCTCGCCGCCGCTCGTGGTGGCCTACGCGCTGGCCGGGACGATGGACATCGACCTGACCACCGAGCCGATCGGCACCGGCCCCTCGGGTGACCCGGTCTACCTGCGCGACCTGTGGCCCGACACTGGCGAGATCGACTCCGTCGTGCGGACCGCCGTGGCCGCGGAGATGTTCACCCGGGACTACGCCGACGTGTTCGCCGGCGACCAGAACTGGCAGGAGCTGGACGTGCCGGCCGGCGACACCTTCGCCTGGGACGAGCAGTCCGCCTACGTGCGCCGCCCGCCCTACTTCGACGGGATGCCGGCCGAGCCCGAGCCGGTCACCGACGTGCATGGCGCCCGGGTGCTGGCCATGCTCGGCGACTCGGTCACCACCGACCACATCTCCCCGGCCGGCGCGATCAAGGCTGACGGCCCGGCCGGCCAGTACCTCACCTCCCGCGGCGTGCAGCGGCGCGACTTCAACAGCTACGGGTCGCGGCGCGGCAACCACGAGGTCATGATCCGCGGCACGTTCGCCAACATCCGGCTGCGCAACCAGCTCGCGCCCGGCACCGAGGGCGGCGTCACGCTCAAGCTGCCCGAGG
This sequence comes from Streptosporangiaceae bacterium, assembly GCA_036510065.1. GTDB lineage: Bacteria > Actinomycetota > Actinomycetes > Streptosporangiales > Streptosporangiaceae > DASUBV01. The sequence goes on along the minus strand of DATCEO010000051.1, from coordinate 24,597 downwards.
GCACCCAGACGTCGATCTACGACGCCTCCCGCGAGTACCTGGCCGAGGGCACGCCGCTGGTCATCCTGGGCGGCAAGGAGTACGGCTCGGGCTCGTCGCGGGACTGGGCGGCCAAGGGGACGGCACTGCTGGGCGTGCGGGCCGTGCTGGTGGAGTCGTTCGAGCGCATCCACCGGTCCAACCTGATCGGCATGGGCGTGCTGCCCCTGCAGTACCTGCCGGGCGAGAGCGCGGAGTCTCTCGGGCTCACCGGGCACGAGGTGTTCGACGTGACCGGGATCGAGGCGCTGAACGAGGGGGAGGTCCCGCGCGAGGTAACGGTGACTGCTGACGGCCGGGAGTTCCGGGCCGTGCTGCGGATCGACACGCCGGGCGAGGCCGAGTACTACCGGCACGGCGGCATCATGCAGTTCGTCCTGCGCTCGCTGCTTGCGCGCGACTAACCCGGCGGCCGATACCGGCTGGTCACCGGGGAGCGGGCCGCCCGCGGGCGCGGGGATCGCGCTGCTGACGGTCGGCATCTTGGCCCTGGCGTTCAACCTGCGTGCGGCCATCACGAGCCTGCCGCCGATCTTCCCTGAGCTGCACACCGCGCTGCACCTGTCGGCGGCCAGCCAGGCGCTCCTGGCCGCGATCCCGGTGCTGTGCTTCGCCGTGTTCTCCGGGGTCGCCGCGCCGCTGAGCCGCCGCCTCGGCGAGGAGCGCGTCCTCGGCGCGGCGCTGGTCCTGCTCGCGGCGGGACTGCTGCTGCGCGGCGCCGACCCGGCGCGGCTGCTCTTTCCCGGCACGATCGTGGCCGGCGCGGCGATCGCCCTGATGAACGTGCTGCTGCCCAGCCTGGTCAAGCGGCGCCGGCCCGAGCGAGCTGGCCTGCTGATCGGCCTGTACCTGCTGTCGCTGTCCGCCGGGGCGATCGCCGGCTCGCTGATCGCGGTGCCGGTGTACCAGGCGGCCGGCGGGAGCAACGGGGCGGTCCGGCTCACGCTCGGCCTGTGGGCGGTGCCCGCGCTGATCGGAGCGGCGGTGTGGCTGCCGCAGCTGCGGTACCGGACGCTGCCCGCCCGGCGCGCCCCGGCAGTGCCGACCAAGACAGGGCTGACCAAGACTGTGCCGGCCAAAACAGGGCCGGCCAAAACAGGGCCGGCCGCGGCGCTCGGCCCCTCGTCCCTCTGGCGGCAGCCCCTGACCTGGCAGGTCACGGCGTTCATGGGGCTGCAGAGCCTCAGTTACTACGCCGCCCTGTCCTGGTTCCCGACGCTCTTCCGGGACCGCGGCGCCAGCGCCGTGCACGCCGGGACCCTGCTGGCCATCATGAACCTGGGCAATGCCGTGACTGCGCTGCTGGTGCCGGTGCTGGCGCACCGGCTCCGCGACCAGCGGGTGCTGTCGGCGGTCTCGATGGTCGGCACCGCGCTGGGCCTGGCCGGCGCCGCGTTCGGGCCGCTGCCGGCCGCCGCCGCGTTCATGTTCCTGCTGGGCCTGGGCCAGGGAGCATCGCTCGGGCTGGGCATCTTCTACACCATGGCCCGGGCGCCCGACCCGGTCACGGCCGCGTCGCTGTCGGCCTTCGCGCAGAGCGCCGGGTACCTGCTGGCCAGCACCGGCCCGCTGCTGCTCGGGTTCCTGCACACGGCCACCGGCGGGTGGACGATCCCGGTCCTGGTGCTGCTGGGCATCACCGCCCTCCAGCTGGTCACCGGCTGGCTGGCGGGCCGGGACGTCGTCGTGACCCGGCCCCTCCCGGCGCATTAAGCTGACTCGGCGCGCCCGTATTCGTGCAGGTCAGGACGGGTTGTCGAGATTAAAGGGTGACGTCAGGGTCAGGGATCGGGCGGGTGCCCTGTGCGGCCGCCGGCCGTCCCGAAATACACTCGTTGAGGCCCGCCTGCCGAGATGTGCTGACTCGGCTGGCGGCAGCGCCCGCTGCCGACCACGAGGAGCGCCAGGTGACGTTGCTGGAGAACATCCGCAGTCCGCAGGACCTCAAGGACCTGAGGGCTGAGGAAATGCCGCAGCTAGCGGCCGAGATCCGGGATGTCCTGGTCCAGACGGTCACCAGAACCGGCGGCCACCTGGGTCCTAACCTCGGGGTAGTCGAGCTGACCATGGCCCTGCACCGGGTCTTCGACTCGCCGGCCGACCGGATCGTCTTCGACACCGGCCACCAGTCGTATGTGCACAAGCTCCTGACGGGCCGCTACGACGAGTTCGGCACGCTGCGCCAGCGCGGCGGCATCTCCGGCTACCCCAGCCGGGCCGAGTCCGAGCACGACGTGATCGAGAACTCGCACGCGTCCACCAGCCTGTCCTACGCCGACGGGCTGGCCAAGGCCTACGAGGTGCGCGGCGAGGCCGATCGCCACGTCGTCGCGGTCATCGGCGACGGCGCACTGACCGGCGGCATGGCCTGGGAGGCGCTGAATAACATCGCCGGGGCCAAGGACCGCCCGGTGGTCATCGTCGTCAACGACAACGGGCGCTCCTACCAGCCGACCATCGGCGGGCTGGCCGATCACCTGGCCACGGTCCGGGTGTCGCAGCGCTACGAGCAGGTGCTCGACTACATCAAGACCACCTTGACGCACGCGCCGCTGTTCGGGCCGCCGCTGTTCGAGGCGCTGCACGGGCTGAAGAAGGGCATCAAGGACGTCGTGCAGCCGCAGGTGCTCTTCGAGGACCTGGGCCTGAAGTACCTCGGCCCGGTGGACGGCCATGACGAGCAGGCGGTGGAGAGCGCGCTGAGCCGGGCCCGCGACTTCGGCGGCGCGGTACTGGTGCACGTCATCACCCGCAAGGGGTTCGGCTACCCGCTGGCCGAGGCGAACGAGGAGGACTGCCTGCATCAGGTCGGCCCGGCCCCGGTGGCCCCGGCCCCGGTGCTGCCCGGCGCCGCCGCCCGCCCCCCGGCGGTTCCCGGCCGGCCGTGGACGCAGATCTTCGGCACCGGGCTGGCCGCGATCGGGGCCGCCCGGCCGGACGTGGTGGCAGTGACCGCGGCCATGCTGCACCCGACCGGGCTGGACAAGTTCGCCGCCGTCTGCCCCGAGCGGGTGTTCGACGTCGGCATCGCCGAGCAGCACGCCGTGACCAGCGCGGCGGGCCTGGCCATGGGCGGCCTGCACCCGGTCGTGGCCATCTACTCGACCTTCCTGAACCGGGCCTTCGACCAGGTCCTCATGGACGTGGCCATGCACCGGCTGCCGATCACGTTCGTGCTGGACCGGGCCGGGGTGACCGGGCCCGACGGCGCCAGCCACCACGGCATGTGGGACCTGTCCCTGCTCCAGCTCGTGCCCGGCATGCGGGTCGCGGTGCCGCGCGACGGCACCCGGCTGACCGAGCTGCTGGACGAGGCGCTGGCCGTGGCCGACGGCCCGACCGCGCTGCGGTTCCCGCGCGGCGCGGCCCCCGACGACCTCCCGTCGGTTGGCCGGCTCGGCTCGATGGACGTACTGCGCCAGCAGGCCCCCGGCGCGGCCGCTGACCTGCTGCTGATCGGGGTCGGGCCGATGGCGGGCGTCTGCGTGCAGGCCGCCGACCGGCTGGCCGATCAGGGCATCGGCGTCACGGTGGTGGACCCGCGCTGGGTGAAGCCGCTCGACGAGGCCCTGGTCGGCGCGGCCGCGGGCTGCCGACTGGTGGTGACCGTCGAGGACAGCGGCCGGGTCGGCGGGGTGGGCGACGCCGTGGCCCGGCTGCTGCGCGACCACGATGTCGACACGCCCGTGCGGGCGTTCGGGCTGGCCCAGCAGTTCCTGGAGCATGGCGAGCGCGGCGAGCTGCTGGAGGACCAGGGCCTGACCCCGCAGCAGCTGGCCCGGGTGATCACCGAGATGGTGGCCCGGCGGACCCCGGACCTGGTGGCCGAACGGCAGGCATGAGAGCGGGCAGGACGGCGGGCGTGGTCCCGTCAGTGCCGCCGACGCGGCAGAATCGGGAGTATGCAGACTCTTGAGGTCGCGGTCGTCGGCTCCGGGCCCGCCGGGCTCTACACGGCCGAGGCGCTGATCAAGCAGGCCGCCGCGCTCGAAGTGCCGTGGCACGTCCGGGTCGACGTGCTGGACCGGCTGCCGACTCCCTACGGCCTGGTTCGCTACGGCGTCGCCCCGGACCACAAGTCGATCAAGTCGATCGCCGAGTACCTGCGCGGCGTCCTGGAGCACGACGGGGTCAACTTCGTCGGCGGCGTCCATCTCGGCGGCGACGTGTCCCGCGAGGACCTGCTGGCCTGCTACGACGCCGTCGTCTACGCGACCGGCGCGATGCGCGACCGGCAGCTGGGCATTCCCGGCGAGGACCTGCCCGGCAGCGTCGCGGCCACCGACTTCGTGAACTGGTACTGCGGGCACCCGGACGTCGACCCGGCCCGGTTCAGCCTGGACGCCGAGTCGGTCGCGGTGATCGGCGTGGGCAATGTGGCGGTGGACGTGGCCCGGATCCTGGCCCGCCGCCCGGAGGACCTGGCCGCGACCGACGTCTCCCAGCCGGTCCTCGACACCCTGATGGCCAGCAAGGTCCGGGAGGTGCACGTCATCGGCCGGCGCGGGCCGGCCCAGGCCAAGTTCACCACCAAGGAGCTGCGCGAGCTGGGGGGCCTGGAGGGCGTCGACCTGGCCGTGGGAGACGGCGAAGCCGACCTGGACGCCTTCGACCCGACGGGCGAGAGCGCCCGGCTGGCGATGACCGACCGCCACGTGCGCGGGAACTACACGGTGATCCGGGACTGGGCCGGCCGGCAGGCAGCGGGCGGCGGACGCCGGCTCACGCTGCGGTTCTGGCTCCGGCCGGTCGAGATCCACGGGCCCGATCGCGTGTCCGGGCTGACCCTGGAGCGCACCCGGCTGGACGAAAGCGGGCGCTTCACCGGCACCGGCGAGCTGGAGACGCTGGACACCCAGATGGTGCTGCGCAGCGTCGGCTACCAGAGCGTGCCGCTGCCGGATGTGCCCTTCCACGAGGCCTCGCACACGGTGCCCAACATCGGCGGCCGGGTGATCGGCCCGGACGGCGACGCCCTGCCCGGTGAGTACGTGGCCGGCTGGCTCAAGCGCGGCCCGACCGGCGTCATCGGCACCAACAAGTCCGACGCCGCCGAGACGGTGCGGGCCCTGCTGGCCGACCTGGCCGGCGGCCCGGGTCCGGACGACGTGCAGCTGCCGCGGGCCGGGCTGCTGCCGATGCCACCTGCCGACCCCGCGATGGCGCAGGCCCAGACGCGGCTGCAGGCCCTGCTGGCCGAGCGCGGGGTCCGCCCGGTCAGCTATGACGACTGGCTCCGGATCGAGACGGCGGAGAAGGAGCTGGCCGCCTCGCTGGGCCGCGGCGCCCGGGTGAAGCTGGGCAGCCGCCGGGAGATTCACCGCGCGTGCGGCCTGGAAGACGAGTAACGGTCCGCCGGGGCGGCTGCCCGGTGCCAGGAAGGTCCTGCCCCGGCAGGCTGCGCCCGGCCGGCCGCCGCTGCCAGAAGACACTGCGCCTTAAGGAGATGACCGATGGCCTATGACTTCCAGGTGGCGGTGGACGCCGCGCGGCCGCATGAGCTGGCGGACTGGTGGGCGCAGACCCTGGGCTGGGTGGTCGAGCCGACCGACGAGGCGTTCATCCGCCAGATGATCGCGCAGGGGCATGCCACTGAGGACGACACGATCACCCACCACGGGGCGCTGGTGTGGAAGACGGGAGCCGCCATCGGTCACCCCGGCGGCCGCGACAGCGGTCGCAGCCGGCTGCTGTTCCAGCTGGTTCCCGAGGCCAAGACGGTGAAGAATCGCGTGCACCTCGACGTGCGGATCGGCGCGGACGACCTCGATGACGTGGTGGCCACGCTGACCGCTCGCGGCGCGACGTTCCTGCACCGGGGCCAGCAGGGACCGCATCACTGGGTAACGATGGCCGACCCGGAGGGCAACGAGCTCTGCGTCGGGTGACCCGGCTTCTCGGCGCGGCGCGGGCGCAACGCCGCGCGGAGCTTCACTGAGGGCAGCTCGCTGACTACGATGCGGCGAGTGAGCGTCACAGGAGCGGGGAGCCAGGCGGCGGTTGACTCGGCCGGGCTGGAACGGCTGCTCGGCCAGCCCGAGGCGGCCTGGCTGGTGGAGCGGATCCGCGGCAGGCTGGAGCGCGGCGAGCCGGTGGACGGGACCGTTACGCTGGTCGGCGCGACGGCCGCTCAGCGCCGCGCCGCCGCCCGGCTGCTCGGTCACGGCGTGGGCCGGGGCACCTCGCTGAGCGTGCCGCTGCCAGAGGTGGCGGTGGCGCTGCGGCGGGCCGGCACGGCGCCCAGCCTGCAGGCCGCGGTGGAGGCGCTGACCGGGCCGGTGCGCGACCTCGCGGCCGAGCGGGCGGTGGAGATCCAGCGCTGGGACGACGTCCTGGCCCGAGCCCGGTCCAGCCCGCTGGCCAGCCTGTCCTGGTACCACGAGTGGCTGGAGGAGATCACCCGGGACGGCACGGTGACCCGGCTGATCCGGCACGGTTACGGCGGCCTGGTGGCGCAGGCGGCCACCGTCCTGGAGCGCGTGCCGGGCGGCCCCGAGCCGGCCGGGATCATGCTGGCCGACCTGGCCGGCGCCGCCACGGGCGACGCCGCCGCGCTGGCGCCCGGACAGCTGTCCGCCCTGGTGCTGCGCGCCCTGGCGCTGCGCGAGGGGGTGCCCGCCCCCGCCGACCGGGAGGCCGAGCGCGCGCTCTGGACCACCGCCGGGGTCGTCACCGACGACCTGGCCAGTCAGGTTCTCGTCCTGAACGTCCGGGCCGGCGGCGAGCCGCTCGGCCGCTGGCTGACCGAGGCCGCCGCTGCCGGGGAGCCGTTCCGAGTCACCCTGCGCCAGCTCATCGCGATGCCGGTGCTGCCGTGGGCCCTCGACCTGTTCGTGTGCGCCAGCCCGGCGGTTCTCCGGGCCGCCGCCGATCAGCTCGGCCCGGCCAGCCCGCCGCTGGTTTGCACCGAGGGCGAGCCGTCGGTGGCCTGCGCCCGGCTGCTGCACGCGGCGATGGCGAGCGGGACCACCGTCCGCTGGCACGGTGATTTCAGCTGGGCGGGACTGCGGGCGGCGGCGGCCGCCCTGCGCCGCCTGCGGGCCGAGCCCTGGCTGATGGGAGCCACCGATTACCAGGCGGGCCTGGCGTCGGGAGCCGGCGAGCCACTGACGGGCCAGCCCGAGGCGAGCCCGTGGGACGACCGGCTGGCCGAGCTCATGCGGACGGCCGGCCGGGCCATTCCGGAGGAGCGGATGCTGCGCCAGCTGCTCGCTGGCCTGGAGGCGGCCAAGGCCAGCACCTAAGGTCGGGCTGGCGGGCCGGAGGGCTGGCGGGCCGGAGGGCTGGCGGGCCGGGTCGCGGCCACCGGCCGGGGCAGATTGCGGTGACGACTGATGCTGCGGTGCCTGATTGCGGGAGTATGTACCCGTGCAAAACCGGCCGAAGGCGCTGATCGCGATCCCGGCTGTCGTGCTCGCGGTGCTGGCTGGCTTCCTGCCCGCGCAGCCCGCCCGCGCGGCCAGCTCCCGGGCGGCCGCCGCGCCGGCGGCGGCCGCCCGTCCCCGCCAGGTGATCACCGTGACCGCGGCGTCCTACTCGACGACGTTCGCCACGCTGCGCGCCTACCGTGTGTCAGGCGGCCGGCGCGTCCTGGTGTTCGGGCCGTGGCGGGCACGGGTCGGCTATAACGGCGTGGCCCGGCCCGGCCGGAAGCGGGAGGGTGACGGCCGGACCCCGTCGGGCAGCTACGGGTTCAGCTTTTTCTTCGGGGTGCTGCCCGGCGCCGGATTCGCGTTCCCGTTCCGGCACGCCTATTCCTACGACGTCTGGGACGACGACCCGGCCAGCCCCCGGTACAACGAGTGGGTAGACGACCGAACGGCCAGTCCCGGTGCCCGCCCCGAGCCGATGCACCAGGTGCCGGCGTACGACTACGCGGCCGTGATCGCCTACAACACCGCCCGCGTTCGCGGCCGGGGCAGCGCGATCTTCCTGCACGTGGGGACAGGCTCGGCCACCGCCGGCTGTGTCTCGCTGCCACGCCTGGAGCTGCTCAGGATCCTGCGCTGGCTCCGCCCCGCCGCCCACCCCCAGATCACGATCTCCGCTCGCTAATCGAACAGTGGTTCGGGCTGTGCTGGTCCCGGCAAGTCCGATCCGAACCGCCGATGCAATGCACCGGAACCGCGGGTCGCGGGGCCGCGTCGAAGTGACAGGACTTCCGCGCGTAACGCAGACCTGAGGTAAGCCATGCCGCACCGCTCGCAGCTCAGTGGACCGCCCGTGGCCCCCGCCCTCGTGGTCAGTGCCCTCGTGGTCAGTGCCGTCGTGGCCGTCGCTCTCGCCGCGTGCGGCAGCGGCCCCGCCGCGCAAGTGACCGCGCCTGCCGCGTCTGCCGCGCCCGCGGCGGGGTCACCGCAGCCCTACCGGCTGTACACCCACTGCGGTATCGATGAGGTGCGCCTCGGTCACCGCTTCTTCGAGGCCGCGCACCCGCTCAGCGATGGCCAGGGCAACCCGCCGGCCGGCTGGGGAAACCCGTACCAGCCCGGCACGATGACGCTGCTGTCGCCGGCCGAGGCGGTGTTCCGCGACCGGGCCGGCCACCAGGTGCGGTTCCGGCTGCGCCCCGGCGCCACCGCGTTCCGGCACGTGTGCTCCTGAGCTAGCGCGGGCGAGCAGCTCCCGCAGCGGCCAGGACGGGCGCGGCAGGACGGGCCCAGGGGGACGGGCCCAGGGGGACGGGCCAGGGGGACGGGCGCGGCCAGCTGCCCGGCTCAGCTGGTCAGCGACTTGAGCAGGTCGCGGGTGCGCTGCCGGTCCGGGCCGCGCGAGTAGTCGCCGGCCACGAAGTCGGTCACGCCGGCATCCGCGAGGGCCCTGACCTGCCCGGCCACCGTGTCCTCCGGCCCGGTGATAGCCACATCGCCGGGGCCGGCCGCGCCCTCTCGGTCCAGCATCGCCCGGTAGGAGGGCAGCTGCCCGTAGATCGCGAAGACCTTGTTGGCCGCAGCGCGCGAGGCGGCCACGTCATCGGTGACGCACACCGGCAGGATGCAGACCACCCGGGGGCTGGGCCGGCCAGCCTCCTGCGCGGCCGCGGTGATGGTCGGCACCACGTAGTCCGCGACCGTGGCCGGGCCGGTCATCCACAGCACCGTCCCGTCCGCCTGCGTGCCGGCCAGCCGCAGCATCTGCGGAGCCAGCGCGGCCAGCAGCACCGGTACCTCGCCCACCCGCGGCGTCGACAGCTGGATGTGCGCGTGCAGCGTCTCCCCGTCGAAGTGGGCCGGCTCACCGCGCAGCAGCGGCTGCAGGACGGTCAGGTACTCGCGCATGTGCCGGGCCGGCTTGTCGAAGCTATGGCCGTACATGTCCTCAATAACGATCTTGTGCGACAGCCCGATGCCCAGGGCGAGCCGTCCCTGCAGGGCCAGCGCGGTCGTCAGCGCCTGCTGGGCCAGCACCGCGGGGTGCCGCGGGTAGGTCGGCACGACGGCGGTGCCCAGCTCGATACCGGGGACCTGACTGCCGGCGACCGCCAGGGCGGTGAGCGCGTCCAGGCCGAAGATATTGGAGATCCAGCCGGACGCGAAGCCGTCGTCGGCCGCCTGGCGTACCTGGTGGGTCAGCTCGGTGAGCGCCTTGGGGCCGCTCGGCTCCGTGAGTGAGATACCGATGCGCATCCGCGTCTCCATTCCGGGACCTGGGCCGCCCGCCAGCATTCCTGCTGCCCTTTCCGATCCTGGCCGCGCCAATCAAGATCCGCAAGGCGAGCGTGATGTCCGGTCCGCGTGCGAAGCCGGTTATGTCCCGCCTGCGGACGTCGTACTCGGGGGGGTCACCCCCGAATTCACCCCGCCTATGGCAACTGCCGCGGGGGCAGTGTCTTTGCTTCCGCGCATCAGTGGGGACAATAAGGACATGGGATCTGGTCGCACCGGCAGCGGGCGGGAATCGGACGCCACCGCGGGCCGGAGGCGTGGCGTCGCCCAGCGCGTCGCGGCGGCTGAGCGGGAGGAGCAGGCGGCGCGCGAGCGGGCTCGGCAGCATGCCCAGGCGGCCGCCCGCGCCCGGGCGCGGGCGGCCGAGCGGGAACGACAGGCCGCGGCGGCCCACCTAGCTGAGCGCCCGGCGGCGGCCGTCCATCCGGCTGAGCGACCGGCTGCGGCCCGGCCGGCTGAGCGTCCGGCTGCGGCCCGGCCGGCTGACCGGCAGGCCGCCTCGGCCCACCCGGCCGACCGGCAGGCGGCTGGCCGTCCGGCCGCGCGAGGGAAATCAGGCGAACGGTCGGGTATCGGGGAGTCAGGTACGCGACAGCTGGGCACGAGTACGAAACAGCCGCGCACCGGGCTGGCCGTTGGCCAGTCAGGTGCGGAGCCGGTCGCGGCTGGGCCCGGCAGGGAGCCGAGCTGGGGTCAGCCGGACACCGGAGACCAGGGCAATTCGACGGGGGAGCGCGTGGCGCAGAAACGGCAGTCTCCAGCGGACGGGAAGTCGGCCCGGTCCACCGCAGGGCGTACGCGTGCGCCCGCCGCGGCCGACACCGCCGTCGCCGAGAAGACGGTGGCCGCTAAGACCAGGACCGAGAAAGCCAGGACCGACACCGCGAGGGCCGGCACCGCGAGGGCCGGCACCGCCAGGACCGATAACGGCAGGACCGATAACGTCCGGGCCGAGCTTCCCGCCGCCGGGCAGGAGGCGGTCCGCCGCCTGTCGTCGGCCGATGACCGGAGCCGCCAGCCGCAGCCAGCCGACGGCGCTCCGGCCGGCAACCTGCCACCGGGCCGGTACCTGGATCGCGAGGAAAGCTGGCTGCACTTCGGCCAGCGGATACTGGAGCTAGCGGAAGACCCGAATATCCCGCTGCTGGAGCGGGTCCGGTTCGAGTCGATCTTCGCCAGCGGCCTGGACGAGTTCTTCATGGTCCGCGTCGCCGGCCGGATACGCCGGATGGCGACGGGCCTGCCCGTTGAGAGCGCCACCGGCAAGCCGTCATCGGAGATCCTGCGGATCACCCTGGAGATGGCCCGGGACCTGTCGGTGCGGCACGCGCTGTGCTTCACTCAGAACCTTCAGCCGGCCCTGGCCCGCGAGGGGATCGAGATCCTGCGCTGGAAGGAGCTCACCGCATCGGAGCAGGCCGACCTGCAGCAGTTGTTCCGGGAGCGGATCTACCCGGTGCTCACCCCGCTCGTGGTCGATCCCTCGCACCCGTTTCCCTACATTTCCACGCTCTCGCTCAGCCTCGCGGTCATGATCGCCGACCCGGCGAGCGGGGCGACCCTGTTCGCCCGGGTGAAGGTCCCGCCGCTGCTGCCCAGGTTCCTGACGGTCGCGCCGAACCGGTTCGTCCCGCTGGAGGACGTGATCGCGGCGCACCTCGGCGAGCTGTTCGTCGGCATGGACGTGCTCGAGCACCATGCCTTCCGGATCACCAGGATCCGTGACCTCGAGATTGACGAGGACGTCACCGAGAACCTCCTGCAGTCGCTGGAACGCGAGCTCATGCGGCGCCGGTTCGAGCCGGCCGTCCGGCTTGAGGTCGAGGAGTCCATGTCGGCCGACGTGCTGGACAAGCTGGTCACCGAGCTGGCCGTGGACGAGCGGGCCGTGTACCGGCTGCCCGGTCCGCTGGACCTGTCCGGCCTGTCGGCCATCGCGGACCTGGACATGCCTTACCTGAAGTACCCGACGTTCGTCCCGTCGGAGAACGCGCTGCCGCACGACCGGAGCGTCTTCTCGACGCTGTCCGACCATGATGTCCTGGTGCACCACCCCTACGATTCCTTTACCGCCAGCGTGCAGCGCCTGGTGGTCTCCGCCGCCGCGGATCCGCGCGTGCTGGCGATCAAGCAGACCCTGTACCGCACCAGCGGCGACTCCGAGATCGTCGACGCGCTGATCGACGCGGCCGAGGCCGGCAAGCAGGTCGTGGTGGTGGTCGAGATCAAGGCGCGCGGCGACGAGCGCGCCAACATCGCCTGGGCGCGCAAGCTGGAAGAAGTCGGCTGCCATGTGGTCTACGGGTTCGTCGGCCTCAAGACGCACTGCAAGATGGTGCTGGTCGTGCGCGAGCAGTCCGACGGGACGCTGCGCCGCTTCTGCCACATCGGGACCGGGAACTATCACCCCAAGACCGCCCGGCTGTATGAGGACTACGGGCTGCTGACCTCCGACCGGACCGTCGGCGAGGACGTCACCGATCTGTTCAATCACCTCACCGGGTACAGCCGCCCGCCGGAGTACGACCGGCTGCTGGTCGCGCCGGCCGGGATCCGGCCCGGCCTGATTGAGCAGATCGACGCCCAGGCCAGGCTGGCCAGGGCCGGGGAGCCGTCCCGGATCCAGCTCAAGTGCAACGCGCTCATCGACGAGGCCATGATCGATGCGCTGTACCGGGCCTCGCAAAGCGGCGTCCCGATTGACCTGTGGATCCGCGGGATCTGCTCGCTGCGGCCCGGGGTGCCTGGCCTGTCGGAGACGATCCGGGTGCGCAGCATCGTCGGCCGTTTCCTGGAGCACTCGCGGGTCTATGCCTTCGGCACCGGGGCCGAGGGGGCGCCCGGCGACGTCTGGATGGGCAGTGCCGACCTGATGCACCGCAACCTGGACCGGCGGGTGGAGCTCCTGGTCCGGGTGACCGAGCCGGCCCACCGGGCCGAATTGCGCGGCGTGATCGACCTGGCCATGGACCCGCGCACTGCGTCCTGGTGGCTGGCCGCCGACGGCACCTGGACCCGGCACCACCTGGATGAGTCGGGGGGCCCGCTGAACGACCTGCAGGCCATGCTGATCAAGAGCAGGCAGGGACGCGCCGCCGATGGCTGACCGGCCCGGGGCCGGGGAAATCCGCGCGGCCGGAGTCGTGGTCTGGCGCCTGGGACACGACGGTCCCGAGGTAGCCGTGGTGCATCGTCCCAAGTACGGCGACTGGACGATCCCCAAGGGGAAGGTCGAGCCGGGCGAGCACGTGCTGCTGGCGGCCGTGCGCGAGGCGGCCGAGGAGACGGGCCAGCAGGTGACCCTGGGCCGCAGGCTGAGCGCGTCGTGCTACAAGGTCGACGGCCGGCCTAAGCGGGTCGACTACTGGGTCGGCCGCAGCCACGATCCGCCGGGCAGCTTCGTCCCCAGCCACGAGGTGGATGACCTGGCCTGGCTGCCGGCGGCCGCGGCGGCCGAGCGGCTGACCTACGAGCGTGACGTCATGATCCTGGCCGAGTTCACCACCGGCCCGGCCACGACCTTCCCCTATATCCTGCTCCGGCACGCCTCGGCCGGCAGCCGGTCGAGCTGGCCAGGGGCGGACCTGGCCCGGCCGCTTGATCCGCACGGCGCCGCCACCGCCGATGACCTGGCGCTGCTGCTGCGCTGCTTCGGCGCCAGCCGGGCGATCAGCTCCGCCGCGGAGCGCTGCGTGGCCACCGTCCGGCCCTTCGCGGCCATGACCGGGCACACGATCGGTATCGAGCCGCTGTTCACGGTCGGCTCCCGACCCGGTCCCGATGCCGCGGCCCTGCAGGTAGCCGCCCTGGTCGCGCAGGAGCGGCCGACCGTCATCTGCGCTCACCGCGAGAACCTGCCGCTGCTGGCGGCAGCGGCCTGCGCGCAGCTGGGGGCCAGCCCGCCGGCCGGGCCGGCGTTGCGCAAGGGCGGCTTCTACGTGCTGCACGTCGCGGGCGGGCGGCTGTCTGGCGTCGAGCAGCACGACCCGACCCCGGGCTGACGCGGCGCCGGCCGGACCCGCGGGACCAGGATCAGTGGTCGGCCGGGCTGGCTGGCACCCAGTCCAGGGTGGGCGGGATCGCCCCCTCGAGGATAAGCAGCCAGCGCTTGACCTCCGGGCCGGCCCCGCCACTGTACCCGCCGAGCCCGTCACTGGCCACCACGCGGTGGCACGGCACGATCACCGGAATCGGGTTTGACCCCATGATCTTGCCGACCGCCCGGGCCGGGACGACATCGCGGCTGGCCGCCAGCCCGGCCAGGCCGGCCAGCGCGCCGTAGGTCACCGTGTGGCCGTAGCCGACGCGGTCATGCAGCAGGCCCAGGACGCGGTGCTGCGGCGGGGCGAACCCGCTCCAGTCGAGCGGGAGCTCAAAATCCTGCCGCCGCCCGCCGAAGTACTCGGCGAGCTGCGTGCACGCCGCCCGGGCCAGTGCCTGCCGCCCGTCGGCGCCCGGCTGCGGCCGGGTCCCGCCGGCCGCGGGCGGCTCCCCGAACCGGACCAGGGCCACTCCGGCATCGCCGCAGCCGACCGACACCGGCCCGACCGGGGTATCGAGGCGGGCCCATTCCAGCGCCATCACCTCTCCATTGTCGGTCAGCCGCCACCGGGTCCGCGCCTGATTTATGCCTCAGCGACACTGGTCTGCACCAGACCAGCCAGGAGGCGCCTCATGCGTGCGGTGGTGTTCGGCGAGTTCGGGAGCCGGCCGCAGGTGCGCGACGTGCCCGATCCGCAGCCGCCGCCCGGCGGGGTGACGATCGCGGTGCGGCTGACCGGCCTGTGCCGCAGCGACTGGCATGGCTGGATGGGGCATGATCCCGATGTCACGCTGCCGCATGTGCCGGGCCACGAGTTCGCCGGCGTCATCGCCGCCCTCGGCGCCGGCGTCACCGGCTGGCAGGTCGGCGACCGGGTGACGGCCCCGTTCGTCTGCGCCTGCGGGAGCTGCGCGTCCTGCGGGGCCGGCGACCACCAGGTGTGCGAGCGTCAGGCCCAGCCCGGCTTCACGTACTGGGGGTCCTTCGCCGAGTTCGTGGTCGTGCCGGCCGCCGAGGTTAACCTGGTCCGGCTGCCCGACGAGCTGCCCGATGCCGCCGCGGCCGCGCTCGGCTGCCGGTTCGCCACCGCCTACCGGGCCGTGGTGGACCAGGGCCGGCTGCGGGCCGGGCAGTGGGTGGCGGTCCAGGGCTGCGGCGGGGTCGGGCTGTCGGCCGTGATGATCGCCGCCGCGGCGGGAGCCCGGGTGGTCGCCGTCGACGTCAGCGAGCCCGCGCTGGACCTGGCTCGCCGCTGCGGAGCCGAGATCTGCCTCAGCGCCGCCGCGGACTCCGGCGCCGGGCAGCCGGACATCGCCGCCGCCGTGCGGGAGGCGACCGGAGGCGGCGCGCACCTGTCCATCGACGCGCTGGGCAGCCCGGCTACCTGCGCGGCTTCGGTCCGGAGCCTGCGCCGCCGGGGTCGCCACGTGCAGGTCGGCCTGCTTCCGGCCGGCCTGGGGGCCCCGGCCCTGCCGATGGACCGGGTCATCGCCTACGAGCTGGAGATCGTGGGCAGCCACGGGATGCCCGCGCACGCCTACTCGCGGCTGCTGGCCCTGATCACCTCGGGCGTCCTGGATCCCGGCCTGCTCGTCACCCAGACCATCGGGCTGGACGACGCCCCTGCGGCGCTGGCCGCGATGGACCGGCCGTCGCATCCTGGCATCTGCCTGATCCGGCCATAACGGTCGCCCGGCGCCGGCCCTGGCCCGGCGGACGGCAGCGGGGGAGAGCGAGCGTTATCCCAGGTCGTTTCCCGGGTTAGGGAGAGGGCGGCGCTCGGTCAGGACCAGAACTGCGCGATGCCCGCCGCCCGGGCCCGGCCGGTCTCTCGTCCCGCGCGGGCGGACGGCCCGCGGGTGGCGGGGGACAGCGGGTTGGTGCCGAAGGCGGCCAGGGCGGCGGCGTCGGCGTAGATCACCCGTGCCTCGGCCGGCTTGAGCAGCTCGATCTCGTCGTC
This sequence comes from Streptosporangiaceae bacterium, assembly GCA_036510065.1. GTDB lineage: Bacteria > Actinomycetota > Actinomycetes > Streptosporangiales > Streptosporangiaceae > DASUBV01. The sequence goes on along the minus strand of DATCEO010000051.1, from coordinate 8,891 downwards.
CAGGCTGCCCCAGGGCGGCGGCGTCTCGGCCAGCGTGGGCGTGATGACCAGGACGCGGTCACAGCCGGCCGCCAGGTCGGCATTGGTGGCCGAGCGCATGCCGCCGTCGATGTAGCGCTGCCCGGCAATGGTGACCGGTGGCCAGACGCCCGGCACGGCGCAGCTGGCGGCGACGGCGTCGGTCAGGTCTACCCCGGTCTCCCGGGTGAAGGTGACCGGGTCGCCCGTCTGCGCGTCGACGGCGGTCAGCAGCAGTGCCCGGTCCGGCCACGCCCGGGCGGGCAGCCGCGCGGCGATCGCGGCCCGGCGGGCCGATTCGCTGACCGTCTCGGTGGCCAGCGCCAGCGCGCCGATCCGGCGGCGCATGTCCTGCGCGGTGGTGGCCCCGGCCGTCGCCGTGGCGAACCGCGTCATCAGCTCGGCCAGGTCGAGATCGACCTCGAGCTCGCTGGAGGCCTGGCTGAGCTGGGCGGCGTACAGATCCTCCAGCAGGGTCCCGCTGGTGATCTGGGCGGCCACGGCCGATCCGGCCGAGGTGCCCACGATGACATCCGCCGCGATCAGGCTGGAGGCCAGCTCAGCGTCGGCGTCCTGGATGCCGCGCAGCACGCCCAGCTCCCACGCGATGCCGGCCACGCCCCCGCCGGCCAGCACGACCGCGCGCCTCATCAGGTCTCCCGTCGTTGTCACCCCCAGCATCCTGTCCAGCGGGCGGCCCGCGCAAATCACTCCGAACGGGTGACGACGTGATCGGCGCTGGCCACCAGTCTGTAGCTGTTCGTCCCGTAGATCGCGCGGACGGAAGGAGATCAGCGATGTCAACCATGACGGCATGGCGGTTCGCCGGTACCGAAGGGGCCGATAACGCAGTGCTCCGGCTCAAGCAGCTAGGTGATCAGCAACTTATCGATGTGCTGGACGTCGCTGTGCTCCGCTGGCCCCAGTACGCGACGGCACCCACGGCGCAGGAGCACGTGACCGAGGAAGGCAGCAAGGTTTCCTCCCTGGTGCACAAGCTCCGGAAGGACGTCATCGACAGCTCGATGCTCGAGTCGGTCAAGGGGGACCTGACGCCGGGAACCTCGGCGATCGTGCTGCTGAGCGCCGATGCCGCCATCGGCACGGTCGCGAAGGCATTCGAGGGCGAGGACATGGAGCTGATCCGCTCGAACCTGTCGGTCCAGGAACAGGACCAGGTCCGCAGTGCCTTCGGTGACCCGCCTGGAACGGACCCGGGCCGGCCGTCGGCCACGATCTGATCGGCCGCCTGCCCGCAGCTCCCAGCGGCCGGGCGGGCGACGCCGTAACAGCGTCGCCCGCCCGGCCCGGCCGGCCCGCGAAATGTCAGTAGCCCGCGATAAAACGGACCTGTCAGCTCGCCACGACCAGGGAGAACGCGGATGGCTGAGGACATTGCCCAGCAGGTGGAGGCCGAGGTCGCCTGGCTGTCGAGACGGCTTACCGAGCCGGGTGAGCGGGAGTGCCTGCGCTGCTTCCTGCTCCGGATGATCAACGAGTTCGGCTGCGATGGCACCCACCGGTGGACCGTCCGGTGGCGCGGGGAGCGGGCGCCGCGCGCCCGCGCGCTGCTGCGCCGGCTGGAGCGGCTGGGCGGCTGCTGTGACTGCGAGGTCCTGCTGAACGTCTTCCCGGATTACCCGGACTCCGGGCGGCCGCTGCCGTGCGCGGGCCAGCCCCAGCTCGGCTCGGCCATGCCCTGCGACCTGCGTGCCCTGCCCTGGAGCGCCTGACCCGACCGAGGGGCCGCCGTCACTCGTCACCCTTCTCGAGGATGCGCAGCAGGGCCTTGGAGATCGGCACGGCCGTCAGCCCGACCTGCCAGGGCCGGGCGCCGTAGCCGATCAGGTCGGCACTGACGGCGGCGGGTGTTGGCTGCTCCGGCGGCTGCCAGGAGAGGCGCCGGACTGCGTCGGGAGGCACCAGGTTCTCGGTCGGCAGGCCGTTGACGTCCGCGATCGCGGCCACGACGGCGCGCACCGCCGTCAGCCGCCTGGCCGCCTCCGGATCCCGATCGGCCCACCGGTGGGCCGGCGGCGGCCCGTCGCTCGGCGGGGCCGATGCCTCGGGCAGGGACCGATCCGGCAGAGCCCTGGCCCGGCTGACGGCCGCGGTCCAGTCAGCGAGGTTGCGCCGGGCGCCGCGCCCGGTGAAGCCGGCGATCCCGGCCAGCTCCTGCGTGCCGGCTGGGATCGACCGGGCGGCCTCGATGATGGCCCGGTCGGGCAGCACCTTGGTCGGCGACAGGTCCCGCTGCCGGGCGATCTTGTCGCGCTCCAGCCACAGCTCCCGGACGATGGCCAGTCCCCGGCGGTTGCGCACCCGGTGAATGCCGGAGGTCCGCCGCCACGGGTCGGCCCTGGGCTCGGGCGGCCCGGCCGCCAGCACCGCCGCGAACTCCTGCCGGGCCCACTCCAGCTTGCCCTGCTCGGTGAGCTGCCGGGCGAGCACGTCACGCAGCTCGACGAGTACCTCGACGTCGAGGGCCGCGTAGCGCAGCCATTCCTCCGGCAGCGGCCGGGTGGACCAGTCGGCGGCCGAGTGCGTCTTCTCCAGCCGCAGTCCGAGCAGCTCCTCGACCAGGGTGGCCAGCCCGACCCGGGGATAGCCGAGCAGCCGCCCGGCCATCTCGGTGTCGAAGACCTGGCGCGGGCGGTAGGTCAGGTCGGCCAGGCACGGGAGGTCCTGCGACGCGGCATGCAGCACGGCCTCGGTATCGGCCAGGGCGGCGTCCAGGCCGGACAGGTCCGCGCAGGCGACGGGATCGATCAGGACGGTGCCCGCGCCATGCCGCCGCAGCTGGACCAGGAACGCCCGGTGACCGTAGCGGAAGCCCGAGGCCCGCTCGGCGTCGACGGCGACCGGGCCGGTTCCGCCCGCCAGCGCGCGGATGGCTGCCTCCAGCGCCCCGGCCGTCGTGACCAGGGGCGGCAGCCCTTCACGCGGCTCCAGGAGCGGCACGACCTGGCGCTCGGCTTCCTGCCCGCCGTCCGGCTGCCCGCCGTCCGGCTGGTCTGGACCCGTCTGGTCTGGACTTAGCTGGTCTAGGCCCGGCTGGTCTAGGCCCGGCTGCCGGGCCGGGCCGGGCTGGGCCAGGTCTGCGGCCACGTCGGGCTCGGCCGGGCTGTTACTGGCGCCGCTGTCGGGGGCGCCGCTCACTGCTGCCGCCTGCGGCCCGGCGGCCGCAGCGCGGAAACCCCCAGCGGCGGCAGTCCGGCTGCCATGCAGAGCGCATCGCACCATGCGGCCACGTGCCCGTCCACAGCCGGCCGTACGTCGCCAGGCGCCGACGGCGTCCACGACGCCCGCAGCTCGAACCCGGTGGATACAGGGTCATCCTGCTTCGAGCCGAACCCCTCCGTCACCACGCGAGTCACCGTCCCGCTGGTCTGCCCGTAGCCCGTCGTCCTGGCGTCCAGCGCCTCGACCAGCCAGGTCCAGCCCACCTCGGCGATCAGCGGATCGGCCGCGATCTCGGGGTCGAGCTCGGCGCGGACGTAGGCGATGATCCGGAACTGCCCCGCCCAGCCGGCCTGGCCGGCCGGATCGTAGAGCAGCACGAACTTGCCCCAGCCGATCTCAGTGTCCCCCGTCAGCACCGATGCGGCAATCGCGGCCGCGTACGGCGCCAGCCGCCGGGGGGCTGGCTCCTCCTCGAAGGTCAGCTCGGGACGGGCGTCGCGCTGCTGCTCGAGCCCGGCTTCCAGGTCCGCCACGGCCAGCCGGAAAGAGGCCTCGTCTGAGCCGGCTTCCGCTGGCTGCCCGGTGGACTTCAGCGTCGTCTGGGCGATGGGCACGGGCGCGTGATCCTCACGCCACCCGGCCGCGCGGCTCGGCGGCCACCGCCGGCCGGGAGCTGAACCAGGCGACGCCGATCAGCAGCGCCGCCCCGCAGTCGGTGCACGACCACTCGACACAGTCGCCTTCGGGGCAGTCCGGGCACTCGCCGGGCAGGTCATGGATCTGCTCGAACGGCCGATCCCAGCCGCAGTCCGCGCAATACCGGACAATCTGCGCCATCTGGAACCTCCTTTGCCGTTGTGCCGCTCTCCGCCCGCGAGACCTGAGCTCACGGGCGGCAGAGTCAGGCTCAGCACTGATGCTGGCACGGCACCGCTCCAGGTCTGCGGACCTTGGGCGGCGTGTCATGCGGGCTTTTGACGGGAAACCCCCGGCATGGCCGTCCCGGAGCCGTGGCTGAGCCTCCGGCAGCGGCCGAGCTGCCGGGCCGCAGCCGCGGGCGGGAGCTGTGAGACCATCCGAGGTGTGACCTCGTCGACAGCCGACTCCCCGTTTGTCCGCGCCTGCCGCCGGGAGCCGGTGCCATATACGCCAGTCTGGTACATGCGCCAGGCGGGCCGCTCGCTGCCGGAGTACCGGAAGGCCCGGGCGGGCATGTCCATGCTCGACGCCTGCTCCACCCCCGATCTCATCACCGAGTTCACCCTGCAGCCGCTGCGCCGCTATGACGTGGACGCCGCCGTCCTCTTCAGCGACATCGTGGTCCCGCTGCGGGCGGTCGGCGTGGGCATCGAGATCCGGCCCGGGGTCGGCCCGGTCGTGGACGAGCCAGTCCGCAGCGCGGCGGATGTCAGCCGCCTGCGGCCGCTGACGCCGGCCGATGTCCCGTTCGTGACCGAGGCGGTCGCCAGCCTGGTGGCCGAGCTCGACGGAAAGCCGCTGATCGGCTTCGCGGGGGGCCCGTTCACCCTGGCCTGTTACCTCGTCGACGGCGGCCCGTCGAAGAACTTCGAGATCACCAAGTCACTCATGTACGGCCAGCCGGCCCTGTGGGACGACCTGCTGAGCAGGCTGGCCGACATCACGATCTCCTTCCTGCGGACCCAGGTGGCCGCGGGCGCCTCGGCCGTGCAGCTGTTCGACTCCTGGATCGGCACGCTCAGCCCCGAGGACTACCGCCGCTCGGTCCTGCCGCACAGCCGGCGGGTCTTCGAGGCGCTGGGCGAGACGGGGGTGCCGCGGATCCACTTCGGCGTGGGCACCGGCGAGCTCCTGGGCCTGATGAGCGAGGCGGACGCGGACGTCGTGGGCGTCGACTGGCGGGTGCCGCTGGACGAGGCGGCCGTCCGCGTCGGGCCGGGCAAGGCGCTGCAGGGCAACCTCGACCCGTCGGTCCTGCTCGCCCCCTGGGAGGTCATCGAGGAGCGGGCGCGCCAGGTGCTGGAGCGCGGGGCCGCCGCGCCGGGGCACATCTTCAACCTCGGACATGGCGTCCTGCCGGAGACCAGCCCGGACGTGCTCGCCCGGCTCGCCGACCTGGTCCATGCCGTCAGCCGGCGGGGTCCGGCCGGGTCCGGCGGCGGCTGATCCGCCGCCACCCCGCGTAGCCGAGGCCGCCGAGGACCGCGAGGACGATCGCGAACGGGAGCACGGCGCCCAGCGCGGTCAGCACCAGCGCCGTCGCGTGCCGCAGTCCGCGCCAGCCGGCGGCCAGTCCCGCGGCGAAGCCGTGCCGCGGCGCTTTGTGCAGGACCGCATGCGGCTGCGGGCTCAGCAGGAGCAGGGAAATGGTGGCGTAGGTCGTCTCGTGATCAAGCGCCCGCTGCTGGGCTTGCAGCGCCTCCAGGGTGGACTCGTCACCGCTGATCTGCTGCTGCACCTGCAGCAGGTCGCTCACCGAGCCGGCCCGCCGCAGCAGGGCCTGGAGCTGGGCGATCGCGTCCCGCTGCGAGGTGACCAGGCTGTTGACGTCGGCCACCTGCTGGGTCACGTCGCTGGACTGCTGGCTCAGCCAGGTCTGCCGGCCGAGCGCGGACAGCCGACTCAGGGCTGCCGGGTAGCTCGCCACGGGCACCTTGAGCGTCAGGCTGACCCGAGGCGGCTGGCCGCCGGGACGGCTGGCCTGCGCCTGCTCCGCGGCGGTATAGCCGCCCGCTGCGGTGATCTCGCTGACGGCGCTGGACGCCGCCCGGCTGGTGTCACGCACCCGGACCGTGAGGCTGGCGGTGTAGATGATGCTCTGGGCGCCGTGCGTCAGGCGAGCCGCATGGACGGCGGCCAGCCCGCCAGCGGCTGACCCGCCTGCGGCGGATTGGAGGCCCGCGACGGGCGCGACCGGCCCGGCGGCGGCGGCCGGGGCGTGAGCTGTGGCGACGGCGCGCGAGCCGCCGGCTGAGCCCGAGGCGACATGCCCGGCCGACGATGAGCTAGCGGTCCCGGCCGGGGAGGCGGCGCAGCCGGCCATGAGCAGTCCGGCCCCAGCCAGGAGCACGGCACAGGAAGTGACAGTGACGCCCGCTGGCATCCCCCGCCCCTGGAGCAGCCCACCGGCCCGCTCCGGGCGGGGTGTGCCGGCCGGCCTTACGGCCCGGCGCCCGACCCTGGTGTTCATGGTTCTCCGACGCGCCCGCCGTCCGTCCGGTTCCCCGACCCGGCGATAATCGATGCCGTGACCGTCCCGATTCCTGGCCAGGCTGGCCCCGCCTTCCCCAAGATCGAGCTGCACGTGCACCTGGAGGGCACCGTCCGGCCGGAAACGCTGCTCCAGATCGCCCGGCGCAACGGCGTGCGGCTCCCGGCCGACACCGAGGTCGGCCTGGCTGGCCTGTACGAGTTCCGGGATTTCGCGCACTTCATCGAGACGTGGGTGATGACCACCGGCGCGCTCTGCGACGACCAGACCCGCGACGCGCTCCGGAAGACCGGCGACAACTACGACTGGGCCAGCCTGCCGCCCGCAACAGGCCAGCCAGCATGACGCCTCCCATGGGCTGGCCTGGCTCCGGTCAGCCGGTTACGGGCCAGCAAGACGCGGCCCAGCCAGCCGGGGGACAGCCAGCCGGGGGACAGCCAGCCGGGGGACAGGCAGCCGGGGGACAGGCAGCCGGGGGACAGGCAGCCGGGGGACAGGCAGCCGGGGGACAGGCAGAAGGGGCCGGGCAGCTTGGCGACAGGCGGCCTGGCGACGGGCTGCGGAGGCGGTCGGTCGCCATCATCGGCGGCGGCATCGCCGGCCTGACCGCCGCGTTCCTGCTGCGCGACGCCGGCCTGACGGTCACCGTGCTGGAGGGCTCCCCGCGGCTCGGCGGCAAGCTGGCCGTCTCCGACGTCGGCGGGGTCCAGGTCGACGCCGGCGCGGAGGCGCTGCTGGCCCGCCGGGAAGAGGGCATCGGGCTGATCGCCGACCTCGGCCTGTCCGGTGACCTGAAGCGGCCCGGGACCACCTCCGCCGGCATCTGGACGCGCGGCCAGGTCCGGCCCCTGCCCAGGCGCCAGTTCATGGGCGTCCCCGCCGACTTCGAGGAGCTGGCGGCCACGGGCCTGCTGTCCGACGAAGGCCTGGCCAGGGCCCGCCGGGACGCCGAGCTTCCGGCCGGGACCGCGGCGAGCGCTGCCGGTGGCGGAGCCAGCGCTGCCGGTGGCGGAGCCGGTGCTGCCAGCACGAGTGCGGACGTCGCCGGAGCGGGCGCCACCAGGGCGGGCGCCCCCGGGACTGGGGCGGGTGCCGCCCGGCTCGGCGATGCGGCGGACGCCGGCGATGCCTCGGTGGCCGAGCGGGTCGGCGGGCGGATGGGCGCCGAGCTAGTGGATCGGCTGGTCGAGCCCCTGCTGGGTGGCGTCTACGCCGGCCGCTGCGAGGACCTGTCCTTCGAGGCGACCCTGCCGGCCCTGGCCGCGGCCGCCCCGCGATTCCGCGCGCTCAGCGAGGCAGTGGCCTCGCTGCTTCCGCCCGCGCCTGCCCCGGATGCCCGGGACTCCCGGGCCCCAGGAGACCGTAGGGACGAGACGGGCCCCGATCCAGCGACGGACCGGTCTCGTGAACGTCATGAACAGCTATCTGCTGCTGATACAGCGTCAGTAACTGCACGGTCACGTCGCTGGCAGGACCCTGGCCAGCCGGCAGCGGCGCCCGAGGGTCCGGCGGCTGCTGGTCCGGCGGCGACGCCGCCGCCGGTGTTCACGACGCTGACCGGCGGCCTGGGCACGTTGCCGCCGAGCCTGGCGGGCGCGTCGGGCGCCGCGATCCAGACCTCGGCCATGGTCCGCGAGCTGACCCGGCTGCCCGACGGGTGGCGGCTGACCATCGGCTCGGCCCACTCGCCGCGGTGGCTGACCGCCGATGCCGTCATCCTGGCGCTGCCGGCCCGTCCTGCGGGTCGGCTGCTGGCCGGGGTCCCCGGCGCGGGCCCGGCCGCTGCCGCGCTGGCCGAGATCACGTACGCGAGCATGGCCGTGATCACCCTGGCCTACCCGGGCGCGGCATTCCCGGTCCCGCCGTCAGGCAGCGGCTTCCTGGTGCCGGCCGTGGACGGCCGCGCGATCAAGGCGGTGACGTTCAGCACCGTGAAGTGGCCGCACCTGGGCCAGGGAGCATCGGGGCTGCAGATCGTTCGCTGCTCGGTGGGCCGGCTGGGGGACGAGGCCATCCTGCAGCGTGACGACGGCGAGCTGGCCCGGCTGGCCAGCGCAGACCTGGCGGCAGCCGTCGGCGTGCGCGGTGCCCCGGCCGATACGCGGGTCACCCGCTGGGGCGGCGGCCTGCCACAGTACAGCGTTGGCCACCTGGACCGGGTGGCGCGGATCAGGGCTGGGGTCGCGGCCCAGCCCGGGCTGGCCGTCTGCGGAGCTGCCTACGACGGCATCGGGATCCCGGCCTGCATCGCGTCGGCCAGGCTGGCCGTCAGCCAGGTGCTCTCCTACTTGCGGGCCAGGCCGGCTGCCAGCCAGTGACGGCCACCGGGCTCGCCGGCCACCGGGTGGCTGGCCCAAGGGGGTCCCGCCGGGACGCTAGCGGCCGCCCTTGCTCCAGGCTGCCGTGCTGTCCCGGCACGCGGCCAGGCGCACCGCGGCGCTGGCCACCACCTGGTCCGAGGACAGCCGCGGGCACTCCGTGCCCGCGGCGAGGACGCTCA
>DATCEO010000050.1:0-5293 GCA_036510065.1 Streptosporangiaceae bacterium | reverse complement strand
CGTCGTCACCGACGGCGAGTCCTACCGCATGCGCGAAGCCCGGTCACGAGGAGGAACCATCCGAAACAAGAACTGATCAGCCCGAGGGGTGGGGACTTTTAACTGGCCACCAGCGGGGACCACGACTTGGCCGTTGACAGTCTGCAGGGTCCTTGTGACCCACTCAGCTTGGGCGTCCCCGGTGCCCGGAGCGCGGGCCGGGGGAGCGTGGGCGACCCGTCCCTGATAGCCCCCAGGGCCCTGGAGCGGCTGACGGGGGTTGCCCATGCGGAGAGGGGAATGTTCCCCAGGTCAGAACACACAGCACCGCTGACCACCATGGAGCCGCCCGCGAGCGAGCAGCCCGCCAGCTCGCCGCGCAAGAGGCGCCGCCCGCTCAGGATCATCGGCGCCGCCCTCGGCGGCCTGGTGCTGTTGCTCATCGGCATCGTCATCGGGAGGGCCGGCAAGACGACGCCCGCCGCGATTGTCCACACGCGCACGGTCACCAAGACGGTAACGGTCAAGGTGCCAGGCCCCACGGTGACCGTGCCCGCGCCACCGCCGCCAGTCGGCTCGGTCATCGGGAACTGGTCGGGCACTGGCAACCAGGTGACCCCAGCGTTCAACGCGCCCGCGAGCGGCGATTACATCGTGAGTTGGTCGTATTCGGGGAACGTGGACCCGACGATTGGGGGCGGGACCAATTTCGCCATTACCGCGACTGATTCCAGCGCCGAAGGGCTCGGCTTGCCAAACGACATCGCGGCGTCAGGCTCGGGGAGCACGGAGATTACTGGCGCGTCGGGCGTGGAGAGCTTCAACGTCCAGGCCGCCGGCCAGTGGACCATCAAGGTGGTTTCGGCATCGTAAGAACACTCATCATCACGCTGGCCCTGGCACTCTGCGGAGTGCTGGGGCTCGCGGCATGCGGGGGCATGTCGGCGGCCCAGCGCCAACTGCCCTAATCTGCGCGGCTCAGCAGATGAGCCTCAGCAGGCCACCGCCCGCGCAGAACGAATATCTAGCGCACATCGTCGGCCGGTGTCATCACCGGCGGTGACTCAGCGATCGGACTTGCCGGTTCCGCCTGTCCAGGGCGGTGGCAAAGGCTGGCCGGGACCAGCGCATGTACGGCCGCCTGCGGGAGATCGGTTCTGCGGTGCTCCGGTCGCGCGAATCACCATGATCGGGTGAGGCCTCCTCACCTGCCTGGCGGCAAGTCTCGTAGTGGCGCGCCTCCCGGCAGGAAACTTTCAGAAGCGGAGTGACATGGGCGAGACCGCCCGGGGTGCCGCCGGGCGAATTCCAGCCGGAGTGAGGTCCTGCGCGAGCACCGGGCAGCGAGAGAACCGCGAGGCAATCCTGCGGCAGTCAGCCTTGCTCGTCGGCAGCGACGTCAGCGAGCAGCGGCGGCTGCTCCGGGCGCTGGTATCGGCGCAGCCGCTGTCCGCCTGCTGATTCAGCGGGTCAAAGGAGAGAGATCATGGTGAAGGCAGTCAGGTACGACGAGTTCGGCGGGATCGACGTGTTGCGGGTCGACGAGGTGGAACGCCCGGTGCCCGGGGACGGGCAGGTCCTCGTACGGGTGAAGGCGGCTGGCATCAACCCCAGTGAGGCGGTCATCCGCACGGGGGCGGTGGCGGAGCTGTTCCCGTCGACGTTCCCGTCCGGGCAGGGCAGCGACCTCGCCGGGGTCGTCGAGGAGGTCGGCGCCGGGGCCGGCGGCTTCTCGCCCGGCGACGAGGTGATCGGGTTCACTAACAGCCGGGCCTCCCAGGCCGAGCTGGTCCTGGTCGAGGCGGGCGATCTCACGCGCAAGCCGGAGAAGGTCTCATGGGAGGTGGCCGGCGGCCTGTTCGTCGCGGGCGCGACCGCGTGGGGGGCGGTGCGCGCCGTCCAGCCCAGGGAGGGCGAGGCCGTCGTCATCTCCGGAGCCGCCGGGGGGGTCGGCTCGCTCGCCGTCCAGCTCGCGCGCCGTACCGGGGCCACGGTCATCGGCCTGGCGAGCGAGAGCAACCACGGGTGGCTGAAGAGCCACGCCGTGATCCCGGTCGCGTACGGTGACGGTGTAGCGGACCGGATCAGGGCCGCCGCGCCCAGCGGCGTGGACGCCTTCATCGACACCTACGGCGACGGGTACGTCGAGCTGGCCCTCGCCCTCGGCGTCGCGGCCGGGCGGATCGACACCATCGTCGATTTCGCGGCCGCTGCGAAGCACGGGGTGAAGACTGACGGGGGGGCAGCGGCCGGGCCGGGCGCCAGGGTGCTCGCCGAGCTGGCCGGCCTGATCGCCGACGGGCACCTCGAGGTGCCGATCGCGAACGTCTACCCGCTGGCGCAGGTCCGCGAGGCCTACACCGAGCTCGGACGCCGCCACACCCGCGGCAAGATCGTCCTCAGGCCCTAGCCCCGCATGGCAGCACGCTAAGCGGAAGAATGATCCCATGTCCCGTATCTTCATCACCGGCTCCACCGACGGGCTCGGCCGCGCCGCCGCCGGAGCCCTGATAGGTGAAGGCCATGACGTTGTTCTCCACGCCCGCACCCTCCAGCGGGCCGCGGCGCTCAGTGACCTCGCCCCGGACGCCGCAGGAGTCGTCACCGGCGACCTCAGCAGCGCACCCGAGACCCGAGAACTCGCCGATCAGGTGAACGACATCGGCCGTATGGACGCTGTCATCCACAACGCCGGCGTCTTCCTTGAGCCTTCCCGTTCTGCGACCGCCGAAGGACACGCGAAGACCCTCGCTGTGAACACTCTGGCCCCCTACCTGCTCACTGCGCTGATCGACCGCCCGGATCGGCTGATCTACCTCAGCAGCGGACTGCACCACGCAGGTGCCGGGTCCCTGCGGGATATCGACTGGACCGGGCGGCGGTGGAACGCCGCACAGGCCTACTCCGAGAGCAAGCTGCAGGTAACCGCGCTCGCGCTCACTGTCGCGCGCGCCTGGCCGGAAGTACTCAGCAACGTCGTCGATCCGGGCTGGGTCCCGACCAAGATGGGCGGCCCCGCAGCAACCGGCGACCTGGAGCTGGGATACCTCACGCAGACATGGCTCGCCGTCAGCAACAACGCAGCAGCGACCGTGAGCGGTGGCTACTGGTACCACCGGCAGCGACGGGAGCCAGCAGCCGAAGCCCGTGACCTGGCTTTCCAGGGCCAGCTAATGGACCGGCTGGCCGCACTCACCGGTGTCGCGCCCTTCTAGCGCCTCAACTGGCTCCAGCGAGACCCGGAGAGAGCCGCCGGCCCGGGGCCCCCTATTTTGGCCAACGAGCACCGCTATGCATAACAGCCGAATATGCACGCTCGCCAACTCTGCCCGCCCTTAACTTCCAGCCGCCCGTAACGGCGGCGATGTGCGCCTCGCCGGGACCGAACCCTGATCACGCACCGTGAGTGCGTGTGATCGCCCCGCGGTTGCCTATCCCCGGGCTACCCGGCCTAAGGCTGATGCCTGGGCAGGAATTAAGACATTCGTCCGATTCGGCGCCAGGGGCCTTACGGCGATGCTTGAGATACGACCGCAGAGGCGGCCGGTGAGAAGACAGGAGCATGGCAATGACCGCAATTGCGCGGATCGCCCGGCGCGTGGCCAGCGTGGTGAACGAAATGAACTACGCGCAGCGCAGAACCACGGAACTGTTCCTGGGCCTGGACCAAAACCGGCGTTAGGCAGACGGGGGAACTCCTCGGCGAAGCGCCGGGCGTGGCCTCGCAGGAACCCATCCGTGCCTCCTTGCCCGTGCTTGCGTGCATGGTGCCTGCAGGCTGTCGATTCCGGCGGGCCCCGGCCGTGAACTCCGATGAGGCCGGCGCCGGTGAGCGTCACCGGACCAGGCAAGCACGGGACAAGGAGACCGGATGCTGCGCGCTACCAAGGCTGCGGTGACCTACGGCGGCGATGTTCAGTGGTGCGGTGGCCTCGGCGTTCGCCCGAGCGGGAAGGGCCGGTGGAACAGATAGTCGGGGCGCTATCACGGGACGCGGCCCCTGTCACTGGCAAATGGCCCAGGTCCGCCACGATCAGCTGGTGGACGTCCGCCCTGGCCGGAGGAGTCTTTCGGATCCCTCACACGAACCTGGCGGCGCACCGTCCCGAAACGAGGGCAGAGCCAACGTCACATGCGCCGGCGTTCTGGTGCGCATATCGGCCTGTTCGGGACGCAGTTGCGGCAGGCCCTCACGGCGGAGTTGCCGACCATAGCGGCGGCATCGCGCGCGCAACCGGTCGTGGAGGCAGATGACAGAGCGTGACATGCCGCGGTCTAGCTGGGCTGGTCGATGGCGGAGGCGGATCGGGCCCGATCACGCAGGACCTGTTTTTGGATCTTGCCGGTGGAGGTCTTGGGCAGCTCTGCGAATACCACGGTTCGGGGGGCTTTGAAGTGGGGCAGGCGCGCCCGGCAGTACTGAATAAGCTCCGCCTCGGTGGCTTGCGCGCCTGGTTTGAGTTCCACGTAGGCCAGCGGGGTTTCACCCCACTGGAGGTCGGGCTGGGCGACCACGCCGGCCATGGCGACGGCGGGGTGGCGGCAGAGCACGTCCTCGATCTCGATCGAGGAGATGTTCTCTCCGCCGGAGATGATCACGTCCTTGGCGCGGTCTTTGATCTTCACATAGCCGTCCGGTTCGAGTACCGCCAGGTCCCCAGAATGGAACCAGCCGCCGGCGAAGGCCTGCTGGGTGGCGCCGGGGTCTTTCAGGTATCCCTTCATGGTGATGTTGCCGCGGAATACGATCTCGCCGAGGGTCTGGCCGTCGGGGGGCACGCGGGTGCCGTCGTTTTGGTCGATGACCATCATCGCGTCCTGGAGCTGGTACCGCACACCCTGCCGGCCGTTCTGCTGCGCCCGCCCTGTAATATTCAGGCTGTCCCAGTCCTCGTGCTTGGCGCACACCGCGGCGGGCCCGTAGGTTTCGGTCAGCCCGTAGACGTGGGTTACGTCGAACCCCAGCCGCTCCATGCCCTCGATCATCGCGGCCGGCGGCGCGGCGGCGGCCACCATGGCAGACACCCGGCCGATGCCCTCGCGCAACTCCTCGGGGGCGTTGATCAGCAGGTTGTGCACGACTGGGGCCCCGCAATAATGCGTGACCCCTTCGGCCCGCATCAGCCGGAAGATCTCCGCCGCGTCCACCTTGCGCAGGCACACGTTCGTGCCCGAGTTCGCCGCGATCGTCCACGGGAAGCACCACCCGTTGCAGTGGAACATCGGCAGTGTCCACAGGTAGACGCTGTGCCGGGGCATGCCCCAGGTCAGGATGTTCCCCACCGCGTTCAGGTGCGCGCCCCGGTGGTGGTAG
>DATCEO010000049.1:0-10753 GCA_036510065.1 Streptosporangiaceae bacterium | reverse complement strand
CTGGCGGTGACCCGGCTGGCGGTGACCCGGCTGGCGGTGACCCGGCTGGCGGTGACCCGGCTGGCGGTGACCCGGCTGGCGGTGACCCGGCTGGCGGCGTCGTGGCCTGCATCGTTAACTTCTCGGCCGAGCCGCACGAGCGCTACCGGGTCGGCCTGCCGCGGGCCGGGCGGTGGCGGGAGCTGCTCAACACCGACGCCGCCATCTACGGCGGCAGCGACGTGGGCAACCTGGGCGGCGTCGAGGCGATCGACGAGCCCTGGCACGGCATGCCCGCCTCGGCGCTCCTCACGCTGCCGCCGCTCGGCATGCTCTGGCTCGCCCCGGAGTCCTGACTGCCCCGCCAACCCAGCTCCCCGCCAGCCCCCGCCAGCCCTCCGCCGATTTCCATGATCACGACCGTTTTTCCGCGCATAGCGCAGCAAAACGGTCGTGATCATGGAGGGGACGGGGGCGGCGGATTACCCGTACGCGCTGGCGCCGAGGCGGATGGCCAGGCCGAGGCCGCAGATGCCGACGAAAACGCGAAGCCCGCGCGCGGGGAGCCGCCGCACCAGCCACGGGCCGGCCCAGCCGCCGATCAGGAATCCCGCCGCCAGCGGCACCACCGCCGCCCACCGGACCGGCCCGAAGATCGCGAAGGCGATGCCGGCGACAGCATTGGCCAGGCCCGAGACCACGTTCTTCACGGCGTTGGTCCTGGCCAGCGACTGCTGCAGCATGCGGATCAGCACCGCGAGCAGGAGAATGCCCCCGGCCGCGCCGAAGTACCCGATGTAGACCGCGACGGCGAAGATGGCCAGCCGCGGGAGCCAGCCGCGCTCCCTGTCGGCCGGCTCGCGGGTGAGTGTCTCGGGCGGCTGGACGGCGGGCGGCTGGACGGCGGGCGGTTGGGCGGCGGGCGGCGGGACGGCCGGTCCCGGTACGACGGCGGGCGACACGGCGGCGGGCAGCGGGGCAAGCGGGCGGAGAATCACCAGGGAGCCCGCCGCGATCAGGACGGGAGCCGCGTACTCGAATATCCGGGACGGCGTCAGCAGCAGCAGGGCCGCGCCCACGCCGCCGCCGATGGCGGTCACCAGGCCGAGCCGGAGCACCCGGCGGCCTTGACCGGCCAGTTCCGGCCGCGACCCCGCCGCCGCACCGAGCCCGGTGAACATCAGCGCCACGGTGTTCGTCACGTTCGCGCTGACCGGCGGCAGCCCCAGGGCCAGCAGCGCCGGGTAGGACACGATGGAGGCCAGGCTGGCCACCGTGCTGACAATCCCCGCGAGGACTCCCACCCCGAGCAGCGCCAGCAGTTCGACGGCGGGGCTCACATGGCGTCCTTCCAGGGTCAGCCAGGCTGGCCGGGTTTGCCGATCGGCCGGTCCCGGCTGATGGTCGTGCGGGTCACGAACGCTAGGTCACCGGCACGATCCGGGCCGCGCGCAGCTGTCCGTCCTCGATCCGCAGCACGCCCAGCGTCCCCTGCGGCTGGCTGCGCCGGTCGGTGGGCGAGCCCGGGTTGAAGATGCGCACGTCGCCGTCGGACTCCGTCAGCGGGATGTGCGAGTGGCCGAACACCACCAGCCGGGCGGCCGGGAACAGCCGGCACAGCCGGGCCAGGCGACCGGAACGGGCCCCGCTGTCGTGGATCATCGCCACCGGCAGCCCGTCCAGGTCGAGTTCCAGCGTCGGCGGCGCGCCCCAGGCCTGCACGTCCGGACCGTCGTTGTTACCGAGCACCGCCCGGACCGGTGCGTACTCGCTCAGCTCATCCAGCACGGCAGCGGTGCAGACGTCACCCGCGTGCAGGATCAGGTCCGCTCCGCGCAGCCGCGCGGCGACCGCCGGCGGGCACGATTTCCACCGCCGCGGAGCATGCGTATCGGACAGCACCACCACCTGCACGCACCCATCCTGCCGGGCGCGATCCCGGTGCCCCACACCGCATCCCGCCGCGCACCCACATCCTCGCGCTGCGTTCAGGCTTCCCTCTGTAGGCGACCGGGGCGCTGGACTCTGGCGACGTTGACGCGCTGGCGTCCCTGCGCGGCGCGCCGGCGGTCCGGTACGCCCACCCGACCGCGGAGCATTACGCCCCGCTGTTCGTGACACTCGGGGCGTCGGAGGCGCCCGCGCCGGTCACCACGATCAGCGGGTACTGGATGGGCCTGGCCAAGCGATCCATCCAGGTCGCCTGACCCGGAATCCGGCACAGCTATCCCGAGCACGTGCGGGGCCGGGCTTGGCGGGCTAACGCGGCGGGCTGGTTCCGAGCACGTGCCGGGCCGGGCTTGGCGGGCTAATGCGGCGGGCTGGTCCCGAGCAGAGCGGGGCCGGGGTTGGCGGGATAACGCGGCGGGCGCGTCCCAGAGCACGTGCAGCGCGGGCGGCTTGCGGAAGACGAGGCCGCGGGGGCGGGCGGGCCGGCCGGGGTCCAGCCGCAGGGCCGGCAGCCGGTCGAGCAGGGCCGTGATGGCGGCGCGAGTCTCCATCCAGGCCAGCTGGGCGCCGACGCAGTAGTGCGGGCCGAGGGCGAAGCCCAGGTTCTGCCGGGCGTTCGGCCGCCGGACGTCGAACCGGTCCGGGTCGATGAAGGACGCCGGATCCCGGTTGGCTCCGGCCAGCGAGACGACCACCAGGTCGCCGGCGCGAATCCGCGCCGGGCCCAGCCCGGCGTCGGCCGTGGCGAACCGGTCCACCACCGTCGCGGCGGGCTCCAGCCGGAGCGACTCATCGACGGTCCCGCCGAGCAGGGACCGGTCGGTCCGCACGGTGCCAGCCTGCACCGGATCACCGAGCAGGTGCCAGACGGCGTTGCAGATCATGCCCTCGGTGGTCTCGATGCCGCCGAACAGCATCACGGCGGCGTTCGACACGATCTCGCGGACGCTCAGCCCGGCCGTGGCGGCCGCGACGGCCAGCAGCGAGGACGCGCCCGGTTCGCTGATCGCGGCCTCCAGCGAGACTCGCAGCTCCTCGAAGGCGGCAGCGGCGGTGGCCGGGACCTGCAGTCCGGCCGGCCCAGCCCCGCCGACGGCGGGCGGCCCTATGGCGGCGGGCGGGCCGGCGGCGTCCCGGGCCTGGCCTTGGCCGCTGGCGGCGGTCAGTGCGGAGACGCCGGCCACGATCGCGTCGTACCGGGACAGCAGGGTTGCCGGATCGGTGTCACCCAGGCCGAGGACCTCGGCCATGACCGCCACCGCCAGCGGGCCGGCCAGCGCCCGGCGCAGTTCCGCCGCGCCGCTGGGCGCCAGCCCGGCCACCAGGCGCGCGGCCTCCGCGGCGGTGAACTCGGCCAGCCTCGCGCTGACGTCGCCGCGGCGCAGCGCCCGAGCGAACGGGTCGCGGTGCCGCCGGTGCTCGGGCCCGTCCAGCGACAGCATGCTGGGCCCGACCACCCGGGCGGTGGTGAATCGCGGATCATCGACGGTGAACCCGCGGGCGTCGCGCAGCACCTGGTCGGCCAGGTCGCGCCTGGTCACCAGCCAGCCGCCGAGGACGGGCAGCCAGGAGACGGGCTCGGCCGCGCGGAGCCGGCGCAGCACCGGGTGCGGATCGTCGGTCAGCTCGGCGAGGGTCACGGCGGCCCCCAGGGGAAACGCCGCGCCCGGCTCGCCGGGCGGAGCCAACCCAGATCGGCGCTCCGGCACGGGTGCCGTCACGAAGACTCGTCCAGCAGGTCAGTGAGCCAGCGCGGACCGGTCACCAGCGCGCCGGCGGCCTGGCAGCGGGACCGCAGTTCGCGGTCGGCGGTGACCACGAGCCGGCGGCCCGGCGCCTGGCCCGCCTGCTCGGTGATGGTGTCGTCCCCGGAGCCCGGCGCGCAGACGATGCGCGGCCGCGGCTGGCCGGTGGCCGCACCCGTGCCCGCGGTGCCCGTCCGCGTCGGGCTCTCCACGACGACGGCCGCGCCCGCGGCTTCGGCGGCACCGCGCGCCTGGCCCTCCAGGACCACGACGAACTCGGGAAACCAGCGCGCCGGCGACGGCAGTCCCAGCGCGACCGGGAACTCGGTCACCCCGCGGGCCGCCAGCGCGGCCACGCCCGTGACGAGCCGCCGGGCGGCGCCGGCCCGGTCCCGCCACCAGCCGTCTGGCCGTGAGCCGATTACGTTGGCGGCATCCACGATGATGGTCACCGGCTGCAGCCCTTCGCGCAGCTCGGCCCAGTGCGCGGCCAGTCCGGGGTGCAGCTCCCGGTCGGCCGCGGCGGCCGTCGGCACCCAGGCCACCTCGTCGGTCTCCTCGCTGGCCGGATAGGCCTCGAACGGGGCCACGGCACTGGCGAACACGGTGTGGTAGACCCAGCCGCCGTGGTCATCGAAGTAGATCCCGTGCACCGTCAGGGCATCGGGCGGGACGGCGCATTCCTCCATGGCCTCGCGCAGCGCCGCCTCCACCGGGGACTCGTGACTGTCGGCTGCTCCGCCGGGCAGGCCCCAGGTGCCGCCGTGGTGGCTCCATCCGACCCGGCGCTGGAGCAGGACCGCTGCCTCACCGGGGGCAGGGTCACCGGGCGCGTGGGCATAGGCCAGCAGCCCGGCCGCGCCGAACTTTCCCCAGTGCCGGTGACCCAGGGCGCAGTGCACCCAGCCGTTCCCATCGCGACTTGTCATCGACGCCGACGATAGCCTGAAGGCATGCCCGAGCCCATAATCGCCGCCCGCCTGGCCAAGCTGCGCCAGCAGCGAACCGCGCCGCTGATCCTCGAACTTGACCTGACGGACGGGATCGCCGAGACCCGCCCTGCCGATCCGGTCTCGGCCGTACTGGCCCGGCACCGGCAGGTGCTGAGCGACGTCCTGGACGGCCTGCGCCGGGCCCGCGCCGACGACCGGGTACGCGGCCTGGTGGCCAGGGTGGGCGGCCGCCCGATCGGGCTGGCCGTGGTGCAGGAGCTGCGCCGGGCAATCCGGGAGTTCGGCGACGCCGGGAAGACCACGGTGGCCTGGGCGGAGTCGTTCGGCGAGTTCTCGGCCGGCAACGTGAGCTACTACCTCGCGACCGCGTTCGACAGCATCTTCCTGCAGCCGTCGGGCGATCTC
Organism: Streptosporangiaceae bacterium; assembly: GCA_036510065.1. Classification (GTDB taxonomy): domain Bacteria; phylum Actinomycetota; class Actinomycetes; order Streptosporangiales; family Streptosporangiaceae; genus DASUBV01. Next base: position 5,721 of record DATCEO010000049.1, on the reverse strand, counting down.
GGCCTGACCGGCATCGCCGTCGAGCGAGTGTTCCTGCGCGGCGCGCTCGACAAGATCGGCGCCGACTTCCAGGTCGCGAAGCGGCACGAGTACAAGAGCGCAGCCGAGCAGCTGACCGAGCGCCACTTCTCCGAGCCGGCCAGGGAGGAGACCGAGCGGCTGACGGCCTCGGTCACCGAGCAGCTGGCGGGGGCCATTGCCGATCGCCGGCGGCTGAGCCGCGAGCAGGTCAGCCAGCTCATCGATCGCGGTCCCTACCTCGCGGCTCAGGCGCTGGACGCGGGCCTGGTGGACTCGCTGGGCTACCGGGACGAGGTCTACGCGAGCATCCGCGAGCAGGCGGGGGCGGATGCCGTCCTGCTGTACCTGGGTCGCTACCAGCGCGCCCGCGCGCTGGCCGAGCGGGTCCGCAAGCTGCCCGCCTGGCACGAGCCCGTCGTGGCCCTGATCCACGCGACCGGGCCGATCCGGCGCGGCCGCAGCGGCCGCGGGCCGCTGTCGGGCGGCGCCATGGGCTCGGACACCATAGCGGCCGCCATCCGCTCGGCCAGCTCCGACGACCAGGTGCGCGCCGTCGTCCTGCGCGTGAACAGCCCTGGTGGCTCTTACGTGGCATCGGACACGATCTGGCGCGAGGTCGTCCGGGCCCGGGAGACTGGCAAGCCGGTCGTGGTCTCCATGGGCGACGTGGCGGCGTCCGGCGGCTACTTCATCTCGATGGCCGCCGACGTGATCGTGGCCCAGCCCGGCACGGTGACCGGCTCGATCGGCGTGCTGACCGGCAAGCCTGTCCTCGGTGAGACGCTCGGCCGGGCCGGCATCACCAGCGACCTGATCCTCCAGGGCGCCCACGCGGCGATGTTCTCCCAGCTCCGGCCGTTCACGCCGGACGAGTGGGCGCTGGTCGACGACTGGCTCGACCACATCTACGCCGACTTCACCGGCAAGGTCGCGGAGGGCCGGAGGATGACCGTCGAGCGGGTGCACGAGCTGGCCCGGGGCCGGGTCTGGACCGGCGCCGACGCCCTGGCCAACGGCCTGGTCGACGAGCTGGGCGGGCTCGATCGCGCCCTGGCCGTGGCGCGCGGCCGGGCCGGCCTGCCCGACAGCGCGCCGGTGCGCGCCTACCCGCGGGTGCGCCCCCTGGACCGGCTGCACCCGGCCGCTTCCAGCGAGAGCCGCGGCGCGGCCGGGGCCAGCCTGCTGGCCTCCGGCCTCATGGCGGAGAGCTGGGGCCCGGCCTGGCGGCTGGCGGCCCGGGCCGGCCTGTCCCCGCACGGTCCGCTGGCCCTGCCGGGCAGCTGGACATTTGAGTGACCCAGCCGGCCCCGCCGGGCAGCACCGCCCTGTTCGCTGACGCGCTCGGCGGGTGGGCGGCCGGCGTCACGCTGCTTACCGTGGCGGACGGGCGCGACGACATCGGAGCCACGGTCAGCGCGTTCTGCCCCGTATCCGTCGAGCCACCGCTGATCCTGATTTCCCTGATAACGGACTCTTACCCGGCCGAGGTCCTCGCCCGGCTGGACACCTTCGCCGTCACCCTGCTGGCGGCCGGGCAGCGAGCGCTGGCAGGCCGCTTCTCCGCGGCCGGACGACCGGGGGCGCGGCTGCTCCTGGAGGGGACGCCACATCATCGGGGCGAGCTGTCCGGGGCGCTGATCGCCGACGGCGGCCTGGCCGCGCTGGAGTGCTCGGTCACCCAGCGCGTCCCGGCCGGGGATCATCTCCTGCTGATCGCCGCCGTCCGGGCCGTCTCCTACGTGGCCGAGACCGGCACACCCCTGATCCGGTTCCGCGGCAGGTACCCGGCGCTGGCCTGAACGCGGCGAGATCTTCTGGCGGGCGAGCGGGGACGAGCGGGGGCAGACGGCGATGCGGACCTTCGGGCCGGCGCAGGTCCAGCTCATGCTGCTGCGGCGGATGGCCGACTACCAGCCCGACCTGGTGGAGGACGCCGTGGTGTCGCTCGGCCTGCCGCGCGGGGCCGTGGCCGATGCGAACCGGCGCTGGCAGGCGATGCTCCGGTCCGCGACCTTTCCCGGCGGTAACGACCGCTACCGGCTGATCCTCGGCGAGCCGCGAAGCGCCTTCGCCCGCAGGCTCGGTGACATCACCCTGGACGTACGCCGGTGGCCGCTTCCGCTGTGGCCGGACCTGCGCTTCGAGACCGTCGCGGTGCCGGACGGCCCGGTGCTGCAGGAGTGGCTGGTCCGGCCCGATCCGGCCACCCGGCCGCGCCTGGAGAGCGTCGCCGGCCTGCGGCCCTGGGCCTGCGTGGTCGGCGACCTGGAGCACGCCTTCGGCGCGGCCCGCCATCATGACGACGACGCGCCCAGCCGGTGGGCCGTTACCTTCACCGCCGATGACGGCCAGGGTGTCGCGCGCCCGTACCTGGCCCGGTTCGTCTGGGGACTCCTGCAGACCACCACGCCGCTCTAGCGCCGCCCGCCGTCCGCGCAGCCGCGCGGCTAGGCGACCGCGACGCCGCCGCGCCAGACCGCCGCGATCTGCGGCACGCCCGGCCGGTAGGCCAGGTAGGTGTGCGACGGGCCGTCCAGCATGACCAGGTCAGCGCGCGCGCCGACACCGAGGTGACCGACGTCGCGTCGGCGCAGGGCGGCGGCCCCGCCGGCGGTAGCGGCCCAGACCGCCTCCTGCGTCGTCATCCGCATCTCCCGGACCGCCAGGGCCACGCACAGCGGCATGCTCGAGGTGAAGCAGGAGCCGGGATTGCAGTCGGTGGCGATCGCGACCGTGGCACCCGCCTTCAGCAGGCGGCGGGCATCGGGATACGGCTGCCGGGTGGAAAACTCCACGCCCGGCAGCAGGGTCGCCACCGTGTCCGAGGCGGCGAGCGCGTCGACGTCACCGTTGCTCAGGAACGTGCAGTGATCGGCCGAGGCGGCGCCCGCCTCGACGGCCACCTGGACACCCGGCCCGTATCCCAGCTGGCTGGCATGCACCCGTGGCTGCAGCCCGGCCGCCGCGCCCGCCGCCAGCACGGCCCGGGCCTCGTCGGCGCCGAACGCGCCCCGCTCGCAGAAGACGTCGACCCACCGGGCGTGCGGCGCGCACGCGGCGAGCATCGGCCCGCAGACCAGCTCGACGTAACCCGCCGGGTCCTGCTCGAACTCCGGCGGCACCACGTGCGCGCCCAGGTAGGTCACCTCGGTGGTGACCTCCGCGGCGAGGGCCACGCTGCGCGCCTCGTCGGCCACGGTGAGCCCGTAACCGGACTTGCACTCGAACGTGGTCGTGCCCTGGGCCAGCATCTCCCCGGCCAGCCGGGCCAGGTTGCCGCGTAGCTGCTCGTCGGAGGCGGCGCGGGTGGCGGCCACCGTGGACCGGATCCCGCCCGCGCTGTAGGGCAGGCCGGCCATCCGGGAAGCGAACTCGGCGCTGCGCTCCCCGGCGAAGACCAGGTGCGCGTGCGAGTCGACGAAGCCCGGCAGCACGGCGCGCCCGGCCGCGTCGACTACCTCATCGGCGGCCGGGGCGGCGCAGGCCGCGCCGGTCCAGGCCACCTGGCCTGACTCGATGACGAGCGCCGCATCCCGCAGCGCGGCAAACCCCGGAGCCACGGAGCCCGGCGAGCTATCGGACGGGGCGTTGGTGACCAGCTCGCCGATGTTCGAGATCAGGACGCTCATCGGGCTGCTCGCGGGAGTCTCACCCGCGCATCCTGCCATGCCCGAAGGCACCGGCGGCGCGGAGTCGGCGCGCCGCCGACGGCCCGATTGTCCATTGCCAGCCGATACATGCCGCGTCATCATGAGATGTATCCCACGGCTGCGGGCATCCGGGGCCGCGGTTACCCGCCAGGGGGACGCACCCGGAGGACGCGATGACGCAGCCAAGCCGGTCCGGCAGACATCCCGTTATCACCTGGGGGGTGGTCGCCGTCCTCTTGGCGGTCGGCGTAGCCGGCACGCTCGTGGTCCCGCTCTACGCCCGGACCGCGCCGAAGCTCGGCCCCTTCCCGTTCTTCTACTGGTACCAGCTGGCCTGGATCCCCATCGTGGCGATCCTGGCCTTCGCCGCGTACCTGCTGACCAGCCGGACCAGCCGGACCAGCCGGGGAGCGCACCGGGGCCAGAGGAGGCGCGATGAGTGACGTTAACGCCGTCTCGTTCACGATCCTGCTTGTCCTGTTCATCCTGGTCACGCTGATCGGCTTCGCGGCCGCACGGTGGCGGCGGGCGGACAGCATGCAGCACCTGGACGAGTGGGGCCTGGGCGGCCGCAGCTTCGGCACGTTCGTCAGCTGGTTCCTGCTCGGCGGGGACCTGTACACGGCCTACACGTTCATTGCCGTGCCCGCGCTGATCTACGGCGTCGGGGCGGCGGGGTTCTTCGCGGTCCCCTACACGATCATGGTGTTCCCGATCGTGTTCGTCTTCGCGCCGCGGCTGTGGTCGGTCTGCCGCCAGCACGGCTACGTCACGCCCGCCGACTTCGTCCGCGGCCGCTACGGCTCGCGCGGGCTGGCCCTCGCCGTCGCCGCCACCGGGATCCTGGCCACGATGCCCTACATCGCGCTGCAGCTGGTCGGCATCGAGTCCGTGCTGACGGTCCTGGGCCTGGGCAGCAGCTCGAACTCGTTCCTGAAGGACCTGCCGCTGCTGATCGCCTTCGTCGTGCTGGCCGCCTACACCTTCCTGTCGGGGCTGCGCGCGCCCGCGCTGACGGCATTCGTCAAGGACATCCTGATCTACGTCACCGTCATCGTCGCGATCGTCTACATCCCGGCCCGGGTGGGCGGCTGGACGCACATCTTCAACCACGCGGCCACCCACCTGGCGTCGGTCAACCCGAAGACCGGCAAGCCGTTCGGCGCCCTCATCACCCCGCCCGCGGGCGAGTGGGCCTACGCCACCCTGGCCCTGGGCTCGGCGCTGGCGCTGTTCATGTACCCGCACGCCATCACCGGCGTGCTGGCCACCGCGCGGCGGAACGTCATCCGCCGGAACATGGCCATCCTGCCCGCCTACTCGCTGGTGCTCGGCCTGATCGCCCTGCTCGGCTACATGGCGCTGGCCTCCCCCGCCGTGAACGCCGGGGTGAAGGCCAGCGGCGGCAACGCCCAGCTCGCCGTCCCGCTGCTGTTCGAGCACATCTTCCCGAGCTGGTTCGCCGGGATCGGCTACGCGGCGATCGTCATCGGGGCGCTGGTGCCGGCCGCGATCATGTCGATCGCCGCCGCCAACCTGTTCACCCGCAACATCTACCGGGAGTTCTTCCACCGGGGCGCCAGCCCGGCGCAGGAGACCAGGGTGGCGCAGGTGGTCTCCCTGGTGGTCAAGGCGGGCGCCCTGGTCTTCGTGCTCGCGCTCAGCAAGTCGTTCGCCATCAACCTGCAGCTGCTGGGCGGCGTCTGGATCCTGCAGACGTTCCCGTCCATCGTGGCGGGCCTGTACACGCGGTGGTTCCACCGCTGGGCGCTGCTGGCCGGCTGGGCGGCGGCCATGATCTGGGGCACGATCGTCGCCTACCGGCAGCCGGTGCCGGGCGTGCCGGGCTCGCATTTCGGCGCCTCCACGGCCGTCGTGCCCGTCCTGGGCCACACCGCCTACATCGCGGTCACGGCATTCGTGCTGAACCTGGTCGTCGCGCTGGTGCTCACGGTGGTCTTCCGCGCGCTGCGGCTGCGGGACGGGGCGGACGAGACCGAGCCGGCGGACTACTCCGCCGATCCCGTGGACGCCCCCGCGCCGGTGCCGG
>DATCEO010000048.1:0-14839 GCA_036510065.1 Streptosporangiaceae bacterium | reverse complement strand
GAAGCTACTCGACCGCATTGGCCCGCCCACCCTGGATGAAGGCGAGCAGGCCACCACCATGCTGGGCCAGTGGTACGCCACCGCTGTGTTCTGGAAGCCCCAGGTCGCGTTGTTCGTCAACGAGTCAACGCTGCTGCCCGTACTGATGCCGCTCGCCCCCGCAACGACCCTGCTGGCCAGATTCCCTCAGCAGGTCGCCGCGGTGCTCGCCGCGCACGGAACCTCAGGCACGATCATCGGCGCAGAACTACAGCAGATGCACGACCACCGCCTCGCCAAGACGCGGCGCAGCGGACACCGACCCGAGAGCAAGGCCGGCCACCACTGATGGCCACGCCGACCGCATGACCTAGCCACGGGCTCGTGCCGCCAGACGAACATACGGCTTGCCAAACTCACCCAGACGGCGAGGCACGGCCGATTGGACACATGATCTTCCGTTCCTGCCATGCCCTCGAACCGCCGTTCTGGCGCAAGACGCCGCCGTCGTGCGCGGCCAACTGCGACATGCAGATCCGTGTGTTCTGCGTGCACCACTTGACTGGACTGGTGCGCGGTCCCCGGCCGGCCGCGTCAGGCCGTCAGCTCGCCTCGCCGCTTCTTCGGGCTGTACGTCGGCGTGCGCTTGACAGCGATGCCTGCCCAGAAGGCGATGCCGGTGATCCGGATGACGGGCGCGCCCGGTGGCGGCGGAGCCGTGCCAGGAGTTTCGTCGAAGGCCCCCATGAATCCGGAGCCCTCGACATGCACCGCGATGTCTTCGGGCACGATGATCTCGATGCCGGCCATCACGGCATCGGCACGGATCAGCGTTTCACGCTCAGTGAGAATTGCCTCGCGCAGATCCAGCTGCACCCCGCCTCAGAACGCGAAAACGCTGAATCGGGCCGGGACGACCCAGCGGCCGCGGCGGTCCAAGCCCGACATCACAACGATTGACCGGCGCCGGCGGCCAGGGATGCCGCCGACCAGTTCCCGCGCGGCGGGCGCGCTCGCGGGCGCGTCCGATGTGGCGAGGTCGCGAGTGAGCGGTCGCAGCTCGGCGTGCGTAGTCGAGGTGTACGCCGCCTGCAGCCGCTCATCGAGCTCGTCCATGGTGATCCGGCCGTCCGCGGCGGCCTCTCGGAGCCGGTCGGCGACCCGCTCCCGGTCGGCGTCGGAGGCGCGGAGTTCGACCGGCCCGTCCGGGTCCTGCGGCTCGGTCATGCCGCGGAGTTTTCGGTCATGCCGCGGAGTTTAACGCCAGGCGCGCACCAGTGCCGCCTCGCGCAGCGCGGCCAGTTCCGGGTGGTCGCTCCGCGGCTTCCAGTAGCTCCTTTGCGCGCAGAGGTCGGCTGTCCGCCGCTCTTATACGCTGAGTTGGGTGGATTGCCAGTTCACGTGCTCATGCGCTCCCCGGTATGCGCAGTCGGCTACTCGCGGTTCGGCTGCACTGCTGGGAGGGATCACACGCCTCCAGATGGAGCGGATCTGGATGTTCTGCGGGAGCGCCCGCGGCGGCATGGGCGGGCTCGGGGGGGCCAGGTGGGTGATTGCCTGGTCTGCAGGTGCCTGAACAGCGCAGTGAACCTTCGCCTCGGCTGGCGGCTGGCGGGCCCCAGTGAGGCCGGAGCGGTGGAAGATCAGCGAGCCCCGGGTTCCCGGGCGGAGGTGACTCGCCGTCGTCGTCCCAGCGGCGCCGGTACTGGTCGGGAATGTCGCCCCAGCCCCAGTACGGCAGCGGCGTGTCTGGCAGGATCCGCAGGACCTCGACCGGGTCGATCCGCCGCGCGCCGACGGTGCACAGGTGGGCCCAGTCGTCGCCGAGGTCGAACACGTAGGCGAGCTGCTCTTCCGGGGGCAGCCGCGACAGCTTCATTCGCCGGCAGTCCTCGGTGACCCCGCCCTCGATCTCCCAGCCCGGGTCCGGATCACACAAGCGCCTGCCGTCGGCGAGGGTGAACTCCTGCAGGTGCGAGCGGTCCCAGCGAGCGAACGCGTCGTCGATAGCGTCGGCGAGCTGTTTGAAGGTGTGGCTGCGCGCGCGGCCCCGAAGATCCGTCCTGGCCGCGGCCAGTACTGCTCGCCATGGCCCTCGATCAGCTCGACCCGGATCGACAACCAGGTCCGCGCCACTTCACACCTCGGGTGCGGTCAAACTCTGCGTCCTGCCTGGCCTGGCAGCCGGCTGGCCACCTCGCGAGCCCGGTCATCAGGGCGCATCAGCGAAAGGCTCATCCGGGCCGGGCCGCGGGCCGTCGCGCTGGGCCAGTTCCTGGCATACCTGGCGCACCGGCACGCCGGCCCGGCCAGCGGCAGCGCGGACATAAGCGACCGCCGCGTACAGGGCGTACTGCCAGAAGTCATCGGCCTGCCACCAGGCGACCTCGTCCAGCAAGTCCGGCTCCGCTCCGCCGCGCAGCGCCGCCGCTGCCAGGATCGCGAACTGAAGCTTCTTGTTCTGCCTGCCGCCGAGGGCGCACTCGGGCAGGAACCGCTCCCGCATCCCTTCCAGGGCCAGCGGGTCAGCGCGGCTGGCCCCGCACCAGTCCAGCACGTCAGCTGCGACGTGGAGGAAGACCTCGCCGGGGAAAGTGTTGTTCTGGGGATGCAGGGGCGCTAGCTCGCCCACCAGCTCGGCTACCTCGCTATCCCCGGCCAGCCCGGCCAGCAGGATCCTGCGGGCGGCGGCCGCGTCCCGGGGCGCGGGCAGGTTCCTGGCAGGCATACCCAGACGGTAGGGCAGAACCGATCCGGCCGTCTGGTCTTCGGGACGCTGGCCAGGGCGGGCAGCGGCCACGTCCTGACGGGCGTCCGGTGCGCCGCTCACCCCTATGATCGCCTGATGATCCTGCGGTGCACGAAGAAGCTGCTGGCTGTCCTTGGCGCGGGCCACGCCGCCGAGCCAGGACCCACACCAGATGCCGGGGACTGGTACGCCAGCCTGCTCTGGTTCGACCGGCGCAAGTGCCTGCTGCTCACTCACGCCGCCACCTTGTTCTCGATCTTCGAGGCCGACGTGCGCGCGGTGGACCTGCGCGCAACCCACCGCCTGGTCACCGGGCTGGTCGCGCGGGAACTCCGCCGCGAGGGCCTGCCGCCTGCAACGTTCGGCGACCTGCGCTCGCAGGAGCTGATCGTGGCCAAGACCGCGGACCGCAGCGTGCTGGGATGCATGAACGACATGGCGTTCCGCTGTGAGGTGGCCATCACCGATGCTGGCGGCCTGGCACATATTGACCTCGGCGAGCTGAACCATGCGCTGCACCGCAACATCAACAGCTCTCGCGGCTACCGGCCCCCGGTCGAGCTCGCCGCACAACACCTTGAGCGCGGGCAATCAAGCAGACAAGAAACAGGCCAGGAGCAGGCGCCACCCAGCTAACTCCGCGCCTGGATCTCCAGCCGGGCCGGCATCGAGAAGCGCCTGCGCCTGATCGCCATCAGCGACTGCTAGAAGCAGCCACGACGCAGCCTCTGGTCCGAAAACCGCTCGCCTGCCGCTTTGCCAGCATCGGGGCTGGCGACTGCCGACCGGACAGGGGAGCCTGTCACTTACCCAAGCGCTCGCCACGGACTCCCTGCCCGCAACCTACCCGGCCCGACAGTGCGGCTGAGTCTGGTCGCAGCGAGTGACCAAGCAGCTGATTTAGCCGCGCGCAGTTCCGCCGTTCTGCGCTGTGGTGATCCTCTCGACGAGATCTGCTGGAGGCGCGCCGAGCCGCTCGTTATGGCTGGTCTCGGCGCTCACCGAGATCGGGGAGGCGAGCCGCGCCCCAGGGCGCTGTGCGAGAAGCTGCCGACCTACGCCACCCGCCGCTGCTGTACGCCCAGGAGATAGAACCGCACACCGGCTGGCACCGTGGGAACTTCCCCAGGTCTTCTCGCACCTGGCGCTCATCAACGCGTGCGTGCACCTGATCCGCGAGGACGAGCGCATCGCCGCCGGTAGGTCACCCTCACCGACGCGAAACCCCCCAGTCGGCCCGTCAGGACTGCCGCCATTGACAAGCCAGCTATCAATGTGATATCTTATTTACAGGTGATCGGGTGGCTGACACCACACTCCGCAGGAGGCATCCCGATGAACGCACCCAACGACAACACCGCCGTGGAAGGCCTGCGCGGGTGGTGGCGATCTCCCCCGCGCACCGGCATGCAGCGCCTGATCGTGCCATATGAGTACCGCCACCTCCGCGTCTTTGGGGTCGGGCGTATTGCCGGTGGCAGTGTCGCGGCCGCCGCGGGCGTCATATGCCTCTCGTACGGCGTCTACGGATGGGCAGCCTTCTTCCTAGTTCTTGGGGCGCTGAATCTCGCGGGTGGCTCCTGGTACCTCACTATCGCTCGCTCCGCACCTGCCCGAACCTGAGCCTGGTCAACAACCGCCGGGGCGACGATGCCCGTACTCGCGGATCTTCCGGTAGATGGTCGCCCGGACTGAATCAGTTTCAGTAAGCAACGACGTCCGGCGTGGCGCGAAGCACACACCGCACCCGGACGCGCGCCGGCGGACATGGAGGCTGTCATGGGTGTGCCGGGAAGCGCGGATGCCGGACGGGACAAGGCGCCGGGCATCGCGAACAGCAGGTCATCCTCGCCAAGTCCGCGTTCCCGGATGTCTGCCTCGATCTTGGCGACGATCTGCGCGCTGAGCTTGAGCCGCCGGTGCTCCTGGTCCTTGGGGTAGTCCTTGATGAGGAACCGGCCGCCCTCCGGGTGGAACCGCGGGGACAGCTCGACGACCACCCTGCTCACCGTCAGGACGCCCGTGCCGAAGTCGACGTCGCGCGGACGTAGCTCGGTCAGCTCGCCCCACCGCAGGCCGCTCTCGATGTCCGTCTCCGCAAGAAGCTTCATGTCAGGCGGCAGCGCCAGATAGAGCTTTTCGAACTGCTCCGGCGTCACGATGGCTCGCGGCTTCTTCGCGACTGGCGGGGACTTCGCTCCCCGGACTGGATGTAGGTGGACAACGTCGTTAAGAGCAGCTGTGAAAATAGCCCCGAGGATCGTCTTGCAGTACCGGATCACGTGCGCTGAGACATTCTCGGTCTGCAGGTGAGTGATCCACTCGCGGACGTCAGCGGGCATGACCTCGATCATCCGCATGGAGCCGAACCACGGCAGGATGTGGCGGTCCAGGTAATAGCTGTAGTTCTCCCGAGTCCATGCTTCCATCTGATGGTTGGGAAGCCATTCTTCCTCGACATAGGTACGGAACCTCTGCCGACCGCGTGAGGGGTTACCCATCCGGCCTTCGGCCATCCGGGTCTCCGCCCGCTGCCAGGCCTTGTCTGCAGCCTTCTCGTTCGCGAACGTGCCAGCTGACCTGCGGTGACCCTTCACATCGTCGTACAACGCCTGGTAGCGCGTGACACCTTCGCGCCCAGGGCGGGGCCGGGTGAAGCCCATGATCGCGATCCCCTGTCCGTCCCGTCGTGTCACTCATTTGTCACCGGCACTGCGCGTCAGAGCCCGGGGCCTGGACCTGGACCTGGAACTACTGAACCCGGCTGACGAGGGCGAGCGCACGTTCCTGATCGAGGCGCAGCATCCCGAAATCGAAGACGCGCTCCGCAGCGATGAGGAGATGGTCGTCGGCGGTGAGCCATTCAGTTCCAGGCTGCACATCGCGCTGCACCAGATTGTCGCCAGCCAGCTACTGGCCGACGATCCGCGCGAAATCTGGCAGACCGTCCAGCGGCTCGCCGGCCTCGGCTACGACTGGCACAACGTCATCCACATGATCGCAGCGGTGGTCAGCGACGACGTCTATCAGGCCATGAACGAGCACCGGCCGTTCGACCCGGGCGACTATGCGCGGCGGCTCGACGAACTGCCCGGCGACTGGCCGCCGCCGCAGGCACTCCGGCCGCAATGAGGGCCGCTCCAGAACAATCCATCGGGCGCCGCCAGCCAGCTCGCCATCGCGGGTGGCCTGCAGGAGTTGCGCACTAAGCTGCTGAGGCGTGACAACGTGTCACCCAAGAAGCCTGTCAGAATGCGCGGCCAATTGAGGCTGGCGTAAGGAGATGGCTGATGACGGCCGGCGGCGCTCACCTTCCGGTGATCTCCGTGATGCTCGCCGTGCCCGATGCCGCGGCGGCAGCGCGGTGGTATGCGCGGGCGCTAGGTGCCACCGAGCTGTGGAACCTTGGCAGCGTCGTCGGGCTGACCGTTGCCGGTGCCCCGTTCTTTCTCGGCGAGCCCGAAAGCAACGGCTGGGACACCCCGGCTGCCCTTGGCTCGCGAACGGTCCGCGTCGAGGTGTTCGTCGATGACCCGGACGGCTTCATCGAGCGCGCCGTGACGGCTGGAGCCGACGGCAGCATCGACAGGATCCGTGATCACCAGGCACCCTGGGGCATTCACCGGCAGGGTGGCTTCATCGACCCGTTCGGCCACCTGTGGCTGGTCGGCGACAGGTCCCCCTTGGGAACCCACGACCTGCGGTAACGCCGCAACTTGGCCGGGGCCCGCGAGTGGGCCGCATCAGGCCCAGGCCCGCAGGCTGCACCCGGCGAGCCCGCCTCCAGCTACCAGGTCCAAATTGGCGTCCCCAGCGGGCCAGGACTGCTCAGGCTGACGTTTGGGATGCTCGCGCGAGCGAGTCGTAGGTGTGCAAGCACACCGCCGGACCTTGCGGATCCGGACCGTGGGCGAGAAACCCATCGCCACGATCGCGCGGTGCATCTGCGCACGATCCGCGATGACCGTCTCGTGCTCCTCGCAAGACAAAACGTTCTCCGCCGGCCGCTCGACGGTGAAGAGGTGCCGACCGTCCACAGTGCGCAGCCGAGCGAAGGGCACCTCGCGGCGGTCGTCACCGTAACTCCAACCTCCGGGCGCATACGCCTGGTCGTCATGCTCGACGGGTAGCCCCAGTTCGATCCCGCGCGCCTTCAGCGCAGCGACGAGCGCGGCCGGATCACGGACCCGGAACTTGCGCGGCTCGTTCGGCGCCTATCGAGAGTATGGCCAGAGACCGAGCATCCAGTCCTGTGTCGCCGCGTAGCGCGGCGCGCTTTAGGATCGGAAGGCCCTACGCCGGACGCCTTTGTCACATATTAGACGCCAATGCCTGAAACTCGATGTGGGACGAGCTATCAACTCGAAGAACATCGCCACTATGCAGGATGGTTCGTGTGGCGACTAGGTGGTCATTGAGATACACGCCGTTCGTCGAGCCGAGATCTTCTACGTAGGCATGGCTACCGTCGGCTGAAACCGCGAAATGACGCTGTGAGGCAGCAGGAGAGAGCAACACCAACTCGTTAGATTCGGAGCGTCCAGCAGTGATTCGCGTGTGAGGGGCTATAAAAATCTTTTCCCGCTGTTCCGAATCCCCACGTTCAAGTATTAAGACACCAATAGCGAACTGACGTGCGAGCGCTTGGGCGCTAGCAGGTTGATCTGCCACAAGCGACGCATATTTTTCCTGCCATCTCTGTCCACCAACGCCGCAACTCCTGACGGGCCGTTAGGTGGGCCGTCGCATACGAAGTCAACACACTCGCGACGACACCGACGCCAGCGCTTATCAAAATGACGGGTACGTCCACGGATGGAAGGCAACACCCGACAACGATCAACCAGCGATGTACGGAGCATGTGCCCGTCAGCGGCGGCGAACTGTACGCCAACGGGGTACCGCTGTCGGAATCCCAGTTCCGAGAACTCTGGGCGGTCCTGCACGTCGAGCTGGACGAGCTGCCGCCACAGCCCGACCGGACCGAGTGGGAACTCAAGCGCGGGTACGCCGCAATCAACAAGTTCTCCGTCGTCACAAGAACTACCATCAGGCCTTCGCCCTTCTCGGAGACGTGGACCGAGCGTGGGACTGGTATGCCACCAACAATCGCTACGCAACCAGTACTGAACCAGGCAATTAATGAATCCTCGAAGGGCTGTGGGCAGCGGCAACGGATGACTTGAGGTAATCAGCTTCTTGGAGACTACCTGGGGACCACCTGGCATGCATCCGGCCAGACAGCCAGCATGTCGGCACACCGACCGCTCTCCCACCGTCACCGGACTGACCAGCGATAACGGCTAGTCCGTAGTCCTGGGGGTCAAGTGGTGGGCCACCGTCGCTGACACCCGCAACCGACACCACGGGGTCGGACGCCATAGTCCCATGTCGGACCGCCTCTGGCTGTCCGCGCAGGTGAGAGACCGTCTCGGACAACTGTGCGGCACCTTCTAAGCACCAGGTCGCGCAGCTGGCGCCTCCGCAAGCTGACCACCACAGGTGACCACCACGGCGCTGGAAGCGGCCCGACTGAGGCAGACGGGAAAGCGTGGAACGTCCGGGTGAGCGACAGTGCCCGACAGCTCGGCCGTACCATATAAGCGGAGGATTTCGAATCGAGACGTGAGACGCATTGCCCATGGCAGGCAGTAACGGGATGACGCCGCGTCAGAGGATCGATGCTGAGTGCGGGCGGCGAGGAAGGCCAGCTCTGGTCGCTGGATGTATCGCCTTGCTGGAGGGCCAGGAAGTAGATGACGGCCTGGTCCTGGCGCTGGGCGGAACGCCAGCGAAGTACGTGCTCAGCGGCCATGAAGGTGGCAAGGACGGCTACTGGCCGCGTGTCTGGGCGGCCCGCGGCCTCTTGCACGCCTGGGACCACAGAGCCACAGCCGCGATCATCCAGGCCGCAGCCGACGACGCATGGCGAGTACGGGAAATGGCGGCCAAGGTCGTCGCGCGACACTGGATTGACGATGCTCTCAGCGCGATGGCTGACCTCCAGAACGATGAAACACCGAGAGTCCGGTCGGCGGCCGCGCGGGCAATCGCGGCGCTCGCGGCAGGCAGCTCCCCAGACCCCAGCTGAGTCGTGCCGCGGTCGAAAAAATAAATCTGGGCCGGACCATGAGCGCGGTCCTAATAATGGTCCGGCGCGGTCCGCCGTGAGCCGTACCGTGCCAAGGAGTTGCGTAGCGGCGATGTCGGGCTTACAGGGCCGCCTTCGGCGAGTCATCCCGCCGCGCCTGGGCGGCTGTGGGAGGGTGGCAGACGGTCCAGCGAGGGTCAGCTCACGCGGAGGCGCGGTGCGCGAGGTTGAGGTGAAGTACCGGATCCGGGACTCCGAGGCGCTCCTCGCGGCGCTGAAAATGCGCGGTATCGAGTTAGGGCCGCCGATCGGGCAGGACGACCAGGCGTACGCGCCCCACGGCTGGTCTTACGGTGATGACCGGCAGAGCGTCACGTTCGCGCGCCTGCGCACGATGGGCGAGCGGCATGTTTTCACGGTCAAGCGGCCGGCCGAAAATCTGCTGTCGTGCGAGGAGCACGAGACCGACGTTACAGACCGGGACCAGATGCATGCCGCCATCCTGGCCATGGGGTTCCGCCCCACCATCCGGATCGTCAAGGTCAGGCGCTCGGCGGCCTGCCGCGACATGCTGCTATGCGTGGATGAGCTAGACGGCCTGGGCTGGTTCATTGAGGTGGAGCGCATGGTCTGCGGCGATATGCCTGGCGACCTGGTCCAAGCCGAGCTGTGCCGCTTCGTAGAGTCCCTCGGCGTCGAGGCGGAGCGGACCGAGCAGACTTACGATTGGCTAGTTCGCCACGTTTGCGTCGGCCTGAGCGCCGGATAACGACACGACCTTGGGGCAGACGTTCGCGTTGCGCGTCCACTGGCTCAGAACAGCGTGGCAGGCATGCTGGCGCCGGCGAGGTCGGGTACCGGCAGGCTTGGCGGCGGCTGCAGCGTGAAGCCCGCGGCGAGCGCCGAATGATCCGACAGCCCGTCCTCGCGCGGCTCGTGCACGTACAGGGCAACTGCTGATGAACGAGGCGAGGCTGGCTGATCGCTTTGATCTGGCACAGGTCCTCGCTACCGCGGGCTTGAGTAGCGACACGCCGATCTAGGCTATCTGCGTGCTCACCCGCGTGGCGGCCAAGGTGAGCACGCAGTCGTAGAGGAGGGCGGATGTCAGCCGGGCTGCGCGGGAAACCATTGCCCCTTGCGCAGTACCCGGCAGGCCGCCTCAAAGCCGACCTGCTGGTAGAAAGCTACCGCCGGGCCGTGCACTGCTCCGGTCTGGACCGTGACCACCCAGGCTCCGCAGTCCCGGGCGCGGCCCAGCACCGCGGTCACCATGGCGTGTCCCAGGCCCAGGCGGCGCAGGCCCGGGCTGATGCCGAGCGGCTCAATGTGCGCCGTTGCGCTGGCCTGGCCCAGCCAGGCGACGCAAAAGCCGGCCAGGCTGCCGTCAGGTGCCACGGCGGCAAGGTCAAGCTCAGGATGGTATCCCGGCATCGTCAAGGTGGCCAGCCGCCAACGGGCTGTCATCGAGCTGGTGCCGAAGGCCTGCCTGTGCGCGCGGACATACGCCGGGACTTGCGACGGCCCGGCAAAGGACCGAAGCGCAAAGCCCGCGGGCATCGGGGCTGGCGGGACCGGGCCGCGCAGCCCGTGGCGCAGCACCAGGCCCGGATCGCCGTCCAGGACGTAGCCATGCCGGGCCAGCAGGCCGAGCCGGCCAGCATCCCCCTCATGGGCCTCGGCCCAGTAAGCAAGCGGGTACCCCCGCTCCCGGTCCATCCCGGCGAAGCGGCCCGCGGCCCACGACAGCAGCTCCTCGTACGCCTGGTCCCCCCGCCCGGGCCTGGCCCACAGGTCCAGCACCGCCCAGGGCTGCTGCCAGGCCGCGAACCCGATCACGGCACCGCCGCCGTCAGTGACTACCCGGCAGTCGCGTGCTGACTGCCATGACGGGTTAGCCAGCCGCCACCCGACGTCAGCACTGTGCGGGCCGTCCGCAATGCAGGACCCGGCCACGGCAGCCACTGCGGCAAGGTCGCCGTGCCGCCGGTACGCCCGCATGAACACCACCCACCGCCACAAGCCAGATCATCAGTCCCTGCCAGCGCGGCGCGCGCGCCGCCCGCAGACCAGCCTGTCCGCCTGACCCCACCGCGTCGACCGCTTTTCTCCCTGCCCGACCTGCCGCAGGCTCCGGCGAGGTACGTCCGAACGGCCAGCAGGCATCGCCAGCGACGGCCACCCGCGCCTGCTAAAAACGCCGCCCGAGACCGAGCACAGCGCCACCGTCTGGAATAGGCCGGTTCGCGGGCCGTGGCTCACTCGAACCCGGACGTGTCACCTGCTCCGCGCCGCAGTATCTCGGGTTCTTCCAGGGAGAAGTCGATGACCGTTGTCGGCTCGGTGCCGCAGTCGCCGGAGTCGATCACCGCGTCCACGGCGTGGCCGAGCTGGTCGGCAATCTCCCACCCCTGGGTCATGGGCTCGTCCTGACCAGGCAGCAGCAGGGTGCTCGAGACGAGCGGCTCACCGAGTTCGGCGAGCAGCGCCTGGGCCACCACGTGCCGGGGGATCCGCACCCCGACGGTCTTCTTTCCCGGGTGCTGCAACCTGCGCGGTACCTCCTTGGTCGCGGGCAGGATGAAGGTGTAACTGCCCGGCGTTGCCGCCTTGATAGCCCGGAACACCGGGTTGGCGACGTACACAAACTGGCCTAGCTGGGCGAAGTCCTGGCACACCAGCGTGAGGTGGTGCCGGTCATCGAGGTGGCGGATCGACCTGATCCTCGTGGTGCCGTCCGTGTTGCCGAGCTGGCAGCCGAGCGCGTAGCAGGAGTCCGTCGGATAGGCGATCACGCCGCCGGCGCGGACGATATCGGCGATCTGGACGATCATGCGCCGCTGCGGGCTGGCCGGATGGATGTCGAAGTACCTGGCCATGCGAAGAGTTTAGGGGTCATCGTTCCTCACTTCGCGGCCCACACGGCCCCCGGGTTATTCGCCAGCACCTTGCGCGGCTTCTTGCGCAGGCATGTCGCGTAGAGCAACTCCCGCCCGCCCGGGCGAGACGCACGCCCGCGGGCGTTATCCGACCAAGCCCGCCGCCACTGCCTGACGATCCGGGAACGCCTTGCCCGTGCGGTGCCCTGTGCTGTCAGATGCTCCAGAGCGCCTGCGTGGGGGACAACCGTGCGGCGCGGATGGCGGCCAGCAGCCCGGCCAGGGCGCCGATGATGACAGCCGCGGCCAGGCCGCCGGCCCAGGCCTGGGGCGGGATGACGACGGCCTCGCCGTGGCCGCGGGCGTAAGCGGCGGTGGCGGCCGCGCCGGCGATGACGCCGATGACGCCGCCGGCCAGGGACAGCAGGATGGCCTCGGCCAGGAACTGAGTGCGGATCTGGCCGCGGGTGGCGCCCAGCGCCCGGCGCAGCCCGATCTCAGAGCGGCGTTCCAGCACCGAGATGACCATGATGTTGGCCACCCCGATCGCGCCGACCAGCAGCGCGACCGCCCCCAGTCCGAGGAACAGGGCGTCGAGCGCGCCCTTGGCGTCGGCCTGGGCGGTGAGCGCGTCCGAGGGCTGGGAGACGGTGACCTGGCCGTCACGCTCGCCGTCGTGGTGCTGGTCGAGGCGCTCGTGCTCGGCTTCCAGGTACCCCGGCTGGTGAACGGCGCCCAGCTGCAAGCCCAGGTGGACGCCGCCGCGAAAAGCTACGGTCGGCAGCTCTCCCAGCGCTATCCCGGCGGCGTGCCGCCCGGAACCGTGCTCGGCGACCCCGGCCAGCCGGCGCAGCCGGGCCTGGCCCCGACGACCCCGGACGGCACGCTGGTCGTTCCGGCGATCACCGGCCCGATCCACGGCCACCAGGCGGTCACCGCGGTCGTGGCAATCGCCGCCGACGGCACGGTCGTCGCGTCCTCCGCGCCATCCCGGTACCCGCCCGGACGAGGGGCGGCCAGCGAGCTCCCCGCCCCGGCGGCTCCGGCGAACGCAGTCGGCGACATCAAAGGCGGCAGCGTGTCCACGCCGTACGGCAGCGTGCTCATGATGGTCTGGCGGCCGGGCCGCGCCGGCACCAACAAGCCGCCGGCCAGCGCACCGGGACTGGTCGCCTACGTCTATGTCCAGGCGCCATGGTCGCCCAGGTTCATCAACCCCATCCGCGCGTGGGGCGAGCTGCGTCAGCTCGGCGAGGACGGCCCGCTGCTGTCGGGTCCCTTCGCGCTGCTCTTCGCCATCGTGCCGGTCGGCGTGCTGTTCGGGCTGCTCGCCTCACGGCGCCTCGTCCGGCGGGTACGCCGCCTGGAACGAGCCACCCTCGCGGTCGCCGACGGCGACTACACCGTCGCCCTGCCCGCCTCCGGCCGGGACGAGGTCGGCCGGCTGGAGGCGAACTTCACCACCATGACCCGGCAGCTCGGCTCCGCGCTGGCCGCCGAACGGCAGCGAGCCACCGGCGACGCGCGCGCCGCGGAGCGAGCCCGGATCGCGAGGGAGGTCCATGACGCGATTTCCCAGCACCTGTTCGGCCTGCGGATGATCGCCGCCGGGATGTGCCGGGCCGACCCGGGCAATCAGCAGGCCCGCGCGATCGAGCGCATCAGCGAGGAGGCACTGCGCGACATGCAGGCACTCCTGACCGAGCTGCGCCCGGCCTGCCTGGACGGTGCCGGGCTCGCCCCGGCCCTGCAGGAGATCTGCGCGGCCTACCATGACCGGCTCGGCGTCACCGTCGACGCCAGCCTGGACGATGTCACCGTCCCCGCGCCCGTCGAGCACGCACTCCTGCGCATCACCCAGGAGGCATGCGCCAACGCTGTCCGGCACGGCAACGCCCGCCGGTTTGCCGTGTCGATGACCCGCCAGGACGGGCACGTCGAGCTTGCCGTGCGCGACACCGGCACCGGCTTCGACTCGGCCGCCCCGCACGCCGGCTCGGGGCTGGCCCACATCCGTGACCGGGTCGCCGAACTCGGCGGCACCGTGGACATCGACAGCGCACCCGGGTGCGGCGCGGCGCTCACCGTCCGGGTGCCGGTGCCATGACGATCCGCGTGGTGATCGCTGACGACCATCGCGTCGTCCGGGACGGGCTGTGCTACCTGCTCGGCCAGGAACCAGGCGTTGCGGTCGTCGGGGAAGCCGGAGACGGCCGGCAGACGGTAGACGTCGTCGCCGCCACCCGCCCGGACGTGCTGCTACTCGACCTGTACATGCCCGAACTGGACGGGCACGCCGTGCTCGCCGCACTGCACGACACGCCGCACCGGCCTGCCGTCGTCGTGCTCACCTCCGCCACCGACGACGAGCACCTCGTCCGCGCCATGCACGCCGGCGCAATCTCCTACCTGCTCAAGACCGCCTCGGCGGAGCACGTCATCGCCGCTGTCCGCGACGCCGCCACCGGTACCGCCAGCCTCAGCCCCGAGCTGCTGACCCGGCTCACCCAGGCGCTCCGCCGGCCACCGCCGCCGGACCCGCTACAGCCGCTCTCACCGCGCGAACGCGAAGTACTCCGGCTGATCGCCCGCGGTCACAGCAACCGGCAGATCGCCCGGGACCTGGCGATCGGCGAGCAGACCGTCAAGACCCACGTCCGCAGCATCCTCACCAAACTCGGCCTGCAAGACCGCGTCCAGGCGGCGATCTTCGCCCTTCGCCACCAAGCCGGTAGCTACGAGCAGTCGTAACCGTGTGGGATCCGGGATCGGCATGAGCACGCAGCACACAACCAGCGTTTTCGGCGGATCCGTCAACGCCTGCCTGACCACGAGCTCGTCCAGACCGCCGCGCCGTCGCCCGCTAGTCCACTGCCGCCAGGCAGTGAGCCCGGCGCCCGAACGACGACTGTCTCGGGATGAGCAACGGTTCCACCTGATCAACGGTCTCGGGCCACTGCCACACCGCAGCCGGCCAGGAAGCCATCAGCGCCTCGCGTCAGCCCGGACGCGGCCCGGTGAATTAGGGCCGGCTGGATGAAGTGCCGGGCCTGAGCTGCGATCTTTTCCCGCAGCCAGTCAGGCGGAAGCCTCTGATTGAAGCCCAGATCCACGGCCGCCTGCTCTAGCCGAAGCATGGTC
>DATCEO010000047.1:0-9214 GCA_036510065.1 Streptosporangiaceae bacterium | reverse complement strand
GGAGCCTTGCTGCTCGCCGCCGTTCCAGTCCAGCGCGCCGCCGCTTTGGACCGTCAGGCCCACCGCCCCGGACACGGAGCCCGCGGCCTGGGTGAAGGTGCCGCTGGCGGGGATGGTCACCGACCCGGATCCGTCCAGCGTCCCTCCCTGGATGTCGAGTCCCTGGAGTGCGAGGTTAGTGGCCAGGTTGGTGGAGCCGCCGATGATCTGTACCTGCGGCACCGAGATCGCGCCGGTCAGGTTGACGGTGGCCCCCGCCAGGATCAGCGTGCCGGCTCCGGAGATGGGCGCCGCAGCGGTGAAGGAGGTGATGCCCGCGCCGGCGAACTCCAGGCGTGCGCCTGCGGCCACGCTGAACACGCCGCCCTGCGGGGTGTTCCCATCCTCGGCCAGGACCAGCCCGCCGGTATCGGCCTGGACCGTGCCGGTGAGGCGGAGGTCACCCTCGACCGTGCTGTTGGTGGTGCCCCCGGTCCGGGTCACCGGGCCGCTGGAGAGCACCTCCGAGGTCGCGGTCCCCGCGAAATCGGCGCCGTCGCCCACCACCAGGGTGCCGGTGTTGTCGAAGAGCGTTCCGCCCGAGACATTCATGATGCCGGTCAGCAGCGCGGTGCCCTGGTTGGTGATGCTACCGCCAGTCCAGTACCCGCACTCGAAACTGCCATCGGCAACCTGGACACAACTGGAGTTCAGGTCGAGCGTGGCGGTACTCGTAATCTCTAGATTGCCCGATCCGGCCAAGACGGCCTGTCCCTGCATGGTAAAGGTTGCCGAGCTGTCGACAACTGTCACGCCTGCGAGGCTGAGCGTTTCCGCGCCGCCGAGCGTCACGTTCGCGTGCAAGTAGCTCATGCTGGTAGCGCCGGTGATCGTGAACGTGGGGAAGGGGCCGTCGATGCTGCCTCCGTCCAGGACGAGCGGCGTAGAGGTTTCGATGCTGTGGATGATGACCTGCCCGGATGATGAGGAGATCGACGGCAGGGACGTTGCGGGGATGCAGACGTCGTCGAACGGTCCCGGCGGGAGGAGGGTGGACCAGTTGGCGCCGTCTGCCCAGTTGCTGGTCCCGGCGCCGCCGGTCCAGGTGACGCTGGGGTTTTTGCAGGCGCCGTTTCCCTGCATGTCGTTGTCTTCGGTGATCATGCCGGTCGCGCTGCCGGTGGCCAGGTTCGCCCCGGCCGGCTGGCTGAGCTCTAGCGTGAACTGCTCGTTGCCCTCGATCTGGTTGTCGTCGATGGTCGGCACTTCCACCGCGGCGCTGGTGTGGCCTGGCGCGAATACGGCGGTTCCGGCAGCCGCCGTGTAGTCGACGCCTGCCAGCGCGGTTCCGCCGACGGTGTGGTAAGGCACGGTGACGGTGTCCCTGCTGGGCTCGCTTAGCCTGAGGGTGAAGGTCTCGACGTTACCTTCTGTGATGATGGCAGGTGCGGCGGTGACGTCGGGTGGTGGTTCATCCTCCATGATCGTGGCGGTGCCGGCCGGGCGGGTGATCGTAGCGTTTGTGGCTGAGGTCAGGGCCAGGGTGAAGGTCTGGTCGCCGTCGTAGCGGGCGTCGCCGGGGACGGCGACGGGCACGGCGCGGCTGGTCGTGCCGGGCACGAAGGTCAGCGTCCCTGACACGGCAGCGTAGTTGGTTCCGGCCATGGCGGTGCCGTCGGCGGTGTGGTATTTGACGGTGACAGCACGGGCGCTGGGGCAGTCAAGGGTGACGGCGAAGATGGCGTGACTGGTGGTGCCCGGGTCGCCGTCGCTGAGCGAGACGTCGCCGGCGTAGACGTGCGGCAGGGTCGAGGCCGACGACAACGGGAACTGGTAGCGGGCCGATCGAATGGCGGCCTTGTCGTCGGCGAAGGCCCACAGGGTCGGGGTGGAGGCCGGGTTGAGCCGCAGCGGCGCGGTGTAATGGCGGAACGTGGACCCGTCGGTGGACCAGTAGGTCGCGGCGGCGCCGGTACCGGTGTCGGTGGCGCGCAGGGCGTAGGTCATGCCGCCGGGAGCGCCCGGGGTGGCCTGCCCGCATACGGTGACCGTCGGCGGAGTGGTGTCGTCCGCGGCTTTCCCGCGCAGCGAGGTGGTCGGTGGCACGGTGGCGTGGCCGGAGGTCAGGTTGCTGACCGCTGCGGGGGTAATCGTCAGGGAAGCATGGGCGCCGGCGGGCAACGGCAGCCCGGTCCAGCGCACCGCACGGCCCTGGCCGGTCCCGGCGCCGGTGACCAGGGTCACTGAGGATCCGGGATGGGCGATGGTGAACGTGACGGTGTAGGTGCGGGCCGCCGATGCCGGGATGGTCGCGGTGCTGACCGCCGGGGACGGGGACCCGATGGTCACCCCGGGGATGTCCGGTGCGCTCCAGTCTGTGGCGTTCCCCTGGTCGTCTTTGATGACGAGGTTGCTGCCGCCGTCGATGGTGAGATCCCAGGCATCCAGGGCAGCCGGAATGGCCGGTGTTCCAGGGCCAGCAGGCGCGGGCACCGGGTTTGCTGGTGAAGTCGCGGCAGCCGGGTGTGCCGCCGCTGCTATGGCGCTGACCTGGCCGCAGAAGGCGCCGGTGGGGATGGCCGTCGCGCCGCGCAGCACCGCGTCGATATCGGTGAGCACCTCAGGGTTGGTGAGGATGCCGGTATGCTCGACCAGGTAATCCTGCTTGGGGTCGGGCGGCTTGTTGGCCGGCGGGGCAGGCGGGGTGCACTTGACCAGCGTGGTGTTTGGCCCCTGCATTGCCGGGGAGCGGACCTCGCTCGGCGTGGGCACCGTCCCATCCCCCTGGACGTCGGTGTAGGTCCAAGCCTGGTCTGCGCCGGTGCAGTGCGTCAGGTCGGCGGATTCGCACGCCTGGGTGTTCTGGTCGTACACCACACCGGGCGTCTGGTTGACGCGCTGCACGCCGTAGAACTGGAATGATGCGACATCGAGTCCGTTGGCGGCGTCGTCGTGCCAGTCATCTTGACGCCCACCGTAATCGACTGAATGGAACTGGTCGCTGACCGTGCCCGGGTCATTCGGCGGGTATGTCACGCCGTTGTAGGGGGCGGGAAATGCGGCGTCGAGGTAGTCCTTGAGGCCGTCGTAGGTGTAGGGCGAGAGGGGGGACGACGGCCAGACGACCGGCCCGGCCAGCTCGTGGTAGGCGCGGTCGGGCAGCAGCTGGAAGGCCGCTGGCATGGACTGGATGACGTGCCGTATTACACCCGGCGAGAAAAAGTTGCTGATCGGATCCGCGTCCGATGCCAGAAGGTGGACGAAGTCTCCGGTGAGAAATACATACGCGAGCTTCGGCGCGCCCAGCCAGGGGGCGTTGACGCTCACGAAGCGGCCCACCGGGTTGGTGTCCGGGTTCTGCAGCAGGTACCTGCGGGTCACCAGGTTGCCCATACTGTGAGCGACTATGTCGATCTTGCGGCCGTCGGGGAAGAACCGCTGCACGCAGCCGATGAAGTCAGCCAGCCCTTTCGCCGACTCATTGAGGTCCACACGCCAGTCGTAGGCGTACAGGAACAGGTTCGGGCTGCCCGGTGCCTGGCTCATGTCGCAGCCGGCGGTCGTCCGCCTGGCCACGTCAGCGGGCACCTGGGCCACTGAGTCGTATTCGCGGTAGCCGTTCGCCTTCAGGAAATCCAGGAACGGCCCATAAGCAGCCAGCGACGGCTGCCAATTCTCGCTGACGCAATGTGTCTCGTGACGCAGGACGTCGTGGGCGAACAGAGGCGGAGAGCCTGTCGGGTGGTCCTGGGCGAACAGGCTCAGCTGGAGCCGGTCGGGGCGGATGCAGCGGCCGAGCCATTGGTTGACGGCGGCCACGCTGCTGCTGGCCGGTGCCGACCACAGGCTGCTGGCCGCTATTCCCGGCACGAACACCACCGGCACCGTCCTGAGCAGGACCGCGTGGGTATCGCCGGACGCGTCGTCCGCGATACCGGCGATATCTCCCTGCTGGTTGATCGCGGTCGCGTCCGCTAGCCACCAGCCCGGCGGTAGCAGGCCAGCCACGGCACTGTTCAGGTCGATAGGGTCATAGTGCTGGTCGCTGCGCCACAGCGAGGCATGGTCCCGGCCGTCTGCCGCAGTGATCCGGCCGACGATGTCCCCCGCGGCGTTGACGGCCTCGGCGCGACTGGGAACCGGGCCAGACAGCGCGCCGGTCTGCGAGTTCCATGCCTGCAGCTTTCCATCGGCGTGTTGCACGGCGCCGGCTACCAGGCCCCCGGCGTTGACAGCCACCACCGGGGCCGCGATGTCCGAGCCGGCCAGGACCGTCGGCGGGTCGGCCGGGCTCGGCCAGCTGACCAGGCTGGTAGTCGTCGCATTGGGCGCGGCCTGGGTCCCGGCGATGAGCCCAGAGTCGTTGATCGACCGGGCCACGCCGCCGTCCGCTTGCCGCAGCGTCTGTATCGTCCCGTCCGCGAACGCGACATAGGGCTCTAGGCCTCCGTCGATATCGCCGACCACATCGCCTTTGCTGTCGATGCCGTAGGCGCTGCAACCGCCGTCTGGCGGCTGCGTTCCCGGGGGTGCGCACGGATCGGAGCTCGACTGGTAGGAACCGATGACATCCACCGGGGGCGCGTCCAGGCTGTCCCAGCGCACCGCGCGGTCCCGGCCCTTGGCTACCACGGTTCCGGCGATCTGGCCGGCGGTGTTAACCGACCAGGCCGTGCCGGCGCCGTCTGTGAAGAACGGCGGGACAGACTGAGGGATGATCGGTTCAAGGTGAGTGACCGACGGGATCTCTTTGACCAGCCGCCAGGCGGCCGGGTCGAACGAGTTGTCCCCGGCGGAACGCTTGGCGCTGCCGACGATGATGTCATTGTCGGACAGGCCGTAAGCGGCCGACGGGCCGCCGTTGTAGAGCCCGGGCAGCACGGTGACGGTGTAACCAGGCGGCATGGGTGCTGTGGAAGCCTCCGGACCCGTGGTCGTTCCCGCCGTTCGTGCGGTGGCCGGCTGGGCCGGCCCCCTCGCCGTCCCGGGTCGCGACGGCGCCACCACGGGACCTGGCCCGGTCCCAACCGGCTGAGCGGATGCTGGTTCCGCGGCGAGGCCGCCGGCGGTGGTGGCGGCCAGCATCAAGGCAACGAAGGCTGCGGCGCAGTTGCCAAGCGGCGAACGTTGCCATGCTCGCCTGCCTCTCGTGCGAACCGCAAAGACATCGGCCAGCCTGGGCACCGCTGCCACGGTGGCCGGCTGCCGGGCGAGCACACTTGGCAGGGGCCAGGGAGGCAGCAACTGCCATCGGCCGGGGCGTCGGGCATGGTGCGCTTGGTTGCCTGTCATGCTGCTAAGGCTCGGTGCAGCGCTGACCCGGCCGCTACGGGGAAATCCCTGGTCTAGCCGAGAGCCCAGGCGTGTTCGGCAGTGGCGAACCGGCTCGCCAGTTCGGCCCGTGACCGCAGCCCGAGCTTGCGATAGACCCGGGACAGGTGCATTTCGATGGTCTTGGGGCTGAGAAACAGCATGGTCGCCGCCTCCCGGTTGGTGTGGCCGCGGGCGATCGCGGCGGCCACGGCCCGTTCCTGCGGGGTCAGCCCGGCGACAGACGCCGGGCCGGCTGGACGGTGCGGGATCTCGCCGGTGGCACGCAGTTCCTGCCCGGCGCGCCCAGCCAACAAGCGGGCGCCGAGTTGGTCGAAGATAAGGTGAGCCGCGCGCAGGTGCTCGCGGGCATCGGCTCGCCGCCCACTGCGGCGGAGCCGCTCGCCGAAGCAGAACTGCGTCCTGGCCGTTTCGAAGGGAGACGAGCCGCGATCGTGGAGGCTGAGCGCACGCTCGAAGCAGGCCTGGTATTGGTCGTCGGCAGCGATCAGCCCCCGGCAGCGCCAGGCGATGGCGGCGTTGCCGGGGAACTCCTCGTCGCCGCTTTGCCGGACCAGCCCCTCTGCCATCATGTGCGGGACCGGGCGCCCGGCCCGGACGTAGGCCTCGACCAGGTCAGTCGCCGACGGCCGGGCGAGCACGGGCGCAGAGCCGCGTATCTGGTTAGCGGGCTCCAGGTAGCTGATAGCCCGCTCCGCGTTGCCCAGCCCCAGCTCCAGCAGCCCGAGGGCGTCGGTCGCATCGCGCGGATAGTCAAGGTCGAGCCGCCGCAGCATCATCAGCGCGGCCTCCGCATGCTGTCGGCAGCTGGCCTCGTCGCCGAGCTGTGCCTCGGCCAGGGCCAGGGCGCCCAGGCCGAGATAACGCCACAGCTGGTCCCCGGTCGCCTCGGCGAGCCCGGCGCCCTCCGCGGCCGCGGCGACGGCGGCGCCGAGGCGGCCCGCCCGCGCGTCAGCGTAGGCGGCGGCATACAGCGCGAATGGGAGATCTCCCAGGGCACCCCGTGCGCGCAGTTCGGCCACGATAGGCGCCAGCAGTTCCCGGGCGGCGTCGTGGTCGCCCAGCCAGACCAGCCCGAGTGCCGTGAAGATCACGTATTCCATGTCCGGCCGGCGGCCCGGCGGAAGGCCGGCGATCCGTGCCGCGTCGCGCACCAGCCGCAGGCCCTCGGTCAGCTGCCCTAGGTGCATGTACGCGGTGCCAACGATGAGCTTGACCAGGAGGTCGGAGTTGCTATCCGGTGGTGTGTCGAGTTCTCCTGCTTGCAAGGCGAGCTCAACCGCCCGCACTGGGTCGCCGGCCAGGAAGCTGACCATCGCCGCATCCGCGAGCAAGGCCGCCGCGGTGGCCGGATCATCAGCGGCCGCGGCTGACGCGTCCGAGAGCACCGCGTAGGCGACCGCCAGCTTCCCCTCGCGGAGTTCCAGGCGGCCCCGGATACTGGCCACAGCAGCCAGCAATGACGGGTCGGTACCATCTGTGACCTGCTCGAGAAGCCGGCGCGCCACATCGTTCTGGCCCGCCAGCCTGGCCGCCTGTGCAGCAGCGAACCGGCGCCGTGAACGCATCGCGTCGCTCTCGCTGAGTTCGGCGGCGCGCGTCAGCGCCGCCGCGGCTGCGGCGTAGCCGCTGCGGGCGCTGGCCGTCTCGGCCGCCGACTCCAGGATGCGCGCCAGCCCTTCGTCTGGCTCCAGGGCAGCCGCCCCCAGATGCCAGGCGCGCGATTCCGCGCCGCCAGGCCCCGCCGCCCCGGCTAGCGCCCGGTGCGCCGCGCGGATCTCCCGCGGTGCCGCCGCTTCAGTAACAGCAACCCTCATCACTGGGTGCATGAACCGCAGCGTCCCCTGCTCCAGGCTGATCACGCCCCGGTCCTCAAGATCTTCAAAGGCCCGGTCCGCGATGCCGCATCGGCGGGCGGCCGCAAGCACCTCGGCAAGTTCATCCTCGCCGGCGGCCGCCGCCAGCACCGCTGCCTGGCGCGTCTCCTCCCCCGTGCCATCAAGCCGGCGCACAAGCAGCCGCGCCGGGCCGGTGCGTGCCGCCAGGACCAGCTCATCGACGCCCGCCCGGCCGGCCGCCTGGTCGGCGGTCAGCTGCGCTGCCACCTCAACGAGGATGAGCGGGTTGCCGCCCGACGCCTCGGCCAGCCTTCCCACCAGCCCGGGCGAGGGCCGCCCACCGAGTCGGTCGGTCAGCAACTCCTCTATGGCAGTCGGTGCGAGACCCTGCAACCGCACAGCAGAGAATTCGGCAAACTGCGGCGGCATCTGATCGTCGCGGCAAGCCAGCAGCACCGCGACGCCCTCAGCGCCCAGGCGCCGGACGACAAACCCCAAGATCTCCGCCGTGGCATGATCGAGCCATTGCGCATCATCGACGGCAATCAGGACCGGGCCCGCATCGGCCACCACCCCGACCAGGCTCAGTACGGCAACGTGCACAGCAAAACGATCTTCCAGGCGGGCCGGCGGCCCCACAGCCAGCGCCCCGAGCAATGCGTCCCGCTGGACCTGCGGAATCGACAGTACAGCCTCCATCAGCCCGCCAAGCAGCCGGTGCAAGCAGGCGAACGGCAACCCAGACTCACCCGCCGCCGCGGCCGCCGACACGACCCGCATGTCCAGCGCCTCGCTGACCGCATACCCCAGCAGAGCCGTCTTGCCCATCCCCGCCTCACCCCGCACGACGAGCACATCGCTGACACCCTGACGCGCCCGCGCCAACACCTCCAGAACCCGCGCGCACTCGCCCGCGCGATCAAGCAACACAACTCACCCCAGATGGTTCAGAGCCTTGATAAGCAGCAGCCACCGGGAATGACCGCCATCCATCGCCCGCGAATCGCGCCACCGCCATCAATCGTGGGGCCGCTCCCCGCGCCCATTCCGACCGCAGCCGCTCACCAAGTCCCCGCGGGTAGTTGCCCGATCGCCGTGTCACCGCTCCATCTTCTCCCAAGAGCAGAGCCTGCGGGATACTCCGGACAAGCGGTGCAGACCGTAGTGTCGCAACCTTGCGGGGTGGTAACCGCTTTTAGAACATGCCGATCCGGCCTCCGTGATAATGAGGACGGGAGACCCTTGCATGCAAGAACCTCAACAATCGCGGCACATCCCTTCGAAACAGGGGCGGCCAGCATCCGCCCATATCAGGATGATCTGTAAATGATCAGCTGCAGGCGTGATCTACCTGATACCAGCAAATATTTCGCGATATGCACGGTTAACAGCAGTGGGCTGCCTGGTCGAGTGTCACGTAGCGTCACGACGGCGGCTTGCCGTCTGGCCGGGTGCTCTCGCGGCGGTGACCGCCTCTTGTGTCGTGGACATGCCCTCCATCGCCTGCCGTGCTAGCCGCCGGCGCCAGCAGCTGGCACGAGAGGAAGCGCAGCCAGGTTGAGCCTTCATGGCTCCCAGGCTGGCGCGGGCTCAGCCGGAGCACGGGGCTGAGCCAGGCTCAGCGAAGACTGAGCCAGGGCGTTCCCGGCGCAGGCTCAGGCGATGCCGGCGGGACTCAGCGACGCACTATCTGCGCCAGCCCTTGAGAGGCGACCGCTCCCAGCGCTACGCTCCTGGTTCCCGCAGCGGGCCGGGACGACCCCGGGCCCATGCACGCCGCAACAGGTCAAGGGAAAATCCGCTCACGCGCGAGGGGCAAAGCCCGCTGCTCAGGCCAGCTGACCTGGTGCAAACAGCTACCAGGTAGCGCTACCAGATCACCCAATCCAGGCGCGTAGGTATTCGAATTATGCCTTTGAGCTGCGGTGGAGCTACGGGGATTCGAACCCCGGACCTCTTGCATGCCATTCCTGACGATTCCGTCTGGGGAAGTCGCGAGACGTCCGGTACCCGCAGTTCAGAGCGAGACAGCAGTCCGACTATAACTGCTGGCGCCGGCTGCGGTC
>DATCEO010000046.1:0-30878 GCA_036510065.1 Streptosporangiaceae bacterium | reverse complement strand
GGACAGCAGCTGATCACGGTGATCCGCAAGGGGACACGGCAGCTGCAGCAGCTGCCGGCGTCGCCGGATGCGTTCGTATGGCTGCGGTTGTATCAGGCGCAGATGCACGGGCTGGTCCCCGCCGGGCGGGATCAGCCGCTGTGGTGGACGCTGCGGCGCCCTTTCCGGGCACTGACCTACGATGCGGCCCGGCTGATGTTCGCGCGGGCCAGCGCCGCGATGGGCGCGAACTGGTCCCTGCATGACCTGCGTCATTCGGCGGCCTACCGGATGGCCAGCGACCCGGCCATGCCGCTGGCCGATCTGCAGTGGGTGATGGGCCATGCCCACCTGTCCACCACCCAGCAGTACCTGAACCCGCTGGCCGAGGACGTCATCGAGGCCGTGCTGGCGTTCCACGCCCGGCAGCGCCAGCGCGGCAGCGGCGCGGGGCCGGCACCGGAGTACCGGGCCGAGAGCCTGCAGGCCCTGTTCGGCGAGGACGCGCTGTGACCGCGGCTGGCCCGCTGCTGGCGGGCTCCGTGGTGCCCGTCCCGGCCAGGGCTGGCGTCGCGCTGCCGGCCGGCGGGACCGGCGCAGAGCTGCTGGCCCGGTTCCCGCCCCGGCCGGCTGCCGCGTCGTGGCCCGCGACCCTGGCCACCCGGCAGCAGGTCCTGAGCCGGCTGCTGGCGCCGCCGTTCGCGCTGGCCAGCCCGGCCGGCCAGCAGGGCAGGCGGCTGGGCCTGGTCACCGTGGTGAACTGGCTGGAAGCCCAGCCCGGAGATAGCTGGCAGGACCGGTGGCTGGGCAGCGGCGCTGAAACCTGCGGCGACTGGCGGGAACTTATAACAGGCTGGAAGGCGGGCCGCGCCGGGATGCCGCCGACGGGCTTGCTGAAACCCGCGCCTCATGCCGGCGCCGGGCTGCTGGTGCTGATCGGCGGTGACGTCATCCGCCCGGGCACCGGCTGGCTGCTCAGGTGCCCTGCGGCGCCCCGCAACCTGGCCGCCGAGATGACCCGCATCCGGGACGGGAAGGCTTTCGCGGAGCTGGCCGCGTTGTGCCAGTCAGGATCGACGGGATCGTATGGCCGGCTGGCCGCGCTCGGCAAGATCGCGGTCATCATCGCGGCCAAGGGCGGTACCGTCGCCGGGATCACCGTCGGGGACTGCGTGCAGCTGCTGGAGATCGCCGCCCGGACGCGCACCGGAGAAGACCAGCATTCCAGCAGCCCGTTTTTCTACCAGCTGCTGCATGCCTGGGGCGCGTTCGGCCCGGACGCGCCGGCGGCGATGCGGGTGTTCTCCGGCCGCGGGCAGCCGACGTGCGAGCAGCTGATCGACCGTTACCACATCCAGTGCCAGCCGGTCCGTGACGTGCTGGTCGATTACCTGCGCGAGCGCCAGCCGTCGGCGGATTTCTCCTCGCTGCAGAATTTCGCCTACCTGCTCGGCAAGCTGTTCTGGGCCGATCTGGAGGCCCACCATCCCGGCATCGCCTCCCTGAAGCTCCCCCGCGACGTCGCCGCCGCGTGGAAACAGCGGGTGATGACCAGGACCAGGACCACAGCCGCCGCCGACGGCCGCAGCGTCCAGGCAGTGACCGCCCGGCTGAATGGCCGCAGCGTGCTGACCGCCGTCAGGGCCTTCTACCTCGACATCGCCGAATGGGCCGATGACGACCCGGCCCGCTGGGGCCCGCATGCCGCCCGCTGCCCGGTCAGCGCCAGCGATGCCTCGCACAAGAAAGACCGGTCCCAGCGCAAGTCCCGGATGGACCAGCGGACCCGCGAAC
Source organism: Streptosporangiaceae bacterium (assembly GCA_036510065.1). Lineage (GTDB taxonomy): Bacteria > Actinomycetota > Actinomycetes > Streptosporangiales > Streptosporangiaceae > DASUBV01. The sequence continues at coordinate 29,105 of DATCEO010000046.1, read as the reverse complement.
GGCTGCCGGTCCTGCCCGCCCTGACCGCCTGGGCAGACGCCGAGCGCACCGCCGCCGCTGCGCGGCTGCAGGCCGCCGCCAGCACCACCGCGGGCGCGCCGTTCACCGCCGGCGGCCAGACGCTGCGCAGGGCGGTGATGAAGACCCAGACGACCGGCCGGATCTGGGCACAGGACCCGGCCACCGGCAAGCGCCGGGACCTGACCTTCGAAGAGCACCGCGGATTCTGGTGCTGGGCGATGATCGAGGTACTAAGGCACACCGGCATCCGGATCGAGGAACTGACCGAGCTGTCCCACCACAGCCTCATCCAGTACCGGCTGCCCGCCACCGGCGAGCTGATCCCCCTGCTGCAGATCACGCCATCCAAGACCGACGCCGAGCGCCTGCTAGTCATCAGCCCCGAACTCGCCGACGCGCTGTCGGCGATCATGCGCAGGATCCGCCGGGGCGGCCCGGCGGTGCCGCTGGTCGTCGCCTACGACAAGAACGAGCGCGTCTACAACCCGCCGATGCCGCTGCTGTTCCAGCACCGCCTCCGGCTCGAGGACCGGCCCGTCTCCGAGACCGCACTGCGCGGCTACCTCGACCACGCGCTTACCGCGATCGGCATCACCGACGCCGGCGGGCAGCCGCTGCGCTACACCTTCCACGACTTCAGAAGGCTCTTCATCACCGACGCGATCCTGCACGGGATGCCGCCGCACATCGCCCAGCTCGTCGCCGGGCACCGCGACATCAACACCACCATGGGCTACAAGGCCGTCTACCCCGAGGAAGTCATCAGCGGTCACCGCGCGTTCATCGCCCGCCGCCGCTCGGTGCGCCCGTCACAGGAATACCGCGTCCCCACCGACGAGGAATGGGCCGAGTTCACCGGCCACTTCGAGCTCCGGAAGGTCGCCCTCGGAGACTGCGGCCGCTCCTACGACACCCCGTGCATCCACGAGCACGTCCCGTTGACCGAACTAACCCAGAGACCGCTTGGGCTCCTTCCGAGATCAACGGACAGTGACTCTTCAGCCGGGCCAGAGCCGGTTCGGCCGCGCCAGTCACGGCGGGTGGCGGTCTGGATCTGGTGTCATCGCTTGTCGTCGAAGTACGGCGGCTCGCGGAGGTATGGATGCCAGAGCGCAGCACGGCGGTCCGGGACATTGCGGCATTGGCGGTGGCCCGGGTCGGCCGGGTCGAGGAGGCCGGTGATCCGCTGCTGCCCTTCCGGCTTGTCGATGAGCAGGGCGCCGAAGTCGCCGCGGTCACGGAATTCCTGCACCATATGCTCGCCGACGATGCCAGTCCGGCGTCGCTGAGGTCGTACGCCTACGAACTGCTGGCGTGGTTCCGTTTCCTGGACGCGGTCATGGTTCCCTGGGATCTCGCTGGCCGGGTGGAGGCTCGCGACTTCGCGCTGTGGCTGAAGACCGCCAGGAAGCCGCCGCGGCAGCGCCGTGCTGACGCTCCTGCTCCGGGCTCGGTGAACCCGGTCACGGGGAAGGCGACGCCTGGCGAGAACTACGCGGCCCGGACCCGGCGGCACGCTCGCGCGGTGATCCGGTCGTTCTATGAGTATCACCGGGAGATGCACGGCCGACCGCTGGTCAACCCGTTCCCCCAGGCCAAGGGCGCCGAAGATGGACAGCTCAATGCCCACCACAATCCCATGCAGCCGTTCCGCCGACCGTCTCGCAGGGCGCAATACCAGCCGAAGGAGCCTAGGCCGGCGCCGCGGAGCATTCCCGACCAGGCGTTCAACGACCTGTTCGCGGGGTTGACGTGCAATCGGGACCGGGCGCTGATCGCGTTCTACATCTCCACCGGCGCCCGCGCTTCCGAGCTGCTGGGTGTTCCCCAGGGCCTGATCGCCCCGGAGGAGCAGACGATCGGTGTGGTCCGCAAGGGCAGCCGGGCTCTGCAGCACCTGCCCGCCTCGACGGATGCGTTCGTCTGGCTGCGCCTCTACCAGCAGGAGATGCATGGCCTGGTCCCCAGAGGGCCAGGCGAGCCGTTGTGGTGGACGCTGCGTCGGCCGTTCGCGCCGTTGACGTATGACGCGGCCCGGATGACGTTCACCCGGGTCAACCGGATGCTTGGCGCGAACTGGACGTTGCATGATCTGCGGCATTCGGCTGCAAAGAGAATGGTCCGCGACCCGCACCTGACCCTCGCCGATGTGCAGTGGGTCCTCGGGCACGCCCACATCACCACCACCGAGATTTACATCGCGCCCGCCCCGGACGAGGTCATTACCCATGTCCTGGCCCATCACGAGCGGCAACGTGCCGAACAGGCCAAGCCGCCGGCTCCGCCGGCGCCCGGCTACCGCCCTGAGGTACTGGCGGCGCTGTTCCCCACCTCCGCTCCCGGTCGGGAGCACCGATGAGAATAGCGGTCCACGACGGCATCGCCGACACCATCAAGACCATCGATGCGCCGACGGCGGGCGGGTCGCCAACGTGGGAGCCGCGGCCCTGCGAGGAGGGCTGGTGGCAGACCCGCCAGAGCCGGGAAGACATGGTGGCGCGGCTGCTGGGCCTGTTCACGGACCCGAGCGCGGGTCTCACCCGGGACAAGACCCGGCGGCGTGGGCTGACCAAGCTGCTGGACTGGTTGCAGCGGCAGCCGGGAGACACCTGGCAGGAGCGATGGCTGGCCAGCGGAGCGGACGCCGCCGGTTTCGACTGGATCGAGTTGCCGTTGAAGGAACGTGTCCCGGTCCGGCGTCATCACCGCGACGAGCTGCTCGCGGGGCTTGTCCTGCTCGTGGCCGGGCAGGTCATCCGGCCCGCCTACCGGTGGCTGCTGAGCCAGCGCATGACCGTGATGCTCGCTGAGGCCCGGGCCGCCTTCGACCCTGGTGCTTTCCGCGGTCTGGAACTCCGGGCCCAGCACGCGACACCCTGGGCCCGCTCCGACGCGCTGAACAAGATCACCTGGATGGTGATCCGCAAGGGCGGCCTGGTCAGCGACATCGCCGTGGGCGACTGCCTTGAGTTGACGGCCGCTCTGGAAGAACATCATTTCCGGGGCAGTGCGGGCCGGCCGTTGTTCTACGCCCTGCTCAAGGACACCGATGTCCTCCCGGCCAGTGCACCGTCGCGGTTGCGGGCGCTGCGGATCGAGGGCCGCCGCAGCGTCGCGCAGATCGTGGACGGGTACGGCATCGAGTGCAAGCCCGTACGGGACCTGCTGGTGGAGTACTTCACCGAACGGGCACCCGAGCTGGACCACACCTCGCTGCGCTCCATCGCCCGCAACCTTTGCCGGCTGTTCTGGCGTGACCTGGAAATCCACCATCCCGGCATCAACTCGCTCCATCTGCCGCCGCAGGTCGCGCAGGCCTGGAAGGAGCGGCTGGCCCACATCCGGGATGCCACCGGGCAGCCGGTGCGTCCGCGGATCAACTACCGCAGCGAGCTGGTGTTCGTCCGGGCCTTCTATGAGGACATCGCCCGGTGGGCGGCCGACGACCCGGCCCGGTGGGCGCCGTGGGTGGCACCGTGCCCGGTCAAGGCCTCCGAGTGCACGCAGAAGAAGTTCAAATCGCGGGTGAAGTCGCGGATGGACCAGCGGACCCGGGCGCAGCTGCCGCTGCTGCCCGCGCTCCTGCGCGCCGTCGGGCAGCAGCGCAAGGACGCAGCGGAGCGCATCGCCACCGCCCGCGACACCCCGGCCGAGGACGTGTTCACCGCCGCCGGGCAGGAGTTTCGCCGTCGTCGTCCTGGTCAGGCGGGCCGCGTCAACGTCACCGAGGTGGCCACGGGCAAAAGGCGCAACCTCACCCACGAGGAGGAAGCGGCGTTCTGGTCGTGGGCCACGGTGGAAGTCCTGCGGCACACCGGGATCCGCATCGAGGAGATGCTGGAGCTCACCCACCACAGCTTCATCGCCTACACGCTGCCGACCACCGGTGAGGTGGTGCCGATGCTCCAGGTTGCTCCGTCCAAGACCGACACGGAGAGGCTGCTGCTGGTTTCGCCGGAGCTCGCGGAGGTCCTGACCGCGATCATCTTCCGGGTCCGGGCCGGGAACGCAGCCCTGCCGCTGGTCTGCGCCTATGACGTGTTCGAGCAGACCTGGAGCCCGCCGATGCCGTTCCTGTTCCAGCGGCGCTTCGGCAACGAGGACCGGCCGATCGGCCGCAGCTACATCCGTGAATGCATGGTCGCGACGTCGCAGGCCACGCAGATCACCGTCGCCGGGGAACCGCTCGCATGGCGGCCCCATGACTTCCGGAGAATCTTCGTCACGGACGCTTTGCGGTCCGGGCTGCCGCCGCACATCGCCGCGAAAATCTGCGGGCACGCCCTGCTCGACACCACCATGGGCTACGCCGCGATCTACCCCGAAGACGTCATCGCCCACCACCGGGCGTTCATCGCCCGCCGGCGCACCGAGCGGCCCAGCGAAGAGTACCGCGATCTCACCGCCACCGAATGGGACGAATTCCTCGCCCACTTCGAGCTGCGGAAGGTCGCCCTCGGAACCTGCGGCCGCGACTTCGGGACCCCGTGCGCGCATGAAAATGCCTGTGTCAGATGCCCCCTCCTCCGGGTCGACCCAGCCCAGATGCCCCGACTGGAAGAGATCCACTCCAACCTCGGCGACCGGCTCCAGGAGGCCAAAGACCAGGGCTGGCTTGGCGAGGTCGCCGCGATCGAGACAACCCTGGCAGCCGCGGAGCAGAAACTTGTGGCCATGCGCGACCTCGTTACCCGCAATGCCGCCGTGCACCTCGGCATGCCTGACATGCGCTCGGCTGCCGGACGAGCCAGCACGGACTAGTGTCCGGTCTCAGTCGCGACGGACCGAACCTACGATCTTGAGCGTGAAGTCTTCGGTTCCGGGTCCCTCCGATGCCGTGCTGGCGGCATTCGGCGTCACGGACGATCCGGCTGTGCTGCCTGGCGGCAAAGACGGGACGTGGCGAGCTGGCCAGCTAGTCCTCAAACCGGTGGAGTTCCTGGCGGAAACGCTCTGGCGATCCGAGGTGCTCACCGGGCTGACAGGGTCGGCCGGGTTCCGGGTTGCCCGGCCCGTCCGGACGCTGAACGGGGCATGGGTGGCCCGTGGCTGGGAGGCGTGCCAGCTCGTCGCGGGCGAGCCGGATGTCAGCCGGCAAGACGACGTGCTGCGCGCCGGGATCGCCTTCCATGCGGCAATCGCGGACCTGCCCCGGCCGGCGTTCCTGGACCTCCGCGATGACCCGTGGGCCTACGGGGACCGCGTCGCGTGGCAAGAACTCCCGGTCCATGCCTGCCCGGCGGCCCTGGAACTGCTGGCACCACTCTCCCGGACACGCCGCCCCGTCGGCCTCTCGTCGCAGCTGGTGCACGGGGATCTGCCCGGCAACGTGCTCTTCGCCGCCGGGCTGCCACCGGCGATCATCGACTGGCCCGCGTACTGGCGCCCTGCGTCATGGGCGCTGGCCGTCGCAGTCGCGGATGCGCTGTGCTGGTACGGAGCCTCACCCGACCTCGCGGCCCGATGGTCGCACCAGCCAGACTGGGGCCAGATGCTGATCCGAGCCCTGATCTACCGGATCGCTACCCACGAGGCGGCCTTCGGATCGGCCGGGTGGACACCGGACCAGGTTGAGGCCTACCGGCCTGCGGTGAGCCTCGCTATCGCTTACGCCGATCACCGCTCGAACTAGACGGATCGCCGCGATTCATGAGTGGCTCCCGCGACACGCCCGGATCCTCAGCGACAGCAGATTCCTCTGAACACCCTCCGTAAGCATCTGCCTAGAGGAGTTCCGCGCGAGTCCAGCAAGATCATTTCGGTTAAGCCTGCCTGCGCTGCCCGCTCCTGCGCCCCGACCCCGCCCAGCGCTCCCGCCTGGCCCAGATCTGCAGCAACCTCACCGACCGCATCGCCGAAGCCGAATCAGCCCGGTGGCTCGGCGAAGCCGAAGGCCTGAAAGTCAGCCTCGCCGGCGCCAGCGGCAAGCTCGCCCAGATGGACCAGATCACCACCCGGCGCAGCAACACCATCAACCTGGGCATGCCAGACTTCGCCGACGCCGCCGGCCGCACCGTCACCACCCCAGCAAGCCTCCAGCCAGCACAGGACATTCCATGATCATTTCTTAGTTCGGAGAAGACGCCGGGGATGCTCATGTGCTGGCCGACATGGCCCGGAGCTCCTGCCAGCTGCGGCACGTGGCGGAGGACAGCGCGGAGGCCGCAGCGGCCAAGGTGGTGACCCGGAAGCATATGACGCTGATCTGGGAGCGCACCCGGCATGTTCAGCTGCTGCGGCATGTGCTGGGGGGTTACTTCCCGGCCGCGCTGGAGGCGTTCGAAGACCCCGGCGCCGCGGACAGCCTGGAGCTGCTGGCCCGCGCCCCGGCCCCGGACGTGGCGGCCAGGCTGGCCATCGCCCAGATCAGCGCCGCCCTCAAGCGTGCCCGCCGCCGCAAGATCAGCGAGAAGGCGGCAGTCCAGGCGGTGCTGCGGGTGGAGCATCGCCCGGACTGCAACGCCGCCATCCGCTAGCTCGCCAACCGCCTGGCCGTCATCTTGCACGGCTGCCTCAAAACCGGCACTCCCTACGACGAGGCAACCGCCTGGGCTCATCACTCCCAAACCCGTGCTGCTTGACATCTAAAGCTCCTGGGATGCCTTTTGCGCCGCACGCGGCGGCAACTCGCGGGCGGCCCTGGGGGCCGCTCCCAGCCGCCAGGAGCCAAGCCTGACATCAGCCGCGGAGCATCTGGGCGAGCACCTCGGCCTCGCTGATCTCGGGTTGCCTGGTCGCGGTCAGCAAGGTCAGCGTCCGGTCCTTCGCCAGGTCCCGCAAGTGGTCCAGTGCGCCCGACCGCTCCGGCTCTCTCAGATCGGCGTGATAACGGCGGGTGAACTCCTCAAACCGTGCCGGGTCGTGGCTGTACCACTTGCGCAGCTCGGTCGACGGCGCGACGTGCTTGCACCACTCGTCGAGGTCTGCCTTTGCCTTGGCCAGCCCGCGCGGCCAGATCCGGTCCACCAGCACCCGGGTGCCATCGTCTCGTGTGGGCGCGTCGTAGACCCGCCGTACCCGCACCTCCGCCTTCCTCGCCATCATCTGCCTCCTCAAGCGCGACGCGCGAGATCTGTTGCGGGATCTGCCCTGGCTCGAAGGCTCGTTGGCTACCTTCGCCGCGGCCTGCAAAACCGGGCCAGCCCGGCCCTTCGGGGAAGCCCTGAACGTGGCCGGCACCCGCGTCAGCGCCAGGGCCGCGCTCGAGCCGGCCTGATCGCCGGTTGTCCCTTGCGTCCCGGCCGGGTCCCGGTAATGCCCGGGATGGCAGTGCCGCCGATGCCGCGCGGGTAGGTGAGCCGGAAGCATCATGTCCGGCCTGCGGGATGAGCCCGCGGCTCCGGGCCGCCGGCCCGGCGCAGCCAGGCCCGCTTAACGATCGCCTCAAGCGCCGCTGCCGCAGACTGCAGCGCGATCCTGGCTGCCGCCACGAGCGTCCGCACCGGCACCGCGGCGGCTACCAGCACAGCGAAGACGAGCTGGGCTGCGCCAGTCACTGCCAGCATCCCTCTGCGCCGAAGCGGCGACCTGCACCGCAGCACGGCCAGGCGCAGCGTGAACCGGCGGGAGAACCCGCGGTCATCGGCCCGGAGCCCGTCTTCGATCTGGTGGAGGATCTGCTGCTCACGCACGGAGAACACGGCGTTCAACCTCCCTGGCAGCGAAGCAGGCCGAGCCGGTCACATACGACCGGCTGGATCCCAGGAAGAGCGCGGCCCCGGCGGCCTGCCCGTATCTCCCCCATCCGGTGCAGCGGCACGATCTCCTGAAGCCGATGACCCTTCGCCGGATCCGCCGGGGTGGCTGCGTTGACCGGCGTCGCGATCACGCCGACCGCGACGTCGCTGACCCGGATCCCCCAGCCGCCCGGATCCCGGGCCGCCTCCTGCCGTGGTGCCGGAGCGCTGGTGCGGGCAACGCCCGCCGGCGAGCCGCCTGCGGCCGGGCGCCGCCGCGGCGAGGGCATCAGACCCCTGAAATCGCCACGGTGCGGCATCGCCGCTGCTCCCTTCTTCTGGCCGGCCCTCCGAGCGCAACGCTCGGCGCTGACGCCGCCAGGGTCTGGAGCAACGACCTGACCGGCGGGACCCAAGGATCCCGGCCGTAATTTCTATCGTACCGAGACCTATCGTGTCACCAGCAGCGCCGCGCGGCAAGCCCGCGGCGCGAGGCGGGACCGGATCGGCAGGCGCGCACGGACCGCGGCCTGGCCGGGGCTCAGCGGGGGCCGGGGTCCGCGGGCACCGGCCGGATCGCGAAGACCCGGCGGCCAGGTCCCGGCCATTGACGCGATCACCCCGCTGTGTCACCCGCAGAGCAGGAGGTTGTGATGGCGGGCATGTTGCCGCAGCAGGGCAAACGCCTCGTCCGCGTGGCGCCCGGCTGGCAGCGGCGGGGTCGCCGAAGGTGTCCCGCGGATGCCGGGGCCTGGGCCGCTGAGCGCCCGCCCTGGCCCGCGGTGCCCGAGCCTGCACCGCGGGCACCGCAGCTGACCTGCCCGTTCCCTCCCTGGCGGGCAGGCCCGGGATTGCGCCGCGCCGCCGCCGATGACATGATAGGTCGTACTACGACCGGAAGTGCGGCGGGCCCGGTGGGGCCTGCCGCGACATCGTTGTTCTAGACCGGGTAACGCGGTGCCGGGCCCTGCGCCGGGAGCAGCCAGGAAAGGAGTGGCGGTGGGTGCGTGCTCGTCATGCAGCAGTCCGGGATGACCCGGAAACGCCAGCACGCGCCGTCGGGGTCATGCTCGGTGCCCACGCGCTGTTTAGCTCGCGGACGGGAGCGGATGGTCTGAGGAGCCCGGGTTCCGGACCGTGCGTACGGGCGGGTTAGGTGACTGGATCAGTCTTCCGCAAGACGCAGAGCGACCAGGAACTCTCCGGAGAAGTCCCGGGCACGGGCGCTGCGGGCACGGGCACCCCGGGCAGGCTGGCGCCCCTGCTGCCGGGCGGCGCTGCTGCGGCGCGCGCAGTTTTTCACGGCGGGCACGCCCTCGGCGGACTACCGCGAGGTGCACCGCCGTGGCGGCCGGGGAGCGGAGGAGTTTTACCATGAGCGCTGGCGTCACGCGTGGCTGGTTCCCGGCTACGCCGTCCGCAGATGATGCCGCGCTGCCGCCCGCAGCAGCCGGCGACCACCGGCGCGGATGGTTTCTGGTTCATCCGGGCGGCCGCCCGCCGGCCTGACCGGCAATAGGAGGGCGCCATGCCCGGCGAGATTCAGCCTACCCACGACGTGGTGGTGATCGGCGCCGGCTCCACCGGCGAGAACGTGGCCGACTACGCCCACCAGGGCGGCCTGTCGTGGCCCTGGTCGAGGCGGACCTGGTGGGCGGGGACTGCTCCTACTGGGCCTGCATGCCGAGCAAGGCGCTGCTGCGTTCCCCCGAGGCCGTATCGGCCGCCCGGGCCGTGGACGGCGCCCGCCAGGCCGTGGCCGGCGACCTGGATGTCCCCGCCGTGCTGAGCCGCCGGGACTCGTTCACCTCGCACTGGCACGACGCCGGGCAGGCGGCCTGGGTTGAGGGGATCGGCGTGGAACTGGTCCGGGGATCGGGCCGCCTGGCGGGAGAGCGGCCGAAAGTGGCCAGGGCGCCGCGCTCCTCGCGGGCGATATGGTCGCTGCTGGCCCGCCGGGCGGCGGTGACTGCCCGCCACCAGGCCGCAGAGCCGGGCGGGTGCAGGCGCGCTTCGGCTACCGCCTCGCGGATGTCGTCGTGGTCGGCGATCGCGTCCTGCATCCGCGCGGCCGCGTCCTGTCCCGGCCCGAACATGGCCAGGTAGCAGATCTCCTCCTCGGCCTCGGCATGCAGTTCGAGAAGGCCGGCGAGCCTGTCCCAGACCGCCGCCGACATGCAGGTCGCGCCAGGATCCTCGCCGTGGCGCGTGGCGTCGCCGAGCGCCGTCACCAACCTGCGCAACCGCCTGTGGTCGGCCAGGATCAGCTCGATGATGTCGGCCATCTGCGTCCCTTACCGTGCGGGGTCGCCGGCCGGCTCCCGGTAGGCGGCCAGGTGCCGGGAACGGGCCGCAGGTCCGCGCGCGCCCGGCTGGCTGATCTCCGGCCCGGCCGGGTCATTCCCGCTTTCATGACTGGCCTCCGCACGTTGGGCCCGGCGCAGAAGGGGACGATGCACGATCGCATGTCGGGGCTGGCCCGGTAGGTTGGAGGCCACAGTGAGGTACCTGACGTGGGCCGGCCACGACGGTAGAGCATCGGTTCGGGTTCCGGGCCGGCTCCATCGGGTTTCGAGAGCCTGGCCACGCTCCTGCCGTGCCGGCATCGGGAGTATACCCGGTTCACGAGACCGAAACCACCGCGATCGCGCGGGGTTCGCGGCCTTGACGCCGACTGCGCGGCAAGGGCACAGTGTTGAGGCCCGGATCGGCCCGGATCGGCCCGGAGGTGCGGAGAATGGGATCAGCGCTGACTGGACGAGCGGGCCTCCGGTGGTGACGGTCACCCGGGCGCTGGCCGGCCGCATCGCCGGCGTCGCGCGGCTGCTGGACAGTGACGAGATGGCGGGCGAGGCGCTGCGCCGGATGACGGACCTGGGCGTTGACCTGGTCCCCGGATGCACTGCCGCCGCGGTGACCATCGCCGCGGATGGCCAGGCGCTGACCTTCGCCGCGTCCGATCCCCGGATCGGCGAGCTGCACCGGCTGCAGTTCGGCGGCGGCGAGGGTCCGGTGGCGGAGGCCCTGTTGCACAACGAGCCCCGCCGCGTGGACGACACCGCAGCTGAGCCCCGCTGGCCGGCGTTCTGCCGGGCGGCCGCGCAGGCGGGATTTCACAGCTGCCTGGTGCTGCCGCTGCACACCGACCGGCGGCCGGCCGGCGCGGTCGCGCTGTACGGGCAGGAGCGGCACGTCTTCCAGGGGGCCGCGCACGACATCGCGCTGCTGTTCGCAGCCCAGGGCGGCACCGCCGTGCACAACGCCGCCTTGTACCGCGAATGCCGCCGGATGATCGACAACCTGCACACCGCGCTTGAGTCGCAGGCGGTCATCGAGCAGGCCAAGGGCATCCTGCACGCGGAATTCGGCGTCTCGCCCGAGGAAGCGTTCGGGCTGTTGCGCCGGGTGTCGCGGAACACCAACCGCAAGGTCCGGGTGATCGCCGCAGATCTCGTCCAGGGCCGGATAGACCGGCAGAAGTTCCGTCCCGCCCGGGGCCAGTGAACACCGAAGCGCCGGCCGCCCGGGCAGAGCAGGTGAGTAAGCGCGGCTGGCCGGTCCCCGGTGTTAGGTGTCCCGCCCGAACAGACCTCGACATCGGCGCTGCGATGCCCGCGAACTCGCTGATCTCGGCCAGGGCGTTGCTGGCGAGCAGGCGGTCTTCCCGCAACCCCCGGACCGCGCCAGCATCCCTTGGTGCCGCAGCCGGCAAGGGACGGACGCCCGGAGCCCGCTCGCGCAGGGTGACGAATGCGGACAGCTGGCCGGCGTCACCGATCGCGGTCCTGACTCACCGCGGATCGAGGACCGGCAGCCAGTTGCCCCGACCAAGTCGGTGAGCACGCTGAGGCAGGCCAGGCCACCGGGCACTCGGGCAGGAGAGTGGGCTGCGCGCTGCCGGCCCGCGGTTGCAGGGCAGCGAAGTCCGGCAGAGTCCCGTTGCGTCCAACTCGCGCTCTTCCTCGCTCATCCTCCCGCGCGAGTCACCCAGGGGTTGCCTCGCGATGCAGACCGCCGCAGCTCTCGCAGGCCTGGGAGCCGGAGGGGCCGGGCCACGGCCCGGTTCTGCTGCGGCGGCACGTGCCCGCAGCCGGAATATGCCCACAGGCCGGCTGGAGTCCTTCAGGCGCGGCCCCGGCTTTCCCACTGGGCCACGAGCTGGTCGAGGACCGGCGCGAGGTTCTCGAGCTCGTCGAGGTGAGCCGGGGTCAGCTGGCTCAGGCGCTGCTCGCCTTCGGCGGTGAGCCGGACCCGGGTGACGCGGCTGTCGATGTCGTCGCCCGCACGCTCCACCAGCCTTGCCGCCTCGGCGCGGTTGACCAGCTCGACCGTGCTGTGATGGCGCAGCAGCAGGTAGCCGGCCAGATCCCTGACCGCCGGGCCCTGCACTCCGCGGTGGCCCTTGATCGCCAGCAGCAGCTGGTGCTGGGCCGGGGTCAGGCCGGCCTCGCGCGCCTTGGTCTCGCTCCAGTGCAGGAAGCGGCGCAGGCTAGCGCGGAATGCCAGCAGGTTCTCGTAGTCCTCGCGGGTCAGCTGACGCACATCCCTCACCGTCCGGCTGTCGGCCGGAGCCCGCCGCGTCACGGGCCGGCACGCTTCGCGGTCATAGGCCCGTACCGCGAGATGACCGCGACATCGGCGGCTGGACTGGCCGGGCGGCCCGGCCCCGGGGACACACCCGCCTGCCAAGGGGCGGGTAGCCTGACCCACGCTGCACGGCTGGCGCCGAGCTCGGAGGGGCGGCGTCGCCAGGCATGCCCGGCGACGCGGTGCGCTCCGCCACGGAAGCGGCGGTCACCGGCTGGCGCCCGGCGCCGTCTGCGGGCAGCGGCCGGCCGGTGCAGCGGGCTGGTGCTCATGATGTCCTCCCTTGTCCGATACGCAGGCCCCATGTCCTGGGACGGCGGCTTGGCCGCGGGCGCAGCTCATCCTGGGCCGGCTAGCGTCGCGATGCGCACGCGGCATTCCGTCGTGCCGCTGCCAGCATCGCCCGGCGTTCATCATCGGTTGTTCCTCCCCAGATGCCGTGCTGTCTGGTGTCCGCGGCGTAGGACAGGCATGCCAGGCGCACCGGCAGCGCCCGCAGATCGCTTTCGCCTGCTCGATCTGGCACAGGGAGGTCCAAGCTCCCTGACGGGGAAGAAAAGCTCTGGATCCGCGCCGCGACAAGCGCCGTGCGACATCCAGTCAGCAGGAAGCGTGAAATGGGGCTGGTGCATAACGCGGCCCGAAAGTCTGGCCTGATGCCGGGCAAGCAGCACTGCTATCGTATCGCGACGTCCTGTCTCGCGGACCCGTTCCGGCCGCCTGTGCGTCGACGTCGCTGCCGTCGCTAGTCACGGCGAGCTCCTCCCCGGCATCAGCTGGCCCAACGCCTCCAGCACATAATATCGTGTCACGATAGGTGTGGCCGTGAGGGGTCGGCAGCACAAGCCGAACGCGCCGGACCTCTGAAGACAGCTCAGCGTGAGCCCCCAATCCGACCCAGTCTGCTGCTCGCCGGCCCGGCTGAACGACAGCAAAACCGAGCGCAGCCGGCACCGGCTGATCTGCATCAGTGCCGGAAACCGTCTCCAGTTTGCTTGCCCGAACTCAGCGCATCGGCTCCCGCACGGAGCGCACGCCCGGCAAACCGGCCGGGAAACCCGCCTCTGACCAGCCAGTGCAAGGCCACCGCAAGCATTCCGATAGCCATGTCACGTGCTGCTGCTGGCGCCCGTTCGGGGCACAGGCCCGATGCTGTGCCTGGACGCGGCCGGCGTCGGCGCCTTCGTCGGCGTGCCCGCCCGCGCCGCGCCCCGCCCGTCCCCCCCCGCACCGCCGACTGCACCACTATCGCGCAGGGCAAGCATCAAGATCGCCTTACTACCGGCCCGTTCGGACTTTCGTCGTCGCGCGGTGGATCGCGTCCGTGCTCAGGGCTCGAGACGGCGTGGTCTGGCCCTTGCTGACGATACGCGCCGTTCGGCTCGATGACCTTCACAGCGCGGCTACCGCGGATGCGGCCAGCCAACGGGGGTGCGCCGCCGCGTTGGAGGCGCGAGGACCGGCAGCGGGCAGCCTGGAGTTTAGCGGTCGCCTCTCCTGGCGACGCCGCCAGCGCTCCTCCAGCCGCATCATCAGCCCGGACCCCGCCTGCTTGCCAGCCCGCCGGTCCCTGGCGGGGACGCGTCCGGTGGTGATGCCGGTCATGCGCCGGTAACTGGTCGCTGCCCACATGCTGCAGGCGAGCATGACCATGAAGCCCGCCACCCCGATCAGGATGACATTGATCACGACCCCGGCGAGCAGCAGCCCGGCGCCGATCAGAAACCCGAGCGCCGCCTCGATGACCCGGCGCCCGTAGCGCACCCGCGGGTCGGCCGCGCGTACGGCGTTAGCAAACCGCGGGCATCGGCGCGGAGCGTCTGCTCAATCTGCTCGAGCTGGCGCTGCTCGTGCTCAGAGAGCGGCACGGTGCCCTCTCGTGGAACTCAGGCCCGGGACGCTCTCGTCGACGTGCGCCTCACGGCCTGGCTTAGGTCCAGAGTACGAGCGCGAGTGCGGCTGCGGAAGAGCGCACCCAGCGGGGTGCGGGAGCCGCACGCCGCTCAGGCCTGTGGCGTCACTCCGATCACTCCCACATCTCACGTGCAGCCCTTGCACATCTACTGAGCTTGACCCATGCTTTTAAGGATGACCCGGTCTTGCCGGCCCGGCCGGGCTTAAGAGCAGCGCCGCGGGGCCGCAAACGGAGGCCGGCAGCACGGCGCCGACTGAAAGCGAGAAGACGCGATCAATGCGACGGCGACGCCGATCGCTTCTCCGGTCCGGACGGTGCGCCCGTGACCGGGCGGGTGCGCGCACCGTCCCGTCGCACCCGCGTCTGGCAGAGCACCATCCGCGGGCCGCGTATCATATGCGGCGGTTGCCGGAAGCCGCTTCCTGGCCAGCGCTTGATCCCGGCGGTCTCGCGCCCGTTGTGGAATATCGCACCTACCGGCCCCCGGAAGGGTCGGCAGATCCCAGGAAAGACACTCACCACGTGAGGTCGGGCAGGGATTGAGCCAGGCCCAGCCGGTGACTCCCGCCCCATGATTCTCACTGGCGGAGATCAGCACCTTGCGGGCGCCGCCTTCAGGTGCGCGGCCACGGCGTCGCGGGCACGGAACCGGCCGGTGAACTCGATGACGACGTCGGCCCTGAGCTCGGCCCCCGGCAACCGTCAGCTCGTTTCGGCGGCGCCCAGCCTGCCGTAGGTGGAGTCGAACGCCAGCAGGTGCGCCAGAGGTCGCGTCGGTGACGTCATTGACGGCCACGATCTGCAGGTCATCGCGCTGGAGAGTCGCCCGGAGGAACGCTCGGCCCACCCGGCCGAAGCCGCTGATCCCCACCCGGATGGTCATCGCGCCCCCCTGCCCGCCGATGTCGCACGGACGGCCGGCGGCCGGGCTGCATCTCCCGCGGACCGGGATGAGGGCCACCGGGGCCTTGCCAGCATCGCTGCCGTGCCTGGCCGCCGCTAGCGGCCTTCGACCCCTCTTGCAGGGTCGTTAATCCCTGGACCCGGCGGCCCGGCAGCGGCGAAGCGGACAGCAAACAGCCGGCGAGGCGGCTTGGGATAGCCGAGGGGATGAACGCCGGGGGTGCCCGCGCCTGGCGTAGTCTGGCAACGATACTTTAATCCGATGCGCGCACTGTTGGGCGACGGTTCGGCCTCGGGCTGCTTTCCCCGTGTTCGCTCGGTGCAGCCCGGTGACAGCGCGCCTGTACCAACCGCGATTTTGCGTTACAGACGGGTACGGACGCCCGTCCAGACCTGAACAGGACCAATGATGTCCGATCGCACGAGCGGTAACGCAGGCAGCAGGCCGGCCGACGAGCCGGGACATGACGCAGCGAGAGAGAGCCCGGTACCGGAACAGCTGGACGAGGCCGAGTGCCTGCGGCTGATCTCGCCGGGCGGCGTCGGCCGGCTCGCGTACTCCGGGCAGTTCGGTCCGACCGTGCTTCCGGTCCTCTACAAGCTGCACGAGGGAACCATCGTGTTCCGTACCGCCCACGACAACTCGACGGACGAGGACCTCCGCACGGGAATTGCAGGCGCCCAGTTCAAGGTGGCCTTCGAGATCGACGACATCAACCCAACCGCGCGCGAAGGTTGGAGCGTCCTGATCCGGGGCCCGGCGCACCATGTGGAATCGGAAACCGAGCACGCATCCGTCCTGGAGGCGGGCGTCGAGCCGTGGGCCGGTGGGGTCAGGGAACTCATTCTCCGTATCACCCCTACCCGGATCACCGGCCGGCGCACTCGGCGGCTCTGAGGCCGTGGCCCGGTTGCCGGCAACCAGCTGTGCACGGAACCGATGGCCGCCGGCGCGGTCGGCCGCGGCGGCCGCAGGCCGGCGGCCTGCAGGAACGCCGCCGCGATGGCCAGCGACCTGGGTGCTCACGGCCCACAGATACCAGCTGCCTCGGCGTCGGTGACCGGCGGCATGCGTGACCGGGCAGCCAGGCGCGCGAGTAGCAGGCAGGTCAGCACCAGCCGGCCCAGCAGTGCCGCCGTCGCGAGTGCCGCGGCCGGATAGCGGCGGCCGTCGCTGGCAAGCCGGTCCCCGAGGACGCCACAGGCAACGGCGCCAAGTACGTGAACGCCCGTCCCGGGTATCTCAGGTCGCCGCGCAGGTCAGCCCGGGCGAGGGCGCACATGGTGGTGCCGGAAACTGTGATGTCTCGTCATCGGGGCCGGCATCGACTGTCCCGAAATCCCCGGCAGACCCGGGTAACCCGGTCCGCCTTCGCCGCCGGATGTCCTGTTGCTCAGCCCACCTCGCCTACCCGAGCGCGGAGCCGTGGTCACCGAGGGTCATCATCTCTGCATGCCGAGGCCGGGGACGCGTGCGGCACGCTGACCGTGCCGCTGCCCGCCCAGCTGAACGGGGGAGGCTCGGCCTGCCCGGTAGCAGGCGCCTGGGTGCCGGGGCGGGGCCGGGTCGGGTCGTAGACGAGACCGTCGCTCTCGTCGCGCCGGATGCCCTCGGTGAGCCGGTGTGCCGGCAATCGCCCGTCATGTCCGAGGTGCCGCACGTCCGCGCCGAAGAGAACCGTGGCCGCGTCTGCGATGAGGCGCCGGTGACAGCGGCACCACAGCGTCTCGGCGCACATGACGGCGGTGACCTGGCGGGATGCCTCGCCGAGCACGCGCGCCGGGGCCTGGCCGAAGCGCTCGGTGGCCATGTAGTCCGCGTAGGCGCGGAAGGACGGCTGGCGAAGCTCCACGTGCGGCGAGGATGCCGCAGGCCGGCGGAAGCCGCCGAGGCCGGGCTCCCCCGCGATAGCGGATGCCGGCTGCAGGCAGCCATACCGCGAGTTCCGCACGGCGGAACTGCGGGAACCGGCGGCTGCCCGGGGCACTGCGCCGGTCGGCGACGAGTTCCACGCCTGGCCCCCGGAGCAGGCCGGCCAACTCCTCACCAGCCGCCGTGCCGCGCCCGACAGTGAGCAGGCGCGGGCCCGACCCGGGCACTGGCTCCTCCGGCTCGAAACGGCGCGAGTGCCACCGGTTCAGTATGTGCCGGACCGGACGGTCTCACATGTCCCTGCCTGCTCACGGCGGGCAAGTGACCCTCCGCGGGCTGACCTCCGGCGCCATGGTCGTCTGGCTCTTCACGCGCCGCGCGATCGCCGGATGCGCGCCGGCCACGCCACGCGTCGGCCGCCCGGCTCGATGTGGCAGACGACTTCTATAGCGGGGGCAAGGTGGCTCCTTTGCGCGCGGGGGTAGCCTGTAGATCGTGCTGAATTTCCGGGCTTTGGCCCTTCATGGACAGTGACGCGGCTGCTAGCCGGCCGCTGGCGCGGGTGGTTCGCCGGGGCAGGGTTTCGTGGTCGACGCACCCGCCTGGCGGCGTGGCTCGCGTGGGCGTTGAGAGCCGCGCCTTCAGCGCGGTGCCGGTGGGGTTGCCTGAGGGCGATCCTGTTCCGCGCGAGGCGGCGCCGGGGGAGCTGCTGGCCGTCACGCACGGCATGTTCATGGCGTGGGCGCTTTCTGAGGTGCTCGCCGACGCCGGCTCGCCCGCGAGAGAGCTGGTGGTCGAGGCGGATTGCACGCTCGCTGGCCCGGTCGCGGAGCGCGAGCTGGTGGCGGTCGACCTGCGCGTGTACGGGCGCGGTTCTGGGCTGAGCGTGGAAGGCTTCCGCGAGGCGGCCAACGCGGCCCGCCGGCGCTATGTGCGCGCGGCGGGGGTCCGCGGGGACATCCCTGGCGAGATGGAGGCCGTCCTGGAGGGCGCTGGAGGCGCGGATGATGGCGCCGACGCCACCCTGTAAGCCAAGCGCCGGAAGCCGTTGCCCTGCGCGATCGCCCTGAGCTTCCAGCCGGGCTGGTGATCGCGGCGAGCCCGACCGGCCTCTTCGCTTCCGACGATCTCCGGCAACACGCGACGGGAATTACTCCTCGGAGATGTTCGGCTCAACCGTGCTACCCGACCCTTCGAGACGATGGACAGGGCGCTGGCCAGATCGGCGACGCGGCGGACTTGGGGGGGATCGGTCGAATCGAGAATGTGCAGCTCGGGGAAACCCGTCCTACCGGTCGAAGGTTAGCGCGGGCATCGCCTGGAACGTTCGGGCCCGGTGTCGGACCTGAATCCGGTTACGGCGGAGAAGGACGCTCACGTCTGCGCCTGGGCCTGCCCGGTCGAGAATGTGATGCGGGGCGTTCTCCGCCGGGCCATGGCAATCCGGCACGAGCTCCCGGCACCTGGCCGCCCGGTACACGGGGCGCCAGGCCCGGCCGTCACGGAGGTCTTCGCCAGCCGGCAGAGGAACCGCCGTGGCAGGCGGCCCTGCGCAGCGCCTGGTCTCCCCCGCAAGATCCGGGCTTGCGGCGCGGTGTCGTTGGTGACATGATAGGTCGTCTTACGATGGAAAGAGCGGCTGGGGCCACGCGGGTCCCGCCTGTGACGTTGCTCCAGACCCTGGCGGCGCCAGCGCCGAGCGTTGCGCCTGGAAGGTCGTCCGGGAGGGAAGGGAGCAGCGGAGATGCCTCCGCCAAGGCAGTTCCAGCGGCCCCGGATCCTCGCCCAGCCCGGGCCCGGCCGCAGCCGGTGCGCAGGCGGGCGACATCGTGACCAGCCCTCCGGCGGTCACGAGTGCCAGGCCGGGGCCGCATTCCTGGCCCCTTTCCGCACTCCGGTTGACCTCGCCGCGCCGCCGGCGCAGGTCCCGCGGTGCAAGAGGGGACCGGAAGCTGTCGCGGCAAGGAGGCGGGCAGCGCCTTCAGGCCGGGCCAGCCGGCCCGCCGATGGGATCCTCGGCCATCTCGGTGCCCTCTACGCTTTCGCGTGCTTGACCTCGGGAGACCCACACAACGGCCGGGCAGGTGGTCATCGACGCGTTCTCGTGCAGGGATCCCATGGTCAGGTCCGGCTACCGGTCCCGCCTGTGGCGGACGTTGGCCAGCCTCGTCCGCCCGACGAGCAAAAGGACGAGGCGCGCTTCGGCCGCCGGCCTGCCCCGTTCCGGGGGCGCCTTCTCTGCGTGTCAGCGAGAGGCGATCACCGTACACCTCAGTGGCCGGGCGCGACCCCGCACCGGTCACCCAAGGCGCTACGTGCCACCTGCTGTGAGCGCATGCCATCCTCCATGAGTTCCTCGGCCTTCACAACGAGGTGGCGGTTCCGGTGAACGAGCCGCTGGACGTTGCACCCGAGGTTCTGCCGCTCGGCACGCCGCCGGGGCGCCTGATAGGCCCTTGGTCCGGTGGGGCATCACCGGGCATGCTCGGCGGCACGCCACCTGGAGCCGGCCCGGTTCCGGGAACCGGGATGGTCCTTGAGGGAACCGGGCCGTGGAGCCGTCCAGCTTGCTCGCAGGCGCAGGGGGGGACGGGCCTGGGTCTTACCGTGTGGAACAAGGGCCGATCGGTCGTGGTGTCGGTTGCCGGGGACGTCGACGTCGCCACCACCGCCGAGCTTTCCGAGGCGCTGTGCGCGGTCCTCCGCTCTGGCGTCAGGTGTCTGGTCTGTGACCTCACGGGGGTCGGCTTCCTGGATGCATCCGGGTTGAGGGCGCTGCTGATCGCCCGCCGTCGGGCCCTTGCGTGTGACGCCTGGCTGGACCTGGCGTGCACGCAGTCACAGCCCCGCAAGATCATCCAGCTGACGGGCCTGGACGCAGCCTTCGTGATCCATGACAGTGTGGTCGCCGCGGCCGGTGCCCAGGACCGGCCTGGCGGTGGTCCCGCACTGACCGCGGCGGGTCCCGCACTGACCGCGGCGGCGGGAGCCGGCTGACATGCCCGCTAGCGCGGACCGCGGCATCGCGTTCAGGGCTTGGCTGAATCAGCGGCACCTTCCCGTTGGTGCGTGCGCCAGCCAAGGTCGGTGACTGATGGACAGGCCAGTAGCGGGCGCGAGCCGGTGCGATGCGGCCAGGGGACCGGCCGTGATCCCGGGGGCGAGCATGGCCAGGTTGTCCATGACGCTCTCAGAACCTGGCGCAGCGGACGGCGGGCAGGCGCGGGGCCTGGCACGGCGGCTGACCGGCCGGGGCGGCCCGGCGGGCCTGCCCGCCGGGCCGCGGGACCGGCCGATCGACCTGGGGCGCGCTGAGCGGGCCGCGGCCGAGCTGCTCGACGCCCTGGGGGTTGACCGCGCGGACGGGGGGCTCGCCGCAACGCCAGCCCGGATGCGCCGCGCTTACGCCGAGCTGCTCACGCCGGCGCCGTTCGAGGCGACCACGTTCCCCAATGACGAGGGCTACGACGAGCTGGTCGTGGCGACCCATATCCGGTTCTGCTCCCTGTGTGAGCACCATCTGCTGCCGTTCAGCGGGGTGGCCCACGTCGGTTACCTTCCCGGCGCGCGCCTGGCCGGGCTGTCGACGCTGGCCCGGGCGGTCGGGCACTTCGCCGGGCGCCCGCAGCCGCAGCAGCGGCTCACGGCGCAGGTGGCCGGCTGGCTCGGCTGCCACCTGGCACCCAGGGGCGTCGGCGTGGTCCTCGAAGCTGAGCACGCCTGCCTGTCGCTTCGGGGGGTGCGGGCGGCGGGGGCCCGGGCGGTCACCTCGGCGATGTCCAGGCTGGTGCGCGACGACCACCGCATCCGGGCCGAGTTCCTGGCCCTGGCCCGGACGCCGAGATGACCGGCCCGATGGCCCGGCGCGCCCGCGCCGCCGCCGGCATCGCCCCGCCGCCCGGGCCAGCGGCACTCATGACGTCATCAGGCCCGCGCCTGGTCCGTGCGGAGAAGGAGGTCGTGACGAGATGACCGCAACACAGACGTTCGTGATCGCCGGTGCCAGCCTGGCCGGCGCCAAGGCAGCTGAGGCCCTGCGCGCTGAGGGCTTCGACGGCCGGATCGTGCTTATCGGGGAGGAGGCCGAGCGGCCCTACGAGCGGCCCCCGCTGTCCAAGGACTACCTGCAGGGCAAGTCGGAGAAGGAGAAGATCTACGTCCACCCGGAGGGGTGGTACGCCGGCCACGACGTCGAGCTGCGCCTCGGCAGCCGGGTCACTGCTATCGACCGGGCGGCCCGCCAGGTAACCGTGCAGGGCGGTGAGCGGATCGGCTACGGCAAGCTGCTGGTGGCCACGGGCTCGTCGCCGCGCCGCCTGCCGGTGCCCGGCGGTGACCTGGACGGGGTGTTGTACCTGCGGGATGTGACCGACTGCGAGGCGATCAAGTCGGCGTTCGCGGCGGCGAAACGGGCGGCGATCATCGGGGCGGGCTGGATCGGCCTGGAGACCGCGGCCGCCGCCCGGGCCGCCGGCGTCGAGGTGACCGTGCTGGAGACGGCGAGGCTGCCGTTGCTGGGCGCGCTCGGCCCGGAGATGGCCGGGGTTTACGCCGCCCTGCATCGCGATCATGGCGTGGACCTGCGTTTCGGCGTGCAGGTGGCCGAGATCACCGGTGTGGGCCGGCGGGCCAGCGGGGTGCGCCTGGCTGATGGCAGCCGGATCGACGCCGACGTGGTCGTGGTCGGTGTCGGCATCACCCCCAATACCGAGCTGGCCGAGAAAGCGGGCCTGGCCACCGACAACGGGATCGTCGTGGACGAGCATCTGGCCACCGCGGACCCCGACGTGTTCGCGGCCGGCGACGTGGCCAGCTGCTACTACCCGTCGCTGGGCCGCCACCTCCGCCTGGAGCACTGGTCGGCCGCCCTCCACCAGGGGCCGGCGGCGGCAGCCAACATGGCGGGCCGGGCGACTGCCTATGACCAGGTGCCGTACTTCTTCTCCGACCAGTACGACATGGGGATGGAGTACTCCGGCTACATCCCGGGCGGTGAGTATGACCAGGTTGTGATCCGCGGGGAGCTGGCCAAGCGGGAGTTCGTCGCGTTCTGGCTCGGCCAGGGCCGGGTGCTGGCCGGCATGAACGTCAACATCTGGGACGTCACCGACGCCATCGCCGCGCTGGTCCGCTCCGGCGCACAAGTCGACCCGGCCCGGCTGGCCGACCCGGCCGTGCCCCTGGGCGATGTTCACGCCGGCCCGCAGCCGGGAGCGGCGTGATGGCCGGGCGGCCGGGCGGGCGGCTGGCAGGGCAGGACGCGGGGAGTGATGGTGATGGATGACGCGGGGCTCGAGCTGGCTGGCCGGCTGGCCGCCCAGCTGCGGGTGGACTCGATCCGCTGCAGCACCGAGGCGGGGTCGGGTCACCCCACATCGTCGCTGTCGGCCGCGGACTTGATGGCGGTGCTGCTGTCCGGGCACCTGCGCTATGACTGGGACCGGCCCGGCCTGCCGGCCAGCGACCACCTGATCTTCTCCAAGGGGCACGCGTCCCCGCTGCTGTACGCGATGTTCCGGGCGGCCGGGGTGATCAGCGAGGAGGAACTGGTCACGACCTACCGGAAGTTCGGCGCCCGCCTGCAGGGCCACCCCACCCCGGTCCTGCCATGGGTCGACGTGGCCACCGGGTCACTCGGGCAGGGGCTGCCGGACGCGGTCGGCGTGTGCCTGGCCGGCCGCTACCTGGACCGGCTGCCCTACCACGCCTGGGTGCTGTGCGGGGACAGCGAGACAGCGGAAGGCTCAATCTGGGAAGCGATCGACAAGGCCAGCTACTACCGGCTGGGCAACCTGACCGCGATCGTCGACGTCAACCGGCTGGGCCAGCGCGGCCCGACCGAGCTGGAATGGGACCTGGACCGCTACGCCCGCCGATTCGAGGCGTTCGGCGCCCGGTCGCTGGTCATCGACGGCCACGACCTGCCCGCCATCGACCGGGCACTGACCCAGGCCAGAGCGGACCCGGACCGCCCGGCCGTGATCCTGGCCCGCACCATCAAGGCCAAGGGTGTGCCAGAGCTGGAGAACATCAACGGCTGGCACGGCAAGGCGCTCCCGGCCGGCATGGCCGCCCGCGCCATCGCCGCCCTCGGCGGGCCGACCGACCTGCACACCCGCGCCGCCCTCCCGGAGCCCGGCTCGCCCGCGATCACCCCCGCCCCCGGCGTGCCGATCACCTGGCCTTCCTTCGCGCCCGGGGAGAAGGTGGCGACCCGCAGCGCCTTCGGCGCCGCCCTCGCGGCTCTCGCCGCCCGCCCCGAGGTGGTCGTGCTCGACGGCGAGGTCGGCAACTCCACCCACGCCGAGGAGTTCGGCAAGGCCGCGCCGGAGCGGTATTTCGAGATGTTCATCGCCGAACAGCAGCTGGTCGCGTCGGCGACCGGGCTGGCCGTGCGCGGTTACCGGCCGTTCGCCGCGACGTTCGCGGTGTTCTTCTCCCGCGCCTTCGACTTCATCCGGATGGCCGGGATCTCCGGCGTGAGCATCGGCCTGGCCGGCTCGCACGCCGGGGTGGAGATCGGGCAGGACGGGCCGTCGCAGATGGCGCTGGAGGACATCGCCGCGCTGCGCGCCGTGCACGGGTCAGTGGTGCTGTACCCGGCGGACGCCACCGCCGCCGTGGCGCTGACCGGGCAGATGGCCCGCACCGGCGGCGTCGTCTACTTGCGCACCACCCGCGGCGCCTACCCGGTGATCTACGCCGACGGGGAGACCTTCGAAGTCGGCGGGTGCAAGGTACACCGGGCCGGTCCCGGCGACCAGGTCGCGCTCATCGGCGCCGGGGTGACCCTGCACGAATGCCTGGCCGCCGCCGGCGAGCTCGCCGACGCTGACATCGCGGCCCGGGTGATCGACCTGTACTCGGTCAAGCCGGTCGACCGCGACGCGCTGGTGGACGCCTGCCAGGTCACCGGCAGCCGGCTGGTCATCGCCGAAGACCACTACCCGGCCGGCGGGATCGGCGGCGCGGTCCTGGAGGCCCTGGCCGGCGCTGGCGTCCCCGCCCTGCAGGTCGCGCACCTGGCCGTCGGCGGGCTGCCCGGCTCGGGAACTCCGGCTGAGCTGCTCGACGCGGCCGGCATCTCGGCCCGGCACATCGCCGCCGCCGCGCGGCGGCTGGCCGGCCAATGACCAGGACAGGCCGGCCGCCGCGACCGCATGTCGTGGTGGTCGGGGGCGGTTTCGCGGGCATTAACGCGGCGCACGCGCTGGCGCATTCGGATGCTGATGTCACCTTGGTGGACAGGCACGACTATCACACGTTCCAGCCGCTGCTGTACCAGGTGAGCACGGGCTACTTGCCTCCTGAAGAGGTGGGCGCCGCGTTCCGCTCGGTGTTCCGCCGGCAGGCCAACCTGACAGCGCGGGTGGCCCGTGCGGTCTCGGCCGACTGGACGGGCCGGAGGCTGCGGCTGCAGGACGGCTCGGGGCTGGACTTCGACTACCTGATCCTGGCCGCCGGTGCCGAGACGAACTTCTTCGGCATCCCGGGCATGACCGAGCATTCCTGGCCGCTCTACACGCTGGCCGACGCGGTCGCCTTGCGGATCCACCTGCTCGGCACCCTCGAACAGGTGGCGGCCACACAACCATCCGCCGGCGCGAAGATCACGGCCGTGGTCGTGGGCGGAGGCCCGACCGGGGTCGAGACCGCTGCGGCGCTAGCCTCGATGGCCCATGAGGTCGCCGGGCCGGCCGCCACTTTGCGGGTGATCCTCGTTGAAGCCGGACCGCGGCTGCTGGCCGCCTTCAGCGCGCACTCGTCACAGCGCGCCTTCCAGGACCTCCGTCGCCGTGGTGTCGACGTACGCCTGGGCCAGAACGTAGAGGCTGCCGATCCCGGCGGAGTGACCCTGGGTGGCGGCGAGCGGATCCAGGCCGGCACGGTGATCTGGGCCGCCGGGGTACAGGCGAACAGGCTCGGTCACACGCTCGGCTTGCCGCTGAGCCACGGCAGGGTAACGGTCGATCCGCACCTGCAGGTCGCCGGCTACCCGAACGTGTTCGTTGCCGGTGACCTCGCAGCCGTCGCGGCTCCGCAGCCCGGCGCCCTGTTGCCGATGCTGGCGCCGGTTGCGATCCAGGCCGGCCGGCACGCCGGCGAACAGGTGGCGCGCCTGATAGCCAGGAAACCCCTGGCCCGGTTCCGCTACCACGACAAGGGAATGATGGCGGTCCTCGGGCGCGGTGACGCAGTGGCCGAGCTCCCGCTGCCGCCCGGCGCCGGCCACAGCAGCCGCTACCGGCTGCGGTTTAGCGGACTGCCGGCGTGGCTGCTCTGGGCTGGGGTCCACATCGCCTACCTCATCTGTTTCTCTAACCGGATCAAGGTCCTGGTGGACTGGGGATGGAATTATTGCACCTCACGCGGCGCCGGAGCCATCCTGGTGCGCCGTCCCGACGAAGAGCTTCCCCCGCTGGCGCCGGAACACGCCGGGACCCGGACCGACCCAGCAAGCCCGGGCCACGCAGGGACGGGCGGAACTGACCGGTTGCCGGAAGGCGGCTGACATGAGCAAGGGGCGTGCTCCGGGTCGGCGAAACGGCCCGGCGGAATGGGAGAACTCGGACGCGATGCTGCGGGCCAGCCTGTCCTTCGGGCGGCCAGGGAAGCCACACAGGACCTGCGGGCCATCCGCAGGACCGAAGGCCGGGACGCTGGCGCTGTCTACCGGGACCGCCGGGTGCAAGACAAAGTGGTCTGCTGCGCCCAGGAGGTCACCTGCACCAGTTCGCGCTTGTCCCCGTGATGTCCCGAAGTCGTCCCCCGCCGCCATGATCCCCGGGCGGAGACTCTCCCGCCCTATGACCGTCCGCCGCTCTGCCCGGGCAGCTCATATCCGGCTCATTGAGGTCAGAGTGTCCGTGCGGGCCGGCGATGCCGCAGATGAGGAGACGGGTTCGACCGCCTTACCAGGAACCGGGGCTAACAGGTCCCGTGGTTCCCGCCGAGAAGTTGCACGGCCACCACGGCCGGCTGAACACGCATGAGGAGCGATCGTGGCGACTACGGGAGCCGGGCCGACGGCAACGGCGGGCCAGCCCGCACGACAGGAAGGGCCGCCGGCTGACCGCCAGGTAGTTGTGGTGATCGCCACGCCGCTGGAAGCCGAACTGGTAGCACGCATCGAGGACGCCGACGGCCGGCTCGACGTCCGCTACCAGCCCGACCTCCTGCCCCCGCCCCGCTTCCCCAGTGACCATCGCGGCATCGCTTCCTTCCGGCGCACCGAGGAGCAGGAACGCCGCTGGCGCGCGATGCTGGCGCAGGCCGAGGTGCTGTTCGGCCTGCCCGGCGACTCGGCGCAGGGACTGGCGGACGTGGTCCGGGCCAGCGCCGGGCTGCGCTGGGTCCAGGCGACCGCCGGGGGCGCCGGCGAGCAGGTGCGGGCCGCCGGGCTGACCGACGCGGACCTCACCCGGGTCACCATCACCAGCGCGTCCGGCGTGCACGCGGGACCGCTGGCCGAATTCGCCATGTTCGGCCTGCTCGCGTTCACCAAGGGACTGCCGCGGCTGCTCGCCGACACCCAGGCACGGCGCTGGGAACACTACCCGGTGGCCGAGCTCGCCGGCCGCACCCTGCTCGTCGTCGGGCTCGGGTCGGTCGGGCGCGAGGTGGCCCGGCTCGCGACGGCGTTTGGCATGCACGTCATCGCCATCAACCGGACCGGGCGCGCTGAGGTGGCCGCGGTGGCGGAGGTCCGCCCGTCGCGGTTCCTCGCCGACCTGCTGCCCGTCGCCCATGCCGTCGTGGTCACCCTGCCGCTGACCGAGCAGACCCAGAACATGATCGGCGCCGCAGCCATCAGCCGGATGCGCACCGGCGCGATCCTGGTCAACGTGGGCCGCGGCGGCGTCGTCGACGAACAAGCGCTGACCCAGGCGCTTCAGGACGGGCGGCTGGCCGGCGCCGCCCTGGACGTGTTCGCCACCGAGCCGCTGCCCGCCGGCAGCCCGCTGTGGCGGCTGCCGAACGTGCTGATCAGCCCGCACACCGCAGCCCTGTCAGTGCACGAGAACGAGCGGATCGCCGCCTTGTTCACCGAGAACCTGCGCCGCTACCTGCGCGGCGACCAGATGCTCAGCCGCGTGCACCCCACCCTGCTCTACTGACCACACCTCGCGATGGGAGACCCGGCGCCCAGACGGCATACCCGGCAGCCCCGCGGCCGTCTGCTCGTCACGGACGAAACAAGCAAGGGAGCCGACGATGGCAACGATAGTGGCCGGAGTTGACGGGTCAGACGCCGCCCAGGAAGCGCTGCGCGTCGCGGTCCAGGAGGCGAGGCTGAGAGGCGCCAGGCTGCGGGTGGTCACAGCCTGGCAAATGCCGACGATGGCCTACGGAGCGGTCGTATTCAGTCCTGACATTGATCCGGCAGACTTCCAGGACAGTGCGGGCGCGGCGCTAGCGGAGGCACTCGCCGCGCTCGGCGGGCAGGCCGCCGGCGTCGAGATCGAACGAGTAATGCGCATGGGCCAGCCCGCACAGGTACTCATCGAGGAAGCCCGCGGCGCCGCCATGCTGGTCGTCGGCTCGCGCGGGCACGGCGGCTTCGCCGGCCTGCTGCTCGGCTCAGTCAGCCATCAGTGCGCGATGCGCGCGGCCTGCCCGGTCGTCATCGTGCACAAGCCAAACACACCTGCCCAGCAGGCGGCCGTACCAGCAGGCGGCAGAACGCACTTGGAGTCCCAGTGACCATCTTTGACCGGCCGTCCCATCCCCTCCAGCCCGCCCCGATTGGCGCGGCGCGCGGCTACCGCAAGGGCTCGCTGCTGGCGGACTGGCTGTCTACGACTGATCATAAGGTGATCGGGCACCTGTACCTGATTACGTCGTTCGGGTTCTTCCTGGTGGGCGGGCTGCTGGCGATGATCATGCGGGCGCAGCTGATGGGGCCCGATAATCACATCGTGTCGGATCAGCAGTACAACGAGCTGTTCACGATGCACGGCGCGATCATGCTGCTGCTGTTCGCCACGCCGCTGTTCATCGGGTTCGGGAACGAGATCATGCCGCTGCAGATCGGCGCGCCGGACGTGGCGTTTCCGCGGCTGAACCTGCTCAGCTACTACATGTTCCTGTTCGGCGGCCTGACCCTGGTAGTAAGCTTCCTGACCCCGGGCGGGGCGGCGGCCTTCGGCTGGTACGCCTACTCGCCGCTGACCAGTGCCCTCTACTCGCCGGGCATCGGCGGTGACATGTGGATCATGGGCCTGGTGCTGGCGGGCCTGGGCACCATCCTGGGCAGCGTCAACTTCGTGACCACCATCATGTGCATGCGGGCGCCGGGCATGACCATGTTCCGGATGCCCATCTTCACCTGGAACATCCTGCTGACCAGCCTGCTGGCCCTGCTGGCGTTCCCGGTGCTGACCGGCGCGCTGCTGGTGCTCGAGGCCGACCGCAAGCTCGGCGCGCAGGTGTTCACCGCCAACAGCGGGGGCGCGATCCTCTGGCAGCATTTGTTCTGGTTCTTCGGCCATCCCGAGGTCTATATCGTGGCGCTGCCGTTCTTCGGCATCGCCACGGAGGTCCTGCCGGTGTTCTCCCGTAAGCCCTGCTTCGGCTACAAGGGCCTGGTGGGCGCGACGATCGCGATCGCCGGCCTGTCGCTGACCGTGTGGGCGCACCACATGTTCACCACCGGCGCGGTGCTGCTGCCGTTCTTCTCCCTCATGAGCTTTTTCATCGCGATCCCGACCGGCGTCAAATTCTTCAACTGGACCGGCACCATGTGGAAGGGCCAGCTCACCTTCGAGCCGCCGATGCTGTACACCATCGGCTTCCTCGTCACGTTCCTGTTCGGCGGCATCACCGGCGTCATCCTGGCCTCCCCGCCGCTGGACTTCGCGGTGTCGGACTCCTATTTCATCGTCGCGCACTTCCACTACGTGCTGGCCGGCACGGTGCTGTTCGCGATGTTCGCCGGGTTCTATTTCTGGTGGCCGAAGATGACCGGCAAGATGCTCAACAGCCGGATCGGCAAGATCCAGTTCTGGCTGACGTTCATCGGATTCCACATGACGTTCCTCGTCCAGCACTGGATGGGCGTCGAGGGGATGCCACGCCGCGTCGCCAACTACCCTGACCTGCCCGGGAACGTGACCACGCTCAACATCAT
>DATCEO010000045.1:0-38442 GCA_036510065.1 Streptosporangiaceae bacterium | reverse complement strand
GCAGACGCGGATGGGCGTGGATCAAGACATCTCCTCCTGTTGACGGCCGTGCCGGACCGATTTTGCGAGGCCCTCCCGCCCCGTTGCCCGTCCTCAACCTACCCGCGTCCGCACTTTTCGTCGCTATCCGACGATTTCTGCGAACTCACCTGCGGGGGCCTGGAGATCCGTCCAGATCGGCCTTGTGACATTGCCGATGATCTGCCATACTGGCACTTAGATTTCTTAGGCATAGACAACGAAACCCCTGGAGGGAGCAGCAAAAGTGGCAAAAACGATCGGAATCGACCTGGGAACTACCAATTCCTGCGTCGCCGTCATGGAGGGCGGGGAGCCAACCGTTCTCGAGAACGCCGAGGGTGGTCGCACCACGCCGTCCGTCGTCGCCTTCACCGAGAGCGGTGAGCGGCTGGTCGGAACGGTCGCGAAACGCCAGGCGGTGATGAACCCCGAGAACACGATCTTCTCGATCAAGCGCTTCATGGGCCGCAAGGAGTCCGAAGTCAAAGAGGAGGAGACGATCGTCCCCTACTCGATCGAGGCGGGGCCGAACGGCGACGTCCGCGTCGACGTGCGCGGCAAGCAGTACAGCCCGCCGGAGATCAGCGCGATGATCCTGCAGAAGCTGAAGACCGACGCCGAAGCGAAGCTCGGTGAGCCGGTCGACAGCGCCGTGATCACCGTCCCGGCCTACTTCAACGACGACCAGCGTCAGGCGACCACCGACGCCGGCAAGATCGCCGGGCTCGAGGTCAAGCGCATCATCAACGAGCCGACCGCGGCCGCTCTGGCCTACGGGCTCGACAAAGAGAAAACCGACCAGACGATCCTCGTCTTCGACCTCGGCGGCGGCACCTTCGACGTCTCCGTGCTGGAAATCGGCGACGGCGTCTTCGAGGTGAAAGCGACCGCGGGCGACAACCACCTGGGCGGCGACAACTGGGACAAAGCGATCGTCGAGTGGCTGGTCGCCGAGTTCAAACGCGACCAGGGCGTCGACCTCGCGGCCGACAAGAACTCGCTGCAGCGTCTCTACGAGGCGGCGGAGAAGGCAAAGATCGAGCTCTCCTCGACCCAGGAGACGCAGATCAACCTGCCGTTCATCACCGCCGTCGAGGGGCAGCCGAAGCACCTCGACCTGAAGCTGAGCCGCTCGAAACTGAACGAGCTCACCGGTGACCTGCTCGACCGCACGGTCGGCCCGGTCAAACAGGCCCTCAGCGACGCCGACGCGTCGATCGACCACGTCGTGCTGGTCGGCGGCATGACCCGCTCGCCGGCCGTCCGCGACAAGGTCAAAGAGCTGACCGGCAAGGAGCCCCACCAGGGCGTCAACCCTGACGAGGTCGTCGCCGTCGGCGCCGGCATCCAGGCAGGAGTGCTGGCCGGCGACGTCAAGGACGTGCTGCTGCTCGACGTCACCCCGCTGACCCTCGGCATCGAGACCAAAGGTGGCGTGATGACGAAGCTGATCGAGCGCAACACGACGATCCCGACCAAGAAGTCGGAGGTCTTCTCGACCGCCGACGACAACCAGCCCTCGGTGGAGATCCACGTCCTCCAGGGCGAGCGCGAGATGGCCACGGGCAACAAGAGCCTGGGCAAATTCCAGCTCACCGGCATTCCGCCGGCGCCGCGCGGCATCCCGCAGATCGAGGTCACCTTCGACATCGACGCCAACGGCATCGTGAACGTCTCGGCGAAGGACCTGGGCACCGGCAAGCAGCAGTCCGTGACCATCTCGGGCGGCTCGGCGCTGGGCAAGGACGACATCGAGCGGATGATGGCCGACGCCGAGAAGTACGCGGAGGAGGACCGGCTGCGCCGCGAGGAGGCAGAGGTCCGCAACCGCGCGGAGTCGCTCGCGTACACGACGGAGAAGTTCTTGTCGGAGAACACCGACAAGGTGCCCGACGACATCAAGTCCGAGGTCGAGTCGGCCGTGGCTGACCTGAAGAAGTCGCTGGAGGGTACCGACACCGAGGCGATCAGGACGGCCACCGAGCACGCCGCTCAGGTGAGCCAGAAGATGGGCACCGCCATCTACGCGCAGTCGCAGGCCAGCGCTCAGGCGGGCGAGGCCGGCGAGAGCCAGACCGGGCCGGACGCCGACGACGAGGTCGTCGAGGCGGAGATCGTCGATGACGACAAGCCGGCTCACCAGGAGGGCGGCGCCGCCTGATGAAGCCTTCTGACGAGGAGACCCAGGGCCCGGTGATCCGGGACCGAAGGCGTATCGACCCGCAGACCGGCCAGGTCCGGGACGTGCCGGGCCAGCCCAGGCCGGGCCGGCATTCCGCCTCCAAGCCCAGCGGCCCTAACGGGCCGGCCGGGACCAGCGGCCAGGACCCGGCCGCGCCAGGAGTTCCTGGCGCGGCCGGGCCGGCCGGCCCGGAGGCCACGACCCCGGCGCCAGCCAGCACGGGGTCAGCCAGCACGGGGCCCGGCGGCACGGGGCCCGGCGGCGGAGCGACCGGCGACGCCGCGGCGCGGCTGGCCGAGCGGACCGCCGACCTGCAGCGACTGCAGGCCGAGTACGCCAACTACCGCAAGCGCGTGGAACGAGACCGGATGGCCGTCCGGGAGCAGGCACTGGCGAACGTGCTCAGTGAGCTGCTGCCGGTGCTCGATGACATCGGGCGGGCCAGGGAACACGGCGAACTGACCGGCGGCTTCAAGTCGGTGGCCGAGTCGCTGGAGGCCAGCGCGGCCAAGCTCGGCCTCACGGCCTACGGCGAGGCCGGCGACCCGTTCGACCCCACGCTCCACGAGGCACTGATGCACTCCTACTCCGCTGAAGTCACCGAGCCGACCTGCGTCCAGATCCTGCAGCCCGGCTACAAGGTCGGCGACCGGATTGTCCGGCCGGCGCGGGTGGCCGTGGCGGAGCCAGCGGAAGACGGCGACGCCCCGCAGGACGACGGGCAGGCCGACGGCGAGGGTGCGTCCCCGCCCGCGGCACCGCTGACCGCTGACTAACCGCCTAAGAGAGGCACGTTGAGCACCAAGGACTTCCTTGAGAAGGATTACTACAAGACCCTTGGCGTAACCAAGGGAGCGTCCGCGGACGAGATCAAGAAGTCGTACCGCAAGCTCGCTCGCAAGTACCACCCGGACGCTAACAAGGGCGACTCGAAGTCCGAGGAGCGCTTCAAGGAGATCTCCGAGGCCTACAACGTCCTGTCCGACGAGAAGCGGCGCAAGGAGTACGACGAGGCACGCTCGCTGTTCGGTACCGGCGGAGTCAGGATGCCTGGCTCCGCCGGCCCGCCCGGCGGTGCCGGAGGGTACAACTTCGACCTGGGCGACCTGTTCGGGGGCAACACCAGCTCCGCGGGCGGCCGACTGGGCGACCTGCTCGGCGGCGTCTTCGGCGGCGGTGGCCGCACGACCACGCAGGCCCGGCCGCGGCGCGGCGCTGACGTCGAGACCGAGGCGTCGCTGACGTTCAGCGACGCCATTGACGGCGCGACGGTCTCGCTGCGGCTGGCCGGCGAGGGCCCGTGCAAGGAGTGCGCGGGCACCGGCGCCAAGGCCGGCACGGTCCCCCGGGTCTGCCCGACCTGCGAGGGCACCGGGCAGGGCAGCCGCAACCTGGGCAGTTTCGCGTTCTCCGAGCCCTGCAAGACCTGCCGGGGCCGGGGCCTGGTCGTCGACGACCCATGCCCGGCCTGCTCGGGCAGCGGGCGCGCGATGAGCACGCGCACCATCCAGGCGCGCATCCCCGCCGGGGTCGGTGACGGCCAGCGGATCAAGCTGAAGGGCAAGGGCGCGCCCGGCGAGCGCGGCGGCCCGCCCGGCGACTTGTACGTCAAGGTGCACGTCTCCTCGCATCCGGTGTTCGGCCGGTCGGGACACAACCTGACGGTGACGGTGCCGGTGACCTTCCCGGAGGCGACGCTCGGCGCGGAGATCAAGGTTCCGTCCCACCGCGGGATGCCGGTCAGCGTCAGGATTCCGGCCGGGACGCCGAGCGGCCGCACCTTCCGGGTGCGGGGCAAGGGCGTCCGGCGCCCGGATGGCACGGTCGGCGACCTGCTGGTCACCGTCAGCGTGCAGGTGCCGCAGGACCTCGACGACAAGGCCAGGGACGCCCTGGAGAACTTCCGCGACGCCACCGCCGGGCCAGACCCGCGCGATGAAGTCCTACGCCAGGCCAAGGCCTGATCGGACGGCTGAGGGGAGATGACATGACCAGCCAGTTCGAGCTGTCCGATGACACGCCCGTCTATGTGATCTCGGTAGCAGCCCAGCTGTCTGGGCTGCACCCGCAGACGCTGCGCGCCTACGACCGGCTCGGGCTCGTCTCGCCCGGCCGGTCGGCCGGCCGGGGGCGGCGGTACTCGCTGCGCGACATCCTGATCCTGCGCGAGGTCCAGCGGCTATCCCAGGAGGAGGGCGTCAACCTCTCCGGGATCAAGCGGATTCTCGAGCTCGAGAGCGCTGAGCAGCGCACCCGCCTGCTGCTGGCCGAGGCGCGCGCCGAGCTCAGCCAGCTCCGGGCGGAGCTGGAGTCGACCCGCGCGGTGGCGGCCCGGCTGGCCGGCCTGCTGCGCGAGCGCCGCGGCGGCGGCGCGCTGGTGCCCGTGCGCGATGCCGCGGCAGTGCGCGAGGGCGCCCTGACCGGGGAGGCCCCGCGGGCGGCTAACGCGACCCCGGCCCGTGAGGCCACGCCCGGTGCCACCACTGAACCAACCAAGCTGAACTGAGAGAGAAATCCTGTGGATGACAAGCTGACCCGCAAGAGCCAGGAGGCTCTGTCTGAGGCGGTGAAGCGCGCCACTGCGGCCGGAAACCCCAACGTTGACGGGCTGCATCTGCTGGCCGCGCTGATCGAGCAGGACGGCGGCACGGCCGCGCCCTTGCTGCGCGCGATCGGCGCCGATCCGGCAACCGTCCTCAAGAAGGTGGACGAGCAGCTAGCCCGGCTGCCGAAGGCGGCGGGGGCCACGCTCAGCGCCCCCGAGACGTCACGGCCGCTGCTCGCGGCCATCACGGCGGCCGGCAAGCGAGCGAAGGAGATGGCCGATGAGTACATCTCCACCGAGCACCTGCTCGTCGGCCTGGCCTCCGACGGGGGCCAGGCAGCCACCGTGCTGCGGGAGGCCGGCGCCGGCCCCGCGCAGCTCGTCGATGCGTTCGAGCAGGTGCGCGGGCACGCCCGGGTGACCTCGCCCGACCCCGAGGGCACGTATCAGGCGCTGGAGAAGTACGGAGTCGACCTGACCCGCAGCGCCCGTGAGGGACGACTGGACCCCGTCATCGGCCGGGACACCGAGATCCGCCGGGTCATTCAGGTCCTCTCCCGGCGGACCAAGAACAATCCCGTGCTGATCGGCGAGCCGGGCGTCGGCAAGACGGCAGTGGTCGAGGGCCTGGCGCAGCGCATCGTGGCCGGCGACGTGCCCGAGTCCCTGCGCGGCAAGCGCGTCGTGGCGCTGGACCTCGGCGCGATGGTGGCGGGAGCCAAGTACCGGGGCGAATTCGAGGAGCGGCTCAAGGCCGTCCTGAACGAGATCAAGCAGAGCGACGGGGAGGTCATCACCTTCATCGACGAGCTGCACACGGTGGTGGGCGCCGGGGCCGCCGAGGGCGCGATGGACGCGGGCAACATGCTCAAGCCGATGCTGGCCCGCGGCGAGCTGCGCATGGTCGGCGCGACGACGCTGGATGAGTTCCGGCAGCGGATCGAGAAGGATGCGGCCCTCGAGCGCCGGTTCCAGCAGGTCTTCGTCGATGAGCCCACCGTCGAGGACACGATCGCGATCCTGCGCGGGCTAAAGGGCCGGTACGAGGCGCACCACCAGGTGCAGATCTCCGATGCCGCCCTGGTGGCCGCGGCTACCCTTTCCGACCGCTACATCACCGCCCGGTTCCTGCCGGACAAGGCGATCGACCTGATCGACGAGGCCGCCTCCCGGCTGCGGATGGAGATCGACTCCCGGCCGGTGGAGATCGACGAGCTGCAGCGTTCCGTGGACCGGCTCAAGATGGAGGAGCTGGCCCTGGCCAGGGAGGCCGACACGGTCAGCAAGGAGCGGCTGGAGCGGCTGCGCGCTGACCTGGCCGACCGCCAGGAGCAGCTGACGGCCCTGGTCGCGCGCTGGGACCGTGAGAAGGCCAGCCTGAACAAGGTCGGCGAGCTGAAGAAGCAGCTCGATGACCTCCGGGGTCAGGCCGAGCGTGCCCAGCGCGACGCCGACTTTGAGGCCGCCTCCCGGCTCATGTACGGGGAGATCCCGGCCCTGGAGCGCGAGCTCGCGGCGGCCGCCGCGGCTGCTGGCAACGGCGAGGAGGGCGGCACGGCCGACGGCCCCCCCGGCGATGCGGACCAGGGCAGCCCTGGCCAGGACACTGCGGCTGCGCTGGCCGACCGGCCGATGGTCAAGGAGGAGGTCGGCCCGGACGACATCGCCGACGTGGTGGCGTCGTGGACCGGCATCCCGGCGGGGCGCCTGCTGGAGGGCGAGACCGGCAAGCTGCTGCGGATGGAGACCGAGCTCGGCCGCCGGCTCGTCGGGCAGTCGCGGGCCGTCCAGACCGTTTCCGACGCGGTCCGCCGGTCCCGGGCCGGGATCTCCGACCCCGACCGCCCGTCCGGCTCGTTCCTGTTCCTCGGGCCGACCGGGGTGGGCAAGACCGAGCTGGCCAAGGCGCTGGCCGAGTTCCTGTTCGACGACGAGCGGGCGATCATCCGGATCGACATGAGCGAGTACTCCGAGCGGCACTCCGTCGCCCGCCTGGTCGGTGCGCCACCGGGGTACGTCGGCTATGAGAAGGGCGGCCAGCTCACCGAGTCGGTCCGGCGGCGCCCCTACAGCGTCGTCCTCCTGGACGAGGTCGAGAAGGCGCACCAGGAGGTCTTCGACATCCTGCTGCAGGTCCTGGACGACGGGAGGCTGACTGACGGCCAGGGCCGGACCGTGGACTTCCGCAACACGATCCTGATCCTGACCTCCAACCTGGGCTCGCAGTTCATCGCGGACCCGAACCTGGGCGAGACCGCCAAGCGCGAGGCGGTGATGTCGGTGGTCCACACGACCTTCAAGCCGGAGTTCCTGAACCGGCTGGATGACATCATCCTGTTCGACGCGCTGACGATGGCCGAGCTCACCGAGATCGTTGATCTCCAGGTGGCCCGGCTGGCCCGCCGGCTCGCGGATCGCCGCCTGACGCTGACGATCACCCCGGCGGCCCGGGAGTGGCTGTCCATGACCGGCTTCGACCCGGTCTACGGGGCGCGGCCGCTGCGCCGGCTCATCCAGTCGGCGATCGGCGACCAGCTAGCGCGCGGGCTGCTGTCCGGCGAGGTCTCCGACGGCGACACCGTCATCGTGGACCTGGACGACGGAGCGGACTCGCTTACCGTGCGTGCTGACCGCAGCCGCCCGGTCCCGGCCGCAGCCGCTAGCTAGACCTGGCTGATCAGGCCTCGTCGAGCATCTCGTCGAAGCGGTCCTCGGGGAGGCCGAGGTCATTGCGGATCCGGTACCGCAGGCTCAGCAGCAGGCGTAGCTCTTCCTGGTCGTCGCTGCCCTGCCGCTGGGCCGGTATCGCCGCGGCGGGCACGGCTCCGCCGGGCGCGGTGCCATCGGGCGACTGGCCGGCGGCCGCCTGGACGCGGCGCAGGCATAGCTCCACCCCGGCGGTCGCCCAGGCCAGCGCGCCCTCAAGGTCCCCGCGATCGACCAGCAGCTCGGCCACCAGGTCGTACACCTGGGGGTCCGTCGGGCCCTCGGACTTCAGCTGGCGGATCAGCGCCTGCGCCTCGGCGTACCGGGCCAGCTGGAACAGTGCCCGGGCCAGCGGCACCCGCGGGTCGACGAAGACCGGGCCGCCGTCGGCCATGGCCAGGCGGAAGCCGCCGGCCGCGGACGCGGGATCGTCGGCCATCAGGTACTGCTCGCCGGCCCGCAGGAACGCCTCGGCTCGCGCCATCTCGGCGGTCTCGGTGGCCGTCGCGGCGAGCCGGCTCATCAGCTCGGCCGCCCGGGCATGATTGCCACTACGCACCGCATCGAACTCGATGGCGTCAAACTCTTCCCGGCTCAGCACGGCCACGTCTCGTACGGTACCCAGCAGCGGAACGCATGCAACGCAAACGTCTGCGGAGTAATGGCATCGTGACCGGACATCGGGGCCAGCCAGCCACTACCACCGTGGTAACGGCAGAGTCGGCCGGCGACGCTAGCGACGGGACCGCTCCAGGGCGTCCCAGAACCCGCGCCGGAGCGCATGCCGGACCTCGTCGTGCAGCAGCGAGTCGATGGGCAGAGCCGAGCCCTGCAGCAGCCTGGCTTCCAGATCTGAGGGCATCCGCGGCTTCCGGGCCAGGACGGCTTCCAGCCAGAGCGCCGGCGCGTCCCTGGCCACCGCCTCCCCGAAGCCGAAGCCCTCGGCGTGCGCGGCCTGCACCGCATCGGCGAGCGAGATCGAGATCGGCTGGGACATCTGCGGCTGGGACATCTGCGACTGCGGCAGCGGCAGGTGAGACGGCGGCAGCGCGGGCTGGAGGGCTCCGGCTGGCTGCGCGCCGCCGTAGGGGCTGGGACCCTGCGGCGGGTACGACGACCCCTGCGGCGGGACGAGCGGTCCGTACCCACCGGGATACGGCGCTTGCTGCTGCGGCGGCGGAGGCTGCTGTGGCTGGGATTGCTGCGGCTGGCCGTAGGGCGCGGACAGCGGCGGCTGGTACTGCTGGCCGGGCCCGGCGGGAAGCTGGCGCTGCGGCGGGCCGGGCCGCGGGCTGTCGGACTCCCCCCCGTTCTGCTGCTGGCTGCCCTGACCGTGCTGCGGCAGGCCGCCGCCGCGCGGAAGCTCACCGGCAGCCGGGCCCTGGGAGGAATGTGAATGCGGCGCGAACCCGTTCGGGGGCAGGCCATTCTGGGCCAGCCCGTTTTGCGGGAGGCCGTTGTTCTGGGGCAGGCCGTTCTGGGGCAGGCCATTCTGGGGGAACGCGTTCTGAGGCAGGCCGTTCTGCGGCAGGCCGTTCTGCGGCTGTCCAGGTGACGACAGAGTGCCGCGGAGCGGCTCCGGCATCTGGTACTGCTGGGACGGCATCCTGGCCTGCTGGTCATCGGCTCGCGGCTGGCCGGCCTGCGGGCCCTGACGGCTGGAGTCGCCGTTGGCGGGGACGCCCAGCAGTCCCCGGCCGAGGTCCTGACCTGGCTGCCCGGCCGGCTGATTGTGCGGCTGACTGTGCGGGCCCATGGGATCGCGGGCTCCGGAGCCGGACGCCGGAGCGTTGCCGGCGCCCTGGCTGGTGCCGCCCGCGTTCGCCGGGCCCTGGCCGGTGAGCGGAGGGCCGGCGTTAACGGGCGAGCCGGCATTGGCCAGGCCGGCCGCGGGACCGGCCGTGCCCGGGCCGGCGGAACCGGGAGTGGCGGAACCGGGGCCGGTCGAGCCGAGGCTGGCCGGACCGGGATTAGCCGCACCGGAACCGACGCCATTAGCGCTGGAGGACTCCAGGTCAGCGGCACGAGGGCTGGATCCCGTCGCCCCGGCCAGGGGATGCATGGCCGCGGGGTGCATGGCCGCGGGCTGTACGGCCGGCTGGGGCCCGGTCTGCCCGGAACCGCCGATCGGCAGGGCCGTCCGCGGGTACTCCGGAGCCGTGGGAGCCGGATACAGCGATCCGGGGGCGGTCACCCCCTGGGCCGTCACGGGCTGCGGCTGCTGTGCCTGCTGGCCAGCCTGGCTGCCGGCGCTGTGGACCGTCTCGCGGTCCCGGCCTGGGTAGCCGCCCGTGACGGCGGCCTCGTCATCGCGGGCCGACGGCTCGGCCCCCGGGATCAGGTCGACGTAGGGCCGCAGGTGACCTGCGGCGATCTCGATGATGTCATCGCATTCCTGGCGCAGCGCGCGGGCGATGGTCCAGTCGCCGTCGGCCGCGATGTGCACGAGAGCGACCCGGATGCCCTGGTCCTGCACATCGGAGATGACCTGGGCGAGATCTTCCTCCGCGCTGACGATGATCACGTCGCTGACGGCCTTGTTCCGGGCCAGTGCGGTGAGGTCACGGCGGATCTCGGTCTCGACGCCCTCGCGGCGGCCGGGCCGCACCTTGCCGAGGCGCAGCTTGAGGCCGGGAATATCGGCCAGCGTGTCATGCTCGGCAGTCCGGCGACTATCGACCGTCGCCTCATACCAATAACAGCGCAGCACCGGCAGGCCAGTACGATCCCTGGACAATCCCGCAAGCAGCTTCAGCAGGCCCGCGTAGTCCCAGGAGACCGAATCACGATGGCGTGTCCCGTGAACGGCGGCCGCGCCATCTGAAAGCGCATATCCGGCATCCACGAACAGCGCGCAGCGATCCACGCGACACCGTCCTTCCCTCGACGCGTGACGTTACCAGCGCATCGAGGTCGCTGGGGCAGATAGCGCAGATCGCGGGACTTACGCGTCAGGCCGGGATCTCCGCGCCGGGCCGGGCATTTCGGCGTGCGTGCACGGCCGGGTCGCGGACCGCCAGACGGGCGCCCGGTAGGCTCAGATGCCGTGTCCGATCGTGACGAGCTGCTCAGCGTGATCAAGGACCGGGCCGTGGTCCGCGGGCCGGTGATCCTGAGCTCCGGCCAGCGCGCCGACTGGTACGTGGACCTGCGTCGCGTCCTGCTCGACGGCAGCGCCGCGCCGCTAGCCGGCCGGGTCATGCTGGCCACCACCGCCGACCTTTCCTTTGACGCCGTCGGGGGCCTGACGCTCGGCGCTGACCCGGTGGCGACCGCGATGATGCACGCCGCCGCCGCGCAGGGCCGCAAGCTGGACGCCTTCGTCGTCAGGAAGACCGAGAAGGCGCACGGGCTGCAGCGCCGGATCGAGGGGCCCGACGTCGCCGGCCGGCGGGTGCTGGCGGTGGAGGACACCTCCACGACGGGCGGCTCGGTGCTGACGGCCGTGGACGCGCTGCTGGAGGCGGGCGCGGACGTGGTCGGGGTGGCCGTGCTCGTGGAGCGCGGGGCGCGGGAGCGCATCGCCGGGCGCGGGCTGGAGTACCGGGCCGCCTTCGAGCTACCCGAGCTCGGACTGAGCTAGCCGCCAGTTCGGCCAGCCCGGAGCGGCCGGGACAATGGATTCGGAAATACTGAGCGCGCCAATCCTGAGGAGAGGAAGCTGCCG
This sequence comes from Streptosporangiaceae bacterium, assembly GCA_036510065.1. Lineage (GTDB taxonomy): Bacteria > Actinomycetota > Actinomycetes > Streptosporangiales > Streptosporangiaceae > DASUBV01. The sequence continues at coordinate 27,321 of DATCEO010000045.1, read as the reverse complement.
TCATGCCGATCGCGACGCCAGAGATCTATGCCCAGATGCTGGACCGGGCCAAAAAGCAGGAATTCGCCTACCCGGCGATCAACGTGACCTCCAGCCAGACACTCAACGCGGCCATCCGCGGATTCGCGGAAGCCGGCAGCGACGGGATCGTCCAGGTCTCGACGGGCGGCGCTGAATACCTGTCCGGCCAGGGGGTCAAGGACATGGTGACCGGATCGGTGGCGCTCGCGCATTTCGCCCGCACGGTCGCGGCCCGGTATCCGGTCCAGATCGCCCTGCACACCGACCACTGCCCGAAGGACAAGCTAGACGGGTTCATGCGCCCGCTGGTCCAGATCTCGAAGGAGCGCGTGGCCCGCGGCGAGGAGCCCCTGTTCCAGTCGCACATGTGGGATGGTTCCGCGGTCCCGCTGCCCGAGAACCTGCAGATCGCCAGTGAGCTGCTGGACGAGTGCGCCGCCGCGCATGTCGTGATGGAGATGGAGATCGGGGTCGTGGGCGGCGAGGAGGACGGCGTCGTCGGCGAGATCAACGAGAAGCTCTACAGCACGCCGGAGGACGCGCTCGCCGTGGCGGAGACGCTCGGGCTCGGCGAGCGGGGCCGGTACCTGCTCGCCGCGACGTTCGGCAACGTGCACGGCGTCTACAAGCCCGGCCACGTCAAGCTGCGGCCCTCGGTGCTGAAGGAGATCCAGGATGCCGCCGGGGCCAAGTACGGCAAGACCAAGCCGTTCGACCTGGTCTTCCACGGCGGATCGGGCTCTGACCTGGCCGACATCCGGGAGGCCATTTCCTACGGCGTGGTCAAGATGAACGTGGACACCGACACCCAGTACGCGTTCACCCGCCCCGTCGCCGGTCACATGTTCAAGAGCTACGACGGCGTCCTCAAGATCGACGGCGAGGTCGGCAGCAAGAAGGCCTACGACCCGCGCAGCTGGGGCAAGGCCGGGGAAGAGGGAATGACCGCCCGCGTGGTCCGGGCCTGCGAGGACCTGATGGCTGCGGGCAAGCAGCTGGGCTGAGAGGATGAGCGCATGAGCCCTCAGAATCTGCTCGGCGGTCCGCCCGACACCCTGCTGCCTGATCAGGAGGAGGCGCGAACGGCCCTGGAGTCGGGGGCTGATCCCGCCGCCGTGGCCGCCCGCTTCCCGGCTTACTGCGCCGCCTGGGCCGCACTCGCCGAGCGGGCGCTGGCCGACGACGACGCGGTCACGGCCTACGCGTTCGCCCGGACCGGCTACCACCGGGGGCTCGACCAGCTGCGCCGGGCCGGCTGGAAGGGCTACGGGCCAGTCCCGTGGGAGCATGAGCCGAATCAGGGCTTCCTGCGCGCGCTGGCCGCCCTGGCCGCCGCGGCGGCGGCCATCGGCGAGGACGACGAGGCGCAGCGATGCCAGGTCTTCCTGGCCGAGGCCAGCGCGGCCGCGGCGGCGAAGCTGCTGCCCTAGGACGGCCCCGGGGAGGGGGCCGCACGTCGCTCACCTGCATGCCTGCGCCTGCTCTCGGTAGTTTCCGGTAGCATCCCCATGCAAGAGCCCCTGCCGCGCTTGCACCGACGTGCACCGTCGCGGACAGGGGCTTGTGGGTTTTTGGCGCAGGGGAAGGACCGCGAATATGCCCGCCATCGTGATCGTGGGCGCGCAGTGGGGCGACGAGGGCAAAGGCAAGGCCACCGACCTGCTCGGCGACAGCGTCGACTATGTCGTGCGCTACCAGGGCGGTAACAACGCCGGGCACACCGTGGTCATCGGCGACGAGAGCTATGCCCTGCACCTGCTGCCGTCGGGCGTCCTGTCGCGCAGCGCGATCCCCGTCATCGGCAACGGCGTCGTCATCGACCCGGCGGTCCTGATCTCCGAGATCGACGGCCTGGCCGAGCGCGGCGTCTCCTGTGATCGCCTGCTGATCTCGGCGAACGCGCACCTGATCATGCCGCACCACATCGCCCTGGACAAGGTGACCGAGCGGCACCTGGGCAACTCGCGGATCGGCACGACCGGACGCGGCATCGGCCCCACCTACAGCGACAAGGCCGCCCGGATGGGCATCCGGATGCAGGACCTGTTCGACCCGGGCATCCTGCGCGAGAAGCTAGAGCTGGTGCTGCGGGAAAAGAACCAGGTGCTGACCAAGGTGTACAACCGGCGCACGATCGACGCCGACGCCGTCGCGGCCGAGTACCTGCGATACGGCCAGCGCCTGGGGCGCTACGTCGCCGATACCGGCCTGATCCTGAACCAGGCCCTCGACCAGGACAAGGTGGTCCTCCTCGAGGGCGCCCAGGCCACGCTGCTGGACGTGGATCATGGCACCTATCCGTTCGTGACCTCCTCATCGCCCACGGCCGGCGGTGCCTGCGCCGGCTCCGGGCTCGGCCCGACCCGGATCACCCGGGTGATCGGCATCCTGAAGGCCTACACCACGCGCGTGGGGGCCGGCCCGTTCCCGACCGAGCTGACCGATGCCCAGGGCGAATGGCTGCGCAAGACCGGCAGCGAGTACGGCGTCACCACCGGCCGGCCCCGCCGGACCGGCTGGTTCGACGCCGTCATCGCCCGGTACGCGACCCGGGTCAACGGGATCACCGACTACTTCATCACCAAGCTGGACGTGCTGTCGGGACTGGAGAAGGTGCCCGTCTGCGTCGGCTATGACGTGGACGGGCGGCGGCAGGACGAGATGCCGATGACGCAGACGGAGTTCCACCACGCCGTTCCTGTCTACGAGTACCTCGACGGCTGGTGGGAGGACATCTCCCGGGTCAAGGACCCCGCCGACCTGCCGCCGAACGCGCGGGCCTACCTGGCGGCGCTGGAGGACCTGATCGGCGCGCCGATCAGCGCGGTCGGCGTGGGCCCCCGCCGGGATCAGACGCTGCAGCTGCGGCCCGCCGGGTAACAGGCCGCCGGTAGGCTCTGCGCCGTGCGAGTCCTCGTCCTCGGCTCCGGCGGCCGAGAGCATGCCCTGGTCCGCGGGCTAGCGGCCGACCCCGGCGTGACCGCGATGCACGCGGCGCCAGGCAATCCGGGCATCGGCGAGACCGCCGAGCTGCATCCGGTAGCGCTGACCGATCCCGCCAGCGTGACCGCCCTGGCCACCCGGCTGGCCGCGGACCTGGTGGTGATCGGCCCCGAGGCGCCGCTGGTGGCCGGCGTGGCCGACGCGCTGCGCGCGGCCGGCGTCTGCTCCTTCGGCCCCGGCCAGGGCGCGGCCATGATCGAGGGCTCCAAGTCGTTCGCCAAGCAGGTCATGGTGGCCGCCGGCATTCCCACGGCCGCGGCCCGGACCTGCACCAGCGCCGCGCAGGCGGCCGCGGCGCTGGATGCCTTCGGGCCGCCCTACGTGGTCAAGGCGGACGGGCTGGCGGCCGGCAAGGGCGTGGTGGTCACCGATGACCGCCAGGCGGCGCTGCGGCACGCCGCCGACTGCGGGACGGCGGTCATCGAGGAGTACCTCGACGGACCGGAGGTATCGGTCTTCGCGCTGGCCGACGGCACCGATGCCCTCCCGCTGCTGCCCGCCCAGGACTTCAAGCGGGCCCACGACGGCGACGCCGGCCCGAATACCGGCGGCATGGGCGCCTACGCGCCGCTGTCCTGGGCACCGGCCGGCCTGAGCGACGAAATCCTGGCCACCGTCGTCCGGCCCGCCCTGGCGGAGCTGCGACGGCGGGGCACCCCCTACAGCGGGCTGCTGTACACCGGCCTGAGCCTGACCGCCCGCGGCCCCCGGGTGGTCGAGTTCAACGCCCGGTTCGGCGATCCGGAGGCCCAGGTCGTGCTCGACCGGCTGGTCACTCCGCTCGGCGGCCTGCTGCATGCGGCGGCCAGCGGCGACCTGGCCGCTGCCCCGCCGCTCGGCTGGCGGGCGGGAGCGGCGGTGACCGTGGTCATCGCCGCCCGGGGGTACCCGCAGGCCCCCGTCGGCGGAGACGAGATAGCGGGCCTGGCGCAGGCGGCCGCCCAGCCGGGCGCCTACGTGCTGCACGCGGGCACGGCGCGGGCCGCCGATGGCCGCCTGGTGTCCGGCGGCGGGCGCGTCCTCGACATCGTGGGCAGCGGCGTGGACGTGCCGCAGGCCCGCGCGGCCGCCTACGCCGCCGCGGCCCGGATCGAGCTGCGCGGCGGCTGGTACCGCACCGACATCGCCCGGCAGCCCGGGCTCGGCGCGGCCGCCGGCGCGTGAACGGCGGCGAGCCCGCAGCTGCCGCGGCGCAGGGCCCGCTGCGGGTCACCACGCTGGAGCTCTTCTTCGACCTGGTCTTCGCCTTCACCCTGACCCAGCTGACGGCCATCCTGACCGGCAGCCTCAGCGTGATCACGGTCGGCCGCGTCCTGCTGCTGTTCGGGCTGCTGTGGTGGATGTACGAGGGCTACGCCTGGCTGACCAATGCCCGGCCGCCCGTGCGTGCCGCCGAGCGGATCCTGCTGCTGACCGGGATGGCCGGCTTCCTGATCGTCGGGCTGGCCATCCCGCACGGCTTCGGCGCCGACGGAGTGGAGCTGGGCCTGGGCTACCTGCTGGTGGTGGTGGTCCACGCCATCTTGTACTACCGGGTCAACGCCAATATCGTCCGCATCGCGCCCTTCAACCTCGCCTCCGCGCTGCTGGTGACGGCGGCGGGCCTGGCGGGCGGGGCCGCCCGCTACCCGCTGTGGGTGGCCGCGCTCGCGGTTCAGCTCGGCTCGCCGCTGATCGTCCATCCGCGGAACCTGTTCGAGCTGCGTCCCGGCCATCTCTCGGAGCGGCACAGCGCGCTGCTGATCGTGGCCCTCGGCGAGTCCGTGGCCGCGATCGGCATCGGCGCGGCCGCCCTGGCCGGGCGGCCGGCCGGAGCCGGTTCCCGGCTCGTTACCAGCGCGGTGCTGGGCCTGGCGCTGACCGCCGCGCTGTGGTGGATCATCTTCGGCGGGGACGAGGAGGAGCGCGCCGAGCAGGTGCTGACCAGCGCGACCAGCGAGCGACGAACCGCGCTGGCCCTGGCGGCCCTGTTCTACGGCAACATTCCGATCCTGCTCGGCCTGGTGGCCATGGCCGCCGGCGTGCAGGAGGCGGTCGCGCAGTCCGGCCGCCCGGCCGCCGGCCACCTGGCCGCCGCCGCCATGCTCGCCGCCGGCGCGGCCCTGTTCCTGGGCGGCGACGTGGCCGTGCGGCGGCTGCTGCGGACGGGCGCCACGGCGCCGCGGGCGGCGGGCGCCACGGCGGCCCTGGCCACGACGGCCGCCGGCGCCACCGTCGGCCTGGACGCCCAGCTGGCGCTGCTGACGGTGGTGCTGGTGGCCATGCTGGCCGCTGAGCTGCGCTGGGAGACGCCTCGCGATGCCGAGAGCACTGGCGGCGATACGGCAGGATAGGGCTGTGATCGAACGGTACACGCTGCCCGAGATGGGCCAGGTCTGGAGCGAGGCCCACAAGTACGAGCTGTGGGGCCAGGTCGAGGTCCTCGTCCTCGCCGCGCATGCCCGGGCGGGCACCGTGCCCGCCGACGCCGTCGCGCCGGTGGTGGCCGCGCCGGTGCCGACGCCCGAGGCGGTGGCCGAGCTGGAGGCCGTGACCGGGCACGACGTGATCGCGTTCCTGTCGGCCTGGGCGGACAACACCTCGCCCCGCCAGGCCGCCGCCTACGTGCACTTCGGGATGACATCCTCCGATCTCCTGGACACCGCACTCGGCCTGCAGCTCACGGAGGCCTCGGACCTGCTCCTGGCCCGGTGCACCGCCCTGCTCGGCGTGCTGCGCGAGCACGCGCTGGCCCATCAGTCCACGCTGCGGGTGGGCCGGACCCACGGCATCCACGCCGAGCCCGACGTGTGGGGCCACCGGGTCGCGGACTTCGCCTTTGCCATGGCCCGCTGCCGGGACCGGCTGGCCCGGGCCAGGGAGTCCGTCGCGGTCGGGAAGCTGTCCGGCGTGGTGGGCACCTACTCGAACATCGATCCGGCGATCGAGGCGGAGGTGATGGCCGAGCTCGGGCTCCGGCCTGCCGAGGTGGCGACCCAGGTCGTGCTCCGCGACGGCATCGCGGAGTGGACCGGCGTGCTGGCGCTGATCGCGACGGTCTGCGAGGCCATCGCGCTGGAGATCCGGCACGGGCAGCGGACCGAGGTCGCGGAGCTTTCCGAGCCCTTCGGAGCGGGGCAGAAGGGCTCCTCCGCGATGCCGCACAAGAAGAACCCGATCCGCTCGGAGCGCATCGCCGGCCTGGCCCGGCTCGTCCGCGCGCAGGTCGTGCCGGTCATGGAGGGAATACCGCTGTGGCACGAGCGTGATATTTCCCACTCCTCGACCGAGCGGGTGGCGCTGCCCGATGCCGCCATCGCGACCGACTTCCTGCTGGAGCAGACCACGGGGCTGATCGCCGGGCTGGTCGTGGACGCCGCCCGGATGCGGGCGAACCTGGACTCCAGCCACGGCCTGATCTATACCTCGGCCGTGCTGCTCGAGCTGGTGGCCGCAGGCATGTCCCGCGAGAACGCCTATGCCCTGGCCCAGGCGGCCGCGATGGAGACCTGGCGTACCGGGCTGCCGTTCCGGGAGACGCTGCGCGCGCATGCCGCGCGAGCGGGCCAGCGGCTCGACGAGGCCCGGCTCGACGAGGTATGCCGGCCCGAGCGGTACGTCGCGCGGCTCGGCCCGGTCTTCGAGCGGCTGGAGAAGCTCTCCTGAGCGGCGGCCGGGACGGGGCGAGGCGATGAGGCTGCTGCACTCGGGCAAGGTCCGCGACCTCTACGCGGATGGCCCTGACCTGATCATGGTGGCGTCCGACCGGATGAGCGTCTATGACGTCGTGCTGCCCACGCCGATCCCGGACAAGGGCGCGATCTTGACCCAGCTCTCGCTGTGGTGGTTCGAGCGCCTGGCTGACCTCGTGCCCAACCACGTCGTCTCGGCCGCCCGCGTGCCCGCCGAGTGGGCCGGGCGGGCGATCCGGTGCAGCCGCCTGGACATGCTTCCCGTGGAGTGCATCGCGCGCGGCTACCTGGCGGGCCTGGGCCTGGCCTCCTACCGGGAGACGGGCACCGTGTCCGGCGTCGCCCTGCCGGGCGGGCTGGTCGAGGGATCCCGGCTGCCCGAGCCCGTGTTCACGCCGACCACCAAGGCCAGCGCGGGCCAGCACGACGAGTTCATCGACTACGGCCAGGTCGCCGCCCAGATCGGCGAGGAAGCCGCCGCCCGGCTGCGCGAGCTGACCCTGGCCATCTACCGGCGGGGCCACGAGACCGCCCGGAGCCGGGGAGTCATCATCGCCGATACCAAGCTGGAGTTCGGCCTGGCTCCCGACGGCACGATCACCCTGGCCGACGAGGTCCTGACTCCGGACTCCTCCCGGTTCTGGCCCGCTGATCTCTGGCAGCCCGGCGGCCCGCAGTACTCGATGGATAAGCAGTACGCTCGCGACTGGTCGCTGACCACCGGATGGAACAAGCGCCCGCCCGCGCCGGAGATACCGCCCGAGGTAGTGGAAGTGACTCGCGCGCGCTATGTCGAGGCCTACGAGAACATCACCGGCGAGTCCTGGCGCTGAGACCCGAGTCCGGGCGAGTCCGCTGGCAGATGGCATAGGGGCGGATGAGACGAGCCCGGCCGGGTAAGACGGAACCGGGTTGAGGCGGGCTGCGTCGAAGGACTCGATGCGGCGCAGTTTCCGACGGAGGTGCTGGCAGGAACCCCAATGGTAACCCTTAGGAGTCAACCAGATACTTTACGTAACACAGTCATCATGGCCTGGGGGCGCAGAAGCGGTGGAATACTGGACGACACGTGAGACAGGCGGGCGGCAACCGGGCGAGATGCCTTCCGGGTGGCCGGCCGCCGGACCGGGCAGCCCGGCGCTGAGCCGGTCAGTCGATTCCGTGCTGAACGACAGGAGCTCCAGCCAGATGACGAGCGGTCCCGAGACCCGCTATCGCGTCCGCGGCGGCAACCCGCTGCAGGGGACGGTCTTCGTACAGGGCGCCAAGAACGCCGCCCTCAAGATGATCGCGGCCTCGCTGCTGGCCGAGAAGGGCCGGACAGTCCTGCGCAACGTCCCGGTCATCGAGGACGTCCGGCGGGCCGTCGAGCTGGCCCAGGCGGTCGGGGCCGTCGTCAAGTTCCACGAGGCCGAGCGGACGCTCGTGGTGGACGCCTCCGAGCTGACCAGCTCCGTGCTGCCCGCCGACATCGCGGGCCGGTTCCGGGCCTCGGTGCTTTTCGTCCCCGCGCTGCTGCACCGGCTGGGCGAGGCCACCATCGAGGGCATCGGCGGCTGCAACCTCGGCAGCCGGCTGCTGGACTTTCACTACCGGGGCTTTGCCCGGCTCGGCGCGATCGTGGACGAGCAGGAGACGCAGATCCACATCAAGGCGGGTCACCTGCGCGGCGCCCATCTCTACCTGGACACGCCCTCGCACACCGGCACCGAGAACCTGATCATGGCGGCCTCGCTCGCGCCCGGCACCACGGTGATCGACAACTGCGCGCTCGAGCCCGAGGTGCTGGACGTCATCGCGTTCCTGACCAAGATGGGCGCGCGCATCAGCGGCGGCGGCACCGGCTTCGTCACCGTCCAGGGCGTGGGCGAGCTCACGGCGGTGGAGCACACGGTCATGGCCGACCGCATCGACGCCGCCGTTTTCGCCATGGCCGCGGCCATGGCCGGCGGCGAGGTCACCCTGGTCGGTGCCTCACTGGAAGATTTCGGGGTTGTCCGGTGGAAGCTTGAGCAGATGGGCGTGGAGTTCGCCACTCACGGCGCCATCCTCCAGGTGCGCCGCGATCGCCAGCTTCGCCCAATCAACGTGATCACAAGCCCGTTCCCGGGATTCGCCACCGACCTGCAGTCGCCCATTATGGCGCTGGGCTGCCTGGCCGAGGGCACTAGCTACATCCGGGAGACCATCTTCGACGGCCGGTACATGCTGGCCGGCGAGCTCAACAAGATGGGCGCCAAGGTGGAGGTAGCCGGCAATGCCGTGCTGGTGCACGGCCCGACTCCGCTGCACGGCGCCGAGGTCATCGCGCATGAGCTGCGCACAGGGATCGCGCTGGTCCTGGCCGGGCTGGCGGCTGAGGGCGAGACCGTCGTGGCGCCGGGCTACCTGATCGACCGGGGCCATGCCTCGGTTGCCTCGCGGCTGACCACACTCGGCGCCGACGTCGTCGAAGAAATCGTCGACTGACGCCTCTATCTGCGAAGATTCACCCCGCCATTCACATTTCGAGCCGTACAACACCCCGTTGAACCCCGCCGAGTTTCGTTCTGCCGTTGAATCACTGATAATTGTCTCTTCCGGTGACAAGTCCAGTGCGCTACGAAAAGAAGTAGCGAAACTTACCGGCTGCGGAGCGGATGGCCTGAATGAGACGGGAAATGGCGCGAATGGCAGGTGGCGCCGAGCCGACGATCGGCATCGTCGGACCGCACGAGCTGGTGGAGCGGATCATGCTGTCCGGCCTGCCGCTCTCGGCGGGGCACGGGCCGGCGCAGTCGGCTGACCGGGGCGACAGTGCCACCCGGCGCCTGGTCACGGCGGCCTACCGGGAAGAGCAGGAGGCACCGGAGAAGGTGGCCCGGCTGGGCAGCACGGTCGACGCCTGCCTGTTCGCCAGCCGGGTGCCGTACGAGTACGCGCGGCGAGCCGGGGTGCTGACCGTGCCGGCCACCTACATCCAGCTGAGCGGCAGCGCCCTGTACGCGGCGCTGCTGCGGGCGAGCCGGGACGGCCTGGACATCTCCCGGTCGAGCATTGACGTCATCAGCCAGGCCGACGCCGAGGATGCGCTGACCGAGCTGGGCATTCCGGCCGGCGGCATTCACGTCCGCGAGGAGGTCTCCAGCTCGGCTGTCATCGCCTCCTTCCACGAGCGGCTGTCCCGCCAGCATGAGACCGCCATTGCCTTCACCTGCCTGCAGTCGGTGGCCCGGAAGCTGTCCGTGGCCCAGGTCCCGGTCTACCCGCTCCGGCCCACCGGCAGCGCGATCAGGTCCGCGCTGCGCACCGGCACCCTGCTGGCGGGCTACCGGCGGCTGGAGAACGCCCAGCTGGCCGTAGTGATCGTCGAGATACCGACCCTGCGCGATACCGTCCGCCGCGGCGCGCCGCGGCAGGCCCGCGAGGAGCTGCGGCTGACCGTGCACCGGTTCCTGGTCCAGGAGGCCCAGCGGATCCACGCCACGGTCAGCGCGCTGAACGATCACGGCTTCCTGGTCGTCGCCACCCGGGGGTCGCTGAGCCAGGCCGCCGACGGCCTGGGCGGTCCCCCCTTCGTCGAGCGGGCCCGCAGCGAGCTGGGCATCGGCCTCGAGGTCGGCGTGGGCGGCGGCCGGACCGAGCTCGAGGCCGAGGCGCGAGCCCGCGCCTCGCTCGGCCGGCCAGCCCCCACGACCCGGCTGGCCGGGCCGGTCCGCGAGCGCGCCAGCCAGCCGATCGTGCCCGCCCCGCGGGCCGCTCCGCCCACGACCGCGAGCCGGCGCGGGCTCGACACGCTGGTCCGGCTCTCGGAGAAGCTGTCGTCCACCGGCGCGACCCCGGTCGTGGACGCGGAGACGGCCGGGCGGCTGCTCTCGGTGACCCCGCGCACGGCCCGGCGGCTGCTGGCCACGCTCGTCGAGGAGGGCCTGGCCTGGCCGCTGCCGCCCAGCCGGAGCCCGCAGCCGGGGCGGCCGCGGCAGGCCTACCGGCTGGTGGTCGAGAAACTAGGCCCGCGCGGTGCCCGCTAGCCAGGCCCGCGCGATGCGCGCTAGGCGCGCCAGCGGCTGATGATGTCCCGGCCGAACCGGGCCATCTCCTCGCGCTGGGGCGAGAACTGCAGCAGCATGAGGTCGACTCCGGCGTCTGCGTACCCGCGGAGCCGGTCCATGATCTGGTCGGGTGTCCCGATCAGCCCGCTGCGCAGGCCCCGGTTGGAGACGCTGTACTCCTCCAGGGAGACCTGCGACTCCAGCTGCGAGCCCTGGACGAAGTCCTGGTAGGAGGCGTACGCCTCGGGAGACGCCCGAACGTCGAGGATGCGCTCCAGCTCGGCCCGGGCCTGCGCCGGGGTGTCCCGGCAGATCACGTAGCCCGAGACGCCGAACTGCAGCGGCGGCTGGCCCGCGGCGGCCCGCCGCGCGCTGAGATCCGCGATCTTGGCCGCGATGACCTCGGGGGCGTCGCCGTGCATGACGTAGGCATCCGCCTGGGCGGCGATGACTTCCTTCGCCTTCGGCGACTCGCCGCCCATGTACACCGGGGGCAGCCGGCTGGGCTTGGGGGCCAGGACCGCGCCGTCTAGCTGGTAGAGAGGGCCGGCGTGGGTCACCGTGTCCTCGCGCAGCAGCCGGGACACGACCTCCAGCCATTCGGTCGTCCGGGCGTACCGGGCATCGTGCACGTCGAACGGCGCCCCGTACTGGGCGGCCTCGTCCTTCCACCAGGACGACACGACGTTCAGCGCCACCCGCCCCGGCGCGATCACGTCCAGGGTGGACAGCGCCTTGGCGGTGAGCGACGGTGAGTGGTAGTTGGGCCGGACCGCCAGCATGAGCTCCAGCGTGCTGGTCACCGCGGCGATGGCGGGCGCGAGCGTCCAGCAGTCCAGGGACGGCTCGCGCGGACCCTTGATGTCGTTGAGATTCAGCTCGGCGATCAGCGACAGGTCAAAGCCCTGCTGCTCGCTGTCCGCCGCTAGATCCCGCAGGTAGGGCCAGGCGACCGGCATGCCCTCGTCCGCGACGTTGCGCAGCCAGCCGCCGAAGATCGGCATCCAGAACCCGAACCGCATGAGCAAACCTCCGGTGGTGGTGGGGACGTGCTGAGGCCAGGCTAGGCGGCCAGCAGCTTGCCCAGGTAGTCAGCGACGGCCGGCAGGGCCGGGCGCGCGGCGGCCGCCTCGATGGCCGCGTTGTAGTTGGTGGTGGTGTTGATGTCGTAGGTCACCAGCCTGCCGCCGGCCGTCTCGATGAACTCGAAGCCGGCGATCTCGATCCCGTGCCGGATCGCGAACTCCGCGTAGCGGGCGGTGACCGGATGATCGAAGCCCTCGCGCAGCGCGAAGAGCGGCGGCTGATCTCCCGCGTCCACCGCGCAGGCATCGGCCGGACAGAGCTCAAAGCCGCCCCGCGCGGTGTCGGCGGTGATCGCGTAGATGAACTCGCCGCCCACGATCTCGGCCCTGGTGATCCGCGGGACCGCCGCCCGCAGGTACTCCTGGAGCAGGGTGATCCCGTCGACCGGGGGCTCGTAGTCGGCGGCGGCGAGGAAGGCCTCGAACTGCTCATGGCTGGTGAACAGGCGCACGCCCAGGCCCTTGCCGCCCTGGTTGTGCTTGCTGATGAATGGCGCGGGCAGCTTCCTGGCCGCGGCCGCGAGCTGGCTGGTCCCGGCCACCGCGATCGTGCGCGGCACGTCGAAGCCGGCCGCCCGCAGCGCGACGAGCTGATCGACCTTGCTCATCTCCAGCTCCAGCGCGCTGCGGCCGTTCACCACCCGCCGGCCATGGGCCTGCAGCCAGGTCAGCACCCCGCGGGTCTGGTCCTTGGCGAACGGATGGCCGCGGGTGTGCGAGGACGCGCTCATCCGCGACCAGAACACCCCGGCCGGCGCCGGCTCGTCCAGGTCGATCGCCGCCTCGCCGAGCAGCCACTGCTCGTGCGGCACCCCGGCGTCATCGAGCGCCTGCTCGATCGGCGCCAGCCACTGCGGGTTCTCGTGGATCACATGCACCTTCACCGCTGCCTGGCCTCCGCCCTGCGCCCGTCAGGCCCTCGTTCCGTCCGGCCCCTGCTCCCATCCGGCTCAGCGTACGGTCGCTAGCCGAGCCGCCGACGCCAGGCCACGGCCACCGCCAGGAAAGCGTCATTGGCCTCCGGGCTGCCGATCGAGACGCGAACGCCGTCGGGGGCGTACGGGCGGACGCTGACCCCGGCCTGGTCGGCGGCGGCCGCGAAGTCCAGGCAGGCGGGGCCGAGCGCCAGCCAGACGAAGTTCGCCTCGGTCGGCGGGACGCTCCAGCCCTGGTCCAGCAGCTCGTCGCGGACCCGGCCGCGCTCCTTGACCACCGCTTCCACCCGCTCCAGCAGCTCGGACTCGGCGGCCAGGGACGCGATGGCCGCGGCCTGGGCCAGGGCGTTCACGGTGAACGGCAGCTGAGTCTGGCGCACGGCGGCCGCGACGGGCTCATGGCCGACCAGGAACCCCACCCGCAGCGCGGCCAGCCCGTAGGCCTTGGAGAAGGTCCGCAGCACGGCCAGGTTGGGCCGGGCCGGGTAGAGGGTGAGGCCGTCGGGCACGTCCGGGTCGCGCACGTACTCGTGGTAGGCCTCATCCAGGACCACCAGGCAGGTGGGCGGCACCCGGTCCAGGAACCGGACCAGCTCGTCACGCCCGACCACTGTGCCGGTCGGGTTGTTCGGGTTGCAGACGAAGATCAGCCGGGTCCGGCCGGTGATGGCGTCGGCCATCGCGGGCAGGTCGTGTGCCTGATCGCGGAGCGGGACGCGCACCGACGTGGCGCCGGCCAGGTCGGTCAGTCCCGGATAGGCCTCGAACGATCGCCAGGCGTACAGCACCTCGGTGCCCGGCTCGGCGGTGGCGGCCAGCAGCTGCTGGGCCAGGCCGACCGATCCGCAGCCCACGGCCACGTGCCCGGCCGGGATCCCGAATCGGCTGGCGATCGCGACCGTCAGCGCCATGGCCCCGTTATCGGGATACCGGTTCAGGGCGGTCGCCGCGTCGGCCAGCACCGACAGGACGGCGGGCAGCGGACCATGGGGCGACTCGTTGGAGGACAGCTTGAAGGTCGTGCCGCCGGGCGCGGACGGCGCCTTGCCGGGCCGGTACGGCTCGAACGACTGCAGAATGGCCCGGAACCGGGGGTGGGGAGCGGACATCATCGTCCTCCTGGATACGAGTCGCCGGGCGCGTATCCCCGCGACGGCAGGCGGCTGCCACGCAGCTGCCGTGACCAGGTTAGCCGCCCCTCGCGAGCGCCGGAACGGCCCCGGAACTCCGACGGGCGCCGGCCGTTCCGGGGCATAATCGCCGGGGTACAGTGACGGGGTGAACCGACTCGGGGAGCTGGAGCGCGCGATCATGGACGTGCTGTGGGAAGCCCCCGAGTCCCTGACCGTCCGGCAGGTCAGCGGCCAGCTGACTGAGCGGGACCTGGCGCACACGACCGTTATGACTGTCCTGGACCGCCTGTCGAAGAAGGGCTTCGCACGGCGGCAGCGAGACGGCCGGGCGTGGCGCTACCGCGCTGCGGAGAGCCGCGAGGCCTACGTAACCGAGCTCATGCTCAGCGCTCTGGATCAGACCGGTGACCGGCAGGCGGCCCTGGCTCGCTTCGTGCGGAGCGTCTCCGGCTCCGAGGCACGTGCCTTGCTGAATGCCCTGGAGGCGCTCGGCGAGGGCAGCAAGGGCTAAGCGGCCGTGACCGCCGTCCTGGTGCTGGCCGCCGTCGCCGCCGCTTGCGTTCAGGCGTCCTCCACGCTTTCGGTGGCCTGCTGGCCGCGCCGCTCGCCGGCGGCGGCCATCGTCTTGTGGCAGGCGATCGGGCTCGGCTGGGGCCTGGCCGCGGTGGGCACGCTCATCGGGCTGGGCACGGCCACCCACCGTTCTGGCCTGGCGGGCAGCGCGCTCAGCCAGGTGGCCGGCTTCCTGGATGGCCGCGCTCATGCGCCGCTGGGGTTCCTCGCAGCGGCCCGGCTCGTCTGCCTGGCGGCCGGCCTGGTGCTGTTGTCGCTGCTGGTCGGGGTGCTGCTGTCGGTATCCACGGCGGTGCTGCGGGCCCGGCAGCGGCAGCGCGTCCTGCTGAGCCTGCTGGCGCATGGCGACCCGAAGGTGCCAGGCGCCCTGGTGGTCGACTACCCGGCCGCCGCCGCGTACTGCCTGCCCGGCCTGCACTCGGCGATCGTGATCAGCGCGGGCACGCTGGACCTGCTGGATTCCGACGAGCTGGCCGCCGTCCTCGCCCATGAGCGCGCCCATCTGCGCGAGCGCCATGACCTGGTCCTGCTGCCGTTCATCGCCCTGCTGCACGGGTTCGGCTGGTCACGGGCCGCCCGGCAGGCGCACCGGGCGGTGGCCCTGCTGGTGGAGATGCACGCCGACGATCGCGCGCTGCGCCAGCGCCCGGCGCGGGAGCTGGCCACGGCCCTGCTGCGGGTCGGGGCGGCCGGTGGCGGCCTGGCCCCGTCCGGGGCGCTCGCCGCCATCGAGGCGGACCTGGGCGGGGAGGTCGCGGCGCGGGTGACCCGGCTGCTGCGGCCGGCGCCGAGCCTGTCGGCTCCCGCTCTCGCACTGGTGGGCCTGGCCGCGGTCCTGGCCGTCATCGTCCCGGCCGCAGTCCTGGTCATCCCGTTCTGAGCGCGGGCCGAGCGGGCCGGGCTGGGCGTAAGGCCGATCTGGCGCCTCGTTCTGGCCCAGCCGAAATCCATCTATCGAACAGTGGTTCGGATTTTACTGGTTATCACCAGTAAAATCCGAACCACTCCTGAGAGCCGCTGGCGGAGGCGGCGCCTTAGTTGCCCCTGCTGGGCGTGCCGGGGGGCGGGACGCGTCTCGCGGCGGCCCCTGGTCCGCGGCGGCCCTAGTCGGCGATGCGGATGCGCAGCCGGCGGAAGCCCCGGCCCTTGTTCTCGATCTTGACGACCTGGATCTTGCCGATCTGACTGGTGCTCGCGACGTGCGTGCCGCCGTCAGCCTGCTGGTCGAGCCCGACGATGTCGATGATCCTGACCTCGGAGACGTCGGGCGGGACGAGGTTGGTGGCGGTCCGGATGATGTCCGGGAGCGCGAACGCCTCCGCGCGCGGCAGGACCCGCGCGTCTATCCGCCGGTCGCTGCCCACCTCGGCGTTGCACGCGGCCTCGACCGCGTCGCGGAAGCCGGCCGGGAGCTCCGGCAGGTCGAAGTCCATCCTGGCCGTGAGCGGCTCCATGTTACCGCCCGTCACCAGCGCGCCGTAGTCGCGGAACACCACGCCGCACAGCACGTGCAGGCCAGAGTGGGTGCGCATGAGGGCGGTCCGGCGATCATCCTCGACGGCGCCGCGCACGGCGGTACCGGGCGGTGGCAGCGGGTCGCCCTCGGCCGGGATCAGGTACAGGTCGTCGCCCTTGCGCGCGCCGGCGATCCGGGTCTGGACGCCGGCCCACAGCAGCACGCCCTGGTCGGGCGGCTGGCCGCCGCCACCGGGGTAGAACGCCGACAGGTCCAGGACGATCCCGTCCGGGCCGGAGTCCAGGACGGCCGCATCCCACTCGCGGAGCGTCTGGTCGTCGAGTTCCAGCCGGTGGGTGCGCCACTGTGCCTGCGTCATCGGCTGAGCCTAGCTGGCCGCCAGGCTAGGGCGCGTTACCAGGGACCGTAGGGGCCCTGGTGCGAGGACCCGGTCTTGAAGTCCTTGACCTTAGGCCGGACGTCCGCGAGGTAGATAGCCGCCGCGACGAAGGCCACGATCGGCAGGATGCTGAAGATGGCCAGCGAGCCGATGGCACCGCCGATGCCGATGACCACCGCCACTCCGAGAATGATCATCCACAGCGGCTTGGTCTGCTTGCCGGCCGCCACGAAGGCCGGAGCCGGGCGCCTGATCGCGTCGATGAACGCCCACGCCTCGACGACGAAGGCGGCGACCAGCAGGATCCAGAAGAAGTACTGGATCGGGCTGTAGGCAGAGAAGTTAACGATGCTCACGGCGTCACGCTACTCGCTGTCGGGCGGCAGCGGGTAGCCGCGGGCTGGCGGGGGGGTCATAGCGTGATCATCGCTGGTCCCGGGGCTCGACGCGGGCGGCTCCGCGACGGGCGCAGGCGGCTCCGCGACGGGCGCGGGCGGCTGGCCAGGGAACGGATCCGGCTCGATGGCAGGCTGCGCGGGGCCGACCTCCAGGGCTTCCGCGCTGAGATTCTCGGGCCAGAGCAAAGCGGCCTCATCCGGCGCGAGCAGGCTCTGGTCGGCTGCCTCCGCCGCCGCCTCGTCATCCTCGTCGGCCTCGGCGGCCAGCGCGGTCTCCTTGCGGAAGGACTCGTAGATCTCGATCAGCATCTGCTTCTGCCGCTCGGTCAGCTCCGGGTCAGCCAGCACGGCATCACGGACCACGGAACCCGGCGGGCGGTCCTCCAGGAAGCCGGCCTGGACGTAGAGGGCCTCGGCCGATATGCGCAGCCCCTTGGCGATCTGCTGCAGGATGTCGGCGCTCGGCCGGCGCAGGCCCCGCTCGATCTGGCTCAGGTACGGGTTGGAGATCCCGGCGTTCTGGGCCAGCTGGCGCAGCGAGATCCGGGCCTGCTCGCGCTGCTCCTTGATGTAGGCACCGATCGTGGTGACGTTTACCGGACTCATGAGCAAAGTCTGGCACCTTGCGCTTGCATTTGCAAGCGCGGCGCTAGCAATGGCTAGCGGTCGACCAGGACAGCGGCCGGCCGTAATCCGGCCGCCCTGACAGAGGTAACGGGAAGCCTGGCCCGGACCTCGCCCACCCGCGCGCCGCCCCCGGTGACCGGGCCAGCGGCCAGGCCCTGCAGGGCGGCCAGATCGGCCCCGGGCACGTCGGCGACGCCCAGCTCGCGCAGCAGCGCCACGGTCACGGGGGTGCGGGCTCGCTGCGAGCCGTCCTCGATCTTGACCGCGCCGGCCCGGCCATCGGCCAGCGCGAACGCCTCGACGCCCTCGGCGCCCGCCTTGAGCAGCAGACCCGGGACGGCGGTCATCAGCTCGCACTCGGGCCGCGTCGTCCCGGAGGTCCAGGCCGGATAGGCGCGCATCGCATCGGCCACCCGGCGCTGCGGGGTACCCCGCTCGGCCAGGACGAGCGCGCGGAACGCCCGGGCCAGGCCGCTGACCGAGATGGCCAGCAGCGGAGCGCCGCAGCCGTCCACGCCGACGGCCGCCACCGGCTCGCCCGCCAGCTCGGCCACCATTGCCGCGATGGCGAGCTGGAGCGGGTGCCGGGGATCGGTGTAGCTGCCGGTCGGCCAGCCCGCCGCCACGCAGGTGGCAAGCATGGCCGCGTGCTTGCCGGAGCAGTTCATCGTCACCCGGGCGGGACCGCCGCCGGCCAGCAGCACCTCGCGCTGGGCCTCCGGCGCGAGCGGCAGGTCCGGCGGGCACTGCAGCGCATCCTCGCCCAGGCCGGCCGACGCCAGGATCTGCCGGACGCCCGCGACATGAAAGTCCTCGCCCGAGTGACTGGCCGCGGCCAGGGCCAGCAGCTGCCTGTCCAGGTCCAGGCCGCAGGCCAGCATCGCCGCGGCCTGCATGGGCTTGTTGGACGACCGCGGGAAGACTGGCTCGGTAGCGGCACCGGCCGTCACGGCGACCCCGCCGTCGGCGCGCAGCCCGACCGCGATTCCGCGGTGCCGGGACTCGGTGAATCCCGACCTGATCACCTCGGCCAGGACCGGGTTGCCGGAGAGCGGGCTGTTCTGGACCAGGCTGTCCGGGAGCGGGCTGGCGGCTATGGCCGGTCACCTCCCCCGGCCGGCACGCCCAGCATTGTCCGCGCGGCCGCGGGAGACATCGCCGGGCGCTGGGCCAGCTCCGCCAGGGCGGCGGCCCGCGCGACCAGCTCCGCGTTACCGGTGGCGGGGCGGCCGCGGGCGAAGGAGGTGGTGTCCTCCAGGCCGACCCGCAGGTGGCCGCCGGCGGCCAGCGCGGCGAACATCACCGGCAGCGAGGTGCGGCCGATGCCGGTCGCCGACCAGGTCGCCCCGGCCGGCAGCGCCGCCACCGCGGCGACCAGGGTGGCCGCGTCGCCCGGCATCCCGCCGGGCACGCCCATGACCAGGTCACAGTGCACGTGACCGCCGGCCGGCGGCCCCAGGTCGGCCAGCAGCTGGTGCAGCGTCGCCACGTGCCCGAGGTCGAACAGCTCGAACTCCGGCACGACGCCGAGCTGCTGCGTCCGGGCGTAGAGCTCCCGGATGAACGGCCAGGAGTTCAGGAAGACGTCGTTACCGAAGTTGACGGTGCCGCAGGTGAGCGAGCAGGCGTCCGGGGCCGCGTCCAGCACGGCCAGCCGCCGGTCCAGGCTGTCGGTGACGGCGCCCCCGGTGGAGAGCTGGACGATCAGGTCGCTGCCCTCGTGCAGCGCCTGCACGGTGTCGGTGAGCCGGCGCACGTCCAGCGTGGGGCGTGCCTGGTCGTCGCGGATGTGCACGTGAATGACGGCGGCGCTGGCCGCCTGGCACTCCTTGGCCGTGGCCACCAGCTCGTCCAGGGTGACGGGCAGGGCAGGCACGGTCGCCTTCTCCGCCTCCGCGCCGGTGGGCGCGACAGTGATCAGGGTGGCGAGCCCCGGCGCCGGAACGGCGGGGCGGTGCACGTCGTCAGATGTCATAACCGGAAGAATGCCTTCTCGTGCGAGCCGTCATTCAGCGAGCCAGCGAGGCGAGCGTATCGGTCGGCGGGTCGGTGGTCGGCCGCCTGCCCCGGCCCGGGCTGGTGGTACTGGTGGGCGTGACCCACTCCGACACGGCCGCCAGCGCCGCCGCGCTGGCCCGCAAGGTCTTCTACCTTCGCATCCTGGACGGCGAGAAATCCTGCGCCGACACCGCCGCGCCGCTCCTGGTGATCAGCCAGTTCACGCTATACGCGGACACGAGCCGGGGCCGCCGGCCGACGTGGCAGGCGGCGGCCCCCCGGCCGCTCGCCGAGCCGCTGGTGGACGCCTTCACGGCGGCCCTGCGCGAGCTCGGCGGCAGCGTGCAGACGGGTGTCTTCGGCGCGGACATGCAGGTCCAGCTGGTCAACGACGGCCCGGTGACCCTGATCCTGGAGACCTAGCCAGCGGCGGGGTGCTCAGCGGCGGGCGACGGCCGGCTGGCCCAGGTGCTGGCGGGCGAAGGCCAGGGACTCGGCCAGGTCGGCCTGCCGCTGGGCGGCGTCGACCGCCCGGTGGGTGTTGACCTCCAGCACCACCACCCCGGCGTAGCCATCTGCGCGCAGCTTGCCGAGCAGCTCGGCACAGGGCTGGGTGCCCCGGCCAGGGACCAGGTGCTCGTCGGGCAGGCCGGGCTTGGTGCCGTCACCGAGGTGCACGTGCGCGAGCCTGGGCCCGAGCTGAGCGGCCATCTCCAGCACGTCCGATCCCGACACCGCGGCGTGGGAGACGTCCAGGGTCGCGTGCGGGCAGTCCAGCTCGACCGGGTTCCAGTGCGGGGCGTAGGCGGTGACCTCGGTCCCGCCGCGGCGCAGCGGGTACAGGTTCTCGGCCGCGAACGCGATCCCGCTCTCCTGCGACATCTCCGTCAGCCCGGCCTCGAACTCCCGCGCGTACTCGCGCTGCCAGAGGAAGGGCGGGTGCACGACGATGACGCTCGCCCCGAGCTGCTGGGCCATCTCCTGCGACTGGCGCAGCTTGCCCCAGGCCTCGCGGCCCCAGACGCGCTGGGTGATCAGCAGGTTGGGCGCGTGCACGGCGACCACGGGGATGCCGTGGTAGTCCGACAGCCGGGCCAGCACCCTGGCGTCCTGGCTGACCGGGTCGGCCGTGACCATGACCTCCAGGGCGTCGTAACCGAGCCGGGCGGCGGTCTCGAACGCG
Source organism: Streptosporangiaceae bacterium (assembly GCA_036510065.1). Classification (GTDB taxonomy): domain Bacteria; phylum Actinomycetota; class Actinomycetes; order Streptosporangiales; family Streptosporangiaceae; genus DASUBV01. The sequence goes on along the minus strand of DATCEO010000045.1, from coordinate 6,807 downwards.
TCGGGAACCCGCTCGGGGAAGACCGAGGCGGTAGACAGCGCGATCTGGATTCCCGCCACCTGACCTGCTTCCGCCTCGTCGCCTGCGGCCGTGCCGACGTAGCCCAACGCATCTCCTTCACCGGAAGCATCCTCGCTCCCGACCTCTGTCTGCCAGCTTATGCCGCCGTCGCCGGAGCCCTGGCCGGCCAGCCGCGGGCGGCTGTCGGCGGCGGCCGTTACGGTTCGGGTCATGGGGAAACTGTCGGCGGTCGCCGTATACGAGTGCTCCGAGTGCGGCTGGCGGAGCACCAAGTGGGCCGGCCGCTGCGGTGAGTGCCAGGAGTGGGGCAGCCTGACCCAGGCGCCGCCGGCCGGGTCCGTGATCGCGACGCCCGGCTCGATGCGCGTGCCGCTGCGGGCCGGCACGCCCCGGGTGGCGGCCGTCCCGATCGGGCTGGTGGACGCCGACGCGGCCCGGGCCCGGCCGACCGGCATGGACGAGCTGGACCGGGTACTGGGCGGCGGCCTCGTCCCCGGCGCCGTGGTGCTGCTGGCCGGGGAGCCGGGGGTGGGCAAGTCGACCCTGCTGCTGGAGGCCGGGGCCCTGGCCGCGGCGTCGGGTCCTGTGCTGTATGTCACCGGCGAGGAGTCAGCGGCCCAGGTCCGGCAGCGGGCCGACCGGGTCGGCGCCATTCATGATCAGCTTTTCCTGGCTGCGGAGACCGACTTCGCCGCGCTGCTCGCGCACGTCGAGGCGGTCGACCCGGCGCTGCTGATCGTCGACTCGGTGCAGACCATTACCGCCGCGGGCCTCGACGGGGTGCCTGGTGGCGTCACCCAGGTGCGCGAGATTACCGCTGCCCTGACCGCGCTGGCCAAGCAGCGCACCCTGACGACGGTTCTGGTGGGGCACGTCACCAAGGACGGCTCGGTCGCCGGGCCGCGCACGCTGGAGCACCTCGTCGACGTAGTGCTGACCTTCGACGGTGACTCCCGCGGCCAGCTCCGGATGGTCCGGGCGCTGAAGAACCGGTTCGGCCCGACCGACGAGATCGGCTGCTTCGAGCTGGGCGAGTACGGCCTGATCGGGCTGCCGGATCCGAGCGGCCTGTTCCTGTCGCAGCGCCAGGACCCGGTGCCGGGGACCTGCGTGACCGTGACCCTGGAGGGACGCCGCCCGCTGGTGGCGGAGGTGCAGACGCTGGTCTGCGCCGCCGCCGGCGAGCTGGCCCGCCGGGTGACCTCCGGCCTGGACTCCTCCCGGGTCGGCATGGTGGTCGCGGTGCTGCAGCGGCGGGCCGGCATCGCCATCGGCCGCCAGGACGTCTACGCGGCCACGGTGGGCGGGGTCCGGCTGACCGAGCCGTCGGTCGACCTCGCGGTGGCGCTGGCCCTGGCCAGCGCGCGGTCGGACGCCAGCGTGCCCGGCGATCTTGTCGCCATCGGCGAGGTGGGCCTGGCCGGGGAGATCCGCCGGGTCACCGGGGTGCAGCGCAGGCTGGCCGAGGCCCAGCGCCTCGGCTTCCGGCGGGCGATCGTGCCGGCCGGCTCGGGATTCCCGGCCGCGGGCGGCTCGCCGCGGGCGGCGGGCTGCGGCGAGACCGCCCCGCCCGATGTGCGGGAGGCGCGGGATGTCAGGACCGCGATCGCGATGGCCCTCGGCGGCTAGCAGCCGGCAGCCGCGACTCGCCGATACACTGGCCGCGATGAGGAACCTCTCGGGGACGGGGTACCGGCCGTGAGCCAGGGCCGGGACGAGCAGCGTCGCGCCGCGCTGGCGGCGCTGGCGCCAGGAACGGTGCTCCGGGAAGGCCTGGAGCGGATCCTGCGCGGCAGCACGGGCGCGCTGATCGTGCTGGGCTACGACCAGGCGGTCGAGGACCTGTGCTCGGGTGGATTCGAGCTCCAGGTCGCGTTCTCCGCTACCCGGCTGCGCGAGCTGGCCAAAATGGACGGCGCCATCGTGCTGGATCGCAGCGGGGGCACCATCCTGCGCGCGGCGGTCCAGCTGGTGCCCGACCCGGCGCTGCCGACCGGCGAGTCGGGGACCAGGCACCGGACCGCCGAGCGCGTCGCCCGGCAGACCGGCTACCCGGTTATCTCGGTCAGCAAGTCCATGCGCATCATCGCCGTGTACACCGGCGGCGCCCGCTACGTGCTCGAGGATTCCACCACCATCGTGTCGCGGGCCCACCAGGCCCTGGCCACCCTGGAGCGGTACAAGCTCCGGCTAGACCAGGCCACCGGGGCACTGTCCGCGCTGGAGATCGAGGACCTGGCCACGGTCCGGGACGTCGCGGCGGTCGTCCAGCGGACGGAGATGGTCCGCCGGATCGCCGACGAGATCGAGGGCCACATGGTGGAGCTCGGCACGGACGGCAGGCTGCTGGCCCTGCAGCTGGACGAGCTCGTCGCGGGCACCGGCCCCGAGCGCCAGCTGCTGGTGCGTGACTACGCGCCCAGCGCCCCGGAGGACCGGGGACAGGCCGCCGCCGCGGCCCTGGCCGAGCTGGAGGACCTGACCGCGGACGAGCTGCTGGACATCGGCGCGGTCGCCACGGTGCTCGGCCTCGGCGGCACCGAGAACCTCGACGGCTCCGTCAGCCCGCACGGGTACCGGCTGCTGGCCAAGGTGCCCCGGCTGCCGCAGCAGGCCGCCGACGGCCTCATCGGCCATTTCGGCGGCCTGCAGAAGCTGCTGGCGGCCAGCGTGGAGGACCTGCAGCAGGTCGAGGGCGTCGGCGTTACTCAGGCCAAGGGGGTTCGGGAAGGACTCTCCCGGCTCGCCGAGTCCTCGCTGATCGAGCGGTACAGCTGATCCTCAGCTGATCCGGAAGGTGACGGAGTTGCTGGCCAGCCTGCCGTCGCTGACCACGGCCGTGTAGGTGCCGGCATGCAGCTGCGCCGAGGAGGCCGGGCAGCCCTTCGATGACGCCTGCCGGTTCCAGGAGATGGGCAGCACGGTCGGCACGCCGCGCTGCAGGTCGGATATCAGGTCGCCAGCTCCCTGCACGCAATCGGCCGAGTCCCAGACCCGGACCCGCCCGGCCGAGATGATGAGCGCGACGTGCCGGGCGCCGACGTTGAACGTGCACGTCTGCCCCGCGGTGGCGACGACGTCGACGTTGAACTGCGGCAGCTGGCCCGTGGTGTAGTTCTGCTGGCTGGTGGACAGGCTCAGCACGACGTCGCCGCTAGGACATGGCCGCGGCCCCGCGGCCCCCCGCTGGCCGCTGCTGGCCGCGGTGGCGCCAGCCTGCGGCGACGCGCTGCTGGCAGCCCCGGCCGCGCCGTGGCCCGCCCGGGCCGGCCCGCCGCCCTGAGCGGTCCCTCCGTGGGCGTGGCCCGCGGGTGACTGCGCGGTGCCCGACGCCCCCGCCGGGCTGCCGCCGCCGCCCACCGCGCCCGAGAACGCCCAGGCGATGAGGGCCAGCACGGCCAGGCCGATCAGGAGGGCGACCACCCGCCGCCGCCAGTAGATGGCCGCCTGCCCGCTCCGCGGCATCCGCGCGATCGGCCGGCCGTCGGCCGCCTGCTGGTTCCGCGGCTGCGGCGCGACCGGCTGGTCGCCGGCCGGGCGACGCGGATGCGGGATCCGCAGGCGGGCCAGCCCGCTCTGTCCCCGCTGAGCCCACTTCTGATTACGTAACGTGTTCATCACCACAGGCCGAGTATGCAAGAGGCAGACAGTCGCCCACAGGCCGAATCGCCGTCCCGCCGGATCTGCATATTCGCAGCTAGATGGCTTGTCTAGATTCCGCCGACCGGGTCGCAAAGGACGGTCTCCCGCCCCGGTGAGTGACTGGTGACACCCCGGGCGACTTTGCGGTCAACGAGTGATTGATTACTTTCAGTCACATGGTGTCAGCCGAGCGGCGCTTCGCGCGGCCCGCGCAGGCAGGGCACCGCCAGTCCGTGCGAGGATCGGTGCGGTCATGACATCCCCGTACGTGCAGCCCATCCTGCGCTGGTACGCGGCCAGTGCCCGGGACCTGCCGTGGCGCCAGCCCGGCACCTCGGCCTGGTCGGTCCTGGTGAGCGAGATCATGCTGCAGCAGACGCCCGTGGCCCGGGTACTGCCGGCCTATGCCGCCTGGATGGCCCGGTGGCCGACGCCGGCCGCGCTGGCCGCGGCCACGCCGGCGGATGCCGTGCGGCAGTGGGACCGGCTGGGCTACCCGCGGCGGGCCATCCGGCTGCACGCGATCGCCGAGGTCCTGGTCAGTCAGCATGGCGGCCAGGTCCCGGCCTCGGCCGAGGTGCTGGTCACGCTGCCCGGCATCGGCCCTTATACGGCCGCGGCGGTGGCCAGCTTCGCGTTCCGGCAGCGGCACGCCGTCCTGGATACCAACGTCCGGCGGGTCCTGGGGCGCCTGGTAACCGGCGTGGCCCTGCCGCCGGCCGCTACGTCGGCCGCGGAGCGCAGGCTCGCCGAGTCTCTGCTGCCCCCGGCCGGGGCGCAGGCGGCACGCTGGTCGGTCGCGGTCATGGAACTGGGCGCGCTGGTCTGCAAGGCCGCCCGCCCCTCCTGCGCGTCCTGCCCGGTCGCGGGGCTGTGCGCGTGGCGGCGGGCGGGCAGCCCGCCGCCGGCCGCCCGGCGAGCCGCTCCCGGATACGCCGGCACCGACCGCCAGTGCCGCGGGCGGCTGCTGGCCGTGCTGCGCGCCGCCACCGGCCCGGTCCCGGCGGCCCAGCTGGAAGCGGCCTGGCATGACTCAGGGCAGCAAGCGCGCGCGCTTGCTGCCCTGATCACTGACGGTCTCGTGGCCAGGACTGCCGATGGCTCGGTCGCCCTGCCCGGAGAATCGCCCTGACTAGCTAGCTGGCCTCTGAGCCACCCGTCGCGGCGGTCTCGATGTCCTCGGGCGGAGCATCGGGAACCGCATCGGGCTTGGCCACGCCCTTGAAGGTGAACTTCGCCTCGGGGCCGGTGCCCTCGACATCGACCATCACGATCTGGCCGGCCTTCAGCTCGCTGAACAGGATCTTCTCGGACAGGCTGTCCTCGATCTCCCGCTGGATCGTGCGCCGCAGTGGCCGCGCGCCCAGCACCGGGTCGTAGCCTCGCTCGGCGAGCAGCGCCTTGGCCGCCGGGCGGATCTCGATCCCCATGTCGCGGTCCTTCAGCCGCTCGTCCACCTTGGTGATCATCAGGTCCACGATCGTGAAGATCTCCTCCTGGCTGAGCTGGTGGAAGACGATGACGTCGTCGACGCGGTTGAGGAACTCTGGCCGGAAGTGCTGCTTGAGTTCCTCGCTCACCCGGCTCTTCATCCGGTCATACGAGCCGCGCGACTCACCCGCGGTGCCGAAGCCCACCGACACGCCCTTGGAGATGTCCCGGGTGCCGAGGTTGGTGGTCATGATGATGACGGTGTTCTTGAAGTCCACCGCCCGGCCCTGGGCGTCGGTCAGGCGGCCGTCTTCCAGGATCTGCAGCAGCGAGTTGAAGATGTCCGGGTGAGCCTTCTCGATCTCGTCGAACAGCACCACCGAGAACGGCTTGCGGCGGACCTTCTCGGTGAGCTGGCCGCCCTCCTCATACCCGACATAGCCAGGCGGGGAGCCGAACAGCCGCGAGACGGTGTGCTTCTCCATGTACTCGCTCATGTCCAGCTGGATGAGCGCGTCCTCGTCACCGAACAGGAACTCGGCGAGGGTCTTGGACAGCTCGGTCTTGCCGACCCCGGACGGGCCGGCGAAGATGAACGACCCGCCCGGCCGCTTGGGGTCCTTCAGGCCGGCCCTGGTGCGCCTGATGGCCTGGGACAGCGCCTTGATGGCGTCGTTCTGGCCGATGACGCGCCGGTGCAGCTCGTCCTCCATCCGCAGCAGCCGCTGCGACTCCTCCTCGGTGAGCTTGAACACCGGGATCCCGGTCGCCGTCGCGAGCACCTCCGCGATCAGCTCCTCGTTCACCTCGGCCGGCGTGTCCATATCGCCGGCCTTCCACTCCTTCTCCCGGGCGTCCTTCCGCTCGATCAGCTGCTTCTCGGTGTCCCGGAGCGCGGCCGCCTTCTCGAAGTCCTGGGAGTCGATGGCCGACTCCTTGTCACGCCGCACGTCGGCGATCTTCTCGTCGAACTCGCGCAGGTCCGGCGGCGCGGTCATCCGGCGGATCCGCATCCGCGACCCCGCCTCGTCGATCAGGTCGATCGCCTTGTCCGGCAGGAACCGGTCGCTGATGTACCGGTCGGCCAGCTGGGCCGCCGCGACCAGGGCGTCATCGGTGATAGTCACCCGGTGATGCTGCTCATACCGGTCGCGCAGCCCCTTGAGAATCTCGATCGTGTGCTTGATCGTGGGCTCGGCGACCTGGATCGGCTGGAACCGGCGCTCCAGCGCCGCGTCCTTCTCCAGGTGCTTGCGGTACTCATCCAGCGTGCTCGCGCCGATGGTCTGCAGCTCCCCGCGGGCCAGCATCGGCTTCAGGATCGACGCGGCGTCGATCGCGCCCTCGGCCGCCCCGGCGCCCACCAGCGTGTGAATCTCGTCGATGAACAAGATGATGTCCCCGCGGGTCCTGATCTCCTTCAGGACCTTCTTCAGCCGCTCCTCGAAGTCACCGCGGTACCGGGACCCGGCCACCAGCGCGCCAAGGTCCAGCGTGTAAAGCTGCTTGTCCTTCAGCGTCTCCGGGATCTCGCCCTTGACGATCTTCTGGGCCAGCCCCTCGACCACGGCAGTCTTGCCCACGCCAGGCTCGCCCACCAGCACCGGGTTGTTCTTCGTCCGCCGGGACAGCACCTGCATGACCCGCTCGATTTCCTTCTCCCGGCCGATGACCGGATCGAGCTTGCCCTCGCGCGCCGCCGCAGTCAGGTTC
>DATCEO010000044.1:0-11825 GCA_036510065.1 Streptosporangiaceae bacterium | reverse complement strand
ACCCCGGCCGTCGTGAGTTCCCCGGCGATGTCGCGGGCATCCTTCAGCGACCGCGCGAGCCAGTCCAGCTTGGTGACCACGAGGGTATCGCCCGCCCGGCACGCGGCCACTGCCTCGCGCAGCCCGGGCCGGGCACGGTTTGCGCCGGTCAGGCCGTGGTCTACGTAAATCCGGTTCGGCTTGACCCCGAGTGCAGTGAGGGCGTCCCGCTGGGCGGTGAGGTCCTGGGCGTCGGTGGAGCAGCGGGCGTATCCGATGAGCATGCTGGCCACCGGATGACTGTAGCGGTTGAGCTACCTTCACCGGGCATTTGCGCGGGCGGGTCTTGCGGGAATCCGCGGTGCCCGGCGAGCTGGCATTGCCACGATCAGCGGGCACCAGCGCCTGGCGTCCCGCCGGGGGTTCGGTAAACGAGACGCACCGGCAGCCCGCGGTACCGCCGCCGGCCCTAAATGTGGCTCAGCACATTGATCACCTGTCCATCAGGGGTCGCGGGCGAAGAAGCGGCGAACGTCCCACGGCTCGAGGGTCAAAGGGCAGGCAATCTCCGCGCCCGCCTGGACCGCTGCCGCGTGGCAGGCGTCCACGTCATCCACCTGAACCGAGACATCGGGGATGACAGGGCCTAGGAATCCCGAAGCTACGGTCAGCCGCAAGGTAGCTGTCGGGTAGGTCTCGGCTTCGAGGCGTGATTGTCACAGGTCGGGCATACCTGCCGGTAACCATCTCGGCGTCCGTGATCGTGATCTCCGTTTAACGGGGACCGTGGTCGATGAGAGGGTGTGCCCGGGGTGCGTGCTGAGTGGGAGATCGACGAGCTGATCGGCTCGTGGACGCTGATCGGTGCGGACTGGCAGCTAGTGGGCAACAAGACCGGGGCGACCCGGCTGGGCTTCGCCTTGATGCTGAAGTTCTACGAGATCGAGGGCCGTTTCCCGGCCTGTCCGGAAGAGGTGCCGCGGGCGGCGGTTGAGTACGTCGCGTCGCTGGTGAAGGTCACGCCGGCGTTGCTGGAGAGGTACTCGTGGCGAGGCCGCACGATCGAGTATCACCGGGCGCAGATCCGGAAGGCGTGCGGGACCCGGCCGGCGAGCGAGGCGGACGAGGAGCGGTGGGCCAGATGGCTGGCCGCGGAAGTGTGCCCGGTAGAGACCGGCCGGGACCGGCTGGCCGCTGCGGTCCGGCAGCGGTGCCGCAGCGAGAACATCGAGCCGCCCGCTGAGGGCCAGCTGGAGCGGGTAGTCGCCTCGGCCGGGCGGCGGTTCGAGGAGGCGTTTGCCGCTGGCGTCGCGGGACGGCTCGGGCCGGTGACGTGCGGCCGCCTGGAGGACCTGCTCGACCGGCCGGGGCTGCTGGCGGAGCTGAAATCTGATCCGGGCCCGCTGGGCCTGGACACGCTGCTGAGCGAGATCGCCAAGCTGAACGCGACCCGGGCGCTCGGGCTGAGCGATGAGGTATTCGCCGGGACCTCCGACCGGATCGTGGCCGCCTGGCGGGCGCGGGCAGCGCGGATGTTCCCGTCCGACTTCGCCGGGTGCGCGCCGCCGGTGCGCTACGCGCTGCTGGCCGCGCTGTGCTGGACGCGCCAGGCCGAGCTGGTCGACGGGCTGGTAGAGCTGCTGATCGGGCTGATCCACCGGATCAACGCCCGCGCCGAGCGGCGGGTGGAGAAGGAGCTGATCGGCGACCTGGCGCATGTGCCGGGAAAGCGCGGGATCCTGGGCCGGATGGTGAACGCGGCCCTGGAACGGCCGGACGGCACGGTCCGGCAGGTGGTGTTCCCGGCGGTACCCAGGGGCGAGAAGACGCTGCGGGTGCTGGCCAGGGAGCTGATGGCCACCGAGCGGGTGATTGCCGATCGGGTCCGCTACCAGCTGCGGGGCTCGTACTCGCACTACTACCGGCGGATGCTGGCCCCGCTGCTGGTTGCTTTGGAGTTCCGGTGCAACAACAAGGACTACCGGCCCGTCATGGACGCTATCGACTTGCTGGCCCGCTACGCCGCCGTCAGCCGCCCCGGCCGGGACGCCGGTGATCAGGCAGCGCTCGCTCAAGCCGGTCCCGTGGACCGGTTCTACTCCCCTGAGGAGCGCGTGCCGATCGAGGGCGTCGTCCCGAGGGCGTGGCAGGAGTCCGTCGCCGGCGCCGGGACCGGCCAGGTCGAGCGCATCCCGTACGAGCTGTGCGTGCTGATCGCGCTGCGGGAGGCACTGCGCCGCCGGGAGATCTACGTCGACGGGGCCGGGCGGTGGCGCGACCCGGACGAGGACCTGCCCGGTGACTTCGAGGACAACCGCGACGTCCACTACGCCGCGCTGGCCAAGCCCGCCGACGCCGCGGCGTTCGTCGGGGACCTGAAGACGCGGATGACGGCAGGGCTGGACAAGCTGAACGCCGCACTGGGCACCGGCGCGGCCGGCGGCGTGCGGATCATCAGCCGCAAGGGCCAGCCGTGGGTGAGCGTGCCGAAGCTGGACAAGCTGCCCGAGCCGAAGAACCTGACCGCGCTCAAGGCCGAGGTCGAGCGGCGGTGGGGCACCATTGACCTGCTCGACATCCTCAAGGACACCGCGTTCCTCACCGGCTTCACCGATGAGCTCGCCTCGGTCGCCAGCCGCGAGGTTCTGGACAAGGCAACCCTGCGGCGGCGCCTGCTGCTGTGCCTGTTCGCGCTCGGCACGAACATGGGCATCCGGCAGATGGCCGCCACTGGCGAGCACGGCGAGGACGAGGGCGGCCTGCGCCGGGTCCGGGCCACCCACATCACCCGCGAGAACCTGCGGGCAGCAATCGCGCGGGTCGTCAATGAGACCCTGGCGGCCCGGGAGGCCGAATGGTGGGGCACCGCGACCACCACGGCGTCGGATTCCAAGCGATTCGGCTCGTGGGAGTCGAACCTGATGACCGAGTTCCACGCCCGGTACGGAAACTACGGCGTGATGATCTACTGGCACGTCGACAAAGGCCGGGCCTGCATCTACTCCCAGCTCAAGAGCTGCTCCTCCTCGGAGGTCGCGGCCATGATCGAGGGACTGCTGCGGCACTGCACGGATGCGCAGATCGAAGCCAACTACACCGACACCCACGGCGCCAGCGTCGTGGGCTTCGCGTTCACCGAGCTGCTCGGCTTCAAGCTGCTGCCGCGGCTGAAGAACATCGGCTCCATCCGGCTGTACGCACCCGGGCCCGGGCCGGCCACCTGGCCGAAGCTGGACCGGGTCCTCAAGAACCGGCCCGTCAACTGGGACCTGATCGCCAACCACTACGACCAGATGATCAAGTACGCCACCGCGCTGCGCCTGGGCAGCGCCGAGGCCGAGCAGGTACTGCGCCGCTTCACCAGGGGCGGCCCCAAGCAGCCGGTCTACCTGGCCATGGAAGAACTCGGCCGGGCAGTGCGCACCATCTTCGGCTGCGACTACCTCGCCGACGAGCAGCTGCGCCGGGAGATCAGCAGCGGCCTGCAGGTCGTGGAGAACTGGAACGGCGCCAACGACAAGATTTTCTACGGCAAGGAAGGCGTCCTCACCGGCGCCGACCGCGAGCACGCCGAGGTGTCCATGCTCGCCCTGCACCTGCTCCAGTCCTCCCTGGTGTACGTCAACACCCGGCTCCTGCAGGCCGTTCTCCGGGACCCGGCCTGGGCTGACCGGCTCACCCCCGAGGACCGGCGCGGCCTCAGCCCCCTCTTCTGGTCGCACATCAACCCGTACGGCCGCTTCCGCCTGGACATGGACACCCGCCTGGACCTCGCCCGCGCCGCCTGACGCAATGAGCGTGATGTGACACAGAATTTGAATTACCTGTCACACTGGCCTCCCGGGCCGGGAAGACACCCAGCTCGCGCTCAGCCGGGCCGCAGCCGACTCGGCAGCGTTATGTGTCACATCGGCGCGGGAGGTCTCGTGACGGTCGTGCCGTTCCCCGCGTCCGCCGACCCTGGCGCCACCGGCGGCGAGACCGTCGCGGCCGCCGTCGGCCGGTACCTCGACTCCGTCCAGACCTCCACGACCCGGGCCAGCTACGCCGAGACCCTCGCCCGGCTGGCCGCACTCGCCGGGGACCTGCCCGCCGGCGCGCTCGCGCCCTGGGAATACACGGCGGTGATGAACCGGTGGGACGGCGCCGCGGCCGCGACCTGGAACCGGCACCTGTCCGCGCTCACCTCCTTCGCCGTCTGGGCGCAGCGGCAGGAGATCCTTGCCACCATCCCGGGGCGGCGGCTGGAGCGCCGCAAGCCCGCCCGCCGCGGCGACCCGGTCCATCCCGCGCGCACGCCTGGACAAGCTATTCACCGACGACCGGCACGACCTGCGCGAGCGGGTGCTGTGGCGGATGCTGTATGAGACCGCCGCCCGCGCCGAAGAGATCCTGTCCCTCAACATCGAGGACCTCGACCTGGAGTTCCGGCGAGCCCGCGTCCACTCCAAAGGCGGCGCTGTCGAGTACGTGCACTGGGCCACCGGCACCGCCCGCCTCCTGCCCCGGCTCCTGCGCGGTCGCACCTCCGGCCCGGTCTTTCTCGCCGGCCGGCGTGCCCCCGCTTCTGGGCCGCGTGCTCCGGCGGCCGCCGACATCTGCCCCGGGACCGGGCGCGGCCGCCTGTCCTACCCGCGCGCCGAGTACCTGTTCAAGCAGGCCACCATCGCGCACGACCCGCACAAGAGCGGCTGGACGCTCCACCAGTTGCGGCACTCCGCCCTCCAGCACCTGGCCGTCGACGGCCGCACCGCCCCCGAGCTCCAGGCCAAATCCCGGCACCAGCATCTGGCCAGCCTCGGCCGCTACGTCCAGCTCGGTGAGCAGACCTCCGCCCGGGTAACCGCCGCCGCCGACCCTGCCGCTCGCCGCAGACCTCACTGATCCTCTGGCCAGAGGACCAGCCGCATCGGAACGGCGGATGGCGGTAACTCCGCCCGCGTCGGCCCGCTAACGCCACTGGCCGTCCGGGCGTTGCCCAGGCCCCGAGGCTGAGGGGCAGTGGGCGGCGGGCAAGCACGCCAGAGGCAATCATGGCGCGGGTGCAGATGCCGGGCGAATGCTGGCGTATGGGCCGGCCGACGGGGGCGCCCGTGATGCGCGAGAGGCTGCACGGGACTGTGGCTGGGACTGCCGACAGGGATGGTGCCGGCCATTCCTGCTGCCGTTATCAGCAGTTACGCAGCTCGGGCGACTGGTTGAGCAGTTGCCCGCGCGGGGAGATGAAGGCCTGGTAACGCTCGCCGCCGACGGCGGAGGGCCGGAACGCGGCGACGCGGTGGCAGTTCTGGAAGGCAAGCTTCACCCCGAAGTGCCGTTCGAGGCCGCCGCGGATGGCGTCGCTGGCCAGCGCGCGCAGGAGCTGGCCCCGGTCGGCCTCGCTGGGCGGGGGAACTTCGTGGTCGGCGAAGTCACAGCCGGGGCTCACCCCGGCGGCGACCTGGCTGACGATGGTCCAGGCGTAGGGCAGTGACTCGCGTATGCAGGCGAGGAACTGCTCATCTGATACCTCGCCGGCTGCTGCCCGGTCGAGCAGCGCGGTAGATACGTTCAGGGACACGGGCTTCCCTTCTTCCGATGGGGCGGAGCCGTTTGCCCGGCGCCATTCTTGTTGCAAACCGTTTTCATTTTCAGTCACGCCGTATCGGCTGTCAAGCAACTCGCCGGGGCGCCAAGAAGGACGTGGCCAGATCAGAAAGGGAAAGGCTGCCATCACGCTGCTGATACAGCTGAGGGGCGGGGGCTGGCACGAGGCCCGCCAGCTGGGTACAGGGCTGCCGCGAGCCAGCGGCCCCGCGAAGGCGGGCGGCGGCTGCGCAGAAGGCCGGGTGTGGAGGCGGTGGCCATGGGCCTGGTAGCCCGCGGCGCTGACGGGGCAGGGCTGGTGATCGAAGCTGCCTGTCATGCAGCTGACCGATCCGGCGCCGCCGCAGCGCCCGATCAGCTCGACACGGTGCGAGTCGACCACGAACCGGCCTGAGCGCTGCACAGCGCGAGCCGCGCGCCAGCCCGTCCTCCACTCCGGCGGCCAGCAGCAGGACCTCCATGGTTCCGCAGTGAGCGCAGGTCAGATGGTGGTGCTCGCCGGTGAGTGCCTCGGACAGCTCGAACCGGGCGATGCCGCCCGGACCGGGGGAGGCGTAGCGCCGCCCCGCCCGCGCCCGCTCGGCCGGCGTCCGGTAGATCGAGCTGGAGGGACAGGTCCGGCTCCGCCAGCCGCATAGCCTCCGCGGACATCGGGCGGCCCTGCGCCCGCAGCTGGCTGGCAACCTGCCGGCGCGCCGGGCTGCAGCGAAGGCCAGCTGCCTCCAGCGGCAGCCGCAGCCGGTCATCGCCGGCTGGCCCCTGCGAGAGGGCGTCCGGTCCTGGCGGGGCGGGGAGTGCTGCTGACCTGACCGTCAGGCATCCGCGGGCGTCCCGGAAGCGCACTGGCCGCAGGTGCCGACGATCTCCACAGTGTGGGTGACGTCCGAGAAACCATGGCTGGCGGCGACCTGAGCCGCCCACCGCTCGGCTTCCTGGCCCTCGACCTCGACGGTGCGTCCGCACTGGCGGCAGACAAGGTGATGGTGGTGCCCGGTGCCGCAGCGGCGGTAACGGGTCTCGCCGTCCTCGGCGCGCAGGACATCGACCTCGCCGCTGTCGGCTAGGGCGCGGAGCTGGTTATAGACAGTGGTGAGCCCGACGTTCTGGCCACCGGTCCGCAGCTCGGTGAACAAGTCCTGAGCGGAGCGGAACCCGTCGGAGGCGTCCAGGATGGCGGCGAGGGCTCGTTTCTGGCGCGTCGACCGCTCCTGCGGGGCCCGGGGCAGGGCGCCTGACCCGCCGGTCACCGCAGCGCCCGCTGCGGTCTGGCGGCCGTCACGCGCGGCGCGGCGATGCCCGTCATGGCCGTGGTCAACGTGACCGTCACAGGGAACGGCGTGACCGCAGACCCTGCCGTGCAGGTGATCATGACTGGTCCTCCCGGGAATACCGGATGGCGTCGCCGGCGGCGTGCCCGTCGGCGAGATGGCAGGTGATCTCGGTGGCGCGGCGGTCGTGGTCACCGGCCCGGCCTGGCGCAGCACCCGCAGATGCCGGACGAACAGCGGCTGGCTGACGTCCCGGCCGCCGGCCCGGTACGCCTCCTGAAACTCGCGGACGCAGCGCGGGGCAGCGCTCAGCCCGGCCACGGCAGCCAGGCGCACCGGGGAGGCCAGGACCCTGAGCAGTCCGGCCGCCATCGGTCACACCTGACATTAGCAACCCCTATGTGAGAGCCACGCCCACTGAGCACCCCGGCCGCGGGGCGCCGGAGGACAGCCGGCAGCAGGCGTGAGGTGCGCGGCCTGAACGTATTTGCATCGGGAACGGTTTCCGGTTAGCTTACTGGCAATGACTGCCGGCAACAAGCTCGGTGGCGCCGCGGCAAGGAGAACCAGCACTCATGAGCTTCCCGCATTTCCCCGGGACCGGCCGGCCGGGCAGCATCGGGCGGCTGGGCGCGCTGGCGGCGGCCGGCGCGGTGACGGCGGCCGTCCTGGCGGCGTGCGGCGGGTCGCCGTCCGCGGCGGCGACGTCCGGCGGCGGCGTGGTGCAGGTGGTGGTGGCCGAGAACGACTGGGGCTCGATCGCCGCCCAGGTCGGCGGGAAGTACGTGCACGTGACCAGCATCATCGTCAACCCGAACGCTGACCCGCACGTTTACGAGCCGACCCCGGCGGACGGCCGGACCGTCGCCACGGCCAGCCTGGTCTGGTACAACGGCATCGGCTACGACGACTGGATGCCCAAGCTGCTGTCGGCCGACCCGGGCAGCCGGGCCGTGCTCAGCGTCGGTCAGGTCGCGGGGGTCGCCAGCGGCGGGAATCCGCACCGCTGGTACAACCCGGCGGACACCCAGAAGGTCATCGCCGCCTACGTGGCCGACCTGTCCCGGCTGGCCCCGAAGCACGCCGCCTACTTCCGGGCGCAGGCCGCCCGGTTCAACACCGCCGGCCTCAAGACCTACCACGACGAGATCACCCTGATCAGGTCGAAGTACGCAGGGACGCCGGTCGGCGCGTCGGAGTCGATCTTCTCGATGCTCGCCCCGGCCCTGGGCCTGAAACTGATCACTCCTTACTCTTTCCTGAAAGCGATCAGCGAGGGCACCGACGTGTCCGCCGCGGACAAGGCGGCCATCGACCACCAGATCAAGGGCCACCTGATCAAGGCCTACATCTACAACAGCCAGAACACCACCCCCGACGTGCAGGCCCAGCTGGCCGAGTGCAAGGCGGCGGGCATCCCGACCGCGACGATCACCGAGACCCTCGTGCCGCCCGCCGCCACCTACCAGGCCTGGCAGACCCGCCAGCTCGACGGGATCGCCGCTGCCCTGGCCAGGGCCGCGGGCAGGTGACTCCCGAAGGAGCGCTCCAGGTGCACCCCCCGGCAGGTCAGCCGGCCGCCGCGTCAGCAGCCGCGGTGACCGCGCGGGGAGCGGCGATCGCCGTCGGGGGCCGGACGCTGTGGAGCGGCGTCGACCTGGACGTGCCGGCCGGCGAGTTCGTGGCCATCCTCGGCCCGAACGGGGTCGGCAAGTCCACCCTGATCAAGGCCGTCCTCGGGCTGCTGCCGCTCGCTGCCGGGCAGCTGGAGGTGCTCGGCGGGCCGCCCGGCAGGGCCAGCCACCGGATCGGGTACCTGCCCCAGCGGCGCAGCTTCGACCCCGGGCTGCGGGTCCGCGGGGTGGACGTGGTCCGCTGCGGCCTGGACGGCGACCGGTGGGGACTCCCGCTTCCGGGCGCCGCCCGGTTCTCGGGCCGTGCCCGCCGCGCGGCCGCGCGGGTTGACGAAGTCATCGACCTGGTCGGCGCCGGCGCCTACGCCCGTCGGCCCGTCGGCCAGCTGTCGGGCGGCGAGCAGCAGCGGCTGCTGATCGCCCAGGCGCTGGTCCGCGAGCCCGAGCTGCTCGTCCTCGATGAGCCGCTCGACAGCCTTGACCTGCCCAACCAGGGCGCCGTCGCCGGGCTGATCGCCGCGATCAGCCAGGCCGGGCAGGTCACGGTGCTGATGGTGGCCCACGACGTTAACCCGATCCTGTCCTACCTCGACAAGGTCATCTACATCGCCGCGGGGGGAACCGTGTCGGGCACCCCCGCCGAGGTGATCACCAGCGCCACGCTCAGCCGCCTCTATGACACCCCGATCGAGGTCCTCCACACCTCCGACGGGCGCCTGGTCGTGGTCGGCCAGCCCGAGGCCCCCGCGGTCCACACCGACCGCCATACCGGGATCCCCCGCCCGTGACCCCCGGTGCCGCCGGCCTGCTGACCGGCCCGGGGACGTCGCTGACCTGGAACATCGGGTCGGACATCAGCCAGGTCCTGGCGTTCCACTTCATGGTCAACGCGGTGCGGGCCGGGACCATCATCGCCGTCGCCGCCGGGGTGATCGGCTGGTTCATGATCCTGCGCCGCCAGAGCTTCGCCGGTCACACCCTCGCCGTCGTCGCGTTCCCCGGCGCGTCGGGGGCGATCTTGCTGGGCCTGCCGGCCGCGGCCGGGTATTTCGGGTTCTGCATCGCCGCCGCGCTGCTCATCGCCGCCGCCCCCCGCAGCCAGGCTGACACCGGGTTCTCGGCGGAGTCAGCGGTCATCGGCACCGTGCAGGCGTTCGCGCTGGCGTGCGGGTTCCTGTTCGTCAGCCTCTACAAGGGGTTCCTCGACGGGATCACCGGGCTGCTGTTCGGCAGCTTCCTCGGCATTACTGACAGCCAGGTCCTCACCCTCCTCGCCGCCGCCGCCGCCGCCCTGTCCGTGCTGGCCGTGACCGGCCGGCCCCTGTTCTTCGCTTCCACCGACCCGGATGTCGCCGCCGCCCGGGGCGTGCCCGTCCGGGCCCTGTCCGTCGTCTTCCTCGTCCTGCTCGGGGTGGCCGCCGCCGAGGTCAGCCAGATCACCGGTGCCCTGCTGGTCTTCGCCCTGCTCGTCATGCCCGCCGCGGCCGCGCAGCAGCTCACCGCCCGCCCCGCCCTCAGCCTGCCGCTGACGGTGATCATCGCCCTGGCCGTCACCTGGCTCGGGCTGGGAGTCTCCTACTTCTCCGTCTACCCGGTCGGGTTCTTCGTCACCACATTCGGGTTCGCCGCCTACGTCCTCGCTGTCGCCGCCCGCCAGGCCGCAGACCGGCTCGGCCGCCGCCCGCGGCCCGCGAAGATCGCAGTCAGCGCGTGAGCCTGCACGCGGCCCTTGCCGCCGGGAACCCGGTCACCGGCATCGGCCACATGCTCGCCCTGCCCTTCGAGCTGCGGGCCTACGTGGCCGGCACGCTCATCGCCGCCGCAGCCGGGCTGGTGGGTTATTTCGTGGTCCTGCGGAGCCAGGTCTTCACCGGCGACGCCCTGTCCCACGTGGCGTTCACCGGTGCCCTCGCCGCCCTGGCCGCCGGCATCGACCTGCGCGCCGGGCTCTTCGCCGCCTGCGTGATCTTCGCTATTGCCATGGGCGCCCTGGCCAGGGGCGGCCGCGCCGACGACGTCGTGATCGGGAACGTCTTCGCCTGGATCCTCGGGCTCGGCGTGTTCTTCCTCACCGTCTACACCACCGGCGCCAGCGCCACCGGAGGCGGCAACAACGGCGGCTCCGGCGTCAACGTCCTGTTCGGGTCCATCTTCGGGCTCACCGCCGGGCAGACCACCATCGCCGCCGTCATCGCCGCCGCCGTCATCGCGGCGATCCTCGCCATCGCCCGGCCCCTGCTGTTCGCCTCCATCGACCCAGCCGTCGCCGCCGCCCGCGGGCTCCCGGTCCGGCTCCTCGGCACCGGGTTCCTGATCCTGGTCGGCATCACCGCCGGGGAGGCCACCCAGGCCGTCGGCGCCCTCCTCATCCTCGGCCTCCTCGCCACCCCGGCGGCCGCCGCCCAGCGCCTCACCACCCGCCCCTTCCTGGCCCTGTGGATCTCCGCCGGGATCGCCGTGGCCTCCATCTGGGCCGGGCTCGGCATCGCCTACGCCGCATCCAGCATCCCCCCGTCCTTCGCCATCATCGCCGCAGCCGCCGCCGCCTACGTCATCACCCTCGCCGCCACAACCATCACCCGCCGCACCGCCCACGTGCAGGCCGCACCAGCCACCGGACCCGCGAGCAGCGCTCCCTGATGGCTGATGGCTGGCCGCGCACGCCACGTTCCGGTAACCCGGGCCTGCGTCACGCCCAGCCTGCGCCCGGGAGCCAACCTGGCCGGCGCATCGCTTCAAGACCGGGACCTGCATGGCCTTCAATCACGGCCCGATGGCGCCAGGAGTCCGGCGCAGCGATGTCGGACACCACCGCGTTCGCGCTGACCCTCCGCTATCAGCCAGTCACCGGGCCTGGGTTCCCGGCCCGGGCGCTCCTGCTGACGGTGGCCGAAATGGACGACCTGGTGTCCTGGTGGGGTCATCGTGTCGCCTGCAGCCGGGATGTACGGCCGGCCCGCTGGCCGTGGCGTCCGGCGTCCCATGCGGGCTGATGACCGCCTTACTCGACCTTGCCGATTTGCAGGCCGCCCAGATGCGGGAAGACCAGGCGGAGACAGCGGGCCTCAGCGCCGGCCAGGGAATGCTGCACAATACCTCGCGGCCGCTCGTGACGATCAGTTCCTGGCCGGGCAAGATCCTCACGAGACGGCCGCACCCGCGAACAGCCTGTTGCGGAATCGCGAATCGCTACTCCCCGTAGCCGTAGTCACCGCGTCAGTGAGGTAGACCCACGGGCGCGGTGCCGGTGTCGCCACCGGTCCGTTTCCCGCAGGTCCCCTCCCGCACCCGGCGTGCGGCTCTCACCGCACCGGGCGCTCCACGTGTCTTAATCGCTGGTCAGCCGCTTTCGGCGGCT
>DATCEO010000043.1:0-3201 GCA_036510065.1 Streptosporangiaceae bacterium | reverse complement strand
CAACCACCACTGCCCAGAACGACGGTCAGATGACGGTCAGGCGATCTTGGAAGCCAACTGCAGGAGTCTGCAACCGGGACCTGACCTGGTCTTTTGTGTGGAGCTACGGGGATTCGAACCCCGGACCTCTTGCATGCCATGAATCACTCGCCTGTCCCACGACCAGGCCATACGTGGCCTGACCAGGCCATACGCTAGCTCACGCAAGCTGGGACTGGCTCAGACAAGCACTCGCTAGCGCCATTCTGCCCCTCAAACTGCCCCTCGAAATGACCTCCCAGCGGCCGCCCGAACTACCCGATCTCACAGTCATCGAGCCTACATTCGAAGGTAGCCAGACGATGGTGCAGCATCTGCCGGTTCCGCCGGAAGATCCGGCCGGAATTGACAGCGTCCACGGTCCCGCGCCGCGATGCCAGCAGAAGCTCGCGACACCCTCTCCCCCACCGCAGCCCCCAGCGCCAACTCTGCCGCTACGCAGAGTGAGAGCGCTCGGCATACCTCCTGATCTCCTGGCCGCGAAAACAGATCGAATATTTACTGAGTGCCGATGGCAAGTTCGCGCCGGCCGAGTGGCGCAGAACTGCCGATTCTGCGCCTTCTGGCCCATACGGCGCGAGCTTTGGATCGGGCACTGGCACCGGGCTGGCCGGGGTGATGGTCTAGTGCTCCCATGGTTCCGAGGGCCCGTCGTCGACCTGGTGCTGGTTGGTCCACCGGATGGCGTGGGGGTCGGTGAAGTAACTCGGCGTCCCCCCCGCGTGACCGTTGAGCTGCAAAATGCTCAGTCACGCTGGCGCCCGACAAAGCCGCTGCCACCTCGCCCGCACTGGAGAGCCGCAGCCAGTGCAGACAGCCGTGAGGCCGGGACCGACCCCCACCCAGCCTCGCCCCGGCCTCACCAGCCGCGTACCGCATCGTTCAGCTTGCGGCGTCCGCGCAGCGGATTAGGGCTTAGAAGATGAAGGGCACGAGCATCTTGGTCGAGCGCCTGTACATCGGGTAGGTGTCGGGGAACTGCTTGGTCAGGTAGCGCTCCTCGACGGTCGCGCTGTAGACGAAGTAGACCCCGGCCAGGACCATGGCGATAAGCCACATCCAGCTCAGCGCCACCGCGGTGCCGACACCCGCGAGCAGGATGCCAGAGTAGATAGGGTGGCGGACTAGGCGGTAGGGGCCGCTGGTCACCAGCTCCGGTTCGTCCTTTTGCGACATCGGGGTGCCCCAGTTCCGCCCGATGTGTAGGCGGGCCCAGATCGCGAACCCCAGCCCGAGCGCGAAGAGGAAGAGCCCGAGGCCAGCGCGCCACGGATCCGAATTGAGGCCGCCGTCTCGGAAGGCTCCCAAGCGGAGCAACAGAATCGCCAAGACGACGACCACGGCCCTGATACGCAGCTCGCGGGACCAAGGGACGCGGCCCCTTTTCGTGGAGAAGGCCGCCGCGAGCCAGTAGATCCAGAACGCAGCCCATCCGATAGCAAGGACGAGCTCGACCGCGTGCATGCGACTCATACTTCCATGAGTACCGTGCGGCATCGGCTGCCGGACCAGGTCCTTGATCCGGACCTTGTGCTCGCTGGCCGCCCGGGTCAGCCGGTCACGCGCCCGCCAGAGGGAGACATTGATGAGGTACTGCTCGTCGAAGATCACCAAGAGCTGGCCGGGACGGTTGCCGACGTGCTGCGCGGCGAGGGCATAGCCGCCGATGTGGCGCGGGATGGCCAGGCCGCCCTGGACCGCTCCACGGTCAACGGCTACGACGTGATCGTGCTGGACCGCGACCTGCCAGGCGTGCACGGCGACAAGGTCTGCCGTGCCCTGGTCGCCGGAGGGAGCCAGAGCCGGGTGCTCATGCTCACCGCCGCTGGTAGCACCGAGGACCGGGTCGACGGGCTCGAGGCGCTGCTCGGCGATACGTCCGAGGGACTGAAAGCGCGGCATGGCCTTCCGGCAGATGATGCTGAGCCACATCGTCACCGGCCGGTTCGAGCACCCCAACTCCACCGCTTCTGCTGTACCGCAAGATCCGGTCCGGAGCCGTCCATGGCGAGGATGTGCCGGGGGTGAGCACGAAGATAGCCCGGGACGTCGAATGGGCGGTCCGCGACACGCTCAACCAGTATCTGACACTCAGTCGGGAGCACCGGCTGAGCAGGCGAGGCCGTCTTCTCAGGCTGCTTGATCAGCACCCGGACCGGCCGCAGCTGATCGCCTGGCTACGCGAGCACGGCGGCCCTGACTGGACCGACCATCTTGACAAGATCAACGCGGAGGCAGATGCGGCTGCAGTCAGCGCGCCTAACTGACAGATCTGGCGGTCAGCGTCGGGACCTGGCATCGAGCCGACGTCCGCGCAGATCGGTTATAGCGCGTGATACTCGTCAAGGGCTCGTGACAGAGCGTGATGTGCGGGCCGCTGCGCGGGGGCGGGCCGATGTGCGGCGATGGGAGTCCGGGCGATGATCATCCGGCCAGGTCGGCCGCGAGCAGTGCGCCCAGTTCCCAGCAGGCCTGCAGATCCTGCTTGCCGGGCGCTCCGGTGACGCAGGCGGGCGGCCGGACCGCGCGCCATTGCAGGCCGGTGGTGATCGACTCGACCGCGCGTACCGCGCCGCCGGTGTCCAGGTTGCCGTGCACGTACAGGCCGTAGGGCCGGCGCCGGGTGGCTTCCAGGCACGGATAGTAGATGCCGTCGAAGAAGTGCTTCAGCGCGCCGGACATGTAGCCGATATTGGCGGGGGTGCCGAGCAGGTAGCCGTCGGCCGCTAGCACATCGGACGCCGCCGCGGTCAGGGCCGGCCGGATAACCACCTCGACGCCCTCGATCTCATCGGTCCGCGCCCCGCTGACCGCCGCCTCGAACATAGCCTGCAGGGCGGGCGACGGCGTGTGATGAACGACCAGCAGCCTCGGCATCAGCGCCGAGCCTAGACGACGCCCCGGCGCACCGCGACGCCGCGGCCCGCGGCCACGACGAACCAGGGTCTTAACGGCCGGTGCGAAAGCGGCAGCCGGCACTGAACGCTGTACGCACGACCGCGACGACCGGACGGGTGTTCCGGCCGGCCGGTACGCCGGCCGGAACTGCCGCTAGAACGAAGCCCGGGAACCCGTTGCGACGTGGCCGCCGCATACCGTGACCAGGTTGCCGCCGAAGGGAGCGCCGGCGAGACGGAACAGGCATTGGCCCGATCGCCGTCC
>DATCEO010000042.1:0-7974 GCA_036510065.1 Streptosporangiaceae bacterium | reverse complement strand
GATGGCGGCACCTCGGAGTAATCGACAAAGCAGCGAGTCGGGTGATACCGGACGCGCGGCCTACCCGAAACAGCCGAAGTGCCGTTGCCGTTCGCCGATGCGGAACTCTCCGATCCAAGTGGCGGCTGGTGGTTCTTTCCTTACCGGCAGGCCCGTAATCCGGGGGTCTTGAAAGGCACTCCCCGATGCTGTCCTGGGCCGCAAGGGAGCCCGCTGCTCACGAGCGGTCTGCCGTCCCTTGCAGAACGGGGCGTCAGCGGTGCTGGCCGAGCAGCAACTGGTCGCCGGGCAGGCGGTGGAGGCCTATCCGTTGCCCGCGCTGGCGGCATGGTCCAAGCTGGTCCATCCCCGGAGGAGCTCGCCCCGGCCCCCGGGCCTCAGGCGGCAAGCTGCTGCAAGAAGTCGAGGACTCCGGCCGGCCCCTCGATGATGAGGTCGGCCTCGGCGAGCAGCTGAGGCGGAGCTTCCTCGGAGCGCACCGCCACCCGCAGCCCTTTGTGACCTTGGCCCGCGAGCTGGGCTACCGCGGAGAAGGCGGGCAGGTCGCCGAGATTCTCGCCGACGACCACCACGTCGCGGGCGCCGGACTCGGCGACGACCCGGCGGACCGCGTCGCCTTTGTCGCGGCGCACTGGCGGCCGCAGCTCCCAGACCAGCTTCCCCGGGATGACCTCGAGGGCGTACTGCCCGGCGATTTTCCGGGCGGCCTGGTCGATCGGGCTGGCCCACTGGCCGGGGTCGGCGAGCCGGCGGGCGTGGACGGCGACCGCGTACTCCTTTTATCCTCCAGCCAGGCGCCGCTGTCGCGCACGGCCGGGGCGTTTCGCAGCGCCTTGCCGGCGGCCAGAACCGCCGGCCGCGCCGCCTTCAGGCGCGGGTCCACCCGGAGCTGCCCTTCGCGGATCTCCTGCAGCCCGTACAGACCTAGGTAGCGGACGCCGCGCGCCGCGGCGTGCTCAGCCAGGTATGCGGCCGGACGGCCCGAGACGAGAGCGACGGCGGCGAACCGCTCCGCCAGCGGGCCGAGCAGCTCGACGATGCCGGGCAGCGGCCGGGCCGCCTGCGGGTCCTCGACGATGGGGCTGAGGGTACCGTCGAAGTCCAGGCACAGGGCGACCTTTTGCGCCCGCTCCACCAGCCGTGCCGCCTGCTCGGGGACCGAGGTGCCGGCGCTCATGGCGTCCGCCCCAGCGAGACTTCGCGCTCCTGGCCGGGGGCCAGCTCGACGGTCTGGTCGCGGACGAGGACGCTGATGGGTGCGGCGACGCCGGGTCGGGAGCCGAGCCGCATGTGGTCCGGGGCAAGGGCGACGTCAATGCGGTGGCCGCGGTAGTGAACACTGAACTTGAGCTGCTTCACCTCCGGCGGCAGCGCCGGGTCGAAGCGGAGCACCGGCCCGCGGGCCCGCATCCCGGTCAGGCACCGCAGCACGATGTCCACCGTCCCGGCCATCGCCCCGAGGTGCACACCCTCGGCGGTGGTCCCGCCCTGAACGTCAGCGACGTCGCTCTGCAGCGCCTGCTGCAGGAACCGCCAGGCCTCCTCGGGCTGGTAACGGGCCAGGACCCAGGCGGTGACCACGCCGCTGAGCGTGGAGCCGTGCGAGGTGCGCTCGAGGTGATGGGTGACGGTGCGGGCGAGCTGGTCGGTGCTCATCTCGTAGCCGAGGTTGCGCAGCAACTCGCGCAGCTCGTCCCGGGAGAGCAGGAACAGCAGCATCAGCATGTCGGCCTGCTTGGCCAGCTTGTAGCGGTTGGCGCTGTCGCCCTCGGCCTCCAGCAGCCGGTCCAGCCGCTGGATGTTCCCGTAGCGCTCCCGGTAGCCCTCCCAGTCGAACTCCAGCAGGTCCTCATAGCCCTCGAACTGGGTCAGCACCCCGTCGGCGTGGAAAACGACCTTCATCTTGCGGGTGATGTCGCGCCAGCGGTCCAGTTCCTCGTCGCGGATCATCAGCTCCTCGACCAGTTCCTGCCGGTAGTGCGCCGGCAGGACCTCCAGCGCCTCGAGCGCCCGCTGCAGCACCCAGACCGCCATCACGTTGGTATAGGTGTTGTTGCGCAGCCCCGGCTCGCCGGAGTCCGGGTAGGCCTCGTGGTACTCGTCGGGACCCATCACGCCAAGGATCTCGTAGCGGCCCAGCTCCGAGTTGTAGGTGGCGACGCTGGCCCAGAAGCGGGCGATCTCGACCAGCAGCTCGGCGCCGGTGAAGCGCAGGAACGCGGTGCTCCCGGTCACCATGTAGTGCTGCCAGACGTTGTAGGCGATGGCGATGTTGACGTGCCGCTGGTTGCGCGAATGGTCGGGCAGCCAGCGCCCCGACTTCGGGTTGAGGTGGACCTCCTGGGTCTCCTCGCCTCCGTTGGAGCCGCTCTGCCAGGGGAACATCGCGCCGTCGTACCCGGCCGCCCGGGCTGCCGCGCGGGCCGCCCCGAGCCGCGCGTGACGGTACTCCAGCAGCGCGCTGGCCAGGATCGGCCGTTCGAAGTTGAGGAACGGGAAGATGAACATCTCATCCCAGAATATGTGGCCGCGGTAGGCTTCACCGTGCCAGCCGCGCGCCGGGACGCCGACATCCAAGTGCGGCGTGTGGGGTGAGACCGTCTGCAGCAGATGGAAGATGTGCAGGTGCAGGACGGTCTCGGTCCACTCGTTGGCGCTGTCCAGCTCGATGTCGAAGCGGTTCCACAAGCTGTTCCACGCGCCCTCATGGCGAGTCAGCAACCCGTGAGAGTCCCCGGCGCCGGCCACCGTGAGCCGGGCGTCGTCGCGGCTCTCCGAGATCGCCCGGTCCCTGGAGGTGTACAGCGCTACGACCTTCTCCACGGTCGCGGGGTGCCCTTCCTCCAGCTCGAAGCTCAGCTCGTGGGCGACGAACCCGGGTTCCTCGGCCAGCCGGCGGTCGGCCTCGACCGTTCGCCCCTCGCTGAGAAGCCTGGTGCGCGCCGCCAGGGCGACCCGCACGTGTGACTGGAGGGTCTCAACCTGCAGATCGATCGTTTCCGCGTCGACCTGGGCCTGACCCAGCACCCGTAGGTGGCGGGGGTTCAGGTCGCGGTAGCGCTTGACGCCGGCGTTCACGACCCGCCCGTCCAGCCCGGAGGAGACCTCCAGCGTCCCCGACCAGTTCTCCGCCGTGAACGTGGTATCCAGGCCGGCGAGATGCTCATCCTTCATGCTGACGAAGCGACGCTGCGTTACCCTGGTGCGCCGGCCCCCGGCGTCCTGCCACACCAGGTGCCGGGTGAGCGTTCCCCGGCGCATGTCTAGCTCCAGGCGGTGCTCGCGGACGTCGGCCCGCTGCGCGTCGAACCACTCCCCGCCAGCGACCCGGAAGCGCAGCGGGAGCCAGTTGGGGACGTTGACCAGGTCCTCGTTCTCGACCGTCCGCCCCGCGATCTCGGTCTGCGCCCGGTCGTACAGCCCGGCGACGTAGGTGCCCGGGTAGTTGACGCCGTCGGCTTCGGCCTCCGGCAGGGCGCCACGGGTCACGAAGTAGCCGTTGCCTAGCGCGCACAGCGCCTCACGCAGCCCTTGACGGGCAGGGTCGAAGCTGTCGTAAACGAGCGTCCAGACGCTCGGCGGGCGCTGCGTGTGCCGCCGCCGGATCTCCTTGGCCGCCCGCCGCTCCTCCAGGCGTCCCTCGGCCAGAGCCCGCAGGGAAACGTCGTCCAGCGTGGTCACCACCAGGTCTGCGCCCGCCTCGAGCAGCAGATCGCGGTCGCCCAGCCGGGCCACGCCGAGCCCGGCCATTTCGGCCGCCTTAGCGGCCTGGATGCCGCTGGTCGCGTCCTCGGCCACGAAGCAGTCGCCTGGGCTGACGCCCAGCTCCTGCGCGGCGGTCAGGAAAATCGTCGGATCGGGCTTACCCCTAGGAAAGTCGCGACCGGAGATGTCGGCGTCGAACAGCTCGGCCAGCGTCATCCCCGGACCGATGAAGTCGTAATCCAGCCGCTGCTCGGCGGCGAAGAGGTCCAGGCGGATCCGCTCCAGGAACAGCTTGGCATTCTTAGACGACGACGCCGCCGCGACTCGGATGCCGCTGGCCTTCACCGCCAGGATGAACCGCAGCGCATCCGGGAAGGCGGAGAAGCGGCCTTTTTCGATCAGCCCGACGACGTGTTCCTGCTTGGCGGCCGCGTACTGCTCGATCCGGGCGTCGATGTCGGGCACACCGAAGTACTCCATCGCCGCCCGGGCGCCGGCCATCCGCGGCATCCCCGCCATGACCTGCTGGTACACCCCTGGGGTGAAGCGCTCAGGGGCCCAGGTCGTCTGATCCCGGATCTGCCGCCACTCGCCCTCCATCAGCGCCCTGAACGACTCCCGCCAGGCCAGCTCATGCGGCGAATCAACCAGGACACCATCAACGTCGAAGATCGCACCCTGAAACGCCATCATGGTCTCCCGTCCGCGGTCCGCCGCCGGGCCGGGGGGCGCGCGTGACCCGGACCTACCTGAGAGCGCCGGATGGGGGCCACCGATTCCATCGCTGATCTCCTTCTCTCTGGCCACCTACGTCCCGCGGCTCAGGTAGCAGCCGAGGCGCGCGGGCGCCGGCGGTGCGGTCATCGGGTTGTTCTTGCGAGTCGCGTTCGGCTCTGACCCGCAGGCGGTAGTACTCCACCTCACGGTTCGCCGTTCCGGGGTCTATCCCAGCAGCGGCCCATCGTGCCGACACCCCTCCGCCGCTGTTGCACCGTTGTCAGAACATGCTCTGACTTTTCACCCTTCTCCCGGCCGGTGATGGTGTCAACTCTCGGGACCGGAGGGCATCGGGGGGAAGTGCTGACCGGCCCGCCTCGATGTGAACCGCTCGCTGCTGCATGAGCGCCGCGTACTGCTCGACCCGGCAGCCCGGGCGATCCGGACGCTGGATGGTGTCATCTCGGCGCCCGGTGACTCGCTACCGCCAACGGACGTTCATTTGTCCCAGCAGAGGCCCGCGGCCTTCACGCGAACGGCGACCGCTGCGTTGACCCGCCGACGAGTCTAACCACGGGCGACCCGAACAGGACATCGACCACGGGCGGCCGCTGCTCGGGCCCGGGCTCTATCGGCTCGGCGATCTGAACCGGCTCCGGATCCGGCGACCCGCGATCCCGCCTACACCCAGGCGGTGCCCGGATGCCGTTTCCCGGCCAGAAGGCAGCCGAGCGGCGCGTACGGCAGGCCGAAGGCATCGCCGCCGCTCGCCGCCGCCAGACCGAAGGCCGCATGGCCAAGGTGCTCCTCGTGTCTGAGCGTCAAGCTGGCGAGGTCGTACAGGGCATCGCCCTGGCCCGCCTCGAACCAGTCGATCACGCCGGTGATCTCGTCACCGTCGACGAACACGTGAGCGACCTGCAGGTCGCCGTGCGCGAACACCGGTGTCCACGGCCGGAGCGCAGCCTCGGCAACCCGGCGGTTGCGCGTAACCAGGCCGGCGGGAAGGACGCCGTTCGTGACGAGCCACTCGCATTCGCCGTCGAGTTCCGATGCGATCTCGCCGGGGCTCCAGCCGGGCCATGACGGCAGCGGCGCGTCGTGCAGCATCTGTGCGGCGGCACCCGCCGCGCCCCACGCCGCCGGCGACGCGGTCGACGGCTCGCTGAGGCGGCCGAGTGCCGTCCCTGGGAGGGCGGCGAGCGCGAGCACGGGCGGCTTCCTCCACAGGACCTCCGGAGTCGGGACCGGCGCCATGGCCATCGCCTCGACCTCGACGTCGGTGCGCGCCTGATCAGCGTCGATCTTCAGGAACACGTCGCCGACGCGCAGGGTCGCGCGCTCGTGATGGGCGACGACGACCTCGACCTCCTCCACGCCGGCCATTATCGCGCGATGACCACCGACGCCGCCCACGGGTTTATCGCCCGCGACTGCGCGGCTGACCGCGTCCCGCTGCCCGGCGGCCTCGTGCACGACACCGGCCGCTGACGGGCCGGGCACTGCCCCGGCCCGCCGGGCCTCGGCACGCGGATCGTGAAGTCCGGGCGGCATGTCGTCGCGGTCGGTGACCTCGACGCGACCGAGACTGCCGGTCCGGTGACGTCGAGCGAGCGCCGTCGCGTATGACCCGGCTGTGCTCAAGTCGTCCGGTTGCACGTCGAACCACACTTGGCCTATGCCTCGGCGCGCCCGAATCGGCAGGCGCCGAATGTATTGCGCTGACGCACGCCGTCGCGCTCACCCTGCGCGGCTGCCGACGCCCGTATCCCGCTGGCTGACAGCTGCCTGTCGCGGCTGACTTCTTGTGCTTCTGCGCAGCCATGACCACGCGCTGGATCTGATACGCGCGCAAACCAACATCCGCGCCGCGTGCCGCTGTGACACCTCAGCGACGACGGCCGACCACGGAAATCGGCGGACCAAGCGGTTCGGTGAACCGCTTGCTCCGCCCCGAATCCGTCCGCCATATGTCCGTAACCACTGCTACGCAGCGCCCCACAGCGGCACATCATGAAACACAGCGGCACAACAGCAAGAAGGCCCGCGAGACGGGGAAAACCCAGCTCACGGGCCGTTTCCGCAGGTGGTGGCAGGTGCTGGGTTCGAACCAGCGTAGGCTAAGCCGACGGTTTTACAGACCGCTTCACCTGATCTCGTCATAGACGGCCTGACCTGCGATTATCCGGCTGATTGCCCGCTTCGTGGTCGTCCCTGTCCGTCATATGTCCGTTCGTTCAGGGGTCCTGGCGGATGAAATCGCGGATATGCACGGACAGCGTCCGCGCAAGCCTGCTATCAGCACGTTTACCCGACCCGCAGAGTTCCCGGCCACGCGCCGCGCGGACATTCCGCGCTACCCCGGAAAGCGGAAGAACCTTGACACACTTCTCGCCACCTCCTCCGGCCCAGTACCCCACTCGGTCAAGCACCACGACTTCAGTCAGTTTCCTGGGCCAGGGCTCGCGCGCGCTCGTTCACCAACTTCTTCGGCGCGGTGGTCACGGCGGAGGGGCACGGCACAATACAGCCGGCCACCCCGCATAATTCGGTGACCAGGCCCGCCAGCGGAGTATGATGATTGTATGAAACGCATCACCGTGAGCCTTCCCGACGAGCTGGTGGAGAAGATCAGGCGCGCTGCCGGAGGCGAGCGGCAGGTCAGCTCGTATGTGGCCACGGCACTGGAGGACTACCAGGAACGCGAGAATCTCGACGACATCCTGGCCGCCTGGCGCGCGGAAACCCCGGTGCCCGAGGAGGCACGGCTGCAGGCCGAAGCCGAGCTGGACCAGGCCGGGCTGACAGGCCAGCCCAGGCAGGGCGGCAGGATGGCCGGGTGAGCACGGGCTCAACGACCGGGCTCACGCTCGACACCGGCGCGCTCCTGGCGCTTGACCACCCCGCCAAGACCGTCGCCATGCAGGCACGCCTGGAGGCGGCCCGGCGGCGCGGCGCCACCATCTGCATCCCCGCCGAAGCCGTCGCACAGGCATGGCGCAGCCCCCGTCAGGCCCGCCTCGCTCGGCTGCTCAAGTCCCCCGACATCGACATCGCGGTCATGACGCTCAGCGTCGCCCGCAGCGTCGGGCTGATGTGCGCAGACGCCAACCACGACGATGTCGTGGACGTACACGTAGTGCTCTGCGCCCGGCAGCGTCATCACGCCATCGTCACCAGCGACCCCCGCGACATCGCTCGGGTCGACCCGACTGTGCCGCGGATTCTCGTCTAGCCTCGACTCCTTCGCGGAGGCATGTGTTGCCGGGCGCAGTGCTGGACGCCGCGCAGGCCAGCTCCGGGCCATTTGACGCAGCGCAGCACAACCGGATAGCTACGGCCCACGGCCAGCCGGTCCAGCTCGGGATGAGGGCCTCGCTGGTGATCGAGCGGGCAACCAGGCCACCGAGGCACTCGCGGGCGAACTCATGCCGCCGCGAACTCCCGGACCGCACCCTTATCTGGAACCAGGCCCACCTGCGGCGGGTCCTGAGCCAGTACGAGACCCACCACAATCAGCACCGCCCCCACCGCGCTTTGCGCGCAGCCGCC
>DATCEO010000041.1:0-10869 GCA_036510065.1 Streptosporangiaceae bacterium | reverse complement strand
TTCAACGAGGACCACATCCTGGCCACTACCCAGGCGATCTGCGAGTACCGCGCCGCCCAGGGGATCGATGGGCCGTTGTATCTGGGGGCGGACACGCACGCGCTGTCCGAGCCCGCCCAGGTGAGCGCGCTGGAGGTGCTGGCCGCGAACGGCGTGCACGTGCTGACCGACGAGCGCGGCGGGTACACGCCGACACCGGCGGTGTCCCGCGCCATCCTGGCCCACAACACGCCTGGTGATGGCCCCCGCGCCGATGGCATCGTAGTCACTCCGTCGCACAATCCGCCCCCGGACGGCGGCTTCAAGTACAACCCGCCCGACGGCGGGCCCGCCGGCACCGACATCACGCGCCAGATCCAGGACCGGGCCAACGAGCTGCTCGCCAGCGGCCTGGCCGGGGTGCGCCGGATCCCGTACGCGCGCGCGCTCGCGGCCGATACCACCGGGCGCTTCGACTTCCTGGACGCCTACGTGTCGGCCCTGGAGCAGGTCGTGGACCTCGCCGCGATCAGGGCCGGGACCCAGGGTGGCGGGGTGCGCATCGGCGCCGACCCGCTCGGCGGGGCGAGCGTCGGCTACTGGGGCGAGATAGGCGACCGGTACGGCCTTGACCTGACTGTCGTCAACCCGGAGGTGGACCCGACCTTCCGGTTCATGACCCTGGACTGGGACGGCAAGATCCGCATGGACTGCTCGTCGCCGTCGGCCATGGCCAGCCTGATCGCCCGTCAGCACGACTTCACCATCGCGACCGGGAACGACACCGACTCCGACCGGCACGGCATCGTCACCCCCGACGCGGGCCTGCTCAACCCCAATCACTACCTGGCCGTCGCCATCGACTACCTGTACCGCAACCGCGATGGCTGGCTGCCGTCGGCCGCGGTCGGCAAGACCCTGGTCAGCTCCTCGATGATCGACCGGGTGACCGAGGGACTGCGGCGCCGGCTGCTTGAAGTGCCGGTCGGGTTCAAGTGGTTCGTGCCGGGGCTGCTCGACGGCTCAGTCGGCTTCGGCGGCGAGGAGAGCGCCGGTGCCTCGTTCCTGCAGCGCGACGGTTCGGTGTGGACCACCGACAAGGACGGGATCATCCTCGCCCTGCTCGCCTCGGAGATCACCGCCGTGACCGGCCGCTCGCCATCACAGCTCTACGCCGACCTCACCGCCCGCTACGGGAATCCCGCCTACGCCCGCATCGACTCCCCGGCCACCCGGGAGCAGAAGGCGGCGCTGGCCAGGCTCTCCCCGGAGCAGGTGACCGCCGACGAGCTGGCCGGCGAGAAGATCATCGCGGCGCTGACCACGGCGCCGGGCAACGGTGCTCCGATCGGCGGCCTCAAGGTGGTCAGCGCCTCGGGGTGGTTCGCCGCCCGCCCGTCCGGCACCGAGGATGTCTACAAGCTCTACGCCGAGTCCTTCCGCGGACCCGCGCACCTGGCCGAGATCCAGAACGAGGCCCAGGCCATCGTCGCCGTGGCTATCGGCTGACCCTGAGCTGGCCCGTGCATGGCCCTGGTCCCATCAGCTGGGCAGCGCCCGGCCTCGCATAGCCTGGAGCGGTCCGGAAGACCTCTTCGGCGAAGGGCGGGAAGCTCGGGTGGCTGGCCTCCTCATCTTGGTCCTGGTCGGTGCGGTGCTCGTGGCCTACATGGTCGATCGCGGCCTCAAGACACGAGCGCGAGCTAACCGGCTCCGCGAGATGAGTGACCGGCTGGATTCGGCCGCCGTGCGGGCCGAGGAACAGCAGGAAAAGCGCCAGGCCGTGGCCCAGGCCAGCTCGGCGCTGACCTCGTTCATGCCGGCCATCAATCAGCCGCCGCTCTCTGTGCCCGACATCTGGCAGTCCGCCAGCGCCACCCGCGAGCCCGGCGAGCAGCAAGAGCAGCCTGTCCAGCAGGAGCACCCCGCCCAGGAGCAGCCCGCCGAGCTGGAGCCCGCCGCCCAGGCGGAGCAGACCGCCGAGCTGGAGGCGGTCGGGCAGGAGACCGCCGGGTGGCAGGAGCGGACCGCCCGGCTGGAGCTCCCCGGGCAGCCGGAGCGAGATTCCGGCCATGCCGGTCACCGCCCCGCGCGCCCGGGCGCGCACCCGTCTCGCCCGGCAGACCGGGCCACGCAGCGCTGATCCCCCGGCTTCCCGGCGACTCAGCCACTCCCGCCCCGTTAGCCCTGGTCCATCTCGTCGCTCAGTTACCTATGGCCCATTCCGTCACAGGCCATCGCGTCCAGCCGATCGTGGATGTCCCTTTGGTAACCCCCAAACCTCCACGCGTTACCTATGGGACATCCACGATTGCCGGGCTGGGCGGGCAGGGCCGTCGGCGTAGGGTCCGATCGTGGAGAGCGCGCGCTATGACACCATCGCTGACTTCTACGTGGCGGCCTTCAACGACTTGTGCGAGGATCCGGCGACCCGATCGCCGCTGGAGCTAACCGGTGACGTCGCGGGCCTGCACGTCCTGGACCTGGCCTGCGGCCATGGGCGGGTCCGCTGACAGCTGGCAGCCGGCGACGCGGCTTGACATGGTGACCTGCAACTTCGGGCTGTCGGACATCGACGACCTGGACAATGCCCTCGCCAGCGTGGCCCGGTTGCTGGAGCCCGGCGGCCGGCTCGTCTTCAGCATCCTGCATCCCTGCTTCCCGGGCGGGGAGCATGTCTCCGGCTCCTGGCCGACTGAGGGGTCGTCCTACGACGAGGGCTGGTGGCAGGCGGCAGGGCAGCTGTCGTCGCTTCGCCGCCAAGTCGGGGCGAATCACCGGACGCTGGGCACCTACCTCGCCGCGCTGCACCGTCGCGGGTTGTGGCTAGATGCCATCGCGGAGCCCGCCCCGCCGGCTGACTGGGTCGCCGAGCGCCGCGACGCCGCGCGCTTCCCGGTCTTCCTGGCCGCCCGATTTCGCAGGCTGCAGAGCTGCGACGACGCGGCGCCCGGGGTCTAGAATCGCGGGGTGATCAACGGCGTGCATGCGATCGTGTTCTCCCCGCAGGCCGACCAGGTGCGGGCATTCTTCCGGGACGTGCTGGGCCTCGGTTCAGTGGACGCCGGCGGAGGCTGGCTCATTTTCGCCCTGCCGCCCGCGGAGCTGGCGGTCCACGCGGCCGACGGGCCGGGCCACCACGAGCTGTACCTGATGTGCGATGACATCCACGCCACGCTGGCCGACCTGACGGCCAGGGGGGTCGAGGTCGCTCGGGAAGTCTCAGATCAGGGCTGGGGGCTGCTGGCCGCCATCCGGCTGCCGGACGGGAGCGAGTTCCCGATTTACGAGCCCCGGCACCCGGCCCCGCCCCAGCCCTGACCCGGGCGCCGGGCGCGCCGGGCGCCGGGCGCGGGTGGGCGCAACGGGCTAGCTGCGGCCGGACGTCGCCTTGTGGCGCCGGGACCGGGCGAGCAGGCCGACGGCAAGGGCCACCGCGAGGGCTGCCGCCGCTCCCGCGGCGAGGCCGGCGGTGTCGCCGCTTGTCCGGGCTTCTGCCGCGCTCCCGAGCCGAACCGCCCTGGCGTGCACCGCGGCCCTGGGTGCCGGCGGGGCCGGGCTGCTGGCCCTGACCGCCGGGCGGGCGATGGCGGCGGGCTGCAGCGGCGAGACCAGCGTGCCCACCGGCCGGACCCGGCCGTCCGCGGCGAACCCCCAGTTCAGCAGGTGCTCTCCTGCGGTGATCTCTTCCAGCGGCGTACAGTGCAGCACGGCCACGATGAGCGTGACGCCGTTGCGCCGGGCCATGCCCATGTAGGTGGCCTTGGACTTGGCTGTCCAGCCGATCTTGCCGCCGATGCCGCCCCGGTACTGCGTCAGCAGGTAGTTCTGGTTGACCAGAGTGACCCAGTGCTTCGGCTTGACCAGGAACCTGGCCGCGAGCAGCGAGTCGTCGTGCATGAACGCCGGGATGGCCAGTGCCTGCCGGGCGATCAGCGCCTCGTCGTAGGCCGACACCACCTGGCCGGCGGCGGGCAGCCCGTTGGGCTGCTTGGCGACAACGTCGTAGGCCTGCAGGTGCTGGGCCTCCGCGTTGATGAGGCTCATGCCCTGGGCGGATGACCCGGTGGCCTGGGTGAGCGCAACGGCCGCGTCGTTGGCGGAAATGAGCAGCAGGGCCCTGAACAGATCGGCGGCCGCGTAGCGTCGTCCCGGAATCAGGCCGACGTCGTTGGGCTCGGTGTCGGCCGCCTGCCGGGTAGCTAGCACCATGGCATCCGGGCTGAGCCGCGGGAGCAGCGTTATCGCGGTCAGGACCTTGAGCGTGCTGGCGGGGGCGAACTCGCCATGCGGATCCCTGGCCGCCAGCACCTGCCCGGTCGTCGCGTCCGCGATGATGTAGGCCGAGGCGGGAACCACGGGCAGGCGCGGGAACTTCCCGGCCGGATAGTTCACCACGACGCCGGGCGTCCCCAGCTGCGCGCCGCCCACGACCAGCCGGGCGGCGTGGCCCGGCATCGACGTCGGCGCGGCCGATATGGTCGGCGCGGCCGATGCGGCCGGGGCGACAGCTAGCGCGGCCGGCGCCACCGCCAGCGCCAGGACCCCGGCCGCCGCGGCCAGGACAGCACCCCGTGCGGTAGGACCAGCTCTCATCGCGTCCTCAATCATCAGCGCCGACTCGCGAGCGCGAACCCGGCAAAAGGGCCGCGCTGCGGCAGCATACGTGGCTGGCCCGTCCCGGCGTGTTACTCGCTGTGAACTTCCCCACCTAGGCTGCGACCCACACGCGCCATAATCTGGTCGTATGAGCCGCATATCGGAGTCCGGGGCACCCATCGAAAACGTCTATGGGCCAAAAGACGTGTCAGGCCTGGACCTCGCCGCGGACCTGGGCGAGCCGGGAGCCTACCCGTTCACCCGCGGCATCTACCCGACGATGTACGTCAAGCGGCCGTGGACCATGCGGCAGTACGCCGGCTTCTCCACCGCCGCGGACTCCAACCGCCGTTATCACCAGCTGATCCAGGCCGGGACCACCGGCCTGTCGGTGGCCTTCGACCTGCCCACTCAGATGGGCTACGACTCGGACGCGCCGCAGGCTCGCGGGGAAGTGGGCAAGGTCGGCGTGGCGATCGACTCGCTCGAGGACATGCGGCTGCTGCTGGATGGCATCCCGCTGGACGAGGTGTCGACCTCGATGACCATCAACGCCCCGGCCGCCGTGCTGCTGCTGCTCTACCAGCTGGCGGCCGCCGAGCAGGGGGTGAGCGCCAGCCAGCTCACCGGCACGATCCAGAACGACATCCTCAAGGAGTACATCGCCCGCGGCACCTACATCTACCCGCCCCAGCCCTCGCTGCGGCTGGTCGCCGACACCTTCGCCTACTGCCGGAAGGAGATCCCGAAGTGGAACACCATCTCGATCTCCGGGTACCACATGGCCGAGGCCGGCGCCACGCCCGTGCAGGAGATCGCCTTCACGCTGGCCAATGCCCGCGAGTACGTGCGGGCCGCGCTCTCCTCCGGCCTGGTCATCGATGAGTTCGCCCCGCGCCTGTCGTTCTTCTTCGTGTCCCGGACCACGGTGCTGGAGGAGATCGCCAAGTTCCGGGCCGCGCGGCGGCTATGGGCGCGGATCATGCGCGAGGAGTTCGGGGCGGCCGATCCCCGCTCGCAGATGCTGCGCTTCCACACCCAGACCGCGGGAGTCCAGCTCACCGCCCAGCAGCCGGAGGTCAACCTGACCCGGGTCACCCTGCAGGCCCTGGCGGCCGTGCTGGGCGGCACCCAGTCGCTGCACACCAACTCCTACGACGAGGCGATAGCGCTGCCCTCGGAGAAGGCGGCCCGGCTGGCCCTGCGCACCCAGCAGGTCCTGGCCTACGAGACGGACCTGACCGCCACGGTGGACCCGTTCGCCGGCTCGTACGCGATCGAGTCGATGACTACCGACATCGAGGAGCAGGCCATCGAGCTGATGGCCAAGGTGGCGGAGCTCGGCGGTGCCGTGGGCGCGATCGAGCAGGGCTTCCAGAAGTCCGAGATCGAGCGCTCGGCCTACCGGATCGCCCGGCAGATCGACTCGGGGGAGCGCAAGGTGGTCGGCGTGAACGCGTTCGTCACCCCGGACGCGGAGCCGTACCAGCCGGCGCGCGCCGATCCGGCGATTGAGCAGCAGCAGTCGCAGCGGCTGGCTGAGCTGCGCGAGCGCCGGGACTCAGCCGAGGTCACGCGCCGGCTGGAGGCCGTGCGCCGGGCGGCAGCGGGGGCGGACAACCTGCTGTACCCGCTGCGGGACGCGCTCAGCGCCCTGGCCACCGTCGGTGAGGTCTGCGATGCGCTGCGCGATGTCTGGGGGCTCTACCAGCCAGCGGACGCGTACTGACCAGCGGGCCAGCTGCAGGTGCGGGTGGGACGCATGATGCGGACGGGGCAGCTAGCACGACGCAGGCGCCGCACCTGCGGGCTCCGCGTGGTACCGGACGAAAGGGCACGCAAGGCGCATGGTCGCGATTATCTGGAACCCATCACGCGGGCCCACGCTGGGCATCGAGTGGGAGCTGCAGCTCATCGACAGCCGCAGCCGGATGCTCCGCCAGGATGCCCGCGAGGTGCTCGCCGCGCTGCCTGACCTGTCGGAGTCCGGAGAGCATCCCAAGATGCGGTATGAGCTCATGCAGTCGGCGGTCGAGGTCGTGACCGGGATCTGCAGCACCGTCGCGGAGGCCAAGGGGGACCTCGCTACGACAATCGCGCAACTTCAGCGGATTACCGCTGAGCGCGGTACGATGCTGGCCTGTGCTGGTACTCATCCCGTCAGCGATTGGCGGGATGCCAAGATGGCGCCCATTCAGCGATATGCCGAGCTGCTCGAGAATTTGCAGTGGCTTGCCCGCAGGATCCAGACATTCGGCGTGCACGTGCACGTGGGTATTCGCGACGGCTGCAAGGCGATACCCATCGTTAACGCGCTGGCCGGATACCTGCCGCATTTCCTGGCGCTGACCGCCTCAAGCCCGTTCTGGAGCGGGCACGACACAGGGCTCGCCTCGAGTCGGTCCGTCATCTTCGGCGGGCTGCCCACCTCGGGGCCGCCGCAGCTATTAGCGGACTGGAGTGGGTTCGAGGACTACATGGACACGCTTCTTCGAGCCGGTACGATCCGGAGCATCAAGGAGGTGTGGTGGGACATCCGCCCGCACCCGGACTTCGGCACGGTCGAGGTCCGGATGTTTGACGGCCTGCCCACACTGCGCGAGATCGGCATGGCTGCGGCACTGTCGCAATCTCTTGTTCACCTGCTCGACACCCAGCTCGATCGCGGTTACACGCTGCCGTGCCCGGCTGCCTGGGTTGTTCGCGATAACAAATGGCGCGCCACCAGGTATGGCCTGGACGCGATGGTGATAACTGATGATTACGGGTCGACGGCCCCGCTCCGCGACCAGCTCTACGAGCTGGTGCACGAGCTGGAGCCCGTGGCGGAGCGACTGGGCTGCGCAGCTGAGCTAGCTGTGGCATTCGAGGTGCTCGACCAGGGCGCGTCCTATGAACGGCAGCGGGCGGTGGTC
Organism: Streptosporangiaceae bacterium; assembly: GCA_036510065.1. Taxonomy (GTDB): domain Bacteria; phylum Actinomycetota; class Actinomycetes; order Streptosporangiales; family Streptosporangiaceae; genus DASUBV01. The sequence continues at coordinate 3,376 of DATCEO010000041.1, read as the reverse complement.
GCCGGGGGCGGCGACCTGTCCGACGTCGTGGACACGCTGGTGGCCGAGTTTGCCGAGGACCGCTTCGTGGGCCCGGAGGAGGCGGTTCATGGCCGAGCATGACCTGGAGGGCGAGCTCGATGCCTTCCTGGCGGAGCACGAAGCAGACCTCATCGGGTTCCGGCGGGATCTGCACGCGCACCCGGAGACTGGCTACCACGAGTACCGGACCACCCGGCGGATCGCCCTGCGGCTGGAGGCTGCCGGGCTGCGGCCCGCCGTGCTGCCCAAGGGCACCGGCCTGATCGTCGACGTCGGCGGCGGATCGGCCGACGAGCCGCTCGTCGCGCTGCGCGCCGACATTGACGCGCTGCCCATCATCGACGAGAAGAACGTCCCCTACCGGTCGACCACGCGCGGCGCCTGCCATGCCTGCGGGCATGACGTGCACACCTCTGTCCTGGTGGGGACCGGGCTCTTCCTGGCCAAGGCCAGCGCGGCCGGGGTGCTGCCCGGCAGGGTCAGGCTGATCTTCCAGCCGGCCGAGGAGGTGCCCGGCGGCGCCATTGACGTGATGGCGGCGGGCGGCATCGCCTCGGTGGACCGGATCTTCGCCCTGCACTGCGACCCGCGACTGGACGTGGGCAAGATCGGCACCAGGGCCGGCCCGATCACCGCGGCCTGCGACAAGATCATGGTGAAGGTAACCGGGCCGGGCGGCCACACGGCCCGGCCGCACCTGACGGCGGACCTGGTCTACGCGCTCGGCAAGATCATCACCGAGCTGCCCGCGGCGCTCTCCCGGCGGGTGGACCCGCGGTCCAGCCTCAGCCTGGTCTGGGGACGGGTCATGGCGGGCTCGGCTGCCAATGCCATCCCCGACGACGGCATGGTCGAGGGGACGGTGCGCTGCCTGGACGACGAGGCCTGGCACGCCGCTCCCGACATGGTGAAGTCGCTGGTGGAGTCGGTGGCGAACGCCTACGGCGTGGTGCCGGAGATCACCTACCAGCGCAACGTGCCGCCGACCGTCAACGACGCCATCTGCACCGCGATGATCGAGGCGGCCGCTGACCGGGTCCTCGGCCCGGACGCGGTGACCCCGGCCGCGCAGAGCCTGGGCGGCGAGGACTTCGCCTGGTACCTGGAGTCCATCCCCGGCGCGCTGGCGCGGCTGGGCACCCGGACCCCCGGATCCGCCGCGGACTACGACATCCATCAGGCTGCCTTCGACGTGGACGAGCGAGCCATCGGCATTGGCGTCCGGCTGATGGCCGCGACCGCCCTGACCGCGATGGGCGGCAGCGGCCCGGCCATGTCAGTGCAGCTGCCGGGCGCGGCACTAGCCTGACCTCCGGGACGGATGGCCTGCGGCTAGGGGACATAGGCTGGTCGCTGGATCGTCGGCCCGGCGGTCCCGGACCGAAGGCAGTGGAGCGGGCTACCGTGTCGTCACAGCAGGATCAGGCGTCCGCCGGGGGCACCCGGCCAGACGGCGCGCTGCCCGCTCCCGGCGCGATGCCCGGCCCCGTCCCGCCGAGCCCGGCCCCGCAGCAGGGTCCGGTCCCGCCGAGCCCGGCCCCGCGGGGCCCCGTGCCGCCCAGTCAGGTCTCGCCGGGCGCCACCCCGGCCGGCGGCCGTCCGGTCCCGCCCGGCCTGCCCGGCAGCCGGCTGAAGTCGGCCTGGCGAACCAAGGAAGACGGCCGGACCGTCTTCCGTCTCATCCCCCCGCTGGTGCTCTGGTGGGGCTGGGTCGCCTTCGCCGTGATCAACCTGGCCGACCTGGTCATTCAGTCACGCGACTGGTTCTCCCTGGAAATCGCGGCCGGCCTGCTGGTGGGGACCGGTATCATGTACGCCTGCACGGTGCACCCCAAGATCATCAGTGATGCCGACGGCCTGACCATCCGCAACCCGTTCCGGGACTACCGGGTGCCGTGGGGCGGCGTGGCCGGGGTGTTCCTCGGCGACTCCGCAGAGATCCACTGCGAGCGGCCAGCGCCCAGGCCGCCCAAGCCGGTCTACAGCTGGGCGCTGTACTCACCGCGGCGGGCCAGGGCGCGCGCTGAGCTGCGGGTGGGCTTCGGGACCCGCCGGGAGCGGGAGCGCCACGACATGCGGGCGCGCCGCCGGTTCGAGGTGCCCGACGCCACGGCCTTCGGGCGGATGCCCGACAAGGCCAAGGAGATCGCCAGCCAGCACCCGAGCCACGTCATGGCCACTGAGCTCGCGCGGCGCTGCGAGGAGGCCCGGCGGCGCGGTACGCCGGCCGGCCTGGTCGCGGCCAGCTGGGCCTGGCGGCCGATCGCGGCCGTGCTCATCCCGCTGGCCGCGCTGATCGCGGTCATCCTGGCGAGGTAGGCGCCGGGTCCGGCGGCTCGTCGCCCAGCAGCCACCGCGCTCCGGCGCCGAGACGGGCCGCGGTGTCCTGCGGGTTGTAAAGCGCGCAGCTGCGCAGGGACAGGCAGCCGCAGCCGACGCAGCTGCCGAGGGTCGACGACAGCCGCTGCAGCTCGGCGATGCGCTCGTCGATCCGGGCCTGCCAGGTCCGGGCGGCCCGGCCCCACTGCGCCTTGGTCGGGGCCTTGCCGTCGGGCAGCGTATCCAGCGCAGTCCTGATGTCGCGCAGCGACAGGCCCAGCTGCCGGCCGGCCCGGATGAAGGCGATCCGCCGGAGCACGTAACTGGGGTACCGGCGCTGATTGCCCGTCGTGCGCTCGGCGCTGATCAGCCCCAGGTCCTCGTAGTACCGCAGCGCCGACGGTGCCGCCCCGCTGCGCGCGGACAGCTGCGCGATCGTCAGGTACCGGGACGCGGTGGCCATGGCCCGGAGGCTAACCGGCCGGGCCGGGTTGTTCAAGCGGGCTTGAAGAACCAGCTGCCGGCCGCGAGGTTGGCAGACTGTCGTACGCGCAGCAACCCGCGACACCCCTGAGTCAAGATCGGAGCGAATGTTGAAGGCAGTCCGTTTCAGCCAGTTCGGGGGCCCGGAGGTCCTCGAGATCGTGGATCTCCCCGATCCGCATGCGGGTCCCGGCCAGGTCCGGATTGCGGTGCGCGCGGCCGGCGTCAACCCGAGCGACTGGAAGAAGCGCAAGGGCATGATGGATGGGGAGCTCCCGCAGACTATGGGCCACGAGGCGGCGGGCGTCGTCGACGAGCTCGGCGACGGCGTTGCGGACGTGGCCGTCGGCGATCGCGTGTTCGGCTTCTCCGCCGAGGGGGCGGCCCAGGCCGAGCTGGCGGTGCTGTCCTCCTATGCGCCGATCCCGCCGTCGCTTGACTTCCCCGGCGCTGCCGCGCTGCCGGCCGCCATCGAGACGGCCACGCGCGCGCTCGACCAGCTCGGCGTCGGGAGCGGCAGCACGCTGCTCATCAACGGCGCCTCCGGAAGCGT
>DATCEO010000040.1:0-54008 GCA_036510065.1 Streptosporangiaceae bacterium | reverse complement strand
GCGCTGCTGGCCGCCTACGGTCAGCCGACCGAGGAGGGCGGGGTGGACGAGATCAACATCGTCTACACCGACTTCGTCTCCATGCTGACCCAGCAGCCCGTCGTCCGCCGCCTCCTGCCGCTGGAAATCGAGGAGACGACCGACGAGCCGGCGGGCGGCCCGATCCCCGTCTACGACTTCGAGCCGTCCCCCGAGGCCGTGCTGGACGCGCTGCTGCCCTGGTACGTGGAGAGTCGGATCTTCTACGCGCTGCTCGACTCCGCCGCCTCGGAGATCGCCTCCCGGCGGCGGGCCATGAAGTCGGCCACCGACAACGCGCATGACCTGATCGAGCAGCTCACCAGGGAAGCCAACAAGGCCCGGCAGGCCGAGATCACCCAGGAAATCAGCGAGATCGTGGGCGGTGCCAATGCGCTGGCCGAGACGATTAGTGGGAGTAAGTGAGCATCATGACCGCTACCGCAGACACCCCTCAGTCCGCCGACGGGCCCGCCGAGGACGCCGGGGCGGGCCGGGTCGTCCGGATCAATGGCCCCGTCGTGGATGTGGAGTTCTCCGCCGAGAGCATGCCGCCGATCTACAACGCGCTGGAAGTGGAGATCACCCTCGACGACGAGACCACGACCCTGACCCTCGAGGTCGAGCAGCACCTCGGCGATGACACCGTCCGGGCCATCGCCATGCGGCCCACCGACGGCCTCACCCGTGGCGCCGTCGTCACCGACACGGGCGGCCCCATCTCGGTGCCGGTCGGCGACGTCACCAAGGGACACGTGTTCAACGTTCTCGGCCAGCCCCTGGACGTGCCGCTGGCCTCGCTCGAGATAACCGAGCGGTGGGGGATCCACCGCGACCCGCCGCCGTTTGACCAGCTGGAGCCGCGCACGGAGATCCTGGAGACCGGGATCAAGGTCCTGGACCTGCTGACCCCCTACGTCAAGGGCGGCAAGATCGGGCTGTTCGGCGGGGCCGGCGTCGGCAAGACCGTGCTGATCCAGGAGATGATCACCCGGGTGGCCAAGAACTTCGGCGGGGTGTCGGTCTTCGCGGGCGTGGGGGAGCGGACCCGCGAGGGCAACGACCTCATCACGGAGATGACCGAATCGGGCGTCATCAACGACACGGCCCTGGTCTTCGGCCAGATGGACGAGCCGCCGGGCACCCGGCTGCGGGTCGGCCTGTCGGCCCTGACGATGGCGGAGTACTTCCGCGATGTGCAGGGCCAGGACGTGCTGCTGTTCATCGACAACATCTTCCGGTTCACCCAGGCCGGTTCCGAGGTCTCCACGCTGCTAGGCCGGATGCCGTCGGCGGTGGGCTACCAGCCCACGCTGGCCGACGAGATGGGCCAGCTCCAGGAGCGGATCACCTCCACCCGCGGCCACTCGATCACCTCGATGCAGGCGATCTACGTGCCCGCTGACGACTACACCGACCCGGCCCCGGCCACGACGTTCGCGCACCTCGACGCGACTACGGCGCTGTCGCGCGAGATCACCCAGAAGGGCATCTTCCCGGCGGTGGACCCGCTGGCGTCGACGTCCCGGATCCTGGACCCCGGCTACGTGGGCAAGGAGCACTACGACGTCGCGCGCGAGACCCAGCGGATCCTGCAGCGCTACACCGAGCTACAGGACATCATCGCGATTCTCGGTATCGACGAGCTATCGGAGGACGACAAGGTCACGGTGCAGCGGGCGCGGCGCATCGAGCGCTTCCTGTCCCACCCGATGTTCGTCGCCAAGCAGTTCACCGGCCAGGACGGCGTGTTCGTCCCGCTGGAGGAGACCATCGCCTCCTTCAAGGCCATCTGCGAGGGCAAGTACGACAGCGTCCCGGAGCAGGCGTTCTTCATGTGCGGCGGGATCGAGGACGTGGAGAAGAAGGCCAAGGCCCTGGAGAAGCAGTCATGACGGAGTCGCGCGAGGGTGGCGTCATGACGGAGTCGTGTGAGGGAGCACTGTGACGCTGCAGGTCGAGCTGGTCATGCCCGAGGGGGAGATCTGGGCCGGCCCCGCGCAGATGGTGAGCGCCAAGACGCGCGACGGTGACATCGGGCTGATGACCGGCCACGCACCGGTCCTGGGCATCCTGGTCGAGGGCAGCGTGGTCAAGATCAGGCCCGAGGGTGATGCTGCCGAGGAGGTGAGCGCGGCGGTGGACGGCGGCTTCCTGTCCATCGCCAACGACCGGGTCTCGATCCTGGCCCGGCACGCCCTGCTCAGCTCCGACATTGACACCGCGGCGGCGCAGGCGGCCCTGGACGCCGCGCTGGAAGCGGCCGGGCCGGGCGGCGAGGAGACGGCCGAGGTCCGCTACTACCGGGCTCAGCTGCGAGCCGCCGGCGCCGGGTCCTGACGAGGGCACGAGCGGAGCGCCAGGGTGACGGGGGTACTGGCGCTGACCGCTGGCTGGACGCTGCTGCTGGTCCTCGCGGTGGCGCTCATCGCCGCGGTGGTCCTGGCCTCCCGGCGGATCCTGCTGGGCCGGGCCGGGGGGACCGTGGAATGCGGCCTGCGCGCCACGCAGGCCGCGACCTGGCGGCTCGGCCTGGCCGCCTACGAGCCCGACCAGCTGGCCTGGTACAGCGCCTTCGGGCTCCGGCTGCGGCCCAATGAGGTGTTCGACCGCCGGTCGATGAGCGTGCTCGGGCGCCGCCTCGCCGCGCAGACGGAGACGGCGAGCATCGGCGCCGGGACCGTCGTCGTCGAATGCCAGGCGGGCCGGGACGGCAACGGGCTGACCGCGGCGCAGCCCGCGCCCCGGACGGTCGAGCTGGCGATGAGCGAGGAGGCCCTGACGGGCTTTCTGTCGTGGCTCGAGTCGGCCCCGCCGGGCCATCTGAGTGGCCTGAGCTGACCGTTAAGAATGCTGGGGGGATTTTCCGCGCGAATCGGGTCGCCTCCTGATAACGCCCCGGTCGGCGTCATGCCGAGCGGTCGCTGCCGGGCTTCCAGAGCAGGTCACCGTCGGGCTGGTTGGCGCAGCGCCCTAGGATGAACAGCAGGTCAGAGAGCCGGTTCAGGTAGCGGGCGGGGAGCGGGCTCATCGCGTCGCCGTGCGCCTCGATGGCCGCCCAGGTAGTCCGCTCGGCCCGCCTGACCACCGTGCGCGCGGTGTGCAGCAGCGCGGCGCCGGCGCTGCCGCCGGGCAGCACGAAGCTGCGCAGCGTGGGCAGCCCTTCGTTGTACTGGTCGCACGCCGCCTCCAGGGCGCTGATGTAGTCCTCGGCCACGCGCAGCGGGGGGTAGGCGGGGCCGGGCGAGACGGGGTTGCACAGGTCGGCGCCGACATCGAAGAGCTCGTTCTGAATCCGGATCAGCAGCGCGCGGATGTCGTCGGCCAGCCCGCCCATGGTGACGGCCACCCCGATCGCGGAGTTGGCCTCGTCCACGTCGGCGTACGCGGCCAGCCGCGGGTCGGTCTTGGCCGCCCGGGTTCCGTCTCCCAGTGCCGTGGTGCCACTGTCACCCGTGCGGGTGTAGATGCGGGACAGGACAACCGGTGTTTCAGTGCGATCAGCGGGCATGCCTCCACCGTATCGGCTGGCCCGGCCAGAGACAGCATGACCGAAATTAGCCCATGGGCTAGCCCGTAACTCGTCCAGAAGACCGCCCAGGGATTCGGAAACCGGTCAACAACGGGAGACAGGTAGGCTCAGGTTTGCGGTGTCGGTAGCGGATCGTAAGCGACAAGATTTGACGAGGGAAGAAGTTCTAAGGCTCTGACCTTGGGTATTCACATCTAGACAGCGATGTGACATCGTATAGATACAAAGAGTGATCGATTCTCATAACTCAACGTTGCATCGCTTGACCAGCCTTCACCAGCTCCTGACAAGCTTTCACGAGCATCCCAGACTGGGCCGAAACTCGGCCCGCAGAGCGGCCGCTTCTGGCGGCTGGAGGCCATCTCGCCTAGCGCCGGCGGTTCTCGGGGGCCCGCCGGCGTCGCGGATGGTCATGGGGTGGGGGAGAGTGCGCTCCCGGCCTGCGGCCGGGAGCGCACTCATGTCCGGGGCCGGCCGCCTATCCCGGCCCGGACCCGCGCCCGGCAAATATGCCGATACCCTGACGTTCGGTACGTGCGCGCCAGCGACCGGCCGTGGCCAGGTGCCCGCGGCCGGGCGAAGTGCGGTGCCTAGTAGGGTGTTGGCCGCCGTCGGGCCCGTTGCGGAGGTAAGCCGTGTATGACTACGTCATCGTCGGGGCCGGCAGTGCCGGCTGCGTCCTGGCCTCCCGCCTGACGGAGAATCCGGAGACCAGAGTGCTGATCCTGGAGGCCGGGCCGCCCGACGATGCCGACGAGATTCACATACCAGCGGCCCTGAACCTGCTCTTGAAGAGCACCTACGACTGGGATTACCAGACCGTGCCGCAGCAGCGCGCGGCCGGCCGCGCGATCTACTGGCCGCGGGGCCGGGTCCTGGGCGGCTCGTCGTCCATGAACGCGATGATCTACATGCGCGGCAGCCGGTACGACTACGACACCTGGCGCGATGAGTACGGCTGCGCAGGCTGGGGTTACACCGATCTGCTTCCCTATTTCCTGCGGGCCGAGAATAATTCGCGCGGCGAGTCGGCCTATCACGGGGCATCAGGCCCGCTGAGCGTGCAGGACCTGCGCTTTAAGTCCAGCCTGACCGGGGCCTTCGTGGCCGCCGCGCGCAGTTGCGGCCAGGCCGCCAATGACGACTTCAACGGCCCCCGCCAGGACGGCGTCGGTTACTACCAGGTGACCCAGCGGGGCGGCCGGCGGTGGTCGGCGGCGGACGCCTACCTGCATCCGGCCGCCGGGCGGCCGAACCTGACCATCGCGACCGATGCCCTGGCCATCGCGGTCGAGATCGAGGGCGGCCGCGCCGTCGGGGTGCGTTACCTGCAGCGCGGCACCGAGGTGTTCGCCACGGCCGACATCGAGGTCATCCTGGCCGCCGGGGCGGTGGGCAGCCCCCAGCTGCTGATGCTGTCGGGCGTCGGCCCGGCCGACCACCTGCGTGAGCACGACATCCCGGTGATGGCGGACAGTCCCGGCGTGGGCGCAAACCTGTCCGATCACCCGGTGGTGACCGCCATGTGGAGCACCCCCCGCTCGCGCGGCCTCTGGGAGCGGTCCGGTCCGGCGAACCTGGCCCGGTGGCAGCTGACCCACTCCGGCCCGCTGGCCACGAACGTGGCGGAGGCGGGCGGGTTCAGCCGGACCGCCCTGGACCTGCCGGCGCCCGACATCCAGTGGCACGTGCTGCCGGTGCCCTACCAGAACTTCGGCCTGACCGACCCGGCCATCAGGGCGCTGTCGGTGCTGATCACCCTGGTCGCGGTCGGCAGCCGCGGGCGGATCCGGCTGCGCAGTTCCGACCCCCGGCACAAGCCGGCCATCGACCCGGCCTACCTGTCCGATATGGGCGATCTCGACCCGCTGCTGCGCGCCATCGAGATGGTGCGGGAGTTCGCCGCCGCCCGGCCGATGAGCAAGGTCTGCACCTCCGAGCTGGCGCCGGGTGATGACGTCCGGACCGAGGCCGAGCTGGTGGAGTGGATCCGCCGCGAGATCACCACCATCTATCACCCCGTGGGGACCTGCGCGATGGGTGGTGACTCCAAGCTGGCCGCCAGCAAGCTGACCAGCGTCGTCGACACCGAGCTGCGAGTTCGCGGGGTAGAGCGGCTGCGCGTCGTGGACGCCTCGGTCATGCCGACCGTGCCGCGCGGCAATACCAATGCGCCGACCATCGCCATCGCCGAGCGGGCGGCCGACCTGATCTCCGGGCGGGCCCCGCTGGCCGGCGTGGACCCGGCCGACCTGGAACTGGCGGCGGCCCCCGGCTAGCCGGTTGCTGGCCGGCTAGCGGTAGCGCCGGCCGTGCAGCATCGTGGCCAGGCTCAGCACCTTCCGCAGGTCCTTGTCCGTGCGGGTGAACGAGGTCAGGTTGACCATCGGCTTCATGCGCTGCCGCGCGATCGCCTTGGGCCGGGCGAACTCGCGCAGCCCGTCCGCGCCGTGGATCCGTCCGAAGCCGGAATCGCCTGACCCGCCGAACGGCAGCCCGGGAATGGTGACGAACGTGGTGACCCCGTTGATGGCGGTCATTCCGGAACGCAGCGAGCGCGCCGCGCTCATCGCGGCCTTCTTGTTGCCGCAGAACACCGTAGCGCCGAGTCCGTACTGGCCGGCGTTGGCCAGCGCGACGCCCTCATCCAGGTCGGCGACCTTGGCCACCGTGACCACCGGCCCGAAGGTCTCATCGGTGACCGCGCGGCTCTCCTCGGGGACGTCGGCCAGGATGACCGGGCCCACGAACGGCTTGCGGATGCTGGAAATGCCGCCGACGACCGGCCGGCCGCCCCGGGCCAGGGCGTCGGCGACGTGCCGCTCGATGACGTCGATCTGGCCCGGCATCGTCATCGGGCCGTAGCCGGCCTCGCGGTCCTCGCCGGGGCGCACGCTGGCCACGCGCTCAGTCAGCTTCTCCAGGAAGGTGTGGTAGACGTCCTGCGCCACGTAGACCCGCTCCACGCCGATGCAGGTCTGGCCGGCGTTGGACAAGGCGCCCCAGGCGGCCGCGTCGGCGGCCGCGTCCAGGTCGGCATCGGCACTCACCAGGAGCGCGTCCTTGCCACCGCACTCGGCGACCAGCGGGGTCAGGTTCTCCGCGCAGGCCGCCATGACCTTCTTCGCCGTGGCCGCCGACCCGGTGAAGGCGATCTTGCCCACCCCGCTGCGGGCCAGCAGGTCGCCGGTCGGGCCATAGCCGGTGATCAGCTGCAGGACAGGCTGCTCGGGCACGATCTCCGCCAGCGAGCTGACCAGCCAGCCGCCGACGGCGGGGGTGAACTCGCTCGGCTTGTAGACCACGGCGTTTCCCGCGGCGAGCGCGTAGACGATCGAGCCCATGGGGGTGAAGACCGGGTAGTTCCACGGGCCGATGACGCCGACCACCCCGAACGGCTGGTACTCGACCGTCGCCGCCTGGTTGATGGCCACCAGCCCGCTGCGGACCCGGCGCGGGCGCAGCACCCGCCGCGCGTGCCGGGCCGCCCAGTCGATGTGGATGACCGCGGCCAGGATCTCCAGCTGGGCGTCCGCGAGCGGCTTGCCGGTCTCGGTGTGCACCAGCTCCGCGAGCCTGCCGATGTAACGGATGAGGTAGGACTTCCAGGCCAGCAGCCGCCGCCGGCGGTCCTTCCAGCCCAGCCCGGCCCACCAGGCCGCCGCCTCCCGCGCGCGCTGCACCGCGTCGGCGACGTCCTGCTCGCCGAAGACCCCGAAGGTGGCGATGACCTCCGCGGTGGCGGGATTCAGCGAGTCGAAGGTCTGCGCGCCGCGCGCCGAGCCCGCCGTCCGCACCGTCGTCACCATCTGCGTGCACCACCTGTTCTGCGCAGTTAGCAGTTAACTGCCCTAGGCGTTCATATCCGTGCCAGTAAACCACTGGCCCGCGACGGCAGATACCGTTGGGCAGGCAGGCGATCAGACCGCCATCCACCGGAGTGCCTAGTGGCCGAGACAGCCCCGACCCAGGCCGACGCCGGCTGGCTCGCCGCGGCGATCGACCTGTCGCGACAGTGCCCGCCGTCGCCGTCGGCGTTCTCGGTCGGAGCGATCCTGGTCGCCGCCGACGGCACCGTTATCGCCACCGGATACTCCCGCGAGTGCGACGGCCGCGATCATGCCGAGGAGGTGACCCTGGCCCGGGCCGCGGCGGCGCCGGCCGACGGCGGCCCATCCCCGGCGCAGGCCGCGGGCGGCCTGGCCGCGGCGACCATGTACTCCTCGCTGGAACCCTGCCGCAGCCGGCTGTCCCGGCCGCGCTCGTGCTCCGAGCTCATCGTGGCGGCCGGGGTCCGGCGGGTCGTGCTGGCGTGGCTGGAGCCGCCGCTCTTCGTGCCGGGCGGCGGCGCCCGGTGGCTGCGCGAGCAGGGCGTGATCGTGGCGCAGATCCCGGAGCTGGGGCAACGGGCCCGCGCCGTCAACGCTCACCTGCTGAGGGGCTAGCGGCTCCGGTCAGGCGAGATGCTGGAAGAACGTAATGATGCCCGTCACCCAGCTGTGCAGGGTGTTGCCGGCGGCGGCCGGGTTGGACACAATCCAGACAACGAGCAGGATGGCGACAATCCAGCCGAGGACTTTCTGCACCGCTCTCGCCTCCCGACCCGCGGCCGACGGCACCGCACCGGGTGCTCCGTCGCGCGGCCCTAAAACACGCGGATGGCAATCGGTCGTCCGATGGCCTCGTCCTGATAATGCCCAGCCTAAGGGGAAACATACAGCCGAGAAATGACATCGTGACCTTTCGGACGCCCTGAAAGTCACCGGAGCGCCGGAGTCAGTGCATGCGTCGAGCATGCAGAGTGTTATCCCGAGGTCACGAGAACCACAGTCGTGCAGGTCCGCGATCTCCCCGAGGATGTCGTCGCCACGCTCAAGGCCCGGGCGCAGGCGCGCGGCCAGTCGCTGGCCGCGTACCTGCGCGACCTGCTGACGCAGGAGGCGGCCATGCCGCCGGCCGAGGACGTGACGGCCGGTATCGTGGCGCGCGATCCAGTCAGTTCACGATGGACGATCTGCGGACTTCAGGCGCGATGGCCAACGGTGACGCTGGTCCCTGACTGCTCGATGATCCGGCTGCTTTCCAGCCCGGTCCGGCGACGAGCTGCTCCGGCAGTGCCTGGCGCGGACCGTCCACGCTCCGGCGCTGATCGATGCCGAGGTATCCAGCATTGTCCGCGGCCTGACGATCACGACGAAACCGACGGTGCGCATCGGTCCGGACCGCGCGGGACAGATGCTCGCCGATTACGCCGGCTTGCGGATCGTGCGGCATCCCATGCAGCCGCTGCAAGCAAGCCCGCGTCTTCGAGTTGCGGCATAACTTCACCCATGACGACGCGATGTATGTCGCTCTGGCTGAGCGGCTTGCGTTGCCCCTGCTGACCGACGACGAGAAATTTGCCGGGACGCCCGGCCATCACGCGCAGATCCAGCGCTATCCGGGCTGATGTAGCCAGCTGACGTCGTAGAGCACCAGGCTGGCCGGCCCCAGCCTGGCGTGCGCCGCGCAGGCGGCAGAGACCTTCTGCCGCCACGACTCCTGCGCATAGGCACGCAGCCGGCGCGTGACGGTCCGGCAGAACGCCGGCCTGGTGCCTGCCTCCTCCGGTATCCGCAGGGAATCGAGCTTGCTGACCGGCTCGATGATCCGGGCCAGCACCGGCTGGGCGAACACCTCATCGCCGTCTGTGGCGTCCTCCAGCCCCAGCACCGGTACCTGCGGGCCAGCGCGCCGGGCAGGTGGCCCATCCGCGTCGAGGTGATCGGCAGCGGCCCGCCCCCGGCCCCCTCCCGGGCCGGCTCCGTCGTCTCCAGCCCCGGGTCAAGCTCACCCTGCCCCGCGGCGAGCCGCTGCCGGGCCGCGGCCTTCAGCAGCTCAGGCTCCACATCGTCATGAGCCGACCCGATGTGCTCGATATCCCGCGACCCGCGCCGCGATGAATGGACGATCTGAACCGCCGTCGCGCCTGAGGTCGTCTTCACCGTCCGCATATACGGAGACACCAGCCCAGCCTAGGGCTCGGCCTAGTGCGCAACTTCAGCCAACGCGAAACACAAACTCACAGGTCAGCGACCTGCCGAAATGATCAAGGCCAGATCGTGGCCGAAGTCAGGTGATAGAGGCAACGCCAGTTCAGAACAGCCTCAGTGCGCTGTCGTCGGTGCCGCGCATGGCCTCTAGTCGAGCGTGACGTAGCGGATGCCACGGTCCATGGCCAGGACGCGGGCCTGCGGCCGGATCTCCTGGGCGGCGAAGATCCCCTGGACTGGCGCGAGCAGCGGGTCACGGTTGAGCAGTTCCAGGTACCGGGTGAGCTGCTCGACGCCCATCTGGCAGCCGTTGTCCGCATCGCTGTCTATGCCCGCCTGAGCAGGAACCCCAGCGGGCGCCCTGATTTCCAGGGCCTGATTAAATTCATAAAGGAAAACAAGGTCGATGTTATCTTCGCGACCGAGGTGGAGCGCCTTGTACGGCAGCCAGCCGAAGCTGAGCAACTGATTGACCTTGCAGGTGTCACCAATCTCCGAGAGGTCCATTTGACCTCAGATGAGGGCTACGACCTGTCGACCCCGGATGGGGTCTACCGGATAAGGCAAGCCGTCTACCTGGCAGAGCGTGAGTCACGCAAGACTAGCGAGCGCCTCAGGCGCAAGCTGGCAGACCGAGCCCGCAACGGCCAGACGCATGGCAGTCGTCGGTGCTTTGGTTACAAGACTGGCAACATGGAAATAGACGAAGCCGAGGCTTTTGTCCTGCGTGAGATGGGCGCCAAGCTGCTTGCCAACTACTCGTTCAAAGAGATTGCTTACTGGGCCAACGAGCAGGGATACAAGACCGCCGAAGGCAAGTTGTGGTACCCGATAACGATCAGGAACAGTCTGCGGCGAGTTCGGTATGCCGGTATTCGTGAGCATCGCGGGGCACAATTCCCCGCAGCCTGGCCAGCAGTCTTCGACGCTCCAGCCTGGGAGCACATGCAGCTAAGGATCAAGCGCAGCGCTGACAGGTTTGCTGATCGGCCGAAGGCCCGGAGGTACCTACTGACTGGTCGTGTCTACTGCGGCAAGTGTGGTTCCTCTCTAAATGGCGAGACGAAGCGTGACCACCCTGGAAGGCCCCTACGTCCTGTCTTTGACCGCCTGGACCCAGAGAAGGTCGTTGAGCTGCTCAGGGATAGCGAGCCGAGCGACGGCAAGCTGAAGCAACTTCTTGACCAGCGTGCCGCGCAGCAGCTCAGGCTAGATGGCTTGGTCGATGACTATGCAAGCGGTCTCCTGGACCGCGCAGAGCTGGCGAGGGCCAAGGCAAAGGCTCAAGCCGAGCTATCAACGATCAACACTAAGATCGAGTTGCTGAGAACCCGTATGCGCCAGCCAGGGCCACTTACAGTTCGGGACTCGCTTCGGCAAGCTTGGCAAGCAAACGAGGACATCGGTTGGCGTGGTACGCTGATCGATATGGTTGTCGAGCGAATCGATGTATTTCCTGGTATTGGGAAGCCCTTCGTCGACGTGGACGGCGTAACTATGCGGTTCGACAAAGACCGTGTGCTGATCACTTGGCGCAAGATCGATACGTTGGCCGCTTAGCGTTATGGCGCTACCGCAGGACTACGACCCGCGTGAACGTCAGAACAGCGTCCCGTCGCGCTCGATCCCGCGCATGGCGTCGTAGTCCAGGACCACGCACCGGATGCCACGGTCCTCCGCCAGCGTGCGCGCCTGCGGCTTTATCGTCTGCGCAGCAAGCACACCTTTAACCGGTGCTAGAAGCGGGTCCCGGTTCAGCAGCTCCAGGTATCTGGTCAACTGTTCAACTGCATCAATGCCAGCGTGGCGTTTGATCTCGACCGCCACATAGGCCCCTCCCCCCAAAGCGTTACCTTCGGTAGAATCGGAGCCGTCGATGTCCCCGCGCCGCTTGATCTCGATGGCCACGCAGCCGCCCGCCGCGTCCCGGCACATGATGTCGACCGGCCCGATCGGGGTCGGGTACTCGCGGCGGACCAGCCGCCAGCCGTCGCCCAGCACGTCCATCTGCGCCGCCAGCAGCTCCTGCAGGTGCGCCTCGACGCCGTCCTTGACCAGTCCCGGATCAGCGCCCAGGTCGACCGAGGTATCGCTGAGGATCTCCTCGATCTCGATCGTCAGCGTCTCGCCCGACTTCCCGGTCACCACCCACCGGCCCGGCTCCTCGGCCAGCCGGCACGGTGGCGACATCCAGTTCAGCGGCTTGTAACTGCCGCCGTCGGAGTGCACGAGGACCGACGAGTCGGCCTTGATCATCAGAAGCCGGGTCGCGAGCGGGAGATGGGCCGACAGCCTGCCTGCGTAGGCCACGCTGCACCGGGCGATGACGAGCCGCACAGCAGCAAACTCTAGCGGGCTGGCCACGCCGCGGTCGCTGTTATCCGGTGGCGTTCCAGAAGGGGCACTGGTGCTGAGCGGCGAACGTACCGCCGGAGATGAGGCGGCTCTGATCGCCCGGGCGCAGTGACATCAGCCGCCGGCTGGTGTACCGCGGCCATGCGGGCTGACCGGGTGCCGCCGGCGCGCCGGTGCGCGTGAACGCGCCCCACCAGACGAGCATCTGATGGGACAGCTCTAGCTGGGCCGGCGTGAGCAGGTCATACAGCGAGAAGCCGTTGCCGAAGCTCGGCCAGAGGTAAGCGAGTTCCATGGCGTGCCCCGCGCCCCACTGGTAACCGGGCAGGAGGTGGTTGAGGGCCGGTGCGTGCCTGTCGTCGAACTGGTAGAGGAACGTCGGCGTGGTACTCGCGAACTCCGCCGCCAGGTTCTGCGTGGGACATCCGCCGATACCGGCGATGAAGCCGCTGTCGGTCCAGATCGCCCCGATCGCGTAGGAGGCGGTGTACGGGCTCGGGTAGGCGCTCCACGGGTAGCGCCGCAGGATGGCCGGCGCCAGCGGGCCGGCCTGCTGGTCGACGAGCTGCACATACTGCTGCTCGGTCAGTGACGCGAAGCCCTGGGTGAACGTCCGGCCCTCGTCGTGGTTGGTTCCCATCAGGACCGGGACCCTGGTGTAGCGGCCGGACGCGACCGCCTGCGCGCCAGCAACCGGCAGTTCCGGGCCCCCCGATGTGATGGTCCGGCTCTGCAGGCTGGAGCTGGCATCGAGCAATGACGCCTCGGGCTTGCTGCGCAGGCAAGCCGCCGCCGTCGCCGCCTGCGGGCAGCCCGCGCTGGCGGCGAACGCGAGCCCGTCGGCCTGCGCGGCAGCGGCGCTCTGGGTGGCGCAGCTGCCGCTTTCCATGATTGCGCCTCTGAACAGGCCACGGGCGAGCGGCGACGCCAGCAGCGCGCACACCGACCAGCCGCCGGCCGATTCCCCGGCGATCGTGACCCGGTTCGGGTCCCCGCCGAATGCACGGATATTGCGGTGCACCCACCGCAACGCGGCCTCCTGATCCAGCAGGCCGTAGTTGCCGTGACCGGTGACCGGAGAGGTGCCGAGACCGGGCACGTCCAGGTACCCGAAGACGCCGAGACGGTAGTTGATCGACACCACGATCACGTGGTCGGTGCGGACGATCAGCGAACCATCGTGCTGGTCGCCACTGCCGTTCAGCAGGCCGCCACCATGAATCATGAACAGCACCGGCAGACCGCGGCGGCCCCGCCACTGGCTCGAAGCCCGCCCGCTCTCGCCATGAGAGGGCGGCGCGAAGACATTCAGGTACAGGCAGTCCTCGCTGTCCACCCGAGGGCCGTTGCCGCTGGCCAGCTGCGCGCAGCGACTGCCGTACGACACGGCGCCGCGCACCCCGTGCCACCGCTGAGCCGGTACCGGCGCCTGCCACCGCAGCGCCCCGACCGGCGGCGCCGCGTAGGGGACTCCGAGCCACTGACGGATACCCTCGGCGGCCTTTCCCTCGACCTTGCCCTTGTCGGTCGAGACGATGAGGCCGCTTCTGCCCGCGGGGGCAGCCCGGGCTACCGGGACAGCGCTAGCAGCGCCAGGAACGGCCGCGCCGGCCAGGACCAGGCCAAGCGCTGCGGCTAACGACAGAGCCGCACGGGAGATGGGGCGTGGCACGTGGAGGCCTGATGAGTACGTCATCGCCGTCTTGTCCCTCACGCTGGACAATCGTGATTGTCCTCACGTTAGCGGACGCAGCCAGGCTGCGCCACGCTCCTGACCGCTCGCCCGACTCAGCCGAAGCGCCCGTGCACATAGTCATCGGTTCGCTTGTCGGACGGGCGGTTGAAAATCACCTCGGTGGGTCCGGCCTCGACAACCTGGCCGTCCAGCATGAACACGGTGTCGTCCGCAACACGGGTCGCCTGCTGAAGGTTGTGGGTCACGATGACCACGGTGTACTCGATCTTGAGTTTCTCGATTAGCTCCTCGATCCGGAGCGTGGAGCCTGGATCCAGCGCAGAGGCGGGCTCGTCCATGAGCAGAACCTCGGGCTGCACCGCGAGCGCCCGGGCAATGCACAGCCGCTGCTGCTGACCGCCCGAGAGTCTTCCTCCGGGGTCGCTGAGCCGGTCCTTGACTTCGTCCCAGAGTCCCGCTCTGCGGAGGGCGTCCTCGCCACGGGCGTGGACCTCGCCTTTCTTCATCCGTGCCCCGAGCTTCAGGCCCGCTACCGCGTTCTCCATGACGCTCATCGTCGGGAACGGGGTGGGCCGCTGGAAGACCATTCCGATCCGTCGGCGGACATCCACCGGGTCGGTGCCGACCGCGTACAGATCAGTGCCGTCGAAAAGCACTTGCCCAGTGAGCCTCGCGCCCCTGACCTCCTCGTGCATTCGGTTGAGGCAACGGATCAGGGTGGACTTGCCGGACCCGGAAGGCCCAATGAGAGCAGTAACCGACCGCGCCTTGGCGGTCATGCTGATGTCTTTCAGTACGTGGAGGGAACCGAACCACGCGTTCACCCCGGAAGTCTCCAAGGCCGCGGCAGTGTCAGACGAGGAGGCGGTGACCGCTGTTTCCAGGTCTTCCGGGCCGGGCCGGCTAGCCACCGCAAACCTCCCCCACACCCGTGAACCAGGGGTCGTAACTCCCATGGCAGCGGAGCATTCCTACCGGTCAGATGCGGTGAATAATAGGATACCCGCTGGCGCCCTTGAGAATCCTGCAGGTAAACGTTAGGTGAACGCCCGGTGGGCCTCATCGCTACTTGACGTAGTCATGGCAGGAATATGAAGCGCTCTTTCCGGTCGCGTGATAACAGATAGACATATTGTTCACCCTCTGGGCTCTAGGATTTCGCTTTCCGGCCGTGTTGCATAGACAGAATCATGCTCGTCATGCGGCCTGAGAGCTGGTAGCAGTTAGGGCCGTCACCTCAGTCCTTCTCATTGGGTCATACCTGTCATTCGGACGAGCAGCAGAAAGCGCCCCCCGAAACGACTAGGGCTCTGAAAGTAACTTGACATGCGCCTGGAACGAACTGGCTCCCCGAGCTAGACGCCCGCCGCCAGAAAGGGGTCATCCGGTGAGGGCGTTCAGAAAGCTCACCAGGTACGCGGCCGCCGCTGCGGTGCTGGGACTCGCGGTCTCAGCCTGCTCGAGCAGCTCGACCAGCAGCACGGCCAGCACAACCTCAGCGAGCAACAGCGGCTGTAAGACCGCCTCGCAGGACTCCAGTGTGGCCGCCCTGCCCGGGTACAAGGTCTGCCTGTTCGCCGGCGCCACGACGGCGGCGAACCATCCCGACGACATCAGGGTCGTCGGCGACAAGGTGTGGATTGCCTGGCAGAACAGCTCGGCCAAGGACGGCTCGACTACCAAGCCGAGCACCATCAGCGAGTACACCACCAGCGGCAAGCTGCTGAAGTCGTGGAGCGTGATCGGGCACGCCGACGGCATGCGGATGGACCCGAGCACGGGCCAGATGTGGGTGACATCCAACGAGGACGCCAAGGCGAGGCTCTATACCATCAATCCGTCCAGCAGCACCCCCACGACGTACACGGTGCCAGCGACGGCCTGGGGCGGCGGGCTCGACGACATCACGTTCTTCAACGGGACGGCGTTTATGTCTGCCTCCAACCCGACGCTCAACGGCGCCGGGAATAACACCGGCCCGGCGCTGGTCAAGGCGACGCTGTCCGGGACCAAGGTAGTCCTGACTCCGGTGCTGGCGGGCCAGCCGACGGCCACCAGCCTTAACCCGCCGATCACGAGTACCAAGCTCAACCTCACCGACGCCGACTCCCAGACGGTCGATCCCCAGGGTGACCTGGTGCTCATGTCGCAGGCCGACGGCGACCTGCTGTTCATCCACAGCCCGGGTACCTCTTCCCAGAAGGTGAGCTACCTGTCGGTGGGAACGCAGGTAGATGACACGATATGGCCGACATCGTCCAACGGCTGCCTCCTGGTCACGGACAACAACTCGGGAGTGTTCTCGGTCTGCTCGAACATCTGGGTTACCAGCGCTCCTGTCTCCGCGTCCCCCAACGACGCCACTGTGATCAGCTTCGTGGGCACCCTGAGCATGTCGAGCGGTCAGCTCACGCCATTCGTGGTCGGCATCGCCAACCCGCACGGAATGGCATTCATCCCGCGATGAGAGCGACGCGAGCAATTCATCCATCTGCGACACCGGTCCCGCAGGCAGGCGCGGGAGGGACCGTCAGGCTGGGAGGAGCCCTCATGACGTTCGTGCAGGGAGGGCCCGTCTCACGCAAGGCCGCCGCGGCCGTCGCCGCGGTTGGCATCATGCTGGCGGGAGCGGCGTGCAGCAGCAGCTCGTCGTCGTCCGGCGGGAGTCCGGGATCGGGCTCATCGACCATCAACGGGGCCGGCTCGACGTTCGCCGCTCCCATGTACCAGCAGTGGGCCGGCCAGTACAAGGCGAAGCACGGTGTCCAGATCAACTATCAGGCCATCGGTTCTGGCGGCGGGATCTCGGAGTTCACCCAGGGCGTGGTCAAATTCGGCGCGACGGACGCTCCGATGAGCGGCACGGAGCAGGCGGCCGCTCAGGCCGGGCAGGGCAGCGTGGTCCTGCACATCCCGATGATTATCGGTGCGATAGCGGTCATTTATAACGAGCCCAGTCTCAAGAGCCTGAAGCTCGACGGCCCGACCCTGGCCAGCATCTACCTGGGGAAGGTCAAGAAGTGGAATGACCCGGCCATCAAGGCGCTGAACCCCGGCGTTAGCCTGCCGACGGACCCGATCCAGCCGGTGGAGCGGGCGGACTCGTCCGGCACGTCCTACGCCTACACGTCGTACCTGTCTGCTATCTCCCCGTCGTGGGCGAGCCAGGTCGGCGCGAGCAAGGCGCCCAGCTGGCCCACGGGCACCGGGGCCACCGGCAGCTCAGGCGTGGCGGCCGCCGTCCAGCAGACCAAGGGCGGTATCGGTTATGTCGAGTACGGCTACGCCACCCAGGGTCACATCCCGTTCGCCACGCTAAAGAACGCGTCGGGCCAGTTCGTCGCGCCGTCGACGGCATCCACGAACGCGGCGTCCGCGGCTGCCACTTATCCCACGACGCTGACCAAGCTCACCTTCAGCCTCGTCAACTCCTCGGCCAGCGGGGCATATCCGCTGGTGACCCCGACCTACATCCTGATCGCCCAGAAGCAGGACACGAGCACGGGCAACGAGCTGAAGGCATGGATGGAATGGTGCCTGGCGTCCCCCCAGCAGAGCGAGGTCACGACACTCGGTTACGCGCCGTTGCCGCCCAAGCTGATCTCGCTCAACCTGGCCGCGCTCAAGACAGTCCGCTGAGTGAATAGCTGACTCTGACCATGACGGTAGTCTCCGCGGGCCGCCTGGTCTCCAGGCGGCCCGCCGACGCCCTGTTCCGGTTCGCCACCGCTGCGTGCGCGTCGATCGTGCTGATCCTGCTGGCCGGAATGCTGATCCGCACCACCTGGGCGGCGTGGCCGGCCTTCTCCCATTCCGGGATCAGCTTCGTCACCAGCAACAACTGGAACCCGAACCTGAACCAGTTCGGGGGCCTGTCCTTCATCTACGGAACGCTGCTGACCTCGATCCTCGCGCTCGTGCTGGCCGTGCCGATCTCGGTGCTGATCGCGCTGTTCCTGACCGAGATCGCCCCGGCGCGCCTCGGGACGGCGCTGGGCTACGTGGTCGACCTTCTGGCCGCAGTGCCGAGCGTGGTCTATGGGCTATGGGGCGTCTTCGTGCTGGTCCCCTTCCTGACCAACTACGTCTGGCAGCCGCTCTCCAGCCATCTCAGCTTCATTCCGTTTTTCTCCCCTTTCGCGTCGGGCCGGAATTTCGCCACCGCCGGGGTGATCCTGGCTCTGATGATCATTCCCATCATCTCGGCGGTCAGCCGGGAAGTCTTCCGGACCGTCCCGGCCGACGAGCGTGAGTCGGCGCTGGCCCTCGGTGCCACCCGGTGGGAGATGATCAGGCTGGCGGTGCTGCCCCGCTCTCGGCAGGGCGTGCTGGCCGCGGTGATCCTGGGCTTCGGGCGCGCGGTGGGGGAGACCATCGCCGTTGCGTACCTGATTGGCGGCGTGCCTAACAAGATCACTGCGGATCTATTTGAGCAGGGATCGTCGATCGCGGCCAACATCGCCCTGCAATTTAACGAGGCCGCGAGCCTTCCGCTCTTCAAGGCGGCGCTGATCGGCCTGGGAGTTGTGCTGTTCGCGATAACCCTGCTCATCAATATCGGGGCCAGGCTCATCATCCGGAGGGGAGGAAGGGGAGCATGAGCACCCTCGGCCGTCGGCATCGCCGCGACCGGTTCATGGTCGGAGCCATGATCGTCGCGGTGGTGGTGGCGATCGTCCCGCTCGGGTTCATCCTGGCCGACGTCGTCGTGAAGGGCGTCGGCCAGCTATCGGCCAGCTTCCTGACTCAGCCCGAGCCGTTCGTGGCCACGGCAGCCGGCGGCGGCTTCGGGGCAGGCGTCCGGGGCACGATCAAGATGGTCACCCTGGGCACGATCCTCGCTGTGCCCATCGGGGTGATGGCGGCCGTCTACCTGTCGGAGTATGACCCGCAGGGCCCGCTGGCTGCCGTGGTGCGGTTCTTCGCCGACGTCATGACCGGGGTTCCTTCTATCTTCGTCGGGATCTTCGTCTTCACGGCTGTCGTCCTGGCGACGCATTCCTTCTCCAGCTGGGCAGGCGGCCTGTCACTGGGGATCTTGATGCTGCCGGTCATCGTGCGCACGTCGGAGGAGGCGCTGCGGCTTGTTCCCCAGGAGCTCAGAGAGGCGTCGCTTGCCCTCGGCGTGCGCCGATGGCGGACGATCGTCTCGGTGATCCTGCCGACCGCCCTGCCGGGCATGACGACCGGGGTGCTGCTGGCAATAGCCAGGGCCGCCGGGGAGACCGCCCCCCTGCTGCTCACCGCGTTCGGCAATCAGCTCATCGTGGGCTGGGGATCCTGGAACGGGCCGGAGGCCTCGCTGACCCTGGAGATCTTCACCAACTCACGGTCGCCGTTCCCCGCCCAGCAGGCCCGGGCATGGACGGGCGCGCTGGTGCTCATCCTTGGCATCATGATCATCTCACTGGTAGCGCGGGCCCTGGTGGCACGCCGCTCCCGCGGATCCCGCTGAGCCTGTCACCCCAACCTGCGGGCTGCGGCGACAGGACTGCCGTTATTTGCCAGGCTCGCGAGCGATGGGCCGCCAGGTCCCGGACCAGCCGCCGATGACGCAGCCGGTGGTCACTCAGCCGGGACCACCGTGACGTCGCCGATGCCCGCGGCCGCCGCCGGCGCCTGGATCACGGCCGCGTCGCCGACCAGGATCGTGACCAGCCGGTCCGGCGGGAACGCGGCAACGGCGGCGGCGGTGGCCTGCGCCGTGCTCGTCTGGGCCAGGCGCATGTACAGCTGCGCCTGGTAGTCGTCGGGCAGGTGCTCTTCCACCTGATCGGCCAGCGTGCCCGCGACCGCCGCTGCCGTCTCGTACCGCAGGGGCGCCACTCCGACCAGGTTCTGCGCCGCCAGGTCGCGCTCCGACTCGGTGAGCCCCCCGGCGGCCAGCGTGCGCAGCACCGTCCACAGGTCGCTGAGCGCGGGACCCGTGGACGCCGTGTCCACCGAGCCGCTGATGGCCAGTGCCGACGCGCCCGTTGCCCCGTCCGGGCCGTCCGGCGGCGGCGACCGGAGCACCTGCTCGAAGGCCCGGACCCCGTAGGTGTAGCCCTTCTCCTCCCGCAGGACCCGGTCCAGCCGGGAGGTCAGCGTGCCGCCCAGGCAGTAGGTGCCGAGCACCAGCGCGGGCCAGGCCGGGTCGTGGCGGTCCGGGCCGACCCGCCCGATGAGCAGCTGGGTCTGCACGGCGTCGGGCCGGTCCACGATCACCACGCGGCCGGTGTCATCCGCCGTCACCGGGGGTACCGGCCAGGGCGCCGCGGGGCCGCCGGACCAGCCGCCGAGCGTGTCGGCGAGGATCGCGTCCAGGTCCATGCCCGTCAGGTCGCCCACCACGACGGCGGTCACGATGGCGGGCCGGACCTGAGCCTCGTAAAACGCGCGCACGCCCGCCGCGTCGATCCGCGCGACGGTGTCCGCGGTGCCCTGACGCGGCCGGGACAGCCGCGAGGAGGCCGGGAACAGGTCCTGGGCCAGCTGCTTGGCCGCGCGCCGGGCGGGATTGGCCATCTCGATGGGGATCTCGTCGAGACGGTTGCGCACCAGCCGCTCGATCTCGGTGGCCGGGAACATGGGCGCGCGCAGCGCCTCAGCCAGCAGCCCGAGCGCCCGGGGCAGCCGGGAGACGGGAACCTCCAGCGAGACGCGGGCGCCGGTGTAGTCGGCGCTGGCGTGGACGGTCGCGCCGCATCGCTCCAGCTCGGCGGCGAACTCCTCGGCGGTGTACTGGCCGGTGCCCTGCGAGAGCGCCCGCACCATGATCGTGGCGATGCCGTCGAGTCCCTCGGGCTCGGCGTCGAGCGGCAGCTCCAGGCAGATCTCCACGGCGATCACCTGCTGCCCGGGCCGGTGACAGCGCAGCACGGTCAGGCCGTTAGCCAGGGCACCGCGCTCGGGCGCGGGGAACGCCCACGGCTTAGCCTGCCCGGCGCCCGGCTGCGGATGGAGATCCATGGTCACGACTACCTCGGTCACCGCCCGGCTCCTTCCTGGTCGTCCTGCTCGCCGCCAGCGTCCTGCTCCGGCAGCGGCTCATAGACCAGCACCGCACGGTTGCCGGGGTGCAGTCGCGCGGCGGCGATCGCCCTGACCTCCTCGGCGGTGATATCCAGGAGCCTGCTGACTGCGGTGAACGCGAGCTGGGGGTCACCGAACAGCACCGCGTACCGGCAGAGCTCGTCGGCCCGGCCGGCGACGGTGCCGAGCCTCTCCAGCCACTCGCGTTCCAGCAGCGCCTGCGCCCGCTCCATCTCGGCCTCATCCGGCGGCTGCGCGCCGAGCCGCGCGAGCTCCTCGTCGACAGCGGCCTCGACCTGCCCGATCCCGGCGCCGCTGGACGCCTTCACGTCCAGGAAGCCCAGCGAGGGTGCGCCGACGAGCCGCAGCAGCCCGCAGCCGGCGGTCACGGCGGTGCGGTCCCGCCGCACCAGCCGGTTGTACAGCCGGGACGACATGCCGTCGCCGAGGACGGTCAGGGCCAGCTCGGCCGCGTCGCACTCGCGGGTGCCGTCGTGCGGCAGCCGGTAGGCGGCCATCAGCGCCCGCGCCGGGACTTCCTCCCGGATCTCCACGCGCAGCTCCTGGCCGATGACGTCCGGGAGCGTGCCGTCGGGCGGCGGCACCTGGCCGTCGTAGGGCGGGATAGACCCGAAATACTTCCGCACCCAGGCGAGCGTCTGCTCCGGGTCGATGTCGCCGAC
Organism: Streptosporangiaceae bacterium; assembly: GCA_036510065.1. GTDB lineage: Bacteria > Actinomycetota > Actinomycetes > Streptosporangiales > Streptosporangiaceae > DASUBV01. Next base: position 32,678 of record DATCEO010000040.1, on the reverse strand, counting down.
GACCGCCAGGACCGCGTTGTTCGGCGCGTAGTTGGCCCGGAAGAACGCGCGCGCGTTGTCCAGCGTCGCCGCGTCCAGGTCGGCCATAGAGCCGATGGGCAGGTGGTGGTACGGGTGCCCCTCGGGATAGGCCAGTGCGGCCATCCGCTCGAACGCGGTGCCATAGGGCACGTTGTCATAGCGCTGCCGGCGCTCGTTCTTGACCACGTCCCGCTGATTGTCCAGGGACTGCTGGTCGAGCGCGGCGAGCAGGGAGCCCATCCGGTCCGCCTCCAGCCAGAGCGCCAGCTCTAGCTGATGCGCGGGCATGGTCTCGAAGTAGTTGGTGCGCTCGAAGCTCGTCGTCCCGTTGAGAGAGCCGCCGGCACCCTGCACCAGCTCGAAGTGGCCGTTCCCGGTGACCTGCGCCGAGCCCTGGAACATGAGGTGCTCGAAGAGGTGAGCCAGCCCGGTCCGGCCCGGCAGCTCCTGGCGCGAGCCGACGGCATACCACAGGCAGACTGCCGCGACCGGGGTCAGGTGGTCCTCGGACAGCACCAGGCGCAGGCCGTTGTCCAGACGGTGCTCGGTGGCGGTCAGGCCGCCGGAGCCGGCCTGTCGCGTGGCCATGTGACTCACGGCGTGACGTCCCTTCGCTCGCGTGCAAGAGCCTGCAGGGCCACTGTATGCAAGGCGGTCAGGGCGGCCGCGATCAGGTGCGGCAGCCGGCGCGGCGGCGGGAGGCCTCGGTGTCAGCAGGGCAGGCATCAGCGGGGACATTCGGCGCGGGCGGACCGCTCAGGGACGCGCTGCGCCGCAGCGCCACCGCGGCGATGAACGGCCACGACGTCTGCACTCCCGAGGTCAGGCGCTCGGCCAGGCCCAGGTCGGCGCCGCCCTGCGTCTCGACGAACAGCCAGCCGAGCAGGACCAGGAAGACGGCGGCCACGGCGACGCAGCTGCTGGCGTTCAGGATCAGCGGCCGGGCTGCCGGCCGGGTCGCCGCCGGGCGGGTGACGAAGGCCGGCCATACCGCGATGGCGACCGCGCCGAGCACGGCCCAGGCGACATGCTCAGGCGTGGAGGCGTGCACGGGTTCCGGGGACGCGGCGATGCCGATGCTGGACAGGCCGGCCACCATGAGCAGCAGCCGCGCCGGCCACCGCAGGCCGGACAGGCCCGCCGCCGTGACGAAATAACACCCGCCGACACCGAACAGGGCCCCGGTGACGATCCACCGGTCGGTCCCGCCGTAGCCGGCGCCGACGCCGGTCTGGTCAGCGCCGGTCTGGTCAGCGCCAGTCACGTCAGCAGCCGGGTCATTCGCGGATGCTGTGCGCGCGGGGTCTCGGCGCGCGGCAAAGGTCATAGCGCCTCTTTCAGCCGTGCCGGGGCGGGCGCGCTGCTGGCCCGCTATCAGGATAATCCCGCCGGTCCGGGGTGGATAGGATCGAGGCCTGTAGCTGCCCGCCTCTGGGCGGCAGCGAGCCAGCGCCCGAGCCCTGCGGCGCGGGTCCCGGGCCGCACCGCAGCGACCCTGCAGTGCCGCCGGCTGGAAGTATCCGACCCTGCGACCGCCGCGTACTGAGCTGACGGCTTTCCTGGCGGTCCGCGCGCGCTGGAGGGCTGCCATCGCCGAGATTCCGCTGGAGCCGCAGCTGGCCATCGCCAGGCTCGGTCAGATCAAGCTGGCCGAGGGTGACCTGCAGGACGTCCTGCGCCGGGTCGCGGAACTGGCCGGCCAGAGCCTGCCCGGCGCCACTGAGGCCTCGGTCACCCTGGTCGAGCCCGACCGGGCCTACACCGCGGCGTTTACCGGCCCCCTGGGCCTCAGCCTGGACGAGACGCAGTACGAGCAGGGCTATGGTCCGTGCCTGGAAGTAGCCCCAGGCGTCCGGGATCGTCCTGGTGCCCGACATGGCCGCCGAGACCCGCTGGCCTGCCTTCGCCCAGCGCGCCCTGGCGGCCGGGGTGCGGGCCAGCCTGTCGGTGGCGCTGCCCCTGCAGGAGACCGTCGTCGGAGCCCTCAACAGGCCGTCGAGCTGGCCCGGACCTTCGCCGGGTACGCGGCCGTCGCCATCGTTAACGCCCGCCTGTACCAGACCACGGCCACGTTCGCGGAGGACATGCGCCGGGCCATGGAGACCCGCGCCGTCATCGAGCAGGCCAAGGGCATCATCATCGCCCAGCAGCGGTGCACCCCCGAGCATGCCTTCGAGCTGCTCACCCGGCTATCCCAGAGCAGCCACCGCAAGCTCCGCGACTGCGCCGCCGACCTGGTGGCCAGCACCGCGACTGACGCCTGACCGGCGGCCCGCCGCAGGCCTCGCCTCAGATCTCGCGGAGCGCCGGCAGCAGCTCCTGAGCGGCCCAGGTCATGAACTGGTCCTGATGGTCGCCGCCGACCTGGACCAGCGCAATATGGGTGAAGCCCGCGTCGACCCACTGCCTGGCCACGGCGACGTGCCGGGCCACGTCGGGCCCGCACGGCACCAGGTCGGCGATGTCGTCCTCGGTGACCTGCGCCGAGGCGGCGTCGAAGGAGCGTGGCTCGGGGGAGCTCCGACATGACGTGCCAGCCCGGCATGGCCCACCGCCACAGCTGCCGGGCCCGCTTGCGCGGCGCCCTCGTCGGGGTCGTAGCAGACCGGAATCTGCCCGTAGCGGGGCTTGCCGGCCCCACCGGCCTGGCTGAAGCCGTCCGTCAGGGTGCGCTCGGGCTCCGTGGCGATCATGCAGTCCGCGTGCTCGGCGGCCAGGGCGACTGACTCGGGGCCCGATACCGCGATCCCGATCGGGACCGGCGATTCCGGAAGGTCGAACAGCCTGGCCCGCTCCACCTGGAAGTGCCGGCCGCTGAAGTTGACGTAATCGCCGCCCATCAGCTCGCGGATGATCGTCACGGCCTCGGCCAGGCGCTCGTGCCGGACCCGGGCCAGCGGCCAGGCGCCGGCCGTCACGTGCTCGTTGAGGTTCTCGCCCGCGCCGAGCCCGAGGGTAAAGCGGCCGTCGGACAGCAGGCCCATCGTGGCCGCCTTCTGCGCCACGACGGCGGGGTGATACCGGAAGGTCGGGCAGGTCACGAAGGTCATCAGCGGCAGCCGCTGCATCGCCTGCGCGGCCGCGCCGAGCACCGACCACGCATACCCGGAGTGGCCCTGCTCCTCCAGCCACGGGAAGTAGTGGTCGGACATGACGGAGAAATCGAACCCCGCCTGCTCGGCCGCCACAAGGTCCCCGACGAGCTGGCAGACCGGAGTCTGTTCGCACATCGCGGTGTATCCGAACTGTGTCATGGGCCAGCCTCTACCCGCGGGGCGCGACTCAATCTGCCCGGGCCATCTTCGCCGCCGCGGACCCCCGGGCATAGGCCGTCGCCGGCGGGGCAGAGGCCACCCAGGCACCGCGCCCCGGGACCACAGAGCCCGGAATCAGAACAGCCCGGTAGCAGAAGCCGGGCAGCAGAGCGGAGGGCAGCATGGCAGAGCAGCGAGAAGCCGGGGTTGTCGCGGCCGGCCAGGATGCCGTTCGCGGCTACCTGCGCAAGCAGGGCATGGCTGACTCCGACATCAGCAAGTACATGGAGGAGGCCCGCACGGGTCCCGGGCCGGCCCAGTTCAGCTTCGGGCCTGACGATGCAGGCCTCGTTCCGCGTTACACGCTCAGCTACGAGGGCGAGTCGTTGATCCTGGCGGAGCAGCAGATCTAGGCGGCCTCCGCCGCCCGGGCCCGGGCGGGCGTCGCGGGCGAGAGGCCGCGACCGGGGCTGGCGTTACATCCCTGGGGGCCGGGTAACCGCTCGGCATCCGCGGAGGCGCTGCCGTCGGTCTGCGGATGGCGCGCGGCGCCGTGGCGGCCGCCGGGCTGAGCTGCCGCGGCGACCACATACGGTGACATCCGTGAGTCCGCGCAAGGCACGCCGCCTCCCGGCCGAGCTCCCGCGCCGTCCCCGGCGCGGGGCCAGCCGGGCGAATCCGGGCGGCCGGGGCGAGCCGGCCGCGGACGGCGCCGCTGGCCGCGATAGCGGGGACGGCCGCGGTCCCGGCGGCGAGCCCGCGATCCGGCTGGGACCGCCGCAGGTCCAGGCCTGGCCGGACGGTGACTGGGTGGTCCGCCAGGTTCCCGGCGCCGCGGCCACGAAGATGTATCGCTGTCCGGGCTGCGACCAGGAGATCCTGCCCGGTGTGGCGCATGTGGTGGCCTGGCCGGAGCAGGCCGATGGGGCGCAGGAACGTCGGCACTGGCACAATTCGTGCTGGCGGCGCCGCCCGCGCCGGCCCGGCCCCGGGCCGAGCACGCACCGCTGAGGAGCTCATGAGCCAGATCACCGCCAGCACGGTCCTGCCCGCGCGCCGGGAGCCGATCACCCTGGGCACGGCCGACGGCCTGGCCCTGGTCGGGGAGCTGGCCCGGCCGGCTGGCCGCCCGCCGGCGGCCACGCTGATCTGCCTGCATCCGCTGCCCACGGCCGGCGGGATGATGGACAGCCACGTGCTGCGCAAGGCGTCCTTCCGGCTGCCGGCCCTGGCCGACCTCGCGGTGCTGCGGTTCAACAGCAGGGGAACGTCCTCCGATCACGGGACCAGCGAGGGCGAGTTCGGCCACGGCGAGGCCGAGCGCGCCGATGTGGCCGCCGCGATCGGCTTCGCCGTCGACCGTGATCTGCCCGCCCGGTGGCTGCTGGGCTGGTCCTTCGGCACGGAGCTGGCCCTCATGTGGGGCAACGACCCGGCCGTCGAGGGTGCCATCCTGCTGTCGCCGCCGTTGCGGCGCGCGGGCGACGCCGACCTGGACAGCTGGGCGGCCTCGGGCAAGCCCCTGGTCGCCCTGGTCCCGGAGTTCGACGACTACCTGCGGCCGGCCGACGCCCGGGCCCGGTTCTCCCGGGTCCCGCAGGCCGAGGTCGTGGCGGCGGCGGGCGCGAAGCACCTGTGGGTGGGAGAGCGTTACGTCCGGATCGCCTTGAATGAAATCGTGCGCCGGGTCAATCCGGCGGCCTGGCCGCTGCCCACCGAATGGAAGGACTGATCATGAGCCTGTTTGAGCTCACCGGTAAGAAGGCGTTCGTGACGGGCGCTTCCCGGGGCATCGGCCAGGCTATCGCCGTGGCCTTCGCCGAAGCCGGAGCCGACGTCGCGCTGGTGGCGCGCAGCGCGGACGGGCTGGCCGAGACCGCCTCGCAGGTCAAGGCGGTCGGCCGTCAGGCCGTCGTGGTCCCCGCGGACGTCACCAGCCAGGAGGAGGTGGCCGCCGCGGTGTCCCAGGCCATCGAGCAGCTCGGCTACGTGGACACCGTGGTCAACAACGCGGGCGGGTCCAACTTCATGGTCGGCTTCGCGGACCTGCGGCTATCGGGCTGGGACAAGCTGATGCGGCTGAACCTGAGCTCGGCGGTCTATGTGTGCCATGCCTTCGCCGGTCACCTGCTGGACCGCGGGGAGGGCTCGGTCATCAACGTCGCATCGGTGGCCGGAGTGGCCTCGGCCCCGCTGATCTCGCCCTACGGCGCCGCGAAGGCGGCCCTGATCTCGCTGTCGAAGACGCTGGCCGTGGAGTGGGGCGGCCAGGGGATCCGGGTCAACGCCCTGTGCCCCGGCTGGACCGCGACCGAGCTGAACCGCACCCTCTGGGAGGACCCGCAGGCCGGGCCGGCCACGATCGCGAACGTGCCGATGGGACGCTGGGGCCGCGCGGAGGAGATGGCCGGGCCGGCGGTGTTCCTGGCCAGCGATGCCTCGTCCTACATGACCGGCCAGGTGCTCGTGGTGGACGGCGGCCAGACGGCGACGGCCTAGGCCCAGACGTGACGGTGGCCCCTCCCGGCTAGCGGGAGGGGCCACCGTCATGAGCTGGAGGTGGTGGTTACTTCTCCCACCACTCGTCCTCGTCGGCCGGGCCCGCCTTGGCGGCGGCCGGCTGCCGGACCCCGCCGTTGCCCGTCGAGGTGACGGCCTCGGCCTTCGGGCCGGGCGCCTGCTGCGGCTGAGCCGGCTGAGCCGGCTGGACCGGCGGCGGGGCCGCGTGCTGCGCTGTCGGCGCCATCGAGCCGCCATTGGCGGGCGGTCCCGCCGTGACGGCCTTGGCCGAGGGACCGGCCACGGCCGGGGCCGGGGCCGGGGGCTTGAGCGCGTCGGCCAGGCCGGGCATCTGGGTCCCCAGCAGCTGGCTGATCTGGGCCAGGTGCGCCGCCACGCTGTCCTTCTGCTTGTTCAGGTCGTCCACGTGCCGCTGCGCCGCGGTGCGCACCCGGTCCGCCTCGGCCTTGGTGTCGGCCAGCAGCTGGTCGGCCTGGGCCTTGGCCTGGGCGACGATCTGGTCGGCGTTCTTCTTGGCGTTGCTGACCAGCTGCCGCGAGTGCTGGTCGGCGTCCCGCCGGGTCTGCTCGGCCTGGGCGCTGGCCTTGGTCGCCCGCTGTTCGGCCGTGGCGGCCCGCTGCTCGGCCTCGGAGACCAGCTTCTGGGTGGCGGCCTGCGCAGCGGCGAGCCGCTCGGCCTCCTGCCGCTCGGCCTCCTCACGGCGCGCGGCGAGCTGAATGTCGAACTCGGCCTCGGCCTGGGCCCGCTGTGCCTCGCTCTCCTCCAGGATCCGCTGCGCCTGGCTGCGCATCTCGTCAGCCTGGCGCTTGGAGGTGGTGAGGATCTCGTCCCGCTCGCGCTTGGACGAGGCCCGCAGCTGGGCCACCTCGCGCTCTGCGGTGGTCCGCATCTTGGCCACTTCGCGCTCGTTGGCCGCCCGCTTCTCGGCCACCTCGTGGTCGGCCGTGGCGCGGAGCTTGGCCACCTCGCGCTCGGTGGTCGAAGTCAGCTCGTCGGCCTCGCGCCGGGCACCGGTCCGGATGCCGTCGGCCTCCCGCTCGGCGGAGCTGCGCTGGTCGTCAGTCTCGCGCTTGGCGTTGGCCCGCAGCTCGGCTGCCTCGTTCTCGGCCGCGGCGCGGAGCTCAGCCGCCTCGACCTTGGCCGCGGCGTTCAGCTCGTTGGCCCCGGACCGGGCCTCCTGCACGATCTCGGTGGCCTGCTCCTCGGCGAGCCGCAGCAGCTGCTCGATCCGGGAGCCCAGGCCGGCGTAGGTGGGCCGCTCCTGTTCCTGAAGCTGGCGGTGGGCGTCGGCGAGCTCCTGCTGTAGCGCCTGGGACTGGTCCCGGTGCTGGCGAAGGTCGCTATCGATTTGCTTCAGGTACTCATTGACCTGATGGGGGTCGTAACCACGCATGACCCGGGCAAAGTCGCGCTGCGGAGTTTCCTCGAAGAAGTTGCTGAGCTGAGCATCGATGTCGGGCTGCATGTCGCCTAATCCTGTGTAGACGGGGGAATTCGCACCACCGGGGCAACCGTCTCATGAGTCCGCTCGCCGGGCTGACGGCGCTCACTGCTACCCCGTGCCCGGCCGGTACGCAATTCCGCTCGCCCGGTGCTGGCAGCGTACTCCCCCGGTGCGTCGTTGGCGGCCTGTTCGCGGTTGCTCGCGGCAGAGATACTCGTTTTTGGCGATATGTCATTTTTGTAAGGTGCTTAAAGCACCATGTAGCACCTAGGTTCGCACTATTTTGCTCGCGGAGCCAGGCGGCGCTGCCTGCACTACTCAGGCGGCGCTGCCTGCACTAGTTCGGTCAGCACCCCGCCCATGTCGGCCGGGTGCAGGAAGGCTATCGAGGCGCCCATCGAGCCGTGCCGGGGACGGGCATCGAGCAGGCGCACGCCGCGGGCGCCGATCGAGGCCAGCGCCACTGTGATATCCGCCACCCCGTACCCCACGTGGTGGATACCCTCGCCGCGCCGGTCCAGGAACCGGCCCACCGGAGTGTCCGGGCTCAGCGGCTCCAGGAGCTGCACATAGGAGGAGGCGCCGGCCGGCCCGTCAGCCACCTGCAGCATCGCCTCCCGGACGCCCTGGGCCTCGTTGACCTCCCGGCTGACCACGATCAGGCCCAGGCTGGACTCGTACGCGGCGATCGCCGACTCCAGGTCCCGGCAGGCGATTCCGACATGGTCGATACGGGTCAGCACGCTTTCCGCCCTCCGGTCGCAGGTCCACTGCCGAGTATCGTTTCAGGCATGCGCGAACCAGTCATCGTGGGCGGGGCCAGGACGGCCATCGGGCGGTTCCTCGGCTCGCTCAGCGGCTTCAGCGGGACAGACCTCGGCGGCATCGTCATCAAGGCGGCGCTGCAGCGGGCGGGCGTGCCGGGCGACCGGGTCGACTACGTGATCATGGGCCAGGTCCTGCAGGCGGGCGCCGGTCAGATCCCGTCCCGGCAGGCGGCAGTGGCGGGCGGCATCCCGATGAGCGTGCCGTCGCTCACCATCAACAAGGTCTGCCTGTCCGGGCTGGACGCGATCGCGCTGGCCGCCCAGCTGATCCGCGCCGGGGAGTTCGACGTAGTGGTGGCGGGCGGCATGGAATCCATGTCGCAGGCGCCGCACCTGCTGCCCGGCGCGCGCCGCGGCTTCAGGTACGGCTCGGCCGAGCTCATCGACTCGATGGCGTACGACGGGCTTACCGACGCCTTCGATCACGTGTCGATGGGCGCCTCCACGGAGGGCCACAATGCCCGGCTGGGCATCACCCGGCAGGAGCAGGACGAGTTCTCGGCCCGGTCGCACCAGCTGGCGGCGCGGGCCGCCAAGGACGGGCTGCTGTCCGACGAGATCGTTCCCGTGCCGATCCCGCAGCGCCGGGGTGATCCGGTGATTTTCGACGCGGACGAGGGGGTCCGCGGCGACACGACCGCGGAGTCGCTCGGCGCGCTCCGGCCCGCCTTCGCCCCCGACGGCACGATCACCGCCGGGTCGGCGTCGCAGATCTCCGACGGTGCCTGCGCCGTGGTGGTGATGTCGGCCGAGGCCGCGCAGGCGGCAGGCGCCCCGGTCCTGGCCGAGGTGGGCGCGCACGGCGTGGTCGCCGGCCCGGACAACTCGCTGCACTCTCAGCCGTCCCGGGCCATCGAGCGCGCGCTCGGCAAGACGGGGCTGACCGTCCCTGAGCTGGACCTCATCGAGATCAACGAGGCATTCGCCGCGGTGGCGATCCAGTCCATGCGCGACCTGGCCGTCGACCCGGACCGGGTCAACGTCAACGGCGGCGCCCTTGCCATCGGGCACCCGATCGGCGCGTCGGGCGCGCGTATCGCCCTGCACCTGATCCTGGAGCTGCGTCGCCGGGGCGGCGGCCTGGGCGCGGCCGCGCTGTGCGGCGGCGGCGGCCAGGGTGACGCGCTGCTCTTCCGGGTACCCGCCCCCGCCCGTGCCTGACCACTACCCGCCGGCCGCACCGGCTGACCCGGCGCCTGGCGCGGCCGCTGCCGGAGTGCCGGGCCGCGCCGGGCGGTCCCGCAGGGAGCAGGCCGACCCCGAGGCCCTGGTCACGGCGGCGCGCGCGGGGGATCCGCGCGCGCTGGCCCGGCTGGTCTCGCTGGTGGAGGATGCTTCCGGCGAGCTGCGGCAGGTGATGAAGGTCATCGCGCCGCTGGCTGGCGGCGCGCGAGTGATCGGGCTGACCGGCTCGCCGGGCGTGGGCAAGTCCACCGTGACCGGGGCGCTCGTCCGGTCCTACCGCGCGCAGGGGCTGCGCGTCGGCGTCCTGGCCGTCGACCCCACCTCGCCGTTCAGCGGCGGGGCGCTGCTGGGCGACCGGGTGCGGATGCAGGAGCACGCGACCGACGACGGGGTCTTCATCCGGTCCATGGCCAGCCGCGGCCACCTCGGCGGTCTGGCCTGGGCGACCCCCCAGGCCCTGCGGATCCTGGACGCGGCCGGCTTTGACGTGATCTTGATCGAGACGGTCGGCGTCGGCCAGGCCGAGGTGGAGATCGCCTCGACGGCCGATACGACGCTGGTCGTGGCGGCACCTGGCATGGGCGATTCCGTCCAGGCGGCCAAGGCTGGCATCCTGGAGATCGCCGACGTGTTCGTGGTGAACAAGTGCGACCGGCCCGGCGCCCAGGAGACGGTCCGGGACCTGCGGACCATGCTGGCCATGGCCCGGTACGGCGCGGCCGACTGGAAGCCGCCGATCGTCAGCACCGCCGCGCCCACCGGGGACGGGATCGCCGACCTGGCCGACGCCATCGGGCGGCACGAGTCGTGGCTGGCCGAATCGGGGGAGCGGGCCAGGCGCCGCCGGGCCCGGGCCCGCGACGAGGTGTCAGCCATCGCCGTCACCCAGCTGCGGGAACGGCTGGGCGGCCTGCCCGGCGGCCCCCGCCTTGAGGAACTGGCCGACCGGGTAGCCGCCGGCGACATCGACCCCTACTCGGCCGCCGACGAGCTCATCGGCGGCCAGCAACCCCCGCTGACCCAGGCCTAGGCGCGCATGCCCCACGATGCCTCAGCCCCACAGGTCCCATGGATCACCTGAGCCCTCAGCCGCCCCCGCAGATCGTTGCTCGGCCGGTCCCAGCGTCATGGGGGGACCTCTACTGCTGCTGGGACGACAGCCGCGGCCCAGTCACGTCGTTGGGAGATCGTCACAGTGCCGCTAGAACAGCACTAGCCGCTGGAACAGCAGCAAATGGCCGCTCCCGTCGTCCCGTAGCTGCTGCGAGCGTCATGAACGTGCGGCTACTGACGTTGTTTCAGCAGGAAATGCACGTCGATGACATTGGTTCAGCTCATTCCGGCGGCAGATAGCCGCGATCACGATGGAGCGGGCAGCGTGCTGGACGCCTCAGCCCCATTATCCTCTCCGGCTTCACCGACCTCACCGGCCACGCGGGCATCACCGGTCTCGCCTGCCCTTCTAGCCCCGCGAGCAACGTGAACCTCGCCTGCGCCGGTCTCAGCCGTTGCGGCGACCTTTCGTGCCACCTCGGCCTCGCAAGCCGACCCGGTCCCGTCGGCCAGGCCGGCCGCTGTTACCGCTGCCTCCAGGACCGACTCGCTGCGCAGCCGCGCCTCGTAGGCCGGCTTGCCGCCGCGGACCCCGAGCAGCCGCTTGGTGAACACCAGGTACAGGACCAGCGCGAGGTTGATGGCGAACAGGACCAGGGTGGTAATGGTGAACCTTCTGGCCAGGTCATAGATCTCCAGCGGCATGCCGAGCGATGTCGCCACCATGGCGAAGTACTCGCCCCAGCGCCGGACCAGCCACAGGCCGGTCCCCTCGATCATGACGATGATGGAGTACAGCGCGAGCCCGGCCGCCAGCAGGGTGATCCAGCCGGGGCTGAGGTCCAGCGCATGCTGGATCAGTCCGAACAGCTTGGAGTGATCGATGTTGAAGCCGAGCTGGCGAAACAGCGACCGGACCATCGGCTGCTCGCGGTCGTAGACGGCATCGACGGACCGCCGCGCGTACCTGAACCGCCACAGCGCGTACGACAGCCCGAGGAACACCAGCCCGCGCAGGAAGCGCTCGACGGCGAACACGCGCAGGATGAACGCGCTGCGCACCTGGCTGCCGCGGCGCACGGACGGGGCGTCCCGGGCCGGGCCGGACTGGTCCGGCTCGCCCGCGATGAAGGTGCCGCAGCGCAGGCAGCGCCAGGCCTCGCCCGTCGCGGTCTGGCTGCGCAGCTGCTCTCGCAGTTCCGGCTCAGCCGGGGCGTAGGTCACATGTCCGGATCGTCCGCATGCGAGCAGGCTCCAATCCACCCAGGCAGCCTACTTGCCGCGCGGGACCGCGGCTCTGGGCCGCGGGTACTCAGCCAGGCCGAGTCAGCTGACCAGGATGCCGTCGGCCAGGGTGAGTACCTCGCCGCAGCTGAGAGTCAGCGAGTCCGCGTCGTCGCCGGCGGCGACGACGCCGGTGTCCCGGCCGATGTCGCGGATGCACGCGGCGAGCACCGCCGCGTCGGCCGGGGACAGGCCGTCGAGCAGGCCATCGATCAGCAGCAGCTCGGGCTGGTGCACCGCGGCCGCGGCCAGCCTGGCCCGCCTGGCGATGGGCTCAGGCACAGCGCGCAGCGGCACGTCGGCCCAGGGGAGCAGCGACAGCCGGTCCAGGATGGCCGCCGCCAGCAGGTTCCGATCCCGCCGCGGCAGCCCGGTGCGCCGGGCGGCGTGCTCGACCAGCCCGCGGATCCGGACCCCCGGCCGGGGCCGGCCGCCGCGGCGGACGACCCCGATCCGCGCCCGGGCCGCGGCCCGGCCGCGCTCAGTCCGCATGTCCTCGCCCAGGACCCGCAGCTCGCCGTAGCTGGGCGAGACGAGCCCGGCCAGCAGGTCGATGACGGCGGTCGCCGCGCTGCGCTGCCCCAGCCCGCCGCGCGGCCCCGGCCCGCCGCGCTGCGCCCCGAGGCCGATCTCCGCCATCGGATAGTCCTGCGCGAGCAAGCTGCGCTGGGCGACCAGGATGCCGAGCGCGGGCTGGCCGGTCAGCGGTGACTCCAGGCGAAAGCTCGCCGCCCGGAGGGGCCAGGCCCAGCCGCGCCGCGCTCCTACGCCGGCGGCCAGCACGGCGGTCATGGGCACAGCACAGGAACAGGACCCACATTATCCCCCGACTTTGTGTGGTCACATGGCTCTCAAGCAGGCAATATAACGTTCTGTAACCACACCGGAGCGCAGGCGCGCCGGGCGGTTACCGCCCGGTTACCGGCCGATCCCTGGAGCTGTCCGGGCCGGCGGGCGGAGGTCCCGGTACCTTGTGGCTGTGGCCAAGCCGCTTGATCTTCCCTTCGACCCCATCGCGCGCGCGGCGCAGATCTGGGAGAGCCGGTTCGGCGACGCCCGGGCCATGGCGGCAGTAACGGCGATCATGCGGGTCCAGCAGATCTTGCTGGCCGAGCTGGATGGCCTGCTACGGCCCTACGGACTGACGTTCGCGCGGTACGAGGCCCTGGTGCTGCTCAGCTTCAGCCGCGCGGGAGCACTGCCGATGCGGCTGATCGGCCAGCGGCTGATGGTCCACCCGACCAGCGTGACCAACACCATCGACCGGCTCGAGCAGCAGGGACTGGTGGTCCGCAAGCCCAACCCGGAGGACGGCCGGGGGACCCTGGCCGAGATCACCCAGGCCGGGCGGGACGTGATGACCCGGGCCACGGCGGACCTGATGGCCGCCGAGTTCGGCATGAGCGGCTACGGCGAGGCACAGCTAGAGGAGATCTCCGCGATCTTGCGCGGGCTGCGGGTAGCGGCCGGCGACTTCACCGACGACTCCCCGCGCTGAGCCGGGCGCACCGCCCCGCCCCGGCGAGCTACATCGCCGGTCCGGCTAGCCGGAGATCAGGAACGTCGTCCAGGTCTGGCCGCCGTCATTGGTGATGAGCACCTCGCCGAGCCCGGAATCGGCCGGCAGCGCGACGCCCTTGGTATCAGTGGTCATGCCCACGTAGCTGAATCCGCCCGGCGGTACCCCGCCGGTGAAGGTGGCGGGCCGCCAGGTCGTGCCATCCGGCGAGTAGTCGATGCCCGCCGTGGTGGCCAGCACGACGTGCCCCGAGCTGGTGGTGGCCAGCGACATGGCGACGCCGGCCGTGGGCGGCTGGCTGATCTTGGCCCATCCCTTGCCGCCCGCCGACTGATAGAGCCGCTTGGGCTGGACCGAGACGCCGGTGAGGGCGCCGCTGCCGTTGCCAGTGGCGCAATTCAGCAGGACCCTGGTGCCGTCGACGGCTAGTTGCGCGCCCAGCGGCGCCCCGCTGTACGAGGCGTCCCCGGGAGGACAGGGCGCCCGCCCGACGTAGGTCCAGGCGCCGCCAGCCACGGACCCGGAGAAAATGTCACCCGACGGGGCGAGCAGGTAGCCGGTGTTCCCGCTGATGGCCAGGCTGGCCGAGGACGCCTGGCCCGCCGCGGTCATCGCGCCCGGGGGCATGTTGGGCAGCGAGACTGGCTGCCAGGTCGTGCTGCCGGCGACGGAAGAGTAGAGATTGAAGCTTGAGCACTGCGCGGTGTAGGAAGCGCCGACGGACTGGCAGCTGGCCAGCACGGCGAACGCCCGGTCGCCGGCGGTCTCCAGGCCGGTCACCCGCAGGCCGAACGTGTCCTCGGGCTGCCAGTGGCGCCCCCCGCTGCTGGTGACCCACAACGCGGGCCCGAAGGCCCAGCCGTCCTGCAGGTTCAGGAAGCGCAGCTGGCTGGCCCCGGTCGAGTCGTGCGGGACGCCGGTCACCGGTGCGCTCACGCCATGCCAGGTCTGGCCGTAGTTGGAGGTACCAGCCAGCGACGTGCAGTCGTCGGGTTTCGGCGGCCCGCAGTGCCCGGGCGTGCCCGCCTGGCCGATCACCGCCCCGACGCTCCCGATCATGGTGATCGAGCTCGGCTGAAAATGAGCCGGCGCCGGAGCCCCGGACATGCTGGTGGACAGCCCGGTCGACGATGGCGGCTGGACGCTCGGCGAACCCGTCGCGGACACCGTGGGAGCGCTGCTGGCCACCTTCGGCGTGACCGTGACCGTGACGGTCGGGCGCGGGGAAGAGGCCGCCGCGGCCGGGGCCGGCCTGCTGCTCCCGCCCGTCAGCAGCCCGGAGCCGAGCGTAGGGACCAGGGCCGCCCCGGCGATCACCACGACCGCCCCGGCGCTCGCCAGCAGCGCCTGATTCAGCTTCCGGCGCCTGGCCCGGCGGTGCACCCGTTCGAAGGCCCCCGGCGGCGGGGGCAGCGGCTCCACCTCGTGGCGGAGCCAGTTGTCGATCTCGTCGCGCGGCTCGGTCACGGGGTATCTCCCAGCGCCGCCTTCAGCCGGGCCCGCGCGTGGTGCAGGTCGGCCTTCACGGTTCCCTCCGGGCTTCCCAGCATGCTCGCCACCTCACGCACGCCGAAGCCCCCGTAGTAGTGCAGCAGGAACGCGCTGCGCTGCCGGACCGGCAGCACCTCGATCAGTGCGCGCACGTCCACATCCTGCGCAGGATGATAGGCGGGATCGGCCGTGGCCCCCGCAGTCATGGTGCGGATCGCGCGCCGCTCCCGGCCCGACTTGCGCCAGTGATCCTTCACGAGGTTGGTCGCGATCATGTAGAGGTAGCTCTGCGGGCTGTCCAGCGTGGACCAGCGGGCGAGCAGGCGAGTGAACGCCTCCGAGGCGATCTCATGGGCCGTCTCGTCGTCATCCACCAGGCGCCGGACCCAGCCCGCGAGCCGCGGGTAGCACGCGTTGAAGAGCTCCTCCGCCGCCTCACGGTCAGCTGTCCGGAGCCTGACCGCCACCGCGCTCCCTTGACTAGCCGCCGGCCAGGACACCACCGCGGCCCCGGCGTCGCCAAGAACCGCGGTGCACCCCATGTCGCTGCGATATCGCATCGGTTCTACCACATTTCCCGCCGCGTCCCTGAGCCGTTTCGCGCTGACCCCCCGGCGCCCGGGCCCCCGGGAGGACCCAGCCATCTCTTGGGACGCCGCAGCGGCCGCCGCGGTTGGAGCAAACTGGAATCGGCCGACGGCACCGGACGCGCGTACCCTGGCAGAGACGGATAGTAGGACGTCCTACTAATTCGCCGACGCGGACGCCGGTGCGGTGACAGGCCGGCGCCCCATGAGCCGGAGGTGCCTCGTGGACAGCCAGCAAGCCCAGCCCGCGCCCGGCCCGGCCGGGCCCGATGACGGGCGGGAGCGATGGCAGCGCCGTTATGACGCCTCCCGGCAGCGGGGTGCCGACTTCACCACTTTGTCCGGCCTGGAGGTGGACCCGGTCTACGGGCCGCCCGACGGCGGGGTGGTGCCCGGCTTCGAGCGGATCGGCTGGCCGGGGGAGTTTCCGTTCACCCGCGGCCTGTATCCCGGCGGCTACCGGGGCCGGGCCTGGACGATCCGGCAGTTCTCGGGGTTCGGCAACGCGACCCAGACCAACGAGCGGTACAAGATGCTGCTCGATGCGGGCGGCGGCGGGCTGTCGGTGGCCTTCGACATGCCGACGCTGATGGGCCGGGACTCCGACGACCCGCGCTCGCTCGGCGAGGTCGGCCACTGCGGCGTGGCGATCGACTCGGCGCTGGACATGGACACCCTGTTCGCCGGCATCCCGCTCGCCGACGTCACCACCTCGATGACGATCAGCGGGCCTGCCGTGCCGGTCTTCTGCATGTACCTGGCGGCGGCCCGGCGGCAGGGGGCCGACATCGGCAAGCTCAACGGCACCCTGCAGACTGACATCTTCAAGGAGTACATCGCGCAGAAGGAGTGGCTCTTCCCGCCGCAGCCGCACCTGCGGCTGATCGGCGACCTCATGGAGTACTGCGCCAGCGAGATTCCCGACTACAAGCCGCTGTCGGTGTCGGGTTACCACATCCGCGAGGCCGGGTCGACAGCGGCGCAGGAGCTGGCGTTCACGCTGGCGGACGGGTTCGGCTACGTGGAGCTCGGTCTGTCCCGGGGCCTGGACATCGAGGCATTCGCGCCCGGCCTGTCGTTCTTCTTCGACGCGCACATCGACTTCTTCGAGGAGGTCGCCAAGTTCCGTGCGGCTCGCCGGATCTGGGCCCGGTGGCTGCGCGACGTCTACGGCGCGCGCACGCAGCGGGCCCAGTGGCTGCGCTTCCACACCCAGACCGCCGGGGTCTCGCTGACCGCGCAGCAGCCCGACAACAACATCGTGCGCACCGCCGTCGAGGCGCTGGCCGCCGTGCTCGGCGGCACCAACTCGCTGCACACCAACGCGCTCGATGAGGTGCTGGCGCTGCCGAGCGAGAAGGCGGCCGAGATCGCGGTGCGGACCCAGCAGGTGATCATGGAAGAGACCGGCGTCGCCAACGTCGCCGACCCCCTCGGCGGCTCCTGGTACCTGGAGGCGCTCACCGACCGGCTCGAGGCCGAGGCCGAGGCCACCTTCGCCAAGATCCGGGCGATGAGCCCCGACGGCTCGATGACCGGCGGCATCCTGGCGGGCATCGAGGACGGCTGGTTCATGGCCGAGATCGCCGAGGCCTCATTCGACTACCAGCGCAAGCTCGAGAAGGGCGACAAGCGCGTGGTCGGGGTGAACTGCCACACGCAGACCGTGGAGAAGCCGGTGGAGATCATGCGGGTGAGCCACGAGGTCGAGGTCGAGCAGGTCCGCGCGCTGGCGGGCAGGCGGGACGGCCGTGACGCCGGCGCCGTGTCGGCCGCGCTGGCCGCGCTCCTGGCCGCGGCCCGCTCGGGCGAGAACATGATTCCCCCGATGATCGCCGCGGCCAGCGCCGAGGCGACGCTGGGCGAGATCTGCGGCGCGCTGCGCACCGAGTGGGGCGGATACGCCGAAGCCCCCGCGTTCTGACTTTCCCCTGATAACGGACCGGACCCGCCGGCCCAGCCCGCCCCGCGGCAGCCTGTGGTGCGGGCCTGAGCGGCCATGGGGCAGGATGGAGTTATGCAGCCTCCACAGGGTTTCTCCCTCCAGGGCGCCGTCGATCTGGGCGCCCGGCAGGCCGCGGCGCAGCGCAGGCAGCGGCCGGCCCAGGGCCCGGCCGCCGGCGGACCGGCGGGCGCACCGGCAGCCACGATCATCGAGGTCACCGACGAGACGTTCAACGCCGAGGTCGTCGCCCGGTCCGCCGCGGTCCCGGTCATCGTGGACCTGTGGGCCGAGTGGTGCGGCCCGTGCAAGCAACTCGGGCCGATACTCGAGAAGCTGGCCACTGAGGCGGACGGTGCCTGGATCCTGGCCAAGGTCGACGTCGACGCCAACCCCCAGCTCAGCGCGGCGCTGCAGGTCCAGAGCATCCCGATGGTGGTAGCCGTGGTCGCCGGGCAGGTCGCCGACGGCTTTCTCGGGGCCATGCCCGAGCCGCAGGTTCGCGACTGGCTCGGCCAGGTCATGCAGGTCGCTCAGCAGCTCGGCCTCCAGCCCGGCGCGGCGCCCGGCAGCCCGAACGGCGGCCCGCAGGCCGCGGCCCAGGGCCCTCCCGGTCAGCCCGGCCCCGGTCAGCCTGGCCAGCCCGGCGGGATGGGCGCCCCCGGTGACCCGAACGGCGCCCTGGCCGACCCGGCGTTCGCCGAGGCGCAGGACGCCATGGAGCGCGGCGACCTGGACGGTGCCGCCCGGGCGTTCGAGAAGGTCCTGGCCGCCACGCCCGACCACCCGCTGGCCACCATGGGCCTGGGCCAGGTCGACCTGCTGCGCCGGGTTAGCTCCTACGACCAGGCCAGCGTGCGGCAGGAGGCCACTGACCATCCCGATGACGTCGAGGCGCAGGCCAGGGCGGCCGATGTCGACCTGGCCACCGGCCGGATCGACGCCGCCTTTGCCCGGCTGCTGGACGTCGTCCGGCGGACCTCGGGCGCGGAGCGGGACGCGGCCAGGACGCACCTGCTTCGCCTGTTCGAGGTCTTCCCGCCCCGGGATCCGCGGGTGACCAAGGCCAGGGCGACCCTGTCCAGCCTGCTGTTCTAGGGCTCGCCCGGCCGCCTGGCCGCTACGGCCGGCGCGGCTCCTTCGGCGCTGCCGTGACCGCGGGCGCCGCGTCCGACAGGTGCTCCAGCGCCGGGAGCGCGGCGGCCAGCGCCTCGAGCTGATCGCGGGGCAGCAGGAGCAGGTTCTCGGTGAGCAGGGTGGTCGTCTCCTGGCGAATCCGGTTCAGCACCGCCGTGCCGCTCTCGGTGACCGATACCAGCCACGCCCGCGCGTCGCCGCGGACGGCGGCGCGTTCCAGGTAGCCGCGCTCCTCCAGCGCGCTGACGAGCCGGGTCAGCGTGGAGGGCGCGATCCGCTCGGCGGCGGCCAGGTCGCCCAGCCGGAGCGGGCCGTCGCGGGCCACGGTGGCGAGCGCGGACACCTGGGTCGGCGTCAGGGCGGCCAGGTCGTGCTTGCGCAGGTGTCGGGACAGCCGCAGGATGGCCGCGCGCAGCCGGGCCACGTCGATATCGGGCTCGATGGGCTGGCCCGTGGTGGTAGGCCCCGTGGTGGTAGGCCCCGTGGTGATAGGCCCCGTGGTGGCCTCAGGCGCCGCGCTCATTCCCGTCGACACCCTTGCAGGGTACGTCGCGCGGGCCGCTGTGGCTTCCCGCCGCAAGCCGCTCAGGCGATCGCGGTTGCGCTGCCGGGTCGGGCTGCCATCGTCAGGCTGCCTGGCGCATCATGGGCCCATGGAGGATGAATCCCTCAGCGGGCGGCTCCTGGCTGCCACGCCGCTGCTCGGTGACCCCAATTTCCGGCGCACCGTCATCCTGATCGTCGAGGATGACCCGGACGAGGGCACTCTCGGGGTGGTGCTGAACCGGCCCACCGAGGTTCCTCTGGGCCAGGTCCTGGAGGCCTGGACTGAGCTCGTCACCGGGCCCCCGGTGGTGTTCCGCGGCGGTCCCGTCTCACCCAACAGCGCCCTGGCCCTGGCGCTGGCACGCGGCGAGGACGAGCCGCTGGGCTGGCGGTCCCTGGATGGCTCGCCGCTGATGGCCAGGGTCGGCCTGGTCGATCTTGAGGCGCCTCCCGAGCTGCTGGCCGAGGGGATCAGCTCGTTCCGGGTCTTCGCCGGGTATGCCGGCTGGGGAGCGGGGCAATTGCGCGCCGAGATCGAGCAGGGTGCCTGGTACGTGCTGGCCGGTGAGCCCGCGGACGCGTTCATCACCGAGCCCGAGCGGCTGTGGCCGGCCGTGCTTCGCCGGCAGGGCGGTGACCTGGCCCTGGTGGCGACCTATCCCGATGATCCGGTGCTGAACTAAACAGCGAGGGTAAACTCTTCGCTTGTGAGCACAGAAGTCCTGCCTGGCAGTGATACTCGCCAGGAGACCGACATCCGGCCCGATCTCTCCCACGGTGACGGCGATCATGAGCGCTTTGCGCACTATGTCCAGAAGGACAAGATCGTCGACAGCGCGGTCAGCGGCACCCCGGTAGTCGCGCTGTGCGGCAAGGTCTGGGTACCGAGCCGCGATCCCAAGCGCTTCCCGGTGTGCCCGGAGTGCAAGGAGATCTACGAGTCGCTTCCCGAGGGCGGCGACGAGGATTAGCTGCCGCCCGCGGCGGGCGGCGGCAGGCCGTCGTCCCGGCGGGAGCTAGTGGTGAGCGGGGTGCAGGTCACCCGCACGCCGGCCCCGCGCAGCCCGTGGATAGCGGCCAGGGTGGTGCCGGGGTCTACTGCTGCCGTGAGGCCGAGCAGCACGCGGGTCTCCAGCCCGGCGCGCGCGCCGTCCAGGGCGGTGGCGCGCACGCAGTAGTCCGTGGCAATGCCGATGACGTCGATGGCCGTGATCCCGCGCCCGGCCAGCCACTGGCCCAGCGCCGTTCCGTCCGGGTCCACGGCCTCAAAGCCGCTGTAGGCGGCCGTGTAGGCACCCTTGCGGAAGACCTCGTCGATCCGGCTGGTGTCCAGGTCCGGATGGAACGCGGCGCCGGGCGTCCCGGCGGCACAGTGCACCGGCCAGGTCCGGTCAAAATCGGGCTCGGCGGAGAAATGCTCGCCGGGGTCGACGTGGTAGTCCTGGGTCGCCACCACGCAGGCGTACCCGCTGGCGAGCGGGCTGGCCAGGTAGGCCGTGCTGGCCCGGGCCACGGCGGCCCCGCCGGCCACGGCCAGCGAGCCGCCCTCGCAGAAGTCGTTCTGCACGTCGACGATCACCAATGCCCGCATATCGTCACGTTATCGCGGCCCGTGCTAGTGGGGCGGGTGCCGGTGAGGCGGGTATTGGCGGGGCTCGTGCTGGTCTCTACCGGCTAGTCGCGGTCCGGCACGAACGTCGTCGGGATCGCCGGATACCCGCGGGACAGCTGCCGCGCCTCGCGCGGCAGCTCCGCTAGCGCGGCCCGGTGCCGGGCTCGCGCGGCGTCGACCGGCTCGGCGCCGACGATCTCGCCGCCCCGCACCAGCAGCTGCAGCAGCGGCCGTCCCCGCCCCGGCTCCGGCGGCGTGTCGGTGACCCGCTCGGCGACCGCGGTGCCGTTCGCGTCAAGTTCCCGCACGGCCCACTTGCGGCCACCGCGCGATGGCTTGCCCACTGACCGCTTGGCGACCGGGCGCAGCGGCCCCGGCCCGGGCCCGTCGGCCCGGGCCACGAGCTTGTAGACCAGCGCCGCCGTCGGCGCGCCCGACCCGATGACCAGCGACGTCCCGACTCCGTAGCCGTCGGCGGGCGCCGCGGCGAGCGCCGCGATCGAGTGCTCGTCCAGGTCTCCAGTCAGGATGATCCTGGTCTTCCGCGCCCCGAGCGCATCTAGCTGCGCGCGGACCTCGCTGGCCACGACCCCGAGGTCGCCGCTGTCGATGCGGACCGCGCCGAGGTCCGGGCCGGCGACCTCCACGGCGGTCCGGACCGCCGCGGCGACGTCGTAGGTGTCGGCCAGCAGCGTGGTACCCGCGCCGAGCGCATTGACCTGGGCCTGGAAGGCGCCCCGCTCATCGTCGAACAGCAGCGTGAAGGCATGCGCGCTGGTGCCGCTGGTCGGGATCTGGTACTGGTAGCCGGCCTGCAGGTTGGAGGTGGCGGCGAAGCCGGCGATGTAGGCGGCCCGGGCGCTGGCCACCGCGGCGCGCTCGTGGGTGCGCCGCGACCCCATCTCGATCAGCGGCCGCTCGCCGGCGGCGATGGTCATCCGCGATCCCGCCGCGGCCACCGCGCAGTCATGGTTGAGGACCGACAGGACGATCGTCTCCAGGATGACCGCCTCGGCGAAGCTTCCCTCCACGACCAGGATCGGCGAGCCGGGGAAGTAGCAGTCGCCCTCCGCGTAGCCCCAGATGTCGCCGCCGAAGCGGTAGGACTCCAGGAAGCTCAGGGTGGCATCGTCGGCGATTTTGGCCTCGCGCAGGAAGCTCAGCTGGCCTGAGTTGAAGCGGAACGCCGCCAGCGCCTCGAGCAGTCGCCCGACGCCGGCCACCACGCCGTACCGCCGGCCGTGCGGCAGGTACCTGGCGAATACCTCGAAGACGGACCGGCGCTGCGCCACGCCGCCGTGCAGCGCGCCGCGCAGCATGGTGAGCTCGTAATGATCGGTCAGCAGCGCGGTGGTCGCCGGGCCGGCGTGAGTGGTCACCAGGGCAGCCTACGGAAGGTGCCAGTCGGCCGCGGCTGGGTACTCGTCAGAAGTGGAACACTAGGGACCAGGAGGCTAGCGGGAGGTGACATCGAGTGAGCGTCGCACCAGCTGAAGTGCAGCGGCCGGAGACCGACCAGGATGCGGTCCTCGACTCGCCCTGGGTCACGATCGTCTGGAATGACCCGGTCAACCTGATGTCGTACGTCACGTACGTGTTCCGTACCGTCTTCGGCTACGCCAAGCCCAAGGCGGAGAAGCTGATGCTGGACGTGCACCATAAGGGGAAGGCCGTGGTCTCCTCCGGGGCGCGCGAGGCGATGGAGCGGGACGCGGAGACGCTGCACGGGTACGGTCTGTGGGCAACGGTGAGCCACGACTCATGACCCGGGCCGGGCAGAGCCGGGCCTGAAGCGGATTCGGAGAGCGACTTGGCAGGTTTCCGCGGGGCGGGACGCGGTGCTACCGCCCGCTTTGCCGCGGGCGAGGCGGCCATCATCCGCAGCCTGGTCAGCCAGGTCGCCGAGCTGGTCGGCGGCGGGGCAGAGCTGGCTGAGACGGGGTCTGGCGACGCCTCGCCCGGCGACTCGGCGCGGCCCGGCCTCGCGGACGAGGCACCCGGCGCGGACCGGGACGGCGCGGACCGGGACGGCCCGGCCGGTGACCGGGCCGCGGCTGACGACCTGGCCGCGCAGCTCGGGCTGACCGACGACTCCGAGCTGCCGGCCGACCCGATCCTGGCCCGGCTGCTGCCCGACGCCTACGCCGACGACCCGCAGGCGTCCGGGGAGTTCCGCCGGTACACCGAGCTGAGCCTGCGATCGGGCAAGGTCGCGGCGGCCCAGACCGTCCTGGCCACGCTCCCGGCCCACGGCGGCCGCGTCCGGCTCTCCGAGCCCGAGGCCCAGGCCTGGCTGCGCGCCCTCAACGATGTCCGGCTCTCCCTCGGCGTCATTCTCAGCGTGACCGACGACTTCGAGGACCAGCTGGCCGGGATGCCGGAGGATGACCCGCGGGCGGCCTATGTCGGGGTGTACCAGTGGCTGGCCGCCCTGCAGGACAGCCTCGTCGGCGCCCTGAGCTGAGAGCTGGCTAGGCTCGCAGCATGCTGACCATCAGCGCCGAGCTGCAGTCGAAAATCGTGGCGCACGCCCGGGCCGATCATCCGGACGAGGCCTGCGGCGTCATCGCCGGGCCGGCCGGCAGTGACCGGCCGGAACGGTTCATCCCGATGCTGAACGCCGAGCGCTCGCCGACGTTCTACCGGTTCGACTCCCTGGAGCAGCTGCGCGTCTGGCGCGAGATGGATGACCGCGACGAGGAGCCGGTGGTCATCTATCACTCCCACACCGCGACGCAGGCCTACCCGTCCCGCACCGATATCTCCTACGCCAGCGAGCCCGGTGCGCACTACGTCCTGGCATCGACCCGTGACGACGACGAGACGGAGTTCCGCTCGTTCAAGATCGTCGACGGTGAGGTCACCGAGGAGGCGGTCGTGGTGACCGGCCTGGAATGATCCGGCTGAGGGGCCGGTTGGAACCCGCGAGAGTTACTCGCATCAAATCCGTACAACTGGAGCGAAACTGATGGCCATCGAGGTCCGCATCCCGACCGTCCTGCGCACCTACACCGGCGGCGCCAAGTCGGTCGAGGGGTCTGGCGGGACCCTGGACGAGCTGTTCTCCGACCTGGACGCCCGGCACGGCGGGCTGCGCGAGCGCTTGGTGGACAACGCCGGGCTGCGCCGTTTCGTCAACGTCTACCTCAATGACGAGGACGTTCGCTTCCTGGGCGGGCTGGGCGCGCCGGTGCGCGACGGCGACACCGTCACGGTGCTTCCGGCCGTCGCGGGCGGCGCGCGCTGATGGCCGGCCTGACCTCTGCCGGCCCGGCGGCGGCCACGCCCGCGGGCCCCGGCCGGACGTCGTAGGGCTGGCCCCCAGATGCGTTACGACTCCTTGCTGGACTCACTGGGCGGCACGCCGCTCGTGGGCTTGCCGCGGCTGTCGCCCGGCCCGGATGTGCGCCTGTGGGCGAAGCTCGAGGATCGCAACCCCACCGGCTCGGTGAAGGACCGGCCGGCGTTCTACATGGTCGCCGCGGCCGAGAAGGCAGGCCTGCTGGCCCCCGGCGCGACGATCCTAGAGCCCACCTCGGGCAACACCGGCATCTCGCTGGCCATGGTCGCGAAGCTGCGCGGTTACCGGCTGATCTGCGTCATGCCGGAGAACACCTCGGCCGAGCGGCGCCAGCTGCTCGAGGCCTACGGCGCGTCGATCATCTCGTCCCCGGCCGCCGGGGGCTCCAACGAGGCCGTGCGCGTGGCCAAGGACCTGGCCGCCCGCAACCCCGACTGGGTGATGCTCTACCAGTACGGCAACGAGGGCAACGCGCTGGCGCACTACGAGGGGACCGGTCCGGAGCTGCTCGCAGACCTGCCGGAGATCACGCACTTCGTGGCCGGCCTCGGGACGACCGGCACCCTGATGGGAGCCGGCCGCTACCTGCGCGAGCACCGGCCGCAGGTGCAGGTCATCGCGGCTGAGCCGCGGTACGGAGAGCTGGTTTACGGGCTGCGGAACATCGACGAGGGGTTCGTCCCGGAACTGTACGACGAGTCGGTGCTGACCGGCCGATTCTCGGTGTCGGCACCCGATGCCCTGCGCCGGACCCGGCAGCTGCTGGAGACCGAGGGCATCTTCGCCGGCATCTCGTCGGGCTGCGTCCTGCACGCGGGGCTGGCGCTGGCGGAGAAGGCGCAGGCCGGGCAGCGGGCCGACATCGCCTTGCTGATCGCCGACGCCGGATGGAAGTACCTGTCCACCGGCGCCTACGGCGGCACGCTGGAAGAGGCGCAGGCCCGGCTCGAGGGCCAGCTCTGGGCCTGAGTGACGCAGACTCATGACGATTTTTGACGAGGCGACCGCGGTTCGCCGGCGCGGCGAGGGCCGGTACGACGCGCTGCCGGACCAGCGCTTCGCGCTCGTGACCCCCGGCGGCACCGCCCCGCCGGCCGTGAACGGCGGCGCGTTGATCGCGACGGTCCTGCGCGCGGTCCTCGACGAGTCCCCGCACCCGCATCCCGTGGCGACCACCGCGCACTTCCTGCGGGTGGCCCGGCTCGAGCCGGCCGAGGTCCACGTGGTCTGGCTCAAGCAGGGCAAGACCACCGCCACCGCCCGGGCGACCCTGATCCAGGACGGGCAGCCGGTGCTGGACACCACGGTGACCACCGGCACGGTCCCGGCCAGCTGCCTCCCGGCTGCGGGCCAGCCGGACGGCCCGGGACCGGACGCCGCCGCGCCCGCCGCGTCGGCGGCGCCGGCTGCGTCCGGGGAGCTGAGCTGGACCGGGGCGCCACCGGACTTCCCCGCCGAGGAGGACTGCGTGGACCTCGGTCCCTGGCGGGGCTCGGTGTCGGAGGACGGGGAGCAGGGCTACGCGCTGCAGGTATCGATGCTGCTTGACCCGGCGACGACGGGATGGCGGCACGGGGAGCCTTCTGGCCTGCCGGAGATGCGCGGGTACTTCAGGCTGCGGGAGGACCGGGAGCCCGACGCCTACCTGCTGGCCCTGGCCGTGGACGGGCTGCCGCCGGCGGTATTCGGGCTGGGCGCGACCGGCTGGGCACCCACGGTCGAGCTGACCTGGTACATGCGCGCCGTGCCCTGCCCGGGCCCCCTCCGGGTGGCGGCGCGCTGCCGGCACGTCGGCGGCGGCTGGTTCGACGAGGAGGCCGAGGTCTGGGACGCGGCCGGCAGCCTGGTCGCTCAGAGCAGGCAGATCGCCCGGGTCGGCCGCGGGCGGCTGCGCCGGGCGAACGGTGTCAGGGAACGCTCTTGATCCGCCAGACCAGCACCGAGCCGAGCGCGGCTACCACCGCGGTGCCCGCGAACAGCAGCCGGTAGCCGGCCAGGGAGACCAGGCCGCCCGCGAGCGCGGCGCCGACCGCGCCGGGCGCCACGATGGCGATGTTGATGATGCCCAGGTCCTTAGCCCGGTGCGCGGCCGCGGGCAGCACCTGGGTGATGAGCGCCTGGTCTACCGCCAGGTAAGCGCCGAACCCGGCTCCGTACAGCGCCGCGGCCACCAGGGCGGCGGGCCAGGTCTCGGCGAAGGTCAGCAGCAGCGCGGCCGCCGCCATCAGGGCGCCGCCGAGCGTGACGATCGACTTCCGCTTGCCGATCCGGTCGGAGATGATCCCGCCCACGATGGCGGTCACGACCACGCATCCGGTGTAGATGATGATCAGGACCAGCAGCCCCTGGTCCGGATGGGCGTAGTGCACGGCGTCCCGCAGGAAGTACAGCAGGTACAGGGTGCCCATCGCGATGGCCAGGGAGGCCAGGAACCGGGTCAGCCAGGCCCAGCCGAAGTCCGGGTAGCGCCGCGGGTTGATCCAGTACGACGACAGCAGCTGGCGCACGGTCAGCGGCTCGGCGTGCTCGGCCTCGAGCGGGTAGTCCGGCGTGAACGCGACGAAGGGGATGGCCAGGACGAAAATCAGGATGGCCAGCGCCAGGTAGCCGGCCGTCAGGCCAGCCCGGGTATTGAGGGTGAAGACGTCGACCACCAGGACGGTCCCGACCACCAGGCCGAGGGCCTGCGGCATGCCGACCCAGCCCGCTACGGTGGCGCGCTGGCGGACGGGGACGTGATCGGGAATGGCGGCGCTCAGGCTGGCGTACTCGCCGTTCTGGAAGGCGCTGAACAGCACCCAGCAGACGGCGACGCCAACCACCGTCTGCTGCCGGGCGATGAGGGCCAGGCTGATCGCCGCGAGCAGGGACATGCCCAGCGTCCAGCGATGCCGGCGCCCGCGCAGCCGGCCGAGGCCGAAAGCCCGGGTCGTCCGGTCCGACAGGGCGCCGGCCACGGGCGTCGCGATGACCGACGCCACGGCGCCGGCGGCCGATACCGCGGCCAGGGCCAGGATCTTGTGGCCGGGCGTGATGTCCTGCAGCTGCTGCGGCATGCTGACCTGCAGCGGCGTCAGGGAAGCCATCCACATGCCCAGGGACGCCAGCCCCAGCCCGGCGACCCAGCCGCGGCGAACGTGCACGGTGGGCTCGGCCAGCGCCAGGGTGACCTCCTGCCGGGCCTCATCGGCCGTTTGTCCTGTCATGATCCCTCCGCGGCGCGCGGCTGCCTGGTCTCGGCCGAAAGGCCCTGCAGGGGATCATGCCGCTTCACCGCCCCATTTGGGTAGCTTCCGCGGCGGCGGGCGGCCGTGGCGGGTGCGGCGGCATCCCGCGGCCGCGCGGGAGTTAACCTGGGCTCTTGTGCGGATGACCATCGTCGGCTGCGCCGGCAGCTTCCCCGGCCCGGACAGCCCGGCCTCTTGCTACCTGATCGAGGCCGACGGGTTCCGCCTGGTGCTGGACCTGGGCAACGGCGCGCTCGGCGCGCTGCAGCGTTACTGCGGGCTCGACGACGTCGACGCGATCTGCCTGAGCCATCAGCATGCCGATCACTGCCTCGATATGTGCGCCTACCTAGTCGCCCGCACCCACCATCCGCAGGGCCCGCGGCCCCGCCTTCCTGTCTACGCGCCGGCCGCTACGGACCAGCGCCTGACCAGGGCAGTCGGGCTCGATCCCGGCCCGGGCATGACCGAGGCATTCGACTTCATGACGCTGGCCCCCGGCACGATCGAGATCGGGCCGCTGCGGGTGACCACGGCGCGCATGAACCACCCGGTGGAGACCTTCGCCTTCCGGCTGGAGCACGCCGGTCACGTGCTGGCCTACTCCGCCGACACCGGTCCGTGCGACGAGCTGGCCGTGCTGGCCTCCGGCGCGGATGTCCTGCTCTGCGAGGCATCCTTCCTGGACGGCCCGGGCCTGCCCGCGGATCTTCATCTCACCGCGCGCCAGGCGGGGGAGCACGCGGCCAGGGCGGAGGTGGGCGAGCTGGTGCTCACCCACCTGGTGGCCTGGAATGACCCGGGCCGGACGCGGGCCGAGGCCGCCTCGGCGTTCGGGGGCCGGCTATCCGTCGCGGATGCCGGCCGGCGACAGGTCCTCGGCGGCCGGGCCTGACCGGCCCGGTTCAGCCCGGCCGGGCGCGAGGTCCGGGGTGGCCGGGGCCGGGATCCTCAGCATGACGACGATCAGCGCGAGCGCGGCCAGGCCGAAGGCGTCCTCCAGGACCCGGCCCAGCAGGACGGGAACGGCATGGGCCAGGAACAGCTCCTTGCCCCAGTTCGGCACGCTCCACGCGAACAGGCCGGCCGTCGCGACGGCGGCCAGCAGCCGCCGCCGGCTCCTGCCGTCGCCGGTGATCACCCCCAGGGCCGGCACCACCCAGCACAGGTGATGGAACCAGGCCACCGGGGACAGCAGGGCGGCCAGCATGCCGGTGATGGCGATGCCGGCGATCTCCTGGCCGCGCCGCTGCACGGCGCGGGCCGCCGCGAACCCGGCGATGGCGACGATTCCGGCGGTCGCCAGCCACACCCAGGCCGGCCCGGCGGCGGGGTAGAAGATCCGCAGGATCATGCCGCGCAGGGACTGGTTGGCAGTCGGCAGGTTGGGCCCGAGCCGCCTGGGGTCGAAGAGGGCGCCTGACCAGTACCGGTCCGAGTCCGCCGGCGAGATCACCCAGGCCAGCCCGGAGACCGCCGCGAACGTGAGCGCTGCCGCCGCCGCTGCCTTGCGGCGGCCGGTGACCAGCAAGTATACGATGAAGACGCCGGGGACGAGCTTGATCGCGGTGGCCAGGCCGATCAGCGCCCCGCGCGGCCAGCGAGGGCGGCGGGTGCTGCAGTCGAGCACGCACAAGGACACCAGCAGGATGTCCACCTGCCCGTAGTGGATCTCCTGGCGTATCGGCACGAGCCACGCGCAGCAGGCGAACAAGCCCGCGAAGACGGCCCCCGCATAGCCGCGTGACCTGTCCAGCAGGGGCGCGAAGGCATACCGGAGCACGACGACCAGCGGAATGTAGACCGCACCGAGCCACAGCCACTGAGCAGCCTGCCACGCCAGCAGCGCCAGCGGAACGGCCAGCACGGCGGCGGCCGGCGGATAAGTGAACAGCAGGCCGCCGCCGGTGCGCATCGAGTACAGCTGGCCGCCATCGAGGATGGTGCGGCCACCGTCGCGATAAACGGCCAGGTCAACCATGCGGAATAGCGGCAGGGTGGTCAGGTTAGCCGCGATTATTGGCGCGACGGCCGCCAGGGCGATCAGCCACGCCAGCCCGGCCGCCAGGAGCCGCCTGCGCGCGCGGTCACCGGTCAGCAAACCCTCTTCGGTCACTCGCGCCCAGGCCGCCGGCAGCATGGCCACCTTGTCGCCTCCGCATTCCCCCGGCGAATAGAAAAGCCCGTATGTCATGGTGTTCACGACGGCGCCGACGTCCGGCCAGGCAACTGCTCGGCGGCACCGGCGCAGCGTCCTGCCAGCGCCTTCCGGGACGCGGTGCGATGTGACTGAGCAGGTAGTCGATGGCTGCGGAATGGCGGCCTGATCACAAGCTCCCGAAGCTGACCGTAGCGGCCGCATGCTGGCCATAGCATCCCAATACTGGCGATTACGAGCAAAAACTCAGCAAAGTTCTGATGTTCTCTTTACTGCTGTTCTCTTTACTGCCCACATTCGCTGACAGCAGGCCCGCTCGCGGCGGAACGGCTCCGGATGGCCATCGCCGGGCCGGCCCGCGGCGGCGCACATAGACTCCACAGCCATGCGAGTACTGGTGACTGGCGGCGCGGGCTTCATCGGCTCCCACCTGAGTGATGCCCTGCTGGCCCGCGGGGATGACGTCGCGGTGGTCGATGACCTGTCGGCGGGGCGGCCCGGCCGCCTGAATGAGCGGGTCAGGCTGCACAAGATCAGCGTGACCGCGGCCGGCCCGCTGGGATCGGCCTTCGCCAGCTTCCGTCCCGAGCTCATCTGCCACCTGGCCGCCCAGATCGACGTGCGGGCCAGCGTCTCAGAGCCAGCCGCGGACGCCGAGGCGAACGTGGTAGGCACCGTGAACGTGCTGGAGGCCGCACGCGCCGTCGGCGCGCGCGTCCTGTTCTGCTCCACCGGGGGCGCGCTGTATGGCCGCGACGCGCCCATCCCGGCCCTGGAGGACGTGCTGCCCCTGCCCGAGTCGCCCTACGGGGTGGCCAAGCAGTGCGCCGAGCAGTACGTCGGCCTCTACAACCGGCTGCACGCCGCCGCGCACACGGTGCTGCGGTTCGCCAACGTCTACGGTCCGCGCCAGGACCCGGCCGGCGAGTCCGGCGTGGTGCCGATCTTCTGCGCGAGTGTCCTGGCGGGCCAGCGGCCGACCATCTACGGGGACGGCAGCCAGACGCGTGACTATGTCTACGTGGGCGACGCGGTCGCCGCCCTGCTCGCCGCCGCCGACCGGGGACGGCCGGGCACCTGGAACATCGGCACCGGCCGGGAGGTAAGCGTCCTGGAGCTCGCCGACGTCATCGCCGAGGCCGCCGGCCGCCCGGTCGAGCCGCTGTTCGCTCCGCCCCGGCCCGGTGAGCTGCTGCGCAGCGCTCTTGCCGTCGGGCGGGCCGCGCGGGACCTCGGCTGGCGGCCCGCCACCTCGCTGAGCGCCGGGGTGAGCGCGGTGTACCGGTGGATCGAGGCAGGCGCCGAAGACCGCGCGGGCTACTAGCCCCGCCCGCCCGCACCGCTAGGCTGGCGGCCATGTCTCGACCCGACGGGCGCCGCCCGGATCAGCTGCGTGACGTGACGATCACCAGAAACTGGCTGGAGCACGCCGAGGGCTCGGTACTTGTCGAGTTCGGCGGGACCCGGGTGCTCTGCGCGGCCAGCGTGAACGAGGAAGTGCCGCGCTGGCGCCGGGGCAGCGGCCTGGGCTGGGTCACCGCCGAGTACGCCATGCTGCCGCGGTCCACCAACACGCGCAACGACCGCGAGTCGGTCAAGGGCCGGCTTGGCGGCCGCACCCATGAGATCTCCCGGCTGATCGGCCGGTCCCTGCGCGCCTGCGTCGACCTCAAGGCCCTGGGCGAGAACACGATCATCATCGACTGTGACGTGCTGCAGGCCGACGGCGGTACCCGGACCGCGGCGATTACCGGCGGCTACGTCGCGCTCGCCGACGCCGTGTCCTGGCTCACGAGCCGCAAGCGGACCAAGGGCGACCCGCTGACTACGTCGGTGGCGGCCATCAGTGTCGGCATCCTGGACGGGCAGCCCCGGCTCGACCTGAGTTACGCCGAGGACGTCATCGCCGAGACGGACATGAACGTCGTGTGCACCGGCGACGGCCGGTTCGTGGAGGTGCAGGGCACGGCTGAGCGCGAGCCCTTCGACCGGGAACTGCTCGACGAGCTGCTGAGCCTGGCCGTGACGGGCTGCGGCGAGCTGACCCGGATTCAGCAGCAGGTGCTGGCCGCATGACGGCGGCCAGCGACCAGGCGGCGGCGCGGCCCCGGCTGGTCCTCGCCACCGCGAATCCCGCCAAGCTGGTGGAGCTGACCCGCATCCTGCAGGCCGGCCGGGTGGAGGTCGACCTGGTAGGTCTCCGTGACTTCCCCGGTGCGCCAGATGTCCGGGAGACCGGGGCCACCTTTGCCGAGAACGCCCTGCTGAAGGGCCGGGCCATCGCGGAGTACACCGGGCTGCCCGCCGTGGCCGACGATTCCGGCCTGTGCGTAGACGCGCTGAATGGCATGCCCGGCGTGCTCTCCGCTCGCTGGTCCGGCAAGCACGGAGATGACGAGGCCAACTTGCAGCTGGTCCTGGGACAGCTCGCCGACGTGCCAGTTGACCGCCGGGGGGCTCAGTTCGTCTGCTCGGCTGCGCTCGTCCTGCCAGCTGGCCGGGAGCACGTCAGCGAGGCGATCATGCGCGGGCGGCTCATCGACGAGCCCCGGGGAGAGAACGGGTTCGGCTATGACCCGATCTTCGTGCCGGACTCCGCCGAGCTGACCACCGCCGAGCTGAGCGCTGAGGCCAAGGACCGGATCAGCCACCGGGGCAAGGCCCTGCGCGGCCTGGCCCCGGTCATCGCCGCCCTGTTGTGCTGACCGGGGGAGTCGGGCTGCCTGAACGCCTTGTACGGTAGGGGCGACCGACTGGCTGCTGAAGGAGAGTCCGTGGCTGATGAGCGGCTCGCGCCCGGAGACCCGGCGCCCGATTTCACCCTGCCCGACGCTGACGGGAACGAGGTGAGCCTCGCGTCGCTGCGCGGTCGGCGGGTGATCATTTACTGTTACCCGGCGGCGATGACGCCCGGCTGCACCAAGCAGGCCTGCGACTTCCGGGACAGCAGGTCGGAGCTGGCGGACGCCGGCTTCACCGTCCTCGGGATCTCCCCGGACAGTCCAGCCAAGCTGGCTAAGTTCCGGGACAAGGAGAGCCTCACCTTCCCGCTGCTGGCCGACCCCGACCGCGTGGTGCTCAAGGCTTACGGCGCCTACGGCGAGAAGATGATGTACGGCAAGAAGTCCGTCGGGGTGATCAGGTCGACGTTCGTCATCGGAGCGGACGGCAAGATCGAGGAGGCCCGTTACGGCGTCAAGGCCACTGGGCACGTGGCCCGGCTGCGCCAGGATCTGGGCGTCTGACGGCCTCGCCGCAGCGCCCGCGCTGATGACCCCGGCGCTGACCGCCAGCCCGGCCAGGGGCCGTAGCCCAACGGCAGAGGCACAGGACTTAGGATCCTGCCAGTGTGGGTTCAAATCCCACCGGCCCCACATTGTGATGTCTCAAGACATCGAGGACACCCTGAACCCACGCTGAGTCAGGGTGTTTTTCGCCGGGGGCGGGGTGGCTTGCCGGTGGGCTGGTAGTCGCGGTCGGGGTTGAGGGTGAGCTCGCGGAGGAGCTCGCCAGTTGCCTTGCTGATGATCCGGATGCGCAGGTCCTGGGTGAGGATCAGGACCTCGGTCC
>DATCEO010000039.1:0-2223 GCA_036510065.1 Streptosporangiaceae bacterium | reverse complement strand
CAAGCGGTCCCGGGGTCCCGCGAAGGCCCTCCGCCCCGGCCTGAACGGGCGGCTCTCCGGCGACCCAGCGGACCCGGACGTCGTAGACAGGCTGCTCGCTGGTGCTGTGCACAGTTGCGGTGACGGACGGAGGCTCTGCCTAGGGGAGGCCCGGCCGACGCGCGCCGGGCCGCCCGGGGCAGCTCGCACTGATCAGCCAAGCTCACCCGTCACGCCGCCGTGCTGAGCGCGGCCGTGTTCCTCGCCTTGCCGTTGTCCGGCTTGCGGGGGGCGCGTCGAGGGAGCCATGGCCGCGGGCCCGATAGGCGGGCCGCCCCGAAGGTGAACACGGCGGCGAAGATGAGGTCGATGGGGACAAGTCCCAGCCGCCCTGTCGCGATGGCTGTGACGGCGTCGAGGAACTGGATGAGGGCGGTGAGGATCATCAGAGCTGCCAGGACGCGCCGTGCCCGCAGGGCCAGCGTGACCAGCAGCATTACCGCCATCGCCAGGTTGCGGGTGATGAAGTAGTCGGCGTAGTTGTGCCCGGCGGTGTTCAGATGCTCGCCTGACGCGAAGATGGCCAGGACAGCGCCAGTGGCGGTGAGCAAGGCGCCGAGGATAACGATGACGGTCAGCCACCACGGCCACGTTCTGGCGGTGGCCGTCGGCGACAGTTCAGCGGTGAATGGGTGGGCGGATTCCGATGGCTCTTTCATGACGTACGCTCCTTGTCTTGCCGGGCTGGCCTGATTGGCGCCTGGGTTAACCGGACAGTGCTACCGCAGATGTCCGCGACGGCACCGTGGCCGGTGGAACCGTACGGCGGGCGACAAGCGGGCGGGTGGCTGCACCACCTGCGAAGATGGCGTCGCACGGCAGAGACTTCCGCCGCGCTGGACACGCCGACCTGGCGCTATCCATGCCAGAACCGTAAGCTCACTCCGGCATGCCAGTCGTCGTCTCCCGGATGACAGTTCACCTACTCCTGGGGGTGTAGACACGGCACAAGGCGGGTGGCAGAGGACCGGAGCCCAAATCATCTGCACACGCACCGACGGCCCGGCGGGCGGCAGGTCAGACGGCCTGACCGCGAAGCCAGCGGCTCCTTACAAGCTGGTGATCCCCACCGTTGACGCCGTTGACGATGACCGCCTGGTCCGTGGAGACATGACCGGGGAAGGTGCAAAGAACCCCCGGCCAGACTGCCGCCGGATTGTGATACGCCTCCGGTCGGAGTCCGAGGCGGCGTCGTCTACCTGACCGGGTTCGCGACCAACCAGGCGAAGAGCAGCACGGCAATCACCGTGCTGCCACCGTCGATCAGGCGGCGGCCCCGGCTTGACATCCCGATCGCCGCCGTGCCAGCCGCGGCCCTGACGATCCAGATCACCCCGGACGGCCAGGTACTCCTGCTGTCAGGTCCCCGGGCTTCTCATACCGGCCAGATCTGGCTGAGCGGGGTGAGCTTTCCGCTAGGGAGCTGACCAAGTACATACATACGAACGGCGCGACCATGCGCTGGCCGTTGTGCTCCTGACCATTAGACGATTTATCTTGAGTGCATTGACACGCAGTGTTGCACTAGCAGATCGGCGTGAATTCGGTGCAGATCCGCCAAGAGCGGGCGCACCCTGTGGGGCTCGAATACGGCTCGGCCTCGTGGCCGGGCGTTATGCGATGGCGCGGTACTCGCTGGTGAGGCCGCCGAGGACTGGTTTTCGGCGAACGCGGTGCTCGGCGAGGTTGATCGGGAGTGGCGGGTATCCGCTTGATCGGGTGGCAGCTGGCCGAGGGTCCGGTGCGGCCGGGCCGTGTTGTAGTGCGCCAGGTCCTCGGTCAGGACCTGGCGCAGGTGGTGCTCGCCGAGGATGAGCAGCCGGTCGAGGACCTCGCGGCGCAGGGTGCCGATCATCCGCTCGCAGACCGCGTTCGCCTTCGGTGCCTGCGGCGGGCTGAGGAGGATCCGGATACCTGCGGCGGTCCCGGATCAGGAACCGGGCGGAATCGGCGCGGTACTCGGCGTCCATCAGGAAATTACGGGCGGCCTGGGTGGCCCGGGCGCCGTCGGGGCGGGCGGTGATGCCGGCCAGGTGCGCGCGGCGGGTGCCGTGCTCGATGATGATCAGGGCGTAGATACGCCGGAGCAGCACGGTGTCGACGTGCACGAAGTCGGCGGCCAGGATGCCGCGGGCCTGGGCGGTCAGGAATTGCTTCCAGGTCGGTCCGGTGCGCCGGTGCGGC
>DATCEO010000038.1:0-4842 GCA_036510065.1 Streptosporangiaceae bacterium | reverse complement strand
GCCGCCGACTGGGTGCGGGCGGTAGGGATAGGTGTGCGGGTCACCCCACGGCCACTTCTCCCCCGCGACGGGGAGTTCTTCCTCGATCTCCTGGTAGTAGCTGCGCAGGTCGCCGTAGCCGATCGGCCAGTCCGCGCCGACACCGTCCTGGGTGAAGGTGCGGAAGTCGCTGGGGTGAAAGCGGGGGGTGTAGCCGGCATAGTGGATCATCGATCCGCCAACGCCGCGGCCGGAGTTGTTCGACCCGAGCGGCACCGGATCTGACCCGGAGATCACCCGCGGCTCGGTCCAGTACAGGTGGTGCGAGCCGGCTTCATCGCTGACCCAGTCGGTGTCCGGGTCCCAGAACGGGCCGGCGTCGAGGGCCGCGACCTTCCAGCCGGCGCGGGCCAGGCGCTGCAGCAGGACCGACCCGCCGGCCCCGCACCCGACCACGAGCAGGTCGAGTTCATCGCGGTCGTCGAAGCGGCGCATGTCCTGGCGTAGTGCGTGATTGATGCGGGTGCCGTCGTTGGGCAGCAGCCACGCCGATTCGTTCCGGTTCCGGACGCGGCTCATTGCTGCCCCCTCGCCGGGTCGGCGGCAGGGCGGGCGTCGCGGACCTCGAACGGCTCGCGGGCATCGACGCCGGGGTTCTTGTAGCCGCGTGGATAGGCCGGCCCGGGAAAGCCCATCTCGTTCCAGGCCCGGGGGTGGGAGTAGAACGCGGTGCAGGCGTAGCGGGTCCACAGGCTCCACACCTGTTTGGCGGGCAGGCCGTGCCAGGTGTCGGCACCAAGATCCTGGACAGCCTGGATCAGCGTCGCCTGCTGCTTGTCGGTGCAGGCCGCGAATTCCGTGCCGTGGCGTTCCTTGGCGTCGGAGTCGAGCGCGGCCAGCGTGTGGCGCCAGGCCTGGCTGTCCTCGGGCATGTCGTGGTAGTGCCAGCCGTCAGTCTGCTTCTCGGTCAGGCGTGCGTCGATCAGGTTGACCACGGGCACCTTCGCATCGCCGTGCTGGTCGAGCAGCTGGCCGCACAAGGCGGTGGCGGCGGCCTGCTCGGCGGGGGTGAAGAAGCGGATGTCGGGTGCCATCCCGACCCGGGACAGCACGACGCCGGTGGTCACCGGATCCCAGTGGCGGCGCTGGGCGAGAACGTCAAAGCCGGGGAACCGGCCGCGGGCCGATCGCGGCGCGGCGCCGTTCACTTTTCCCGTCGCAGCACCGACGCGAGCAGGCTCATGCCGCCGACGAGGGTGACCAGCAGCGGCGCCAGCAGGGGCGGGCCCATCTCCATGTTGTAGCGGGCGTTGCGCCAGCCGCCGGGTTTCTGCGCGATCCCGCGGGCGTGCAGGTAAGTGCCCTGCAGGCCGTTAGCGACGACCGCCGCCGACGCGATCGGCAGCGCGGTCTTGGCCATCCGGCGGCTGAAGAAGCCGGCCACGCCGGCGACAGCTCCGACCGGTCCCATCACCACCGGCAGCCACATCATCTTGTTGCCGAAGCTGGCACTGTCGTGCTCGAAGTAGATCTCGGCCGCGGTCACCAGCGCACCGGCGGCGGTCAGCGCGGCCAGGCTGCGCTCGAAGCGGCCGGTCTGGATGTTGCGCACCATCCGGTCGATGCCCAGCACCGCCGGTTCGGCGATGGCGGAGTCCGTGACGGCCGTCATGTGCAGTCCTTCCACTCGCGTGAGCTGGCATTGCAGGAGTGTCGGCGTTCTCAGCGCGGCCGGCACGGCCAGAGAGTCACCGAGCTGCCAATTGATTGCGCTAAAGCAATCATACGCGCAACGGTTGCGGGAAGGCAACTATCGGGTCGATACTCTGACCATGTCCACAGAGAATCAGGATGCGGCCCTGGTCCCGGTTACCGAGGAGCAGATCGATGCGATCATGCTTGCGGCCCAGGCGCTGGTCGGCGTGACCGCGCAGTCGGTGGCCGAGGTCGAGGATCTGGTCACCCTGCCGCAGCTGCGCGTGCTCGTGCTGGTCGCCGGCCGTGGCCCGCTGAATCTCCACGCGCTGGCGATGGCGATGGGCATCCACCCATCCAACGCCACCCGGGCATGTGATCGCCTGGTGGCGGCGGGCCTGCTGCGCCGGCTCGAGTCCTCGGTCGACCGGCGCAACCTGGTCCTGGGCCTCACCGATGACGGGCAGCAGCTAGTCAGTGCGATGGTGCAGCGCCGCCGTCGTGCCGTCGCCGCGGTGCTCGAGCAGGTACCGGCGACCCGTCGCCGCGCCCTGGCCTCCGCGATGCGGACCTTCGGCCTGGCCGCCGGCGAGGCACCGGCAGGGAACGCATGGAAGCTGGGCTGGCCCGGCTGACGGGGCCGCCCGCTACCGGCGGCGGGCGCCGCGCAGCCCGGCGAGGACGGCGGCCGCGGCGAGCACAGTGCCGAGCAGTGGTGCGCGGTGCATCGAGGCCCACAGCCACGGGTCATGCGAATGCGCCTGTCCGTCGAAGGCGCCGTGGGCGCCGCGGTCAGTGTCAGCGTCCTGAGGGCCGAAGACGTTCGATCCCCACCGGGGCAGCTCCTTACCGCTCTGCTGGGACTTGATGCCGGTGCGGCCGAGGTAGAGGTCGAGCAGTTTGGGTGCGACCCGCTCACCCAGGATGGTGTAAGCGGTGGAGATCCCTACCCACATGTTGCGGCGGGGGTGCTCGGCCAGGTAGACGATCGCCTTCGCGGGCAGTTCCGGCTGGAAGATCGGCGCTACCGGCATCGGGTGGCCGGCCATCTTGCTGAGGTTCCAGTTGAACTGGGGAGTGTTCAGTCCGGGCAGCTGGACGGTGCACAGCTTGACGTGGCTCTTCTCGCTGGCCAGCTCAGTCACCACCGACTGGGTGTAGCCGACGACCGCGTGCTTGGCTCCGCAGTAGGCCGACTGCAGCGGGATCGAGCGGTAGGCCAGCGCCGACCCGACGTTCACGATGACGCCGCGGTCGCGCGGGCGCATGTGCTGCAGCGCGGTCTGGGTGCCGTACACCTGGCCGTAGTAGGTGACCTCGGTCATCCGGCGGAATTCCTCGCTGGAGGTGTCCCAGGAGTAGGCCAGCGAGCCGCTGAACGCGACGTTGACCCATACGTCTATCTCCCCGAGTTCAGACTCGACCTGCGCGGCAGCCCGCTGCACGGCGTCGTAGTCGGCCACGTCGGCCGCGATTCCGAGGCCGCGGCCGCCCGCGGCAGCCACATCCTTGACGGCTCCGTCGAGCCCGGCCTGGCCGCGGGCGAGTGCCGCGACGTCATAGCCAGCGGCGGCGAGGGCTTGCACGGTGGCCCGCCCTACCCCGCCGGTTCCGCCGGTCACGACCGCGATCTTGCGTCCTGTTGTCGATGTCATCGCTTCCTCATCTCTTGTGCTGGGACCGAATGGCAGGATGGTGCCCTGCGCGACGCCGGTCAGGAATCGGGCCGTGCCGTGTGCCTGGCCCGCGCCGATGGTGCTGGGTAGCCGGGAACACACGCCGTAGCGACGCGGTCCGCCCAACTCTGGCGGAGTTCCTGCACGGCGTTGGCCGGTCGCCGCGCCGGCTCGTGCGCTGCCTGGCGGGCGGCGAGGGCGCCGGCCGCCGCGAACGCGCCGGCGATCAGCGCGTCGGTGAACGCGGCCCGCCGTCGCCGGCCGGTGACGGCGAGCGCGAGCATGCTTGCCGCGTGGAGCAGGTCCACTCCGACGCCCAGGGCGAGGACCGGGTAATTGGGCACCGGGCCTGACGCGAGGGCCTGGGCGAGCTGCCGGGCGCCGAGCACGCGCGCCGCACCCTGGCCGCGGGTATCGAGGCGACCGTGCAGCAGACGGCGGCTCACCAACGTGGGACTTGCCAGCTGCAGCGCGCCGTAGCCCCCGCGGACCAGGTACAGCGCTGCTCTGATCGCCGGGTTCCGGTGCTCAAGGATGTGGCGGGTCACTGGCCGGCCTGCCAGGGCCGGGCGAGGCGTACCGACGCCTCGAACATCAGCGCGTGCACGAACGCCTGCGGCAGGTTGCCGCGCAGCTGGCGCTGGGTGACGTCGTATTCCTCGGACAGCAGCGCTGGTGGTCCGCAGGCGGCCCGGTTGCGTTCGAAGTAGCGGATCGCACTCAGCGTGTCGCCCTGCTGGTGGGTGGCCAGGGCGGTGACGAAGCCGCAGAGCAGGAAGGCGCCTTCGGCGTCGCCGAGCGGGCCGGGCTGCTGGCGGAATCGGTAGACATAGCCCTCTTGGTCAAGTTCGTCCCGGACGGCGGCCAGGGTGGCGGCGGTGCGGGGGTCGCCGTCTGGCAGGGCGCCGCGGATGCCGGGCAGCAGCAGGGCGGCGTCTATCCGGTCATCGCCGGGCGCTCGCTGCCAGCGGCCGGACGGGTGAGTGCAGTGCGCGGCGGTGTCGGCCAGGATCGCATCGGCCAAGGCCAGCCAGTCGGCGATACGCGGCGCCGGCGCGCCGGGGGCCTGGCTGGCCGCGCGCAGCCCGGCGACGCAGATCAGCCGGCTCTCGCTCCAGCGCTCGTCGTCCAGTTCCCATATCCCTGCCTCGGGTTGCTGCCAGCGGGCGGCGATCGCGCCGGCCGCGGTCTCCGCCGCGCGCCAGCCGTCGGTGCCCAGGTGGTCGTGGCGGGCGGCGGCTGCGAGCAGCAGCAGCGACTCCCCGAACGCGTCGAGCTGGAACTGGGCGTTGACGTGGTTGCCGACAATGTCGTGGCCGCCGGGGTAGCCCGGCAGGTGCAGAGAGCGCTGGTCGGGGACCCGGCCGCCGGTCGTGGTGTAGGCGGGTGCCAGTTTCGGCCCGTCGTCGAGCAGCCGGGCAGAGACAAAACTGACGGCGTCATCGAGCAGCGGGTACGCGCCGGCCGCGGCGATGGCCTGGCCGGTGAAGCA
>DATCEO010000037.1:0-5317 GCA_036510065.1 Streptosporangiaceae bacterium | reverse complement strand
GGACAGCAGCTGATCACGGTGATCCGCAAGGGGACACGGCAGCTGCAGCAGCTGCCGGCGTCGCCGGATGCGTTCGTATGGCTGCGGTTGTATCAGGCGCAGATGCACGGGCTGGTCCCCGCCGGGCGGGATCAGCCGCTGGGCATTGTTGCACTGGCTGATCGGTGGGCATGACAGAGCGCGATGACGGTCCAGGTCGGCCGGTCAGATGGCTGCGGCGAGCTGGTCGAAGGCCTCCCGGAGCCGGTGGCGGGCGGGGATGTCGGTGGCGTTTCTTCTTGTGGGTGCCGAAAACCTCGTCTGCGTCATGCGACCAGGCGATATTCGTTGATCAGGCCACCGATGCGAGCTTGTCTTCGGACGCGGCAGTGGTCGAGGTCGACCGGTTCGGGCAGCGGTTTCAGCGGCGCGGCGCTGTTCAGGGAGCGGTGCGGCCGGTGCTGATTGTGGTAGGTCTTGTACTGGTGCAGGATCTGCCGCAGATGAGCCTGGTTCCAGATGAGTGTGCGGTCCAGGAGCTCGCGGCGGCATCCCCCGATCCAGCGCTCGGCGATCGCGTTCATGCGAGGCGTCCTGATGTTAGAGCACGGTCTGGATGCCGGCGTCGGCGAGGACCGCGTCGAATGCGGTCGTGAAGTTCGAGCCGCGGTCGCGGATCATGAACCTGGCTTGATGTGCCTGGCCGCCGAGATCCATGATCAGGTTGCGGGCCTGCTGGGCGGTCCATGTGCCGGTCGGATGGAGGGTGACTCCGAGGGTGCGGATGCGCCTGCTGGCGTGCTCGATCACGGCCAGGACGTAAGCCTGGGTGCCGTTGAGCAGGTCGACGGTGAAGAAGTCGCATGCCAGGATCGCCTCGGCCTGCGAGCGCAGGAACTGGGACCAGGCTGGCCCGGTGCGCCGCGGCGCGGGGTCGATTCCGGCGTTCTTCAGGATCTCCCAGACCGTCGACGCCGCTACTTTTACTCCCAGGCCGGCCAGCTCGCCGTGGATCCGGCGATAGCCCCATTCGGGGTTCTCGCGGGCTAGCCTGAGGACCAGTGCCCTGATTTTCCGGCGGGTCGCTGGCCGGCCGGTCTTGCCGCGCCTGGACAGCGCCGCCCAGCGGCGGCGGACGATGTCGTGGTGCCAGCGCAGGATCGTGTCCGGTGTGACCAGAAGCCGCAGCCCCTGCCGGCGGCCTCTGGGTATCACGCTGACCAGGGCCGCGAACAGGGCCCGGTCCGCCCAGCCGGGCCTCGGCCGGCATGGCTGGTGGCGCTGCAGGATGGTGAGCTGGTGGCGCAGGATCAGGATCTCGGCGGTCTTCCACGTCTCCTGACGACGGGACAGCCGCAGCCATGAGGCCGCGTGGGTGATCAGCAGGAGCACGAACCGCAGGCACATGATCGCTGATCATCACGCCCGGAGCACCGAACGGGCAACTC
Source organism: Streptosporangiaceae bacterium (assembly GCA_036510065.1). GTDB lineage: Bacteria > Actinomycetota > Actinomycetes > Streptosporangiales > Streptosporangiaceae > DASUBV01. The sequence goes on along the minus strand of DATCEO010000037.1, from coordinate 3,890 downwards.
TGCTGGTCAGAGCCGTGGATGAGGTTCTCGGCACCCACAGCCTAAGATCGGCCCTGTTACCCGCCAATGCCTCTGTGCCCTTCGGGCAGCGATGCCGGCTGGAGGACCTGATTCACCGCTCGTGCGGGACAATCACGACTGGGCATGCTGAGTGCTGGACGACCTCGCTGCTCACCGACCCCATCAGCAGCCGGGCGAGACCGCTGCCGGTGCGTGTGCCGACGACTACCAGGTCGGCATCTTGCGAAGCATCGACCAGCTCCTTGACCACGAAGCCGTTCACGGCGTGGACATTCACCGAGGCCGGCCCGGCATCGCCCAGCTGGCTGGCTGCCCTGTGCGTCATCTCCTCAGCGGCCTGGTGCAGTTTTTCCAGCAGGGGCCTGTCCGCCGGGCCGACCACCGGGATGCCGCCCCAGTAGCTCTTCGCGACCTCGTGCACTGCTAGGACAGTCAGCGGGGCATGCAGAGCCGCTGCCTGTCTCATCGCCCAGTCAAGTGCGCGTTCGGAGTTAGGTGAGCCATCTACGCCCACGACGATTCCAGGCATTGCCTGCTCCTTCTCCTTGGGCCACCGCTCCGGCGGCGGCTATGAGTTCCCTGTATTCATGATCGGGACGGCAGGGCTGGTCGCAGCAGGCCGTTAGTTGCCCAGACCCGGGGCCCATGGTCCTAGCCAGCAGCCGGCAGGTGCCCCACCGTCCCGCAGCTGCGGGACGGTTCGCTGTGAGGGTCGGTGAGATGACGCGTCGGCAGCGCTCAGAACTGGTGGATCTGATCGCCGCGCCAAGACTAGCCAGCCGGCTGTCCATCCGCTCGTAATCGGCAGGGCCGCGTCCGAACGGGAACGTGCTACGGCCCCGGACCGGGGAATGAGCCCTTCCTCATTGATGGGTGCGGCGCTGATCGTGCCAATGACCCCATGGGGGCGCATCTGCCGTATTGACCTTGGATCCGGGCGCGGGGTGGCTGGCCTGCCAGGTGCTTCTCAAGATCTTCTACCTGCTGATGCGCTGGTCATCAGCGTTACCGTCCTGGTATTCCGCGGGAACAAGGCGAAGGACGCTGAGATCCTCGTGCTCCGCCACGAGAACGTGATGCTGCGCCGCCCGGACGGCCGGGTCCGGTACGAGCCAGCTGACCGGGCCTGGTTCACCGGCGCTGACACGGTTCATCCCGCGCCGCCGCTGGGCGGGAGCTTTCCTGTCACACCCGCGACGCTGCTGGCCTGGCACCGCAAGCTGGCCGCCAGGAAGTACGACACGAGCAAGCGGCGCCAGCCCTGCCGCCCCGCGGTGCTCCGGAGCATCGCTGGCCTCGCCGAACCACCCCCAGACCCAGGGCAAGGCCGGGAGATTCCAGCACGGCTGCGCCGACGCCATGGATGTGTCCAGGAGCAGGTTGCGGCCGTCGGTCAGCGCGACGCGTTTGGCGATGAACTGCGCCTCGGCGTGCACCAGGTCGGAGGCCTCCATCGGGGACAGCCCGGCAACGACCGGGATCAGGCCCGGGCCGCCATCTCCTCAAGCACGCTGCCGACGCTGACGGCCAGGTACCGGGCCCGGTCCACAGACGCGGCGGCCAGGGCCGCGGCCTTATCGCCGCCCGGCAGGCCGCCGGCGATCACGGCCAGGAGCTCGCACGGCGCCCCGGCGCCCCGCCGGTACAGCTCAGCCACCATCTGGCCCTGCTACCGGTTGCGCCCAGGTTCCCAGATCATCGCGCCGCCTAGCACTTCTCGCGGAGAAGCCAGACGCCTGCATCTCGCTCACGGCAGGCGGTGCAGTCGTTGCGGGCGAGCGGACAGGGCTGCGCCGTCACTCGCTGCCCCAGTCCGGCACCGGGCCATCCGGGCCCGGGGCGAGAGGGTCCTGCTCCGCCGCCGGGTCCGGCGCTGCCCACCAGGGAGGATCGCCGACCTGGGCGTTGCGGGCGACCAGCCCGGCGCTGAGCATGATCGCCGCCACCCGGTCACCCACCTCGCTGTCACCGGCAGCTGCCGCCACGACGTCGGGATCGGTGAGCAGGTTCTCCGCCTGGCCGAGAGCGCGCCGCGCGGTCTCCAGGTTGAACCGCAGCAGCTCGGGCACGGTCACTGCCCGTCCTCCGTCCCCGGCGCCTCAGCACCCCGCGCCGGTTCCCTGATCTCCGAGGAATCCCGGCTGCACAAGCGGCCGTCATCGTCCGGCGCGGGTCCGTCCTCCAGCGTGGCCGCCCGCCGGCCATAGGCGGTGACCAGCCACTCGAACTGCCCGCGCTGCTTCGTGAGCTCCCCGCCCGGCACGGGCCAGGCAGCGCGGCCGGCCTTCACCGGCGCCAGTGCCTCCGCGTCGTGGATGCCTGCCGGCATCTGCAGCTGCGGTCCTCTAGCGGGTAACGGGCCTCCACGGCCGCCGTCATTCTCGGCGTGCATGCGCCCATTATGAACCGCTTCCGCTCCGGCGCCCACCAGGCTGCGACTGCCAGGGCGGAAGGGTGTACAGCCGCGCGAAGCCACGCAGGGCCAGATTGACAGGCGGGCAGGTTACCGCAGTCGCGTGACCAGGTCCGGAGATGATGACGGCGGCCGTAGGGCCTGGCTGACCAGCTCCGGAAACGCTCATGGCCATCAGGGTCACCGTTGAGGTGGACGAGGAACGGCTGCGCCTGGCGGGGATCGGCGTGGCGCCTGAGGACATCATGGCCGAGCTTGCCGCGCTGGCCGAGGGGCGGCTCAGCGTGCAGAGCCGGGATCACTGGCTGCCGGTCCGGAACATGAAAATCCGGCCGAGCCCCCTGGCGGGGTACTCACCGGCGGTCGCTTCTAGGCTTCATGCCATGGGCACCGACGCGGAACCCGACGCCGAGGACCAGCCGGCGCCTGCGCCGTCGAGCGTGTCCCCCGGCACAGTGCGCGACTGGCGGTGGCAGCTCACCCCCGGCGAGGACCAGATCAACACCGCCGCGTGGGCGGGCTCGGTGCCGCAGGCCACTGGCATCGCCCCCCGGATACGCGTTGGCCGCGGCAGGTGGTTCAACCTGCTGTGGCTGCTGCCCCTCGGCCTGGTGCTGCTCCTGGTCGCGGTGGCGGCCGCCAAGGGCCTGCGCGGGGACCCTGTGATCCAGCGGTTCATCGCCCGGTACCCGGGCACGCTGTACTCGGCCCGGGCCAGGGCGGCCACCGGGTTCCCGGCCTGGCTGCGGTGGCAGCACTTCTTCAACCTGTTTTTCATGCTGTTCATGATCCGCTCCGGGGTACAGATCCTGTCCGACCATCCCCGCCTGTACTGGACCCGGCACTCCACCCCGGGCCGGGACTGGTTCCGGATCCAGAAACCGGTGCCGGAGGATCCGCTGTGGACCGCTAAGCAGGATTCGATCAGCCTTCCGGGGCAGGTCGGCCTGCCCGGGCTCCGTCACTCGATCGGGCTGGCCCGCTGGTGGCATCTGAGCATGGATCTGCTGTGGCTGGTCAACGGGATCGTGTTCTATGTCTTGCTGTTCGCCACCGCCCAGTGGCAGCGTCTGGTGCCGACCAGCTGGAGCGTGTTCCCCGACGCCCTGTCGGTGCTCATCCAGTACCTGTCGCTGAACTGGCCGGTCGAGAACACCTGGGTGGCCTACAACGGCCTGCAGCTGATCGCCTACTTCGTCACCGTGTTCGTCGCCGCACCCCTGGCGCTGATCACCGGGCTGGGCATGTCCCCTGCCCTGTCCACCAGCTTCAAGCGGCTCAGCAAAGTCCTCAGCATCCAGGTCGCACGTTCCGTCCACTTCCTGGTACTCGCCTACTTCCTGGTTTTCATCGTCATCCACGTGTCGCTGGTGTTCGCCACCGGGCTGCTGGTCAACCTCAACCACGTCTACGCCGGGCGCACCGACCACAGCTGGGACGGCTTCTGGCTGTTCGC
>DATCEO010000036.1:0-12755 GCA_036510065.1 Streptosporangiaceae bacterium | reverse complement strand
CCGCCGAAAGCGGCTGACCAGCGATTAAGACACGTGGAGCGCCCGGTGCGGTGAGAGCCGCACGCCGGGTGCGGGAGGGGACCTGCGGGAAACGGACCGGTGGCGACACCGGCACCGCGCCCGTGGGTCTACCTCACTGATGTCGCTCAGGCGGGTCCCGGATTATCCAGGTACTGCTAGTCGCCGCCGAGCGAATGCCGCTGGGGCGTAATGCCGGCGAAGCTTGTCACGGTCAGCGGTGAGGGACGGAGGTGCTGACGGTGGATGGCTGCGAGTAGCCGGGTGAGCTGATTGCCCAGGCCCGGGACCCAGTGCAGGAGCACGATCTCGCCGGGCTCCAGTCCCTGGCCGTCCCAGGTATGGATGCCATCGCCGCCGACAGTGACGCTCCAGCCCGCCAGGGCCCTCAGCCCGCCCTGGTGGGCTGCCGCCAGCACCTTGAGGTCGAAGTCCCCGTACGGCGGCCTGCCTACTAGCGGAGCCTGGCCAAGCCACCGCCCGAGTGCCTGGCGGGCCTGCGCCCACTGGAGCGTGGCCTGGCCCAGGGTCAGCTTCGTGAGGTCGGGGTGAGAGACCGAGTGATCCCCCACCGTCCCGCCTGCCCTGATGAAAGCCCGCCAGTAGGGCAGGTGCTGCCGGGCTGCTTCCTGGATGAGGAAGGCCGTGACGGGAAGATGGGTTCGGCGCATGATGGCAAGGACCCGGGAACTCGGGGTCCAGCCGTCGTCGATGGTGATATAGATGGCCCGCCGGGCGGGGCTGGCGAAGGCGTAGAGCGGAACCTCGGGCAGCGCAGGGACGCTCACGGGCACTACGGCCTGCTCACCATTTCTGGCCGTCAGCCGCAGCATGGCCCGGCAAGCATCCGGGCTCCTGGCCACTGCTACCTCCGACGGCTCCGGAGAGCTGACCGCATCCTCATGACACAGTGTCTCGGGCCGCGGGCGACGAAGGCTGCTGGAGAGCGCGAGGAGCAGCCCACTGGTCGTCTGGCGGGACCTGATGACCCGCAGCAGCAGCGGGGCGGTAACGCTCAGGACCCGGTGGAAGGGCTCCGGTCCATTCACCTGAACCAGGAGCCGGGTCCGCCTGCCGGGTGACACGAAGACCTGAACCATCCGGCCGGCCCCTGACCGCCTTCTCGGGCGCCCGTTACCCTCGCCGGTCACCGTGAGGTGGCTGCGGGCCAGAATCTGGCGGCTCGACGGGCCGTCTCCGGGAGTCAGCCTGACGGTCACCGTGTTAGCTGCCGGGGAAAAGCTCCAGGCCAGGCCCGGCTGCGCCGTTACGGCCGCTTCAGGCCGGGCAGCCTCCGCGATGCCGGCCATCCCCAGAACTAGCATGCCAGTCACGGCCACGGCGACCAGGCCGGGCGGAACCCGCCGCGAGGCGGCGGGCCTCAACCCCGGCGGCCGGCGGCCGGGCGGCAAGGACGGCCCGTACCCGGGAGGCCCTCCAGTGTCCCTGGTCATCCGACGCCTCCCTTATGCGGTTTGCCACCCGAATACCCGAAGCTCGCGCGGAAACGCGCTTTCCCCCTCACGAGGGTCAGACTGACACATTCCGCTGCAAGGCAACGGTTCACCACGCCCGAGCTACGGCCAGAACAGGGCAATGTGGGCCGGTACTTACGATCGCCAAGGCGCTCCGCGCCGTCTGCCTGTACCTATGGTGGACGGGATCACACGTCAGCATCCGGCTGGAGGAGCACATGCTGTGCCACCTCGCCACCTCGCCACCTTCGGGCAGCTGTTCGGCATGTTCGACAGCGTCATCGACGACCTGCTTCTCCCTCGCCGACACGGCGACCTGGTCGTGGACCTTGCGGAACGGTTCTTGCTTACCGCCTGGACCGAGCGCACCGACCGAATGCTGATCTTCAGCGAGCCGGACCTGCGAGCGATCCTGGCCGAGTACGAGGCCCACTTCCCCGGCGGCCGCCCTCATCGCAGGGGCCAGCTGCACCCGCCGCGACCCGCCTATCCCGCTGCCGACCTCTCGCGTGAGCAAATCAAGCGCACGGCCCGTCCTCGACGGCTCATCAACGAATACGAGCGCGCCGCATAAAAGCCCAGCTCAGCGCTGGTAGCAGAGTTGAGAAGTCCTCCCAGGAGAAAAACCCGAGGATCACGCTGCCCTTCACAGCGGCACAATCGTGCGCGCAAGGGAAACGGTCTGTTATTGGACATTGTTGTGACGGCGGCATCTTAGCCGTAGCCTCTTCCTATGTCTTCTCGGCTCGGCTGGACCGCGTGCCCCGCCGGCCCGGCGGGCTACAGAGATGGCGATGCCCGGTCAGGCGAAACGGCCAGGCTGGCTGCCGAGCTGGCCTGGGCTTCTCCCGGCTGCGGCTTACCCCAGGGATCCTCGCCGTAGCAAGCCCTTCAAGACGACGGGAGATGACGTTCTGTGGCAGAAGACGCGGTTGCGCCAGTCAAGCCTGCTCCTGAGCTCGACACAACGGTGTCGCATTCGGCACGGATCTGGAACTACTGGCTAGGCGGCAAGGACAATTATGCTGTTGACCGTCAGGCTGGCGACAAGGTTGCCGCGATGCTGCCGATCATCGTTGTCCAGACCCGCGCGGATCGTGCTTTTCTCGGCCGTGCGATCCGCTACCTGACTGGCGCTGAGGGCATCCGCCAGTTCCTGGACATTGGCACCGGGCTGCCGACCGCGGATAACACGCACGAGGTTGCCCAGCGGATTGCGCCGGAGTCGCGGATCGTGTATGCCGACAACGATCCCCTTGTCTTGGTGCACGCCCGCGCGCTCCTTACCAGCACCCCTCAGGGCTCGTGTGACTACATCGACGGCGACCTGCATGATCCGGACAAGATCCTTGCCGATGCGGCGCGGACGCTCGACCTCGCCCAGCCTGTCGCGCTCATGCTCCTCGGTATCCTGCACCACGTGCCCGACCTTGACGAGGCGTACTCCATCGTTCGGCGGCTCGTAGCGGCCCTGGCACCGGGCAGCTTCCTGACCATCAACCATTCGACGAGCGCGGTCTCGGGCGAGGCGATGGAGGAGGCGGTGCGGCACTGGAACCAGGTCGGCACACCGTCGATGACCTTGCGCACCCCGGAGCAGATCGGCCGTTTCTTCGACGGGCTGGACCTGCTGCCGCCAGGGGTTGTCTCATGTTCACGCTGGCGTCCCGTGCCCGGCCAGCTACCAGGGACGCCAGCGGAGGTGGACGAGTTCTGCGGAGTCGCGCGCAAAGCCTGATGCGCCGGGCGAGGCGAAAGCGATCAGATATGGCCGGCTGAATCCGCTGCAGGTCCTAGATCCGGACGTCATGGTCAGCACCACCACGGCAACCGCCACCGGCCGCACCAGTCCGCCAGCAGCGCCCGCCCGACCAGGAAACCCCAGACCGCCGCCCGCAGGACCTGCCAGTCGGGCTGCGGAAGTACTCGGCGGCGTGATCAGCGAGTACTACCAGGCGGCCGAACGAATCAGGTGTAGCCGATATCCAGATCGTGAGCCGAAGTCCGGGTGGGACCGGCTGCTCGTGTCAGTCCCACCCCGGTGGCGCCTGCGCGTTGCCGTCATGGTTGCCGTGGGTCTCCGGCCAGATACCGCTTCTTCGGGGGCGGATAGACGGCTCGGGCGATCGTGGCGGAGAGCCAACCGATGCACCATCCGAAGAAGATCACGAAGATATAGCTCAAGGGCACCTTCTTGTCGGCTGCCAAGATCGCCCAGACCACCGCCCACACGGGCCTTACTAGAGTCGCTGGCGCAGTACGCATCCGGGTGCAGGGCCGCGTTGGCGGACTTCCTGGCCGCTTGAAGTCACCAGCGAGAGGATCTTCCGATGTCCTGGAACACCTTCAGTTACCCGTCGTCCGACGGCACCGAGATTGCCGCCTACCGCTGGGATCCGGCAGGTGAGCCGCGGGCCGCGGTTCAGCTGACGCACGGCATGGGCGAGCACGCCAAGCGCTACGACCACGTCGCCAGGGCTCTCACGGACGCGGGGTACGTCGTGTACGCGCAAGACCACCGCGGCCACGGTGCCAGTGCTGACCCCGACGCGCTCGGCGACCTGGGGAAGGGCGGCTGGGCCGCGCTGGTGGACGACATAGGCCTGCTGTCGGCGCAGATCCGGGCCGAACACCCTGCGCTGCCGCTGATCCTCCTCGGGCACAGCATGGGTTCGTTCGCAGTACAGCAGTACCTGCTCGACCATAGCAACGACGCGGACGGCGCCGTGCTCACCGGAACTGCAGTGATCGACCTGCTGGAGCCCGTCCTGGACCTGGACCAGCCGCTGGACCTGGCCATGTTCAACGCCCCGTTCCGGCCTGCCCGCACCGACTACGACTGGCTTTCCCGCGACGAGGCGGTAGTGGACGCCTACGTCGCTGACCCGCTCTGCGGTTTCGGGATCGACACACAGGCAGGCAAGGATATGTTCGCCGGCGCACGGCGGCTCGCCGACCCGGCACAGGTCGCGGCCCTGCGCACAGACCTGCCGGTGTATATCGCTGTCGGCGAGGCCGACCCGGTCAACGGCGGGCTCACGCTACTGCACCCGCTAACCGACCGGCTCCGGGCGGCCGGGCTGACCGACGTGACCGTGGTCACCTATCCGGCAGGCAGGCACGAGATCCTCAACGAGACCAACTCCGGTGAGGTCATCGCATCACTGACCCGCTGGATGGACCGGGTACAGACCGGCAGGTAAGAGCACTATCCGGCAGCCTGTACTGCTCCAGAATTCTGCCCAGAGGCTGTGACCTGCGGTCAGCCAAAGTACGAGTCCGGCAATTGATCCCGAGGCGCGTCCCGGCGAGGTTCGATCCTGCGGACGTAAACGACATGCGGAGCTTGTGCCGCCCGTTGTCCGGCCCCGCTGCCAGCTCTCGTCTCTGACGGTGGAGGGGTATCTGGCGAAATCCGTGACTCAGGCACTGGCGTATATCTCGCGGATTTGGACCGTCAGCGGCGTGACGCCTGGCAGCGGCGGGAGCGGATAAGCGACAGCCTCGTCGGCGTGTTCCTTCGTCTCGAAGACGATGATGGACATGCCGATGCCATCAATCGGCTCCAGCCAGTATGCACTGACAAAACCGGGTGCCCTCGGCACCAGGTTCAACCTCAGGCCCGCCAGCGCCTCGCGAGCCACCTCCGGGTCCTTGATGCTGACGGTGGCTACTACTGCATGCATGGGCCAAGTCTTCCGGGTGCTAAGGAGCCGAGTCAATGGCAGCACGGCTCCTTGACGGCCGTCCTGGGCTTTCAGGGCGAGTGAAGTGGGGTGAACGGAATCGAATCCTCATGACCAGCTTGGAAGGTGTAGCGGACCGGTCGGTCATGCCTTATGACCTGCGGGTTCTGATGACCGGTAACGCCCCGTGCTGACCAGAGCTGACCCGGCTAGCGGCACGCCAATGGCACGGCGATCATGTGGGCCATGTGGTAGTCAATCTAACCACGCAAGCCGTCGCAGAACTTACGCGTCTTCGACGGTGTGAACCAGCCGGAAGCGCTGGGCGAGCACCAGGGTGTCATCGTTAACGGCGAACTCGGGATCGCCCAGTTCCGCCCGCACCTCCGCGCTGTGCCAGAAGCTCTCGTGGCCAGCCCGCCACTGCGCCACTGACTCATCGCCTTCGCCCTCGTCCAGGACGTGCTGCAGGTCCACATCGGCGAGCCGGACCACCCGCACGTTGGTCAGCTCGATCGCCGCGACTCGGCGATCCTTGGAATCCACCACCGCTGACAGCTCGCCGACCTTCGGGAGCGGCTCGTTGTCACGCTCGTAGCCGAGTACCAGGGCCGAGGTGGAGGTCTTCGCGCCAGACAGGATCGAGGCCACCAGCTGATCCCGCAGCGGCCCAGGGAACGAGAACTCGACCCGAGGAAGATCATCGAGATTCATGAGGCCCAGAGTACGGGCCGGGTGGCTGGCGGCTACCCCGCATCATGTCTTGAAGCTCCGCAGGCGTCGGCCAGGGCGGGCGAGTGTGGATCATGCAGTGACAGTTGGCGCACAGCAGCGCCAGGTCACTGCAATGCCACGTAGCGTAAGTTGATCATGGTCGTGGGCTGGGTATCCGGCGTGGCGGCGTGATCGGAGCTGGCGTGGGTGCTTGGATCTGCGGCCATGGGCTCGGGTGTGGTGGTTCGTCCGGATCAGGTGTCGCTGGGCGTGCTGGTGGCCGCGGTGCCGCGGGATGTGATCGACGTGGCGGCCGCGGCCTGCGGAATCGCCGACAAGCGGTCGGGCGGGAAGCTCCCCGCGCACGTGATTGCGTACCTGACGATGGCGATGTCGCTGTTTCCCGACGACGACTATGAGGAGGTCGCGGCCAGGGTCACCGGGTCGCTGTCGGACTGGGGCTGCTGGAACGCGGCCTGGAGCGTGCCGACCGCCAGCGGGATCACCCAGGCCCGTAAGCGGCTGGGCCGCGACGTGATGCCGGAGATCTTCGAGGGTGTCTCCGAGGCGGTGGCTACCTCGGACACGCGGGGGGCGTGGCTGCGGGAGTGGCGGCTGCTGGCGATTGACGGGTTCGAGGTTGACCTGCCGGATACGCCGGGCAACGCCGCCGAGTTCGGGTACGCCGGGTCGGGAGACAGCCGGTCAGCGTTTGCGAAGGCGCGGGTGGTGGCGCTGGCCGAGTGCGGCACGCACGCGTTCCTGGCCGCTGAGGCCGGCCCTTACGCGGCCGGGGAGAAGACCGTGGCCAGCCGGCCCTGCCCGCGGCTGCTCCCCGGTGAGCTGCTGACGGCCGACCGGAATTTCTACTCCTGGGATGCGTGGGAGCTGGCCGCCGGGACCGGCGCCGCCCTGCTGTGGCGGGCCCCGACTCAGCTCGGGCTGCCGGTGATCGCCGTCCTGCCCGACGGCAGCTACCTGAGCGTCCTGGTCAGGCCCGGCATCCGCCGGGGCCGCCGGGCAGCGGTCATCGCGGCCGCCCGCGCCGGGCAGCACACCGGCCCCGGTGACGCGCACCTCGTCCGGGTCGTCGAGTACACCGTGCCCGACCGGGAAGGCAGCGGCTCGGGCGAGCTGATCGTGCTGCTGACCACGATCACCGACCCGGGCGATGCCCGCGCTGGCGAGCTGGCGTCTGCCTACCACCAGCGGTGGGAAGAAGAAACCGCGAATGACCAGCTCAAGACGCATCTGCGCGGACCCGGCCGCGTCCTGCGGTCGCGGCTCCCGGACCTGGTCCACCAGGAGATCTGGGCTTACCTGATCGTCCGCTACGCGATCAGCGTCCTGATCGCCCGCGCCGCCGAGGCCGCCGACCTCGACCCGGACAGGGTCAGCTACACCCGCGTCCTGCGCATCATCCGCCGTACCGCCACCGGGACGGCGGCTTTTCCCCCCTCAGCGCTGGACTGACGTCCTGCCAGACGTCCTGGCCCAGATCACCGCGAAGACCAGCCCGCCCCGGCGGCACCGCACCAGCCCCCGCGCCGTCAAAAGAGCCCGCCACAACAACTACCGCGTCAAGAAACCCGGCGAGGCCGCCAGCACCCGCCACGACGGGCCAGCCACCATCCACATCCAGCACGCCACGCCCCGCGCAGCATGATCAACTTACGCTACGTGGCATTGCAGGTCACTGAGCCTGCGCCGCGCCGCCCCGGTCATGTGCAGTGCCACGATGTGATGGCATTCGATGAATCTGCTGCCGGGCTCGCCGTAGATCTCGGCGAAGTCAAAGCCGCAGACCTCACACGCGATCGCCCCGGCCGTCCTGGCGTACTTCGTTCAGCTTGCGCTGACGCAAGGAACGGTCTCGTTCGTAGGCCACGTGCCTGCGGACCAAGAGCCTGCCTTCCTCGGCACCGTCGTCCTCGTCGGGCACCGGCTGGGTCAGCGGGACGAACTCGCCGCGCGTCTACAGAGCGTCGAAGTCGCTGGCATTCATGACCTGCGGGTTTCCCTGCCCATCCACGAAGCTCGCGGTGCCGCCGCAGAACGACAGGAACCTGCCTCGCAGCGCCTGCTCGATCACCAGGCGCGCTGACCCGTGCTGCGACTGACTTCAGGGTTCTGAGCGCCGATCTGTCGGCTCCGGCCCGGGACGGCGCTTGTGAACGCCGGGCCGGAGGGGTGCCCAGATTGGGGCTTTTCGCACGTGGCACCGTCACAGTCCTGACCGTCCTGGGGCAGCTGCGAGCGCCGCCTTAGTCGCGAAGGCCGTGTCCTCCGGGATGCCGGCGGCCTGGCAGCGGGCAGGGTCTGGTCCATGAGTTCGGCAGGTAAAGCGCCCGGTTCGATCAGCGCGTGCCCGGCCTATTCACGCGGGGCCGGCCGGACGTATGGTCAGGGGAGCTGCTCCGGACCCCGGTAGCTGCTCTCGCTCGTTCCCAGCGATTGCAGCATCGTTCCGGAGCTCTTCTTTTGCGCCCGGATGCGGGCGGCAGGAAAGGACGGGTGCGGCCGTGAGGCTCTTGACCGGGCGGGGACGGGCCGCCCCGGTGCTCGCCGGCGGGCGGCGCGCTCTGAGCACCCGCGTGGGCCTGTTCCTGATCGCGGTCGGCGCCGTGCTGCTGTTTGCCGTGCCGGCTGGCTCGTTCCTCGGCATTAACCTGCACGTCGCGGGCATCATCATCATCGTCGTCGGCGTCCTCGGATTGCTGTTGCCGGCGCGAGCCCAGGGCGGCCGGCAACCGGGCGGGCTGCGCCGCTGGATCAATCCCAGCGGCGTCGACGACCCGGCCGTGCACAACGTGCAGACCGCCGCCGAAGCAGACGTCCGGGAGATCAGGGAAAGCGAGAGGCTCTTCGACCCGGATGGCCCCGGAAGCCTGCACGACGAGCTTTAACGAACGTCCTGGTTACCTGTCGGTCATGTCGCTATAGCTTACGGAGCAATGCGGGGATACGGGGTCGATCCCCCCGCCGACATAAACCCCCATATCTGCCCGGCGCCAGCATCGCGCACAAGAGCGACGCGGGATGAACCACGTCAGCGCAGTGAACCAGGCCCGGTCAGCTGGTTCATACCGGACCCGGCCGGCCTGGCGGCAACACCACGGACTTTAGGTGTTTCGTGCCGATTGTGGTGTGATCTACTTTCCGCGTTGTTTCGATCTTGCTGGGCGGTTTACTGACGGGCTTGGGACACTCCGGGCATAGCAGAAGCCCGCATCTCGCTGCGGGCGGGCGCGGTTCCACGGGCCGCGGTGGGGCCTGCGGGCCGACCCATTCAGGATGGAATCGGGTGATCGTGACGGGCCTGGTGATGGTCGGTGTGGTCACCCGGGTGTGCGGGAAGCCCGGCCTGCTCTTCTGGCGGCGGCCGGAATGCCGCTGCCGGCCGGTGACGATCAGCGTGCTGAGGGCGGCTCGGCTGGTGGCCTCGGCCAGCGCGGCGAGTACCGCGGGCGACGTGGTGGCGGTGACCAGGGTCTGGACCATGGAGCGGTTCACCTCGCGCCGCATGCCGGTGAAGGAGATCTGGTCGGTGGTCACCGGCCGCGCCCCGCTTGGCGTGGTGCTGGCGGCGCCGCTTTTGCGGACCAGCTGGGCGCCGGTCAGCCACGCCCAGAACTCCTGGCGGACCAGATCCGGCTCACCTGAGCGAAGGGCTGGCCCGGTGGCCGGCCCGGCACCGGTCACCGTGGTCTTGTTCTCCCCGATGGTGGTCTCCGAAGCGCTCCAGCGCTGCGGGTAGGCCTCCCGGATCGCCTCGGCGGGGAACTGCTGGTGGTCGAGTAGCGTGCTGGCCAGGCAGTACAGCTCCGAGACGGTCTCGCCACCGGGAACGGTGACGTTGTGCTCGACGACCCGCACCGGCAGCCGGTCGGCGGCCCGCCCGCCAGGGGCGTTCAGATACGACATCCGGGACCCGTCACTCAGCCATCCGCCGGGCACGGCCGGCAGCGATATGCCCTGCTTGACGCGCATCACCAGGTGACCGCCGGCGTTCAGGATCGCCGTGGTCAGCTCATAGCCCAGGAAGTTGCGGTCGACGACGAAGACCCGGCCCCTGAAAATCTCGGGATGCCCGGCGACCAGGCGAGCGATCAGGGTTTGCTCACCGGCGCTGCAGGCGTCCATCGCCGCGCCCAGCATCGACCGGGCGGCCCGCGCGGTCACCAGCACCGCCCGCGCCTGCGGGAACGGGCCACTGCCGTCGCTGGTGCCCGACGATCCGAATTCCTTGCGGTTGGCGTCGGTGGCGGGCAGGTCGATCTGGAAGCCGTCGATCGCGCACAACTCCATACCGCACCACAACGCCGCCTGCCCGTGCGGCGCAGCCGGGCCCGCGACCAGGCCGGCCGCCTGCCAGAACAGCTGCTCCATGATCTGCCAGCCCAGCAGCCGCCGCCAGCCGGTGAGCACCTTGCTGGTCGGCACGTGCCAGCGCCTGGCCCACGGCACGCCGGCCAGGTGCCCGGCCAGCCGCGCCATCGTCTCCCGGTAGTCACATTCGGGCGACAGCGTCATCGCCACCGTGAACCGGCAGGTCAGCTCCAGCGACATCAGCCGCCGCCGCACTGGCCGTGCCAGCCGCCCGGCCCGCACGGCGGCTTCGATCACCGTCTCGATCACGCCCTCGCCGAGTTGTTCCTCCAGCAGCCCGAGCCGCACGTGATCAGGCAGCCATCCGCTGGCCTGGACCGCGCCGCTGCGGCGGACCACCGCCGGCGCCATGAGCACCGGGTGGGTGAACACCAGCGGCTCACCCGAGGCCACCGGCGATCCCGCGACCAGCAGCGCCGTCGCGGCCCCGCCCGGACAGGCCACATCAGCGGCCCGAACCGCGATCATCCCGGCCGGGAAACCAGCACCGGCCTGCGGGAACTCAACAACCGGCGGAATTGCGGAATCGACACAAGACATGTAAGAAGACACCCGAGGCTCCTGGGCAGGGACGGCTTAGACACCTGAATCCCTACCAGGAGCCTCTCCTGGTCCTGTGGCCAGCCCGGCGATCACCGCCCAGGACCGCAAACCACCAGCTCAGACCCCATTACACGCTAAGTCCGTGGTGTTGCGGCCTGGCGGCGCAGCACCGCGTTCTCGTGGCGGAGCACCAGGATCTCAGCGTCCTTCGCCTCGTTCCCGCGGAATACCAGGACAGTGACGCTGAATGACCAGCGCATCAGCAGGTAGAAGATCTTGAGAAGCACCTGGCAAGCCAACCACCCCGCGCCCGGATCCAGGGTCAATACGGCAGGTCAGCCTACCTAATCGAGTATTCGGGCGGCACAGCATCGTGATGCACATTTATGCGCCCCATGGGTCATTGGCACGATCAGCGCCGCACCCATCAATGAGGAAGGGCTCATTCCCAGGTTCGGGGCCGTAGCACGTTCCGTTCGGACGCGGGCCTGCCGATTACGAGCGGATGGACAGCCGGCTGGTTAGTCTTGGCGCGGCGATCAGATCCACCAGTTCTGAGCGCTGCCGATGCGTCATCTCACCGACCCTCACAGCGAACCGTCCCGCAGCTGCGGATCAGTGGAGCACCTGCCGGCTGCTGGCTAGGACCATGGGCCCTGCGTCTGGGCAACTAACGGCCTGCTGCGACCAGCCCTGCCGTCCCGATCATGAATTGGACCGTACCCGCTTCGGTGGACACCTGGCGTAGCTGCCCGATTCGTCGGGAGAGCGAGAAATGGGTTCGACACGCCGGTCGTATACGCCGGAGTACAAGGCGCAGTCGGTAGCTTTCGTCATTGACGGCGGCCGCCCGGTTGCTGAGGTCGCCCGTAACATCGGCGTCCATGAGATGACTCTTGGCAAGTGGGTGAAGGTGGCGCGAGATGCCGCGGAATCCGGGAAGAATCCGGATGCCCCGCTGGGTGAGTCCGAGCGGGCTGAGCTGGTCCGGCTGCGGGCTGAGTCCAGAGACGATAAGTCGGCGCTCGCTGAGCTGCGGATGCAGGTGGAGTTCGCAAAAAAAGTAGCGACCTGGTTCGCGAAAGGCAGTCAGTAAGATTCGCTGCCATCGCGGGCTGGGCTGATTCGGGCGCCTACCCGGTGTCATTGATGTGTGCCTGGCTGGAAGTTTCACGTTCCGGCTATTACGCCTGGCGGGGCGCCGGGCCGTCCCAGCGGTCACGGGACGACTCGGCGCTGACCGCGGTGATGAAGAAGATTTACGCGGACGCGCGGGGGAACCCTGGGGTGCGGCGGATGCGCGCGGGCCTGGCGGCGGTGGGCCACCTGGTGTCGCATAAGCGCGTGCACCGGCTGATGCAGGCCGCTGGCCTGCGGGGACGTCACCCGAAGGCGTGGAAGCGGACCACCATCGGCGGGGACCGGCCGGTCCCCGCCCCGGACCTGATCGGCCGGGACTTCACTGCCCCGCTCCCTGACATGCGCTGGTGCGGTGACGTCACCTACATCAAGACGTGGGACGGATGGGCTTATCTCGCGACCGTCATCGACCTTTACTCTCGCAAGATAGTCGGCTGGGCTGTCGCCGCACACATGCGGACCAGCCTCGTCACCGCCGCCCTCGGCATGGCCATCACTGCCCGGAAACCGCCGCCGGGAGTCATCTTCCATTCTGATCGAGGTTGCCAGTACACTTCCTCGGTTTTCGACGAGTACTGCACTAAGAACAACATCAGGCGATCCCTGGGAAGGACCGGGATCTGTTACGATAATGCTGTATCAGAATCGTTCTTCGCAACGTATAAGAAAGAGCTGGTCCATACCCGCCCTTGGCCGACGCTGGCGAGCCTCGAAAGGGAGACGTCCGACTGGATCAGCAACTACTATAATCGGGTCCGGAGACATTCGACACTCGGGTATTTGACACCCG
>DATCEO010000035.1:0-7225 GCA_036510065.1 Streptosporangiaceae bacterium | reverse complement strand
CGTGTCGTCGGCGAGCATCCCGATCGCTGTGCACGATGCCGTCCGCGACGGGGTGATCACCAGGCCGACCCGGGTCTTCACACCGGGCTTCGGAGCCGGTGCCGTCGGCGGTTACGCGGTGCTGCGCATCGACCCCGCCATTGTCGCCGACGAAATGGTGCTGGACATCATCGGCGGCATCAATCGCGGCTCCGTGCCAGCAGCACGGGCGACCGGGACGACGACCGATGACGTACGCGTCGCGTTCGGCGAGTGACTGGATGAGTAGCCAGGGAACGCGGCCTGCCTTCGGGCGCATAGCGATCGTCAACCGGGGAGAGCCGGCGATGCGGCTGATCAACGCCGTCCGGGAGTGGAACGCCGAAGGACGGCCGGCGCTGCGCGTCATCGCCCTGTACACCGCCGCCGACCGGCGGGCGATGTTCGTCCGCGAGGCCGACGAGGCGGTGCTCATCGGCCCGGCCGACCCTGTGGCCGACGAGGCCTCGTTCGGTGCCAGCCCCTATCTCGACTACGCCGAGCTGGAGCGGGCGCTGCGGGAGTGCCGCGCCGACGCGGTGTGGCCGGGCTGGGGGTTTGTCTCGGAGAAGGCCGAGTTCGCGGACCTGTGCGACCGGCTCGCAGTCACCTTCATCGGCCCATCGGCTGAGGTCATGCGCCGGCTCGGCGACAAGATCGAGTCCAAGCGGCTAGCCGAGCAGGTCGGCGTGCCGCTCGCGCCATGGAGCGGCGGCCCGGTCGCCGACGTGGAGGAGGCCCGCGCCCAGGCCAAGACGATCGGCTACCCGCTGATGGTCAAGGCCGCCGCGGGCGGCGGCGGGCGGGACATCCGGCTAGTCAGATCCCCTGCAGAACTCGCCGGGGCCTTCGAGCGGGCGAGATCGGAAGCATCGAAGACGGCCGGGGACGCGACGGTGTTCCTGGAGCGGGCAATCCGCGGCGGCCGGCACGTCGAGGTGCAGGTAATCGCCGACGCCAAGGGAACTGTCTGGACGCTGGGTGTCCGGGACTGCAGCGTGCAACGACGCAACCAGAAGGTGATCGAGGAATCTTCCTCCACTGTGCTGGATGCCGAGCAGGAGCACATGCTGCGTTCTAGTGCCGCCGAGATGATCCGTGCGGCCGGCTACGTCAACGCAGGGACTGTGGAGTTCCTCTACGAACCCAAGGAGCGGCTGCTGTCGTTCCTGGGGGTCAGCCCTCAGCTGCAGGCCGGGCACCCGGTCACCGAGGTGACCACCGGAGCCGACATCGTCAAGCTGCAATTGCACATCGCCGCGGGCGGCACGCTGGCTGACATCTCTTCCACCGCACCGGCCGGGCACGGGCACGCGATCGAGGCCTGGCTCAGCGCCGAGGATCCCGAGCACGGGTTCGCGCCCACGCCGGGCCTGATCGAGCACCTGGTAGTGCCTACCGGCCCAGGCGTCCGGGTCGACACCGGGGTGGCCGCCGGCGACGTCATCCCGCCGCAGTCCGGCTCCATGATCGCCAAGGTGATCGCCTGGGGCCGGGACCGCCGCGAGGCCCGCGCCCGGCTCGTGCGCGCACTCAGGCAAACCGTCGTGGTGATCCACGGCGGCACCACAAACAAGGCGTTCCTGCTCGACCTGCTGGACCGGCCGGAGTTCGTCGCCGGCGAAGCCGACACGACCTGGCTCGATGCGTTGATGGCCGACGGCTACACGCCCCCGCGACGGCTCGACGTCGCCCTGCTGGCCACCGCCGTCGAGGCCTACGATGCACACGCGCAGCGCCAGGAAGGCCGGCTATTCGCATCCGCCGAGCGCGGGCGTCCCGAGGCCGGGCATAAGACCTGGCATCAGGTCGACGTCCGCGCGGACGGTGCCGCCTACCGGCTGCGGGTGTCCCGGTGCCGCCCGGTCCGCTACCGGGTGGAGCTGGACGGCCACGCGGTGGACCTCGACGTCGAGCGCTACGGCCGGTTCGAGCGCAGGCTCACCGTCGGCGACCAGGCCTTCACCGTGCTTTCGGTCACGCAAGGCGCGGATTACCGCATCGAAGTCGACGGCGCGATCCACCAGGTGTCCGGCGGTGAGGCCGGGCTAGTCCGCGCCCCGGCGCCCGCCATGGTGGTGGCCATCCCGGTCGCGGCCGGTGACGCGGTCGCGGAGGGCGACGTCGTGGCCGTCGTGGAGAGCATGAAGCTGGAGACGGCGCTGCATGCGCCCGCCACGGGCCGGGTCACCGAGGTGCTCGTCGACGTCAACACCCAGGTCGAGAGCGGCACCAAGCTGGTCCGGATAGAACAGCACCCGGAACTGGACGGGACCGGGGACGCGGCGTCAGGCACCCGGGCCAATCTGAGCGCGCTGGGAGCCGCGGTCACAGTTGACCGCGGCCGGGCCGCCAGCGCCGCCGACGCGCTGGCAGCACTGCGCTCGCTGGTGCTGGGCTTCGATATCGAGGACCGCGAGACCCGCCAGCTACTGCTGGCGCTGGCCGCCGCCCGGGCCGAGCTGCCCGACGACGACCCGCAGGTGCTCGCCGGGGAGACCGAGGTCCTCCGGATCTTCGCTGACCTGTGCGCGCTGTCGCGCAATCGCCGGGTGCCCGACGGGGCCGAAGCCGACGACGAGTCCGCCGTAGACGCCGAAGCCACCCGCAACCCGCAGGAGTACCTCTACGCCTACCTGCGCTCCAGAGACGCCGACGCCGAAGGAATCCCAGAGTCCTTCCGGATCAAGCTGCGCCGTGCGCTGGCCCACTACGGGATCACTAACCTCAAGCCCTCACCCGACCTGGACCCTGTGCTCTACCGGATGTTCCTCGCCCACCGCCGCGCAGCCGCGCACGTGCCGGTCGTGTCAGAGCTGCTGCAGTGGCGGCTGAGCCGCCCGGAGTCGCTACCCGCGCCCGCCCGCGACGGCTACCGGCGGGTCCTCGACCAGCTGGTGTCCGCCACCCAACTGCGCCACCCGGTGATCGGCGACCTGGCCCGGCAGGTCGTGTACCGCTGCTTCGACGCCCCGCTGATCGCCGGCGAGCGGGCGCAGGCGCAGCAGCAAGTGCGCGCGGAACTCGACCATCTCTCCCCCGATCCCGAGGCCCGGGCGACCCAGATCGACGCCATGGTCGCCTCCGGTGAGCCGATCCTCGGAGTCTTCGCCGAACGGCACCACGCGGTCATGCTCGAGGTGATGACGCGGCGGTACTACCGGATCCGGCCGCTGGACCAAGTCAAGATCATCATGCATAACGGCCGCCCGCTGCTGACCGCCGAGTACGTCCATGAGGGGCGCGATTACCTGCTCGTCGCCACCGTGGCCAGCGGAACCGAGACCGACGGGACGACCGACCTGCGCCGGCTCGTGGACACCCTGCCAGCTGACCGTACCGTGCTGATTGATCTGTACGTTACCTCGCAGACATCCGACGCCGACGGCCGCGACGACCCGGACGCTCGCGCGGCCAGGATCCGCGGCAAGCTCGGCGCCATCCCGCCCGCGGTGGGCCGGGTCGCCGTCGCGGTGCGCCGGCCCG
The DNA here is from genome assembly GCA_036510065.1 of Streptosporangiaceae bacterium. Classification (GTDB taxonomy): domain Bacteria; phylum Actinomycetota; class Actinomycetes; order Streptosporangiales; family Streptosporangiaceae; genus DASUBV01. The sequence goes on along the minus strand of DATCEO010000035.1, from coordinate 3,721 downwards.
ACGGTGCGGAAAGCGGCGGGCCGACCTGGTTTACCTTCCGCGGCGCGATGGAGACCGGGGCGGCGGTGGAGGACCGGGCGCTGCGCGGCCTGCACCCGATGGTCGCCGAGCGGCTCGGCCTGTGGAGGCTGTCAGGATTCGAGCTGACCCGGCTGCCCTCCGCCGCTGATGTGCACCTGTTCCGCATCCAGGGCCGCGGTGTCCCCGACGATCAGCGGCTGATCGCCCTGTCCGACGTCCGCGACCTGACGATCCTGCGAGGCGAGGACGGCCGGATCAGCGGCCTGCCCCAGCTTGAGCGCATCCTCGACGCCTGCCTGGACAGCCTGCGCGCGGCCCGCTCAGCCGACCGCGCCGCGGCGAAGCTGGAATGGAACCGGGTCCAGCTCTACGTCTGGCCGGTCTTGGACGCGCCGCTCACCGAGCTTGAACAGGTCATCCGGTCGCTGGCCCCGCGCACCGAGGGCTTGGGTTTGGAGCAGGTCCTGGTGCAGTTCCGGGTAGCCGATGCCCGTGACCGGGCCGCCGAACCCCGAGAGCTGATGTTGCGGATGTCCCGCCCGCCAGGCGCCGGGCTGACACTGCGCATCACCGACCCGCCGCCGGGCCCGCTGCGCGAACTGAACGCCTACACGCAGAAGGTGATCCGGGCCCGCCGCCGCGGTGCGGTGTACCCCTACGAGCTCATCCCGCTGATCACCCGCTCCCCCGACCGCGGCGGCGCCCCGGGCACGTTCACTGAGTACGACCTCGACGAGACCGGAGCTCCGGCCCCGGTGGAACGCGCGCCGGGCTCGAACACCGCGAACATCGTGCTCGGCGTGGTCGCCACGCCCACGAAGCGCTACCCCGAGGGGATGCGCCGCGTCGCGCTGCTGGGCGACCCCACCCATGCGCTCGGCGCGATCGCCGAGCCAGAGTGCCGCCGGGTCCTCGCCGCCATCGAGCTGGCCCGGCGGCTGCACGCCCCGGTGGAATGGTTCGCCATCTCCGCGGGCGCCAAGATCGCGATGGACTCTGGCACCGAGACCATGGACTGGGTGTCCCGGGTGCTCCGCAGGATCATCGAGTTCACCCAGGACGGCGGCGAGATCAACGTCGTGGTCAGCGGGATCAACGTCGGCGCCCAGCCGTACTGGAATGCCGAGGCCACGATGCTCATGCACACCAAGGGCATCCTGGTCATGACCCCGGACTCGGCGATGGTGCTCACCGGCAAGCAGTCGCTGGACTACTCCGGCGGGGTCTCCGCCGACGACAACTTCGGCATCGGCGGCTACGACCGGATCATGGGACCGAACGGCCAGGCCCAGTACTGGGCACCCGACCTGTCCACAGCAGTCGACGTGCTGCTCGCACACTACGAGCACACCTACACCGCGCCAGGTGAGCGTTTCCCCCGCCCAGCCCCCTCCACCGACGCCGCTGACCGGGACATCTCCGCGTCGCCGCACGCCGGGCCAGGTTGCGGCTTCAGCACGCTCGGGGAGATCTTCGATCCCCAGATCAACGGTGAGCGCAAGAAACCCTTCGACATGCGCTCGCTGCTGCGCGGCGTAGCCGATGCCGACCACCCCACCCTGGAGCGCTGGGCCGACATGCACGACGCAGAGTCGGTCGTGGTGCTCGACGCGCACCTCGGCGGTCAGCCGGTCGCGCTGATCGGTATCGAGTCTCGCCCGCTGCCACGGCACGGCCCGTTCCCGGTAGACGGCCCGGCCCAGTGGACGGCCGGCACACTGTTCCCGCGCTCGTCGAAAAAGACCGCACGGGCCATCAACGCAGCCAGCGGGAACCGCCCCGTCGTCGTGCTGGCCAACCTGTCGGGTTTCGACGGCTCCCCCGAGTCGCTGCGCCGGCTGCAGCTGGAGTACGGCGCGGAGATCGGCCGCGCGGTGGTCAACTTCGACGGCCCCATCGTGTTCTGTGTGGTCTCCCGCTACCACGGCGGCGCTTTCGTCGTCTTCTCCGGGGCACTCAACGACAACATGGAGATCGCCGCCGTCGAGGGCTCCTATGCCTCGGTGATCGGCGGGGCGCCCGCCGCAGCGGTCGTGTTCGCCGGCGAGGTCAACAAACGCACCGCGGCTGATCCGCGCGTGGCCGGCCTGCAGGCTGGCATCGCCGAGGCCGTGGAGAAAGGCGCCGACACCGACGCAGCCCGGTTGCGCGCCGAGCTGACGTTGGTCCGCCCTGCCGTGCGCTCGGAGAAGCTCGGCCAGGTCGCCGACGAGTTCGACAACCGGCACAGCATCGAACGTGCCCGCAGCATGGGCTCGGTCCACACCATCGTCCCCGCCACCAGGCTGCGCCCCTACCTAGCCGACGCCGTGCAGCGCGGGATCCACCGCACGCTCACTGCACTCGCCGAGCGACACGGCGAGCACGGACGGTCCGAGATGAAGTAATGAGCGCCTTCCGGGGGCCCACGCCGACCATGGTTTGTCGACTACCTCCGCCGCTCCGGTGACCGGGCCGCCCGACCGCCCATCAGGGAAGGCATCCCGGACTGGTAGACGTAGATGGTGTGGTCCGGCGCTGACTCCTCCGCCCGCCTCGATCAGGTCACAGCAGTTCGTAGCACGGCACTACGTGGTCGTCCGGACCTGGGTGCCGAGCCTGGCGGCGGCGAGGTCAGGGGCCACGCCCCGCCTCCTTCGCCGGCCCGCAGGCAGTGCGGCCGCACTGCCACCTTCGAGTTGCGGCCGGTCTTGGCCAGATGCAGGTGCAGGGAATCGACGCGCAGCCTGGTCGAGAGTCCGCACCACCTCGGCGAGCTGCTGTTCACCGTCGGGGAGCGTCACAGTGAGGGTCCCGGTATCGATGCGGGTTGTAATGGCGAAGCGTCCAAGCGCGGCGGCCATGGCACCGATGGCGCCGGGGCTGGCCGGGCGGACCTCGACGGTGGGATCGCCGAGGTCAGCTTTGAGCCTGGCCGGGGTGCCTTCGGCGACGATCTGGCCATGGTCGATGATCCCGACCCGGTCAGCCAGAGCGTCCGCTTCTTCGAGGTACTGGGTGGTCAGAAACACAGCGGCGCCGTCGTCGCGGGCGAGCCGGGCCACCTCCTCCCACAACCCGGTGCGGCTTTGAAGGTCCAGTCCGGTGGTGGGCTCGTCGAGGAAGGTGCTCGCGGCCGGTCAGCATGGCGTCGAGCGAAGCCTCCTGGAGGGCGGCGCCGATAGCTGCGCGGACCTGGGGGCCTTGGCTGGCGATGTCGTACCCGCCGACAGTCGCCCGGCCGCTAGTGGCGGGGAGCAAGGTGGTGAGCATGCAGCAACGGCGACCGGGACAAATACTGGGCCTACCGGCGCGCCGAAGAACAGCGTCGCCGTGCAGGGGACGCGGCTACGCCGACGGTGTCATCCCCAGGCCGCGTGAGGTCGCTCCCAGCGAGCCGTACGCATGTCATTGTGTGACCTTCTCGAGTGAGCGGCCACTGGTCTTCGGGCCGCCCAGGGCGATCAGGCCGGCCAGCAGCCCGGTGATTCCGATGACGGCGAACCCGAGGAAGAACGTGGTGGCGGTCACCAGCGCGGGCAGCAGGAGGGCGCCCACTGCCCCGCCCAGGTGCCCGCCTCCGTCAGCCAGGGCGAACCCGCGGGAGCGCAGGCGGGTCGGGAAGTTCTCGGCGGTGAAGGTGCAGGCCACCTGCAGGTAGGACCCCAATGCCAGCGACGCCAGGAATGAGCCGGCGGTCACGACCGCGCCGTTGGCGAGG
>DATCEO010000034.1:0-10657 GCA_036510065.1 Streptosporangiaceae bacterium | reverse complement strand
CACGGCGCTTAGCGAACAAGACCTCCAGCCGCTGCCCGCTCAGCGCATGGAACGGATGCGTGACAACGACGAAACCCAAAAGATCACTGGACGATGCGGCACTATGCCGCCTCCGTCGGAATACCGAGCGGGCGGAGCTTTGCACGGTTTGATGCCTTCGGTATATACACGCGCCTGACCGCGCGGGGATTCCACGACGAGATGGACTGGTGCACCCGCACCGCCACGTCCGTCCTGGCCTCGGGAGTCAGCGCGACCTCCCCGTCGATCCCGGCGGTCTTGCGCCCGGCGTTGCGCTGCGTCACCTGCCGCACGCTGACCAGCGTGTTAGCACGGCTCCGCAGCATCAGCTTCTGCAGGCTCCTGACCCCGGGCCAGTCCTGCTCCTGCGCCGCCTTGAAGATCCGCTGCCGTAGCCGCCGTACCTGCCCCTCCTGCGCCCGCCAGCCGATCCTGTCCCATTCAGCGGTCGCGTCCTGCTTCCGGGGCCGGTCCTCCGGTCCGTTCACCTCATCGAGGGCCGCCATCGCCTGAGCGAACGCCTGTCCTGTCATCGGTGCCTAACTTTCCCTTCGGTTCCAGCGGTTACCTGCTGCTCGCCTTCAACAGCCCACCTGCCCATGCCAGCGCGCTTTCGCGCCCGGGCACCAGCCCGGTATCCAGCCAGTTACACGAGACGGCCAGCGGAGGAACTGGCCATGCTGTCCCGCTTTCCTGCCGCCTTTCGGCTGCCGGCATTCGCTTCCTGGGCATCCTGTCCCGCCAGGGAGCTAGGCCCCCCTTACGGTCGGCTTACCGGGCCGCCGCAACGACGCCCCGGACCCTGACGGGGCTTCCATGTTCCGCACGCGTGAGACGCGGCTGGGGCCGGGTGCCCTCTGTACTCCGGGGACGGCGGTGCCTGCACGATCACGTGTGAATCCCGCGACCGCCGCCTGCCGCCTGCCGCCTTGCAACGGCCGGTCCCTGTCACCCCGGTACCACAACCCATCCCGGGATGTCTCTCTCACGAAGCATCAGCAAGGGTTCACTGGCATTCACCCACCCAGCCTTCCCCTCGCCTGTGACCCCCGGACGGAACGGCGATCCTCGGGCTTTACCCTGAGCTCCGCACCCGGCTGGACAAGACCCAGCCGCGCACGTCAGGGCGGGGACGGGCCTCAGGCACTAGCCCGGAGTCACGCCGTCAGCATCAGTGACCTCCCTCGGCGTACTCACTCAACGCGAGCGGCTTCATGTCGCAATTCACGTAAGAGGTGCTCCTGCCCTGGTAAGAATGCGTCCTTAGACAAGTCCGGTTCTTCCAGGCCAGGAGCCCTTTTTCATTGACACGACCAAGATCAGCAATGATCCCGGCGAAAGGCTGAGGCTAGCGTTCCCGGCCGGGCGCTAGCGTCAGGCCATGGGCGCCACGCCGGGCGCCGGCAGGCGAACGCCGCGCCCGGCGAGGTCACGCTCGCAGCGCCTGAGCAGCGCGACAGCGCCCTGAGCCGATGCCATCTGGGCCGCCGAGCGCAGGCGTGAGACGGCGGCCTGTTCCTCGTCGTAGCCGGCACGCATGCGCATCACTTCCGGCAGCCACCAGAGATCGTCATGGTCCTGCGCCGCGACTAGGGCGGCGTCGAGGGTGGCCCGGGCTTCGCCCAGCCGGTTATTCCTGGCCAGCAGGTCGGCCAGCAGCGACATCCAGTACGACATGCGGGTGAGCGCGCCCTGTGCCTTGAGATTGCCGATGCCCCGCTCGGCGAGGTCGAGGCCCGTCTCGTCCGCCTGCGACCAGCCGGCCAGGATAAGCGGCCACTCGCGGTAGTAGGCGAAACCGTATCGATTGCAGAGCTCGCGCAGTTCACCGACGTCGTCACGCAGCGCGGACAGGTCCTGGCGCATCTGATGGGTGATACAGCCGTAGGCCAGGGCCACGGCCAGGCAGAACGGGTGATCGATGGACCTGGCCAGCGCGATGGCCCGGTGGCAGGCGGACAAGGCCTCAGCGTCATGGCCCAGCAGCCAGTGGGCGTGTGCCGCCCAGGCCGTGCTGTGCACATCAGCCCTGGTCCCCATACTCAGCCAGACCGCCTTGCCCGCCAGCTTGGCGGCCAGCTCGAGATCACGCAGCCCCTCCGCAGGCATCCCAAGGCCCACGGCCGAGCCGCCGATGCCGAAATGCGCCAGGCCGGCCAGCTCAGAACCCTCGACGAGCGCCATGAGGCGGTTGGCTATCTGGTAGCCGTCGGCCGGCCGCCCCTGGACGAACCGAGATCCCCACAACGAGGCCAGGCCAGTGATCGTCGAGGTCCTGCGGCCCAGTGATTCTGCCAGGGCGATCGAGCGCTCGAGCGTTTGTTGCAGCTCCGGAGAGGCGTAGCCGCTCCTGGCCGTGAGCGGCGCGGCCAGGGCTTCGAGGATCGCTAGCTCCTGACTGTCGCGATCCGCGCCAGCAGGCAGGTGGCAGACGATCGACAGGGCTTCCTTGTGCAGCCCGATTGCCTCCTCGTTGGCGTACCTGTTCTTGGCCCGGTCCGCGGCGACGGCGAGGTAGGGAATCGCGCGTGCCGGGTCGCCGCTGCGGGAGTAGTGGTAGGCGAGCAGCTCGCAGTGCTCAAAACGGTTGGCCTGAGAATGCTCCACGGCGGTGCCGGCCCGGCCGTGCAGGTCGCGCCGGCGTGCTTGCAGCATGCCGTCATAGGCCACCTCGCGGGTCAGCGCATGCTTGAACACGAAGGTGCGTTCGGCAGGGCCGTGCCGCTCCCGCAGGAACTCCAGCCCCTTCAGTTCCAGCAGCTGCGCCTCCAGCGGCACGCGGGCATCCCAGATCTCCGCGGCTAGGTCGAGCGAGAACTCCCGCCCGAGGACGGCGGCCACCTGGAGAGCAGCCTTCTGGTCGGCGCTTAGCCGGTCGATCCTGGCGGCAAGCACCTGCTGGACGGTCTCCGGCACGGTGTCGCCCGCCTCGTCGGCCACATGGTCCCGGATGGTCCGGGCCAGCTCCTCCACGAAGAACGGATTGCCTTCACCGCGTGCGGCGGCCGGCGCCCCGGCACTGGGATCCATGTCCCGCAGGATCCAGGCCACGATCTGTTCACTCGCCGCCGCTGATAGCGGGCGCAGCGCCAGCTGAGAGGTGAACGACCTGCCGGTCCATGGCGGGGAGTAACCGGGGCGGTAGGTGGCCAGCAACATGACCGGCACCAACGGCAGCTCGCCGGTGAACCCGGCCAGGAAGTCCTCCGATGTCTGGTCGATCCAGTGCAGATCCTCGATCAGCATGACCAGCGGCCGCTGCCGGGCCTGCGCCACCAGCAGGCAGCGCAGTGCCTCGAAGGTGCGGGCCCGGACGGCCGCCGGATCGAGCGCGGCCAGCGCGGGGTCACCGGCTGGCACGCCGAACGCGTGCCGCAGGTAATGCGCCAGCGACACGTCGAGCTCGAGCGCCTTGACCTTCCGCTCGATCTTCGCCCCCGCCAGGTCGGGTGGATCATCGGCGGCGATCCCGCAGCCGTTCCGGACCAGTTCGAACAGCGGCAGGTAGGCGATGCTGGCCCCGTAAGGCTGACAGCGGCCCTCGAGCACGGCCGCTCGGGGTCCGGCCAGTCGGCAAAACTCCAGTGCCAGCCGGGACTTGCCCAGACCGGGGTCGCCGACCAGACCGACCACCTGGCCCTCGCCGTCGAGCGCGACCTCCAATACCCGTTGCAGCTCGGCAAGCTCACGGTCCCGGCCGGTGAACGGGCTCAGCTCGTCACCGAAGGCGATCCGCGCCGTCCGGGTACCCAGCCCTGTCACCTTGACCGGGTAGACAGTGCGCTCTTTGACCTGGACCGGGGCGACCTCTTCCACCTGGAAATAGCCACGCACCAGCTCGGCGGTGTGCTGGCTGATCAGCACCGCGCCCGGCGCCGCCACGGCCTGCAGCCGGGCGGCCAGCACCGTGGTATCGCCGAACGCGGTGTAATCCACCCGCAAGTCATCACCGATCGTCCCCACCACCACCAGGCCGCTGTTGATCCCCATCCTGACCTGCACTTCGGCCTGCGCAGCGATGCCGAGCGCAGCCAGCACCGCGCGCCGGGCGTGATCCTCGCAGGCGATCGGTGCCCCGAACAACGCCATGAACCCGTCGCCGAGGAACTGGTTGATGGCGCCCTCATACCGGTGTACCTCAGCCACCGCGGTGTGGAAGAAGCGGTCGATCAACAGGTGAAACTCCTCCGGCCCCCGCTCTGCCCCCAGGGCGCTGGACTGCACGATGTCGCAGAACAGCACGCTGACCTGCTTGCGCTCGCCTTCGATGGCGCCCCGGACGGCCAGGATCTGCTCGCTGATATGCCGCGGGGTGTAACTCGCCGGGACCCGCGTCGCGGTAACCGCACGCCCGCAATCAAGGCAGAACCTGGCACCTGGCGGCAGCGGCACTCCACAGGAGGGACAAGAAACGCTCAGCTGCGCGCCACACTGCAAACAAAAGCGCGCCTCATCCGGATTCTCGCGCTCGCATCCAGGGCACCGCACCCGCGACCACCCCCAGCCGGCCAACTCCAGCGACATGGCCAATCCGGCACTCGCCGATCCGTTCGGACGGCATCGCCTCCGACTGCCGCACATCGAAGCGGCAGGCACTCGGAGGCCCGGCCCCACCGGATGCGACCAGAATATCCCGTGACTGCGATCCCCGGCGAGCGACTTCGCAACCAGCAGGGGTACAGGAGCGCTGATGCGCGGAGACCGCCGTCCCAGGCGGCGTGATGCCTGGGATCAGCCAGATAGGTCCGCTGCCCGATCAGGCGGAAAGCGCGTCCGAATGGGCACAGCCAAGCCCGCGCCAGATTGCCCAGATATGCATCACCGCAGCCCTGATCGGAATCACGGCCGGTACCTGTGCATAACGAGAGGCCCAGGAACAGGCCGTTGAACGCGCCGGCGGCGTCGGCCTGGGCGGTCAGCGCGGCCGAGGGCTGGGCGGCGGCGGCTTCGCTGGGGTCCTCGGGGCTGGCCTGGAAGGGGAGGAGGTTGTTGACGGCGGTGACGCGGCTTGTCTGGATGCGGAGGTAGATCTCGGTGGGATGGCCGTCGAAGCCGAGGTATTTCTCGGCGGCGGGGTAGCCGACCAGCACGGAGGCGTCGATCTCGGGAGTGAGGGCGGCGGGCCTGAGGATCCCGGCGACATACAGCCACATGCCGCCGGCCTAGAAAGCGGGCAGTGCGCGACCAGGATCGGCACGGCCACCGTCCGGGGCCTGATCTTTGGCCCGGCGACCGAGAGGATGACGCAGCCGGGATGGGTGATGAGGATCCCTCCGGTGTAGCCGGTGAACCGCCGGCCGCAGACGGCCAGCTGCACGGCGCGGGGCGGGGGCGGGATCGTCTTCGCCCCGGAGGCGGCACCCCAGCCCGCCGGCGAGGCGTAGAAGAGGCGCGCCGATGACGGGCTGGTCACGGTCACCACCCGGAACGGCGCCGCGCCGGGCGCGACGGCAAGAAAGACCTTCCACACCAGGTACCTCGGCCCATGGCGGCTCCGCCAGGCCGGCAGCACGTCATAGAGACTGTTGTCCCCGTCCAGGGCAACGCTCTCGACCCCGTTGACCGGTTGTCCTGACTCACTCCCGCCTTGCTGGCCTGCCGAGTCGCCGCACGACAGGACGGCCCGAGCCGGCCCGGCCCGCCCGGCTCCAGCGGTCGGCCCCGCCGTACAGCCAGCGACCGCAGCGGTAACGCACAGCAGCGCCGCCGCCGCGGCGGCCTGTTTCGTGGGCACGGTCATAGCTCACCACTTGTGGTGGGCTGGTGGACCGACTCTCGCCCGGGCGGCATCAGGGACAGCTCGGGAAGAGCGAGTCTTAACCTCCCGGCGGCCGGCGGTCCCGGACCGGGCTCCGTAGGATGGGTGGCATGCCGCCGCCCGATCCCGCGCCGGACCGCGCTACCGTCAGTGGCCGCGAGCTGGACGGCGAGTCAGCTGAATGGCTGCGGGGACTGGGCGGCACCGGAGCGGGGCGCGACCAGGCGGTGGCCCGGCTGCACGAGATGCTGCTGCGGGTCGCCCGTGCTGAGCTGCGGCGGCGCGGCGCGCACATCCCGATCGGCGGCCCCGAGCTCGATGACCTCGCCTATCACGCCGCCGCGGATGCGCTGCTGGCGATCACCGGCAAGCTGGAGCAGTTCCGCGGCGACAGCCGCTTCACCACCTGGGCGTACAAGTTCGTCATCTTCGAGGTGTCCGGCCAGCTGGCCCGGCATTTCTGGCGCACCCCGGCCGTGGTGATGGAGGCCGCGGACTGGGACCGGCTGCCGGACCGGCTCGGGCTCGATCCCGCCGCCGATGCTCAGGCCCGCGACCTGCTGGCAAAGCTGCGACGGGCCGTGCAGGACGAGCTCACGCCGCGGCAGCGCCGGGTGTTCACCGCGATTGTGCTCAACGGGATCCCGCTCGACGCGGTGGTGGCCGAGCTGAGTTCCAGCCGCAACGCGATCTACAAGACGATGTTCGATGCGCGACGTAAGCTGCGGGCCAGCCTGGTCGCTAACGGGTATCTGGAGAGCGATGAGGGGCGGCGGTCATGACGGGCTGGCAGGCACTGGAACAGTTCCTGCGGACCGATCCCCGCGATGTGGGCTGCGAGCAGGCCATGGAAGTGCTGGAGGCCTACGTCGAGCTGATTCTCGGCGACGAGATCTCCGGCGACATTCCGGGTACGGCGCAGCGGCGGTTCCCCGGTGTCGCGGCCCACCTGCTGGCCTGCGGCCCCTGCGGTGAGGACCTGCAGGGACTGGCGGCGGCCGCGCGCCGGCCGGACAGCCGGTCCTGAGGGGAGGGCCACGGTGCTACTGGCGTTCGACATGTTCGGCACGCTGGCCGATACCGCCAGCGTCGCCGGTGAGCTAGCCCCGGCGTGCGGGGAGCGGGCCAGCGAGGTAGCGATAGCGTGGCGCGGCAAGCAGCTCCAGTACATGTTCCGGGTCACGGCCATGGGCCAGTTCCCGCCGTTCGCGGACCTGACCCGGTGGAGCCTGGCCAGCGCGCTGGCCGAGGCCGGTTTCGCGCTGCCCGACTCCCAGGTCAGCCAGCTCGCCGGCGCCTATCGCCGGCTCCGGCCGTATGCCGATGCCCGGCCGGCCCTCGCGGCCCTGCGGGAACGCGGGCACGTCCTCGTCGTGTTCAGCGTCGGGCCTCTGGCCTGGCTGGAGGAGCTGGCCAGCAGCTACCGGGAGCTGGTGGACGACCTCGTCAGCGCCGAGCAGGCCGGCGTTTACAAGCCGCACCCCGGCATCTACCGGCACCTGCTGACGACGCAGCGGACCGGGCCGGCGTCGACGCTGCTGGTGTCCGGCAACCCGTTCGACATCATCGGCGGCGGTGCAGTCGGGCTGCGCACCGCCTGGTGCCGCCGCCGGCCGTCCGCGCTCTTCGACCCCTGGGGGTCCCCTCCGGATCACGTGATCACGGATCTGACTCAGCTGGCCGCCGTCCTGCCGGCTGGCTGACGGCCCGCTGGCCGTCTTACGGATCGGTGACGCGAAGGAAAGTCGCGTAAGAAGGCTGCTGCCGCGCCGCGCTGACGGGAGTGGATCGGCGGATCACTGCGGATCCTCCCTCACCAAGGAGACAGCATGCGCAAGCACACCAGGCTGGCAGCGGGCGGTAGCCTGCTGGCGGCCGCCATCGGCCTGCTCGGCCCGGCCGCGGCGGCCAGCGCCAGCACGGGCCCGCCGGTCGTCGGGTACACCTACGTTGACGGCAATACCGTCGGCGCCAACACCGTCGACGGGTTCGCCCGGCACGCCGACGGCTCGGTTACCCCGATTCCCGGCTCTCCGTTCAGCGCCGGCGGGGCAGGCCTCGGCACGGGCCTGGCCTCCCAGGGCGCGATCCAGGCCACGCCAGACGGCAGGTACCTGCTGGCGGTCGATGCCGGCAGCAACCAGATCTCGGTCCTGCGGGTCACCGCTGGGGGCGTGCCCGTGCTCGTCGGCCAGCCCGTATCCTCCGGCGGCATCAAGCCGGTCAGCGTCGCGGTCTCCCGGCACGGCCTGGTCTACGTCGCCAACTCCGGCGCCGGCGGCAGCGGATACTCCGGCTTCCGCCTGCATGCCCGTGGCCGACTGACCCCGATCCCGGGCTCGACGGTCACGGTCCCGGATGCCTCCGGCCTGGGCGACGTGTTCTTCAACGCCACCGGCGACCACCTCATCGGCACCCGCACCGGCACCTCGCTGATCGACAGCTTCGTGGTCCTGCCCGGCGGCCGGCTGCTCGCCGCCGAGGGCTCGCCCTTCACCGGGCAGGGCCTGGGGCAGCTCGGCGCCGAGTTCTCGCCTGCCCGCCCCTGGCAGCTGTTCGTCAGCAACGCGCACAACGGCGCCGGCCTGGGCACCGTGTCGGCCTACCGCGACAGCTTCCTCGGCCGCCTCTCCCCGATCGGATCCTCGCCTTATCCCGACGGGCAGACCGCGCCGTGCTGGGTAGAGATCAGCCATAACGGCAGGTACCTGTTCACCGTCAACACCGGGTCGGGCAACGTCTCCAGCTACGCCATCAACCCGGACGGATCACTGGCCCTGATCGACAGCACGCCCATCAGCGGCGGCGGGGCGGACACCGACGCCCGGCTGTCCCCGGACGGCAGGACGCTGTCCGTGGACGGCAGCGGCAACCATCTCCTGTCCGTCTTCGCCGTGCACGGCGGGCACCTCACCGAGCTGCCCGGCTCGCCGACACCGCTGCCGGCCGGAGGCAGCCCGGCTGGAATCGTCAGCATCTAGGAACGACAAGCCGCTAGCGGCAAGCCGCCCGTGTCCGCCCGACTGGGCGGCCACGGGCGGAAGATCAGGCCGCGTGGCGGACCGTACGGTAGGGCCAGGGAGGTCACCGAGCCGGGCGGAGAGGGTGCGATGGCAGGTCAGATCAGGGACAGCGCGTTCGATCACGTGGTCGCCGTCATGTTCGAGAACCGGTCGTTCGACAACCTGCTCGGCCGCCTGTACCAGCCCGGCGAGGTGACGTCGTTCGACGGGGTGACCGGGAAGGACCTGAGCAACCCGGTCCCGGAGTGGGCGCAGGACGGGGCGGAGCGGGGGACGGTGCCCTATGGCGTGGCGCGGGACATGAACACCCCTGACCCGGACCCGGGCGAGGAGTACCAGCACGTCAACACCCAGTTGTTCGGCCTCATCGACCCTCCGGGCAACCGCGGCCAGTCGGCCACGAAGATGGCTCCCCCGTATAACGCGCCCCGCGACTCCCGGCAGCGGCCTTCCATGGACGGTTTCGTAGCGGACTACATCAGCGCGTTTACCGCCGAGACCGGCAGGCAGCCCAGCTACGACGAGTACGCCCAGATCATGTCCGGCTACACCCCCGAGCAGCTGCCGGTCATCTCGGGGCTGGCCCGCGGCTTCGCGACCTTCGATCACTGGTTCTGCGAGGTCCCGTCGCAGACCTTCACCAACCGGTCGTTCTTCCACGCTGGCACCGCATCCGGCTACGTGGTCAACACCTCGCCGCCGGAGGCGTTCCCGGTGCGCAACCCGGCGCAGACGATCTTCGGGCGCCTTGAGTCCAGCGGGCTGACGTGGCGGGTCTACTGCAGCCCGCCCAGCCACGTCTCGTTCACGGGCATCATCCACGCCGCGCGCTTGCGAAGCCGCTTCGCCACCAATTTCTTCACCACTGACCAATTCCTGGAAGACGCCGCGAAAGGACAGCTGCCGGCGTACTCGTTTATCGAGCCGAACCTGCTGCACGGCCACAACGACATGCACCCAGGCCCGGCTTCCAGCGCGCCGTCCTCTCTGCTGGGCGGCGAGGCCCTGCTGAAGACGATCTACGACGCGGTCCGCTCGTCGTCCTCCGCGCGCGGATCGAATGTCACCAACACGCTGCTCATGATCAACTTCGACGAGCACGGCGGGACCTACGACCACGTGCCGCCGCCGGCCTGCCGTCCCGATCGGGACGCTCCGGCGGGCCAGTATGGCTTCACGTTCGACCGGTCGGGCGTGCGCGTCCCCGCTATCGCGATCTCGGCCTGGGTCCCCGAGCGGACTGTCGTCAGTGATGAGTACCGCAACACCTCCGTGCTGGCGACCATGCGTGAGCGCTGGTCTCTCGGGGCGCCCCTCACGTCGCGCGATGCCACCGCACGGGATATCGCCCCGGTTCTCTCGCTTGGCCGTCCCCGGCCGCCCGAGGACTGGCCCGAGGTCGTGGCCAGGGCGGTCCCGGCATTCGACCCGGCCCGCGCACCCGACGCTCCCATGCGCCCGCTCGCCAGAGCCGCGCTGCATGCGGTCCTGGCCCTGGCCAGGGAACTCGGCCAGAGCGTGCCGGAGGTCAAGCAAGACGAGGAAATCAGCGCAGCGCACGGCATCGCGATGGTCGGCGACGTGTTCGGGCAGATGTTTCCCCGCCTGCACGACCACTAGCCCGCTAAGTACGGCGCCGACAACGTCGAGAGGTACTACCCGAACCCGGACTGGCCGTCGAAGTCCCGCTCGCGTAACTGCGGCGCCTGGTCTTAGCTTGCCGTTTAACCTCTGCTGTCCGGACACGTATAGATCGTCGATCTTGTCCGGCGTGTCGCTGTGGGCTGAGACGGCCACCGCGTGATCATCGTCGGGTTCCTTGCGGAGAGCCCGGGGATGAAGGCGGTGGCCGTGG
>DATCEO010000033.1:0-11101 GCA_036510065.1 Streptosporangiaceae bacterium | reverse complement strand
CCGCGGAGGCACTCGACCAACTACTGTTCGACCCACACGAACAACCCGGTGTTGCCTTGACCGGTTGAATCCACCCCGCCCTCAAGTGCCTCTACCTGGCGGTCATGAGCCTGGACCCGACCGGGAAGGGCCGCAAGCGGTAGACCAACCGGTGGAAGGCCGCCCTCAACGCCTTCGACATCACCTTCGACGGCCGCCTTACCGCGGGCCGGAACTAACAACCAAGATCAAGTTACACCGTTAACTTGACAGACCCGCCCGGCTCCCCCCGGACCCCGGCGGCCGATTCCAGCACGGCCGCACCGTGTTGCGATGGTAACGGTCGGCGCGGAAGAGTTGCAGCGGGTCGGCACCAGCGGAGCACAACGCGCTTCCCCGGGTCAGCGAGGGTCAGCCGGACCTCGTGACGGTAGCAGCCGAGGGGACCACGGTGATGCTCGGTGAGCGCATGCGATCTGGCTACGCGGGCCGGGGTGTTGGTGTGCGGGACAGATGGAGGCCTGATCGGGCAGACCCCTGCCACGCCCGGCACTACCAGGATGAGGCCCGGACATCCACGGCCAGCGGCAGATCCCCGGGGCACTGCGAGCGCCGCATGCTGACAGACGCATCAGACCGAGCGCACAGTTGATAGGCTCCTCCTTCGGTCTTTCTCTGCTCACGAACTCACGCGGCAATGAGTCCCGTTCAGGTGCCAGCACCCCTGAATCGGCCGGCCGAATCGCCGCGCCTGTCGCCGCTTGAAAAATGACCCCGTGTCGCTGACCGGCCGGGCGGGCTGCCGCCTGGCCCGGGCGCTGCACGCGGCGGCGAGCCGACCGGCCCCTGTTGCGGCTGGTCATGACCGTCCCGGACACCGCGATCAGGCGCGGCCAGTACTACGGTACGTTACTGATCCACTGCGAGGCCGGCGTCCCGCTGGACCTGCTGGAAGGCCGCGACTCCCAGCCACTCGCGGACTGGCTGGCCATCCCGGCGTCGAGATCATCTGCCGCGGCCGGTCCGGCGCCGTTAGACGGCGCCCGCACGGGGCGTCGGACGCGATCCAGGTCGCCGACCGGTTCCACCTCTGGCAGAACCTCGGGCAGAACCTCGCCAAAGCGGCCGAGAAGTGCGTCGCCGCGCACCGCGCCTGCCTGAGCCAGCTGGAGCCCGAGCCCGCAGGCGGACCAGATCCCGGGCAGCCCGCGGGGCCAGCGCAGGCTCAGCCGGAGCCGACCGGGAAGTTCGCCGAGCGAGCATGCCGGCACCACGCGATGGTGCACGAGCTGCTCGCCGCAGGGCACGGGACCCGGACGATCGCCCGCTATCTGGGCCGGGGACGGCACACTGTGCAGCGCTACGCGCGCGCCGTCATCTGCCAGGCGCTGGTCGACCGCCGCTGGCAGGCACCGCGGCCCAGCATGCCGGACCCATTCAAGCCGCGCTTGCGCCAGCGCATGGACGAAGGCTGCGGCAACGTCGCCCAGCTGTTCCGGGAGATCAGCTCACTCGGGTACGCCGGCAGTTACTCCACCGTCCGCGACTACCTTGACCAGCACCGCCCCGGCAAGACACCGCTCCCGCCGCCGCCGACCGTCCGCCAGGTCACCGGCTGGCTCACCAGGCATCCCGGCACCCTGATCGAAGACGAGCAGCCCCAGCTCAAGGCCCTGCTGGAACGCTGCCCCGAACTCCACGCCGCCTCCAGCCACATCCGCGCCTTCGCCACGATGCTCACCCAGCTCACCGGCCAGAACCTCCCGCAGTGGATCAGCGACGCCCGCGTCGCCGAGCTGCCCGGCATATCGTCCTTCGCCAAGGGCCTCGAACAAGACCTCGGCGCCATCACCCAGGGCCTGACCAGCCGCTGGAGCTCCGGCCCCGTCGAAGGCCGCGTCAACCACATCAAGATGATCAAGAGGCAGACGTTCGGGCGAGCCAGGCTGCCCCTGCTCCGCAAGCGACTCCTGATCCCAGCCCAGAACCAATGACCTGCCACACCGGGGCCGTGTCCGTCACGAAATGTGGGCTGCCGGGCAGGTACCCGGTACGATCATCGGCGACGAGCAGGCACGCCGAGGAAATGCCCGCGATCTCGCCGGGACGAGCCGCATGGCCCTCAGGTATGGCGCAGCGCGTGGGAGTTTCGCCTGGCCTGAGGACGGGAGTGACAGGGCATGCAGGAGCTCTCCCTGGTAGCACTGGCCCGCGAGCTGCTGGGACGGGCGGCCGGGACCACCGGAGGCCACACCGCCGGTACCGTCGTGGGCGGACATGAGCGGGTCCTGCGCCAGACGGTTATCGCGCTGGTCGAAGGCGCGGTTCTCGCCGAGCACGCGAACCCGGGCGAAGCGAGCGTGCATGTGCTGCGGGGCCGGGTCCGGCTGTCAGCCGGTGAGTTGTCCTGGGAGGGCAGGCACGGCGACCTGCTCGTGGTGCCAGACTCGCCCCACAGTCTCGAGGCGCTGGAGGACTCAGCCGTCCTGCTGACAGTCGCCAAGCTGCCCATGACATGAATCCCACGCCAGCGCCAGTCGGCCGCTAGAGCATTGTCGAGGATCACCATCGCGGTCCAGGTCACAAGTGAATGACGCCGGGTCCGCCGAAGGAGCCCGGGCGTCCTCGCGGCCGCCGACGATCGGCGGCCCGTCGCTGGTGCCTGCGGTGATTTCCGTTCGCGAACGGGGCCTCGGTGAGACTTGCCGTGAGCTGGCAGGATCTGGGCCACGGTGCGTGACGCCTGCGCTGCGCTGCCCTTCACCGAGGGTGCCAGCTTAGGCCGCCCCGGCCGACCCCACCTCGGCGGCCCGGCGGTGCGCAACGTCGCCGGCGCATTCCCCGTCTGGCTCAGACGGGCGTCAGCGGATCCGGCCGTGCCTCCTATTGATTTATACGAGCTAATTTGTGAAAATAGGAGAAACGGGCAGGGAACCGCGGCGAGAGCCGCCCGGCAGATTGAGCGACCGGACTGGGTAAATCCAGAGGGCCCGGCGGGCTAGGTCGCGGTTCCACGGACGGATCATCGCGGTGTCATCTGAGTGCGCCTCCGTGGTCGCGCTACGGGCCTGTCCGGCTGCGAACGGGCCCGATAGAAGAGGCACTTGACGCCGCGGCGGACATGCATGTCAGCAGGCTGCCCTAGCGGGACGCGAGAGGAAACTGGCATGGCAATCGCGGAGCGGACCGCCGAAACCAGGTGGATGGGCTCGCTGGCCAGCGGCGCCGGGTCGGTGCGCGGGGCAAGCGGGGCATTCGACGGGCTGACCGTGACCTGGGCGTCACGTACCGAGCAGCCAGGTGGCAAGACCAGCCCGGAGGAGCTGGCCGCTGCCGCGCATTCCTCCTGCTTCGCGATGGCCCTCGTGCTACGCCTCGGCGAGCGGCATATAGCACCGCGGCGGCTGGCCGTCACCGCGACCGTGACGCTGGCCGAGGTCGGCGGGGTGCCCACCATCATCTCCTCCGCGCTGCAGGTGGGCGGCAAGGTGCAGGACCTCGACCGGGCCGGCTTCCAGGCCGCGGTCGATGAGGCAGCCCGGCTGTGCCCGATCTCACGCCTGTTCGCCGGCGCCCAGGTGACCGTCGAGGCCGCGCTCGAGCCAGTCTGATCCGCAATCGCCTGAAACCCAGAAGATCGTCGGTCATGCCCGCGGGCCGCCGCCGCCGATGCCGCGCTCACAGGCGTCCTCGTCCTCGCGGCCGCTGGCCGGGCCGGCGGGCTGGTTGCGATCTTCGTTGCGGCCCGCATCGCCAACGCGGCCCTGCGGCCGACCGAGCGGGTCGCGTTCATCCGCGGGCTGGACTGCGCCTACGGGCCTGAAAACGGGCTCGCGCTCGCCGTGACTGTGGCTGCCGGGGCAGGCCTGACCGCCGTGCATCCCCGGGACAGCCTTGCTCACCTCGGCCACAGTGGTGACAGGAGGCCTGGTGGTGGTGACGACCGGCCGGGGGCGCAGGCGCGAAGGATGATGCGGCTCCGGCCGTAGCGCGCTGCAGCAGCCCCGGTGACGAACTGCTGGGCCGCCGGGTACGGAGGGGCGCGCATAACAGCCGTCCTGCGAATGGTCATCTCCGCCCTCAGTCTCACGCTGATCGCCCTCGGCGCTGTCAACGGCGGCCCAATGTGGACCCGGTTGCCCGCCGCCGGCACCGGTACAGGATTCACCCGCCGACGACAGGCGCGCTCCTCGCGACATAGACACGACCGCCAGTCATCAACAGGAATGCCTTCGCCCCTGCTGGTGGTCGACGTGGTCGTCCACCTGCCGATGATTTGCGATTTCTCCGACGCTGCAGGTGCCGGCCACGCCGGACAGTTATGCGAGCTTGCTGGGCTGGGCGAGCGCCGGCCAGCGGCTGGCGCGGGCGATCGATGGCACCCGCCATTTCGGGCTGGGCCTGGTCCGTACCTGGCCAGCGCCCGTCCGCGACCCGGCCAGTTCCGCGCTGGCGGGGACCAGGAGGCCCTGCGGCTGCTGATGATCGACAGCCGCCAGCCCCCAGCGAGATGATCGGAATGGCATCCCCCCACAGCCGTACCTGATCCTCAGCCTTGGGGGAGCCGCGCGGCGCTCGCGTCCGTAGCCGCCGCCAGGTGCCCGGCGGAGGTTCCTGCCTGTCGCTTGCCAGCGTGACAGTTGACAGCGGGATAGCCATCACGAAAAGGACCTTCCGGGTGCGGGTCAGGCCGCCTGGTCGGTGCGTTCCGCGGCTGCCGCAGCGTGGGCCAGGGGGCAGCCAGCGCCGCCACCAGCCTGCGGGCTGGGTTGCGGCGCGCGAGCGGAACGGACGATTGCTTCCGATGCGCGCAGGTTCTCGTCGTTGACGGACCGGAGGATGCTAATCGCCCGGCGTACGGCCGTCATCGCCCAGCCGGAACGCAGCCCTCTTGTCGCTGTCATCACTATCACCTCATCGTGGTGTGGAGCGGCCTGGCTATCAGGCCATGTCTCATAGATAGCCCAGTGGCGCGGAGCGCGGATGTGCGCGCGGTGACGGCCATGTGCAGAACATCCTGTCAACGGCGGGATCGGCTGGCGGAATCCCGGCGGCGCAACGCGAAGAGGCACTCCGGCATCGCGCTGGCCGCCTTCCGGAGACACGTCCCAACGTTGTCCGGGTCCATGGTGGCGGACCGTGCAGGCGCGCCTGAGGCCGGCCATGCGCCGGTCCTCGTCCCTCACCAGATGGCGGCCATGCCGTGCTAGCCCAGACGCGTGCTCAGCGTCAGCACGTCGGCAGGCCGGTCGGGATGGACAGTACCCGGGCACTGTCACAGCAGCCGGGCACTGGGCGCGGTCCAGGCAGTGCCCAGCTCACCGAGCAGCGCAGCACCCCGCTGAGCGCACCTTTGCGGCCAGCGACGATGACAAGCAGGTCACCAGTCTGGCCGACGGCGCACCCAGCCAGCCCGCCGGTGTGCATAGCGAGTCCGCGCAGCAAACCCGGTCGCTGCGGCCGGCAGCCCGCAGGAACGGCCAGAGCCGGCTGCCTTTCGCAGCGTCGCCTGGGCTTGGCTGGCGGCTGAGCCGCGGCCGCTGTGTGCAAGGGCTGGCGGTGCCGGGCCACAGAGCGTTCCACTGGCTCACACGGGCCTTTGAGCCGGGCTGGGGCGTCGCGGAGAGTTGCCCCTTGTCCGTAGCTGCGGGAGCACAGGCGTCAGTGCCGATAGCTTGCCAGGATGAAAAGCACGGCTCCGGGCCAGCTGGGCTTTGTGATCATGAGTTCTGGCAGGCGCCCAGTCTGCCGTCACGGCCCTCACGTCGGCGCGCGGAAGGCCTGCGGGTGACCTGCACCCGCCACTCGCCTGGTCCGTCCTGCAGGTAGTCGAACCCGTAGCCGCCGGACTCGACCTGGTCCATCCGCAGCCAGATCGCGCCGGTGTCGCGGCATGAGCGGAACTCCACCTGCTCGCCGCCGCGCAGCCGCTGGAGCCGGTCCACGGCCGCGTCGGTCATCTCGTCGGGAGGAAGCGCGTCCAGGTCGATGACCGGTCCCTCCGTCAGCGGATACCATCCGTGCTGGTGCGTGCCGGGCGAAGAAGTCGTCGCCGGTATCTCATCCGGAACGTCAGCTGCCGTCAGCACCGCCTCCTCAGCAGCTAGATGCCGCCCGAGCTGAGTGAGGAGATCCCGGGTCAGAGTGGCTACCTCAGCCAGGGAATGCGTACCCGTCCCGCCGGCTGCCCGCTCAAGCGCCTCCACGTGGGCACGCAACCGTACGTGGTCGCGTCCGAGTCGGGCAAAGCTCGGCGGCGCGTGACGAGCGGGGAACAGAAGCCACTCCTCGTCTTCGGCCTGGCGCAGTACCTCCGCGCGCAGGTAGCCCGCCAGCGCCTGAAGTTCCCGCGCGGGCCACCGCCCGCCGGCCGTGACGGCCAGTACGTTCCTGGCCCGGAGAACGACTTGCGCCATCAGCAGCGCGTGCTCGCGAGCCAGCGTCCGCGGCGGGCCGGCCCCGGGGATCTCCTGCGTCGTCGTCATGACTGCCTCCATTCCCTTGATTATTTTAATTCTACTAGTATAAACCAAGAGGCTTGGCCTGAGGCAGATGGCGGGTGATGGCGGTCCGCCCGCCCACGGTGCTGTCCTCGTCAGGATCATCCGTCCCTGCCTGGCCTGGCCCGCGGACGGGACATCATCTTCAGGCGTGGCCTCTCCAGGGACGCAGATCGACGACCGGGGACGCCGGGAGACGCTGCCATGTCCCTTCCGTCGCGGGCGACCCCCACGGGGCTGCCGGTCGTGCGGCACCGCGCGAGTGTCAGGCGGTGGCGAGGCTGCGCAGGTCGTAGGGAAGGATGCCGCCATGCCGGTAGTAGGCAGCTTCGCCCGGTGTGTCTATCCGGACGGTGGCGGTGAACTGCCGGGTTCCGGAAGGCTCCCCGGCAGTGACGGTGACGGCGCGGGGGACGTCTGCTGCGCCGCCAAGGCCGCGGATGGTGAAGGTCTCCTGACCGGTGAGGCCCAGGCTCCCGGCGGAGTCGCCGGGGCTGAACTGCAGCGGGAGCACCCCCATGCCGATCAGGTTGGAGCGGTGGATGCGCTCGTAGGTCACCGGGATGACGGCCCGGACCCCGAGCAGCGCGGTGCCCTTGGCCGCCCAGTCCCGTGACGAGCCGGAGCCGTACTCCTGTCCAGCGATGACCAGCAGAGGTATCCGTCGGCTGCGTAGCGGGCGGCGGCGTCGAAGATGGGCATCTGCTCGCCGCCGGGCAGGTGCCGGGTGATGCCGCCCTCGGTTCCTGGGGCGAGCTGGTTGCGCAGCCGGATGCTGGCGAAAGTGCCGCGGATCATGACCTCGTGGTTGCCGCGCCGTGACCCGTAGGAATTGAAGTCCCGGGGCTGTACGCCCTGCTCGCGCAAGTACCGGCCAGCCGGCGAGGCCGCGCTGATTACCCCGGCCGGGGAGATGTGGTCGGTGGTGACCGAGTCGCCGAGCAGCGCGAGTACCCGGGCACCCTCGATGTCGCGCAGCGGGCCGGGCACACGGTCCATCCCGTCGAAATCCGGCGGCCTGCGCACGTAGGTGGAGGCCGCCTCCCAGGCGAAGGCATCACCGGCGGGTGCTGGCAGCGCCCGCCACCGCCTATCACCCGCGAACACCTCTGCGTACTCGCGGGTGAACATCTCGGGCCGCACGCAGGAGGCGATGACCGCCTGGATCTCGGCCGGCGACGGCCAGCTATCACGCAGGTACACCGGCTGCCCGTCGCGGCCGGTGCCCAGCGGGTCGGCTGTCAGGTCGGTCTCCATGGACCCGGCGAGAGCGTAGGCGATCACCAGCGGCGGGGACGCCAGGTAGTTCATCTTCGTCTCCGGGTGGATACGGCCCTCGAAGTTGCGGTTGCCGGACAGCACGGAGCAGACGGCCAGGCCGCGGTCGGTGACGGCGCGCGAGACCGCCTCGATCAGCGGCCCGGAGTTGCCGATGCAGGTGGTGCAGCCGTAGCCGACCAGGCTGAAGCCGAGCTGATCCAGGTACGCGGTCAGGCCGGCCCGGTCGTAGTAGTCCATGACAACCCCTGGCCCGGGGGCAAGCGATGCCTTCACCCAGGGCAGGGGCGCCAGCCCTCGCTGCACCGCGTTCCTGGCCAGCAGCCCGGCCCCGATCATGACTTCCGGGTTGGAGGTGTTGGTGCAGGACGTGATGGCGGCGATCACCACCGCGCCGTGGTCCAGGTCGGCGACCTGATCGGTGGCCGGCGTGACGCGGGCCGGGCTGCGCAGGCGCTCCCGGGCATCGCCGGCCGGGCTGAAGGAGGTGACCGGCCGGTCGGCTTCGCGGTCGCCGGTCAGCGCGACCGGGTCGGAGGCGGGGAAGGACTCCGCGCCGCTCGCGTCAAGCCCGACCGCCGGCATGTCGTAGCGGGCGTGGCCGTCCAGCGCGGCCCGGAACGCCAGCGGTGCCTCGCCCAGCGGGATGCGGTCCTGCGGCCGTCTCGGGCCGGCGATCGACGGGACGATCTCCGCCGGGTCAAGCTGGAGGACCTGCGAGTAGGCGGGCTCGCGTTCAGGGTCGTGCCATAGTCCCTGCTCCCTGGCGTAGGCCTCCACCAGGGCGATGTGCGCGGCGGGGCGGCCGGTGAGCCGCAGGTAGGATAGCGTTGCCGCGTCGACAGGGAAGATCGCGCAGGTTGAGCCGTGCGCGCGGCTAGGGCAGCTTGGCGACCGTGAGGAGCACGACGGCGTCCTCGAGCGCCTCCAGCGAGTGACGCGAGTCCGGCACGGTGAGGAGGTCACCCGGTGCGCCGTCCCGGGAGACCGGGCCTGCGGCTAGCCGTACCCGGCCGTGCAGGACGTGCACAGTCGCCTCCCCGGGGTTCTCGTGTTCGTGAAGCAGCTGTCCTGCGTTCAGGGCGATCAGGGTCTGGCGCATCACGTGCTCGTGGCCGCCGTAGACCGTGTGCGCGCTGCGGCCGCTCGGGGCGCTGGCCGCTAGCTGGAGGTGCTCGCGGGTCAGCGCCGTCAGCGACAGTTTCTTCATGCCGGCTGGCCTCCTGTCGGTGGGGGTGGCTGGGCCCTAGATGGATTGCCGGTAGCCGAAGAACTCGTGGTCTTCGTTGTAGCCGCCGTGCCCTCCGCCTACCTCGGAGTAGTGGGCGACGAACTCGATGCCGCTGAGCCACTTGACTTGCTTGAAGCCGAGCTGGATCTCGTTGCGGAGCCGCAGCGGAGCGCCGTGCCCGTAGGACAGCGGCTCGCCGTTCATGTCGTAGGCCAGCATTGTCAGGTGGTAGCTCATCTGCCCGATGGGATGCGCGTCGTAGTACAGGCCCTTGTCCGGGCCGTCCCCGAGTGAGTAGAAGACGACCCACTGCGCCTCCGGTGCCGGCTGGACGAGGTCCAGGATGGCCTGCATCGATACCCCGCCCCACTTGGCGACGCCGGACCAGCCCTGGATGCAGAAGTGCTGGGTGATCTGCTCGTGGTGCGGTAGCGCGCGCAGCTGGGCCAGGTCAAGATCGACCGGGTTGCCGACGAGGCCGTGGATGTGCAGCCGGTAGTCCGCGAAGTTGCCGTCGAACAGTGCCCGGTACTCCGGCGAGTCCGGGTACTGGCCGTTGTGCCAGAAGTACGGCGAGATGTCGTTCTCGGTGTACTCGCCGGGAGTCGCGTCGACGTGCTCGAAGACGCGCTGCACCGGTCCGACCAGCGCCTGCCCGGCGCGCTGCACGGTCCGGGGATGCCGGAGGGTAAGAGGGGTCGCAGCGGCCCAGGCCGCAGCGACCACCACCATCGACGCCGCGAAGATCCCGAGCCCCGCCCAGCTGCCGGTGTTGCTGCCTGCGTAGATGTGGTTGAGGTTGCGCAGCAAGCCTGTGGTGAACACCAGGGACACGTGAACGACGATGAACAGCAGGAACCAGCACAGCACCAGGAAGTGCATCGACCGTGCCGTCTGGATGCTCAGGACTTTGCTGATCCGCTTGAAGCGGGTCGACAACGCCGGCGACATGCCGAGACCGGTGATGAGAGCGAGCGGCGCCGCGACGAAGACGGTGATGAAGTACGCGATCAGCTGCAGGCCGTTGTAGGCTGCCCACCCGCTGCCGGCCGGCCAGTTCAGGGACAGGTACTGGATCAGCACCGAGGCGGCGTCCGGGAAGACGTGCCAGCTGGTCGGGACCAGCCGGCGCCACTGCCCGGTGGTGAACAGCAAGATGTAGAAGATCAGGCCGTTCAGCAGCCACAGCGTGTCGGTGCCCAGGTGCCACCACCGCGCCAGCCCGATGGAGTGGCGGATGCCCGGCAGGCCCACCTGGCCCGGCAGGCTGATCGAGTCCTTCTTCGCAGTCCACAGCGGATCATCGGGGACCGGTTTCTGTACCCGGAACCAGTCCCGGCCCGGGGTGCTGTGCCGGGTCCAGTACAGCCGCGGGTGATCGCTGAGAATCTGCACCCCGGACCGGATGATGAAGATCATGAAGAGCAGGTTGAAGAAGTGCTGCAGCCGCACCCAGACCGGCAGCCCAGCGTGCCGCCCAGCACCGGCGGACTCCAGGGTGCCGGGATAACGGCGGATGAACCTGGCGACCGGCGGGGTGACCCGCAGGCCCTTCGCAGCCGCAACCGCGACCAGCAGGACCACCAGCCCGATCGGCAGCAGCCACAGCAGGTTGAACCATCTGTCACGCCCGACCCGCACGCGCGGGGCGATACCGAACGCCTCCGGCACCGAGCCGGCCCACGTGGCCGGATCAACCACATCCTCGCCCGCTGTCAGCTGTGTCCGGTAAGCCTGCACCACCGCGGGCGACACGCTGGAGCGCGCTGGCCCGGGAACATCCGCAGGCGCAGGACCACCCGCTCGCTCAGCCATGGAGAAAGCTCCTTCCCGAAGCGCTGCTGCCGGCCGGCACGCGTCTCTCGTTCCCGAGTATCGACACTGCACCCAGCCGACGCGCCGGCCTGCCACGCTCGTCATATCCTGCCCTCCTTCGTGCTGGCCTGACTGACGATCCGCCCGGCCTAGCCGCCGGGCGGGGGGGCCGGGCTGGTGGTGGCGGGGACGCGGGGGCGGCCGGAGGTGATGTGCGGGTAGTGCAGGTCGAATGCCGGGCGCTCGGAGCGGATCCGGGGGATGGAGGTGAAGTTGTGCCGGGGCGGCGGGCAGGAGG
>DATCEO010000032.1:0-4686 GCA_036510065.1 Streptosporangiaceae bacterium | reverse complement strand
TCCATCTCGGCCGGGTTGTACTGGCCGTCCGCGTCGGTGGTCACGATGTAGCGGGCGCCGCCTTCGCGGGCCAGCCGGTAGCCGAGGCGCAGCGCGGCACCCTGGCCGCGGTTGACCGGCACGTCGGCCACGAGCGCACCGTGCTCGCGGCCCTCGGGCACGGTGCCGTCCGCGGAGCCGTCGGAGACCACCACGGCCGTCGTGCCGAGCCCGCAGATGGTGGCAGGCAGGGCGTCCACGACCGAGCCGATCACGCCCTGCTCGTTGTAGGCGGCAATCACGATGGCGACCGGCGGCATATGCTCGGCCGGCTTGCCGAACTCGGCGAAGAACGCCTTAGCGGCGGCGTCGTCAATCGCCTCGTCCGCTTCCCACGTGCCGGTCACAGTGCCGCCTCCCGCAGTGCCGCCTCCATTGGGCGCATCAATTCTCCATTCACGACGCACGTCTATCAGTTGGTACCCGGTTGTACCCGGGCTGCGCCGGATTCTGCCACCGGGCAACCTGGGAGTTACCTGATGGCAGGCCGAGCGATTCAGCCAGCCCGGGGAGTTTTGGTGGCCCTGTCCGCCGTCAGTGGCGCAAACCTGCCAAACTCATCCCGGTTTATGCGCGCTTATCGCGTGGCTGACGGCGCTGCGGAGCCGCCGGGTGCGGGACGCAACCACCGATGCGCGTGGCCAGTGTAGCCGGGCCGTGCGGTCCCGCATGCGGATGACGCACGACTGGCCGGGGCCTGTGCCATGCTGAGAACGCCAGAGCAGGTGAGAGATTACCTATTCAAGTGATCTGGAAACAATGAATTACGGGTCGATTGCCGATGGGTTGCCGGAGGACGAGGCCTACCGGATCGTGCGCTCCCGCATCGATCTGAGCCGGCTCGCCCCGCTGAGCCGCCGCGTGACCGAGCGGGTCATCGTGGCCAGTGCCGACTTCGACTACGCGATCGACCTGGTCTGCGACGAGCGGGTGCTGGCCGCCGGGGTCGCCGAGATGGCCGGCGGGGCAGCGGTCGTCGCCGACGGGGTGACGGTGGCCGCCGGGATCACCGGCTACCCGGTCATCTGCACCAGCGAGGACTCGCTGACCGGGCGGCTGGCCCGGACGGCCGGGATCAGCAAGCCCGCCGCCGCCGTGCGGCTGGCCTTCGGCCAGGCCGGGCCCGGTGCGGTCTGGGTGGTGGGCTGCGCCGCGGAGGCGCTGGCCGAGATCATGAGCCGGAACGTGCAGCCTGCCCTGGTCATCGCCCTCCCGGTGGGCCTGGCCGGGGCAGCGGAAGCCAAGGACGCGCTGCGGGCCAGCGGCCTCCCTTCCCTGACCAACAAGTCGGAGAAGGGCGGCGCGGCAGTGGCCGCGGCCGCGTTCTGCGCCCTGGCCGACGCCGCCCGGGCCGTGGCCGGGGCCGGTGCCGCGGGCCAGGCCGGGCCGTAGCGGGGCCGGGAGAGGGAAAGGCCGCGCCCCGGAGCCACTAGTCTCTGTGACCTGGGGAATGAATCGCTGGGTGCGGCCCAGCCGTGAGCCGAAGGAGGGCGGACCGCCATGGTCGCCGGCACCGCTGCGCCCTACCTCCTGGCCCTCCGCCTCGACGGCCGCCGGGTACTGGTGGCCGGGGGCGGCGCCGTGGCCACCCGGCGGGTGGCCGGCCTGCTCGACGCGGGCGCGGACATCCTGGTCGTCTCGCCCCGGATCAGCGCCTCGCTGCACGACCTCGCGCAGGCGGGCCGGATCCGCTGGGAGTCCCGGGACTACGCGCCGGGTGACTGCGCCGGGGCGTGGCTGGCCTGCGCGTGCACCGACGACCCCGCCGTGAACGCGGCCGTGGCCCAGGAAGCCGAGGCGGCCGGGATCTGGTCGGTCCGGGCCGATGACGCGGCGGCCTCCGCCGCCTGGACACCCGCGTCCGGCCAGGCCGGGGACGTGCGGTTCGGCGTGGTGAGCGGAGACCCGCTGCGCAGCGCGGGCATCCGGGACGAGGTCCTGGAGGGCCTGCAGTCCGGCCGGCTGAGCGCGCGCCGGCGCCGCCGCCCGGGCGGCCGGGTCGCGCTGGTCGGCGGCGGCCCGGGCGACCCGGGGCTGATCACCGTCCGGGGGCGGCAGCTGCTCGCCGAGGCGGACGTCGTGGTGGCCGACCGGCTCGCGCCCCGTTCCCTGCTCGATGAGCTGGCCCCGGACGTGGAGCTGGTCGACGCGGCCAAGATTCCCCGCGGCCGGGCGATGGCCCAGGAGCAGATCAATTCCGTGCTGGTCGACCGGGCCCGGCGGGGGCTGTTTGTGGTCCGGCTCAAAGGCGGCGATCCATTCGTTTTCGGCCGGGGCGGGGAGGAGATTCTCGCCTGCCTCGAGGCCGGCGTTCCGGTCACGGTCGTGCCGGGGGTGACGAGCGCGGTCGCGGTGCCCGCCGCGGCCGGTGTCCCGCTCACCCACCGGGGCGTCACCCAGGAATTCCGGGTGATCTCGGCGCATATCCCGCCTGGCGATGAACGGTCCACGGTGAACTGGGCTGAGCTGGGCACCTCGCAGGCCACCCTGGTTCTCCTGATGGCACTGGAGAACCTGGAGCAGATCACCAGAACGCTGATGCGTTACGGCCGGGATTCGCGGACCCCAGTTTCGGTCATAGTGGACGGGACCCTGCCCACGCAGCACATAATTACCACAGGGCTCGCCACCGTCGCCGATGAGGTCGGTGCGGCCGGGTTGCGTCCGCCAGCAATTGTGGTCATCGGTGAGGTAGTGAATGTCGGGGTACAGATAGCCGAACTCTCACGGGCAGCACTGAGGGAAGCGCAAAGTGTAGTCGTGCCCACGTCATCCGGACCTGCCGGAGTCGTCCCGACGCGCGAAAGGCAGTGACAGGAGAGCAATGACGGAAGGGCAGGGCCTAGCTGCTGCATCAGCCCGTGCGACGGGCACGGATGCGGCATCTTCGGCCGACCCCGTCCGGCCCGGGCCGCCGCCGGCGGCCCAGCCGGGCCCAGGTCCCGCCGCGGCGGGACCCGTAATTCCGGGGGGCGGCGAAGGGGGGCGGCATCGCAGGGTCGATGCGCGCCAGCTGGAGGCAGCCCTGCTCGCGCTGCGGCGGCGCATCGTCGACGTGAACCTGGTCTACGAGACCGAGGGCGCGGAAGCCACCCGGGCGGAGCGGCGCAAGCTCCTCAGCCAGATCGATGACTATCTCCTGCCCCGGATCCGGCAGTCCGAGGCGCCCATCCTGGTCGCCCTGGTGGGGTCGACCGGTGCGGGCAAGTCGACGCTGGTCAACAGCATCGTCGGGGCCCAGGTCAGCGCGACCGGGATCCGCCGCCCCACCACCAACAGCCCCGTGCTGGCCTGCCATCCTGACGAGGCGGACTGGTTCGCGGAGAACGTCTTCCTGCCCACGGTGCCCCGCGTCCGCCAGGAAGGGCTGGCCCGGTCCGGCCGGGACGGCCTGCTCGTGCTGGCCTCGAGCGAGGGCATGCCCAAGGGCGTCGCCCTGCTCGACACCCCGGACATCGACTCGGTGGTGTCCGCGCACCGGGATTTCGCGCACCAGTTCCTGGACGCCTCCGACCTCTGGCTGTTCATGACCACCGCCAGCCGGTATGCCGACGCGGCGGTCTGGGAACTGCTGGAGTACGCCAAGGAGCGCGGCGCCGCCCTGGGCATCGTGCTGTCCCGGGTCCCGCCGTCCAGCGGGGCCGAGCTCACCAAGCACTTCGGGGCCATGCTCGAGGCCAACGGGCTCGGCGAGAACGACCGGTTCGTGATCAACGAGACCGTTATCACCGACAGCCGCCTGCCCCCCGAGGCGTCCGCGCCGGTGCGGGAGTGGCTGCAGGACACCGCGGTGCGGGCGGACCGCCGGGTCGCGGTGCTGACCCAGACCATGGCGGGCGCCCTGGACACCTTCCGCAGCCGGGTCCCGGCGCTGGCCGCCGAGGTGGAAGCCCAGCTGAGGATCCGCTCCGACCTGAAGGCCGCGGTCGAGGGCGCCTACGCGGCCGGGCTGGGCGAGGCCGAGGAGGCGCTGGCCGACGGCTCGCTGCTGCGCGGTGAGATCCTGGCCCGCTGGCAGGACTTCGCCGGCACGGGCGAGCTGCTGCGCGGCCTGCAGGCCCCCCGGGGCAGGCAGGGCCGCCAGCGCAAGCGCGGCGTCCCGGCCCGGGCCGGGTCGCTGAAGAGTGCCCTGCGGGCCGGGATCGAGTCGCTCATCCTCTCGGTCGCCGACCGGGCCGCCGAGGAATCCATCCGCCGCTGGCGCAACCACCCGGCCGGGGTGTCCCTGCTGGACGAGTACGCCGCCGCCCAGGCCAGCCAGAGCTGGACCGGCTCGCAGTTCGCCGCGGACGCCGGGCTGATCTTCGGCACGACGGCCGAGCCCATCCCGGACGACGCCGACGGGGCCAGCCCGGAGGGCCCGCTCCGCCAGGCGACGCTCCCGCTGGCCCACTCCTCGGCGGACCTGCAGACCCGCGCGGTCCGGGCGGTCAGCGCCTGGCAGGACTACGTGATGCGGCTGGTCAAGGCGGAGAGCGTGACCAAGCGGTCCATCGCCCGGGTGATGTCGTTCGATGACGACTCGCTGGCCACCGTGCTCATCGTGGCCATGCTGGGCCAGCGCGACGCCGACGGCGCCCCCGCGGAGGGCACCGGGGCCGTGCCGCAGCTCCTGCTGGCCTCGCTGTTCGGGGCGGGCCCGCTGCG
>DATCEO010000031.1:0-3437 GCA_036510065.1 Streptosporangiaceae bacterium | reverse complement strand
TGGCGAGCCTGGGCAGGTAGGCGTTCCACGCGACTCAGTGCGCTTCACGTAGCTCGGGGTCAGGCAGGTGCTCGTGCCGCAGCGTGAGGTGACTACCGCTGTCCTCGGCCTCAAGGGTCACGGTGACCCGCGTGCTACCGGGCAGCATGCCGCCGCTGATCGCCTCGCCCGGCTCGTGCTTGGTGTGCTGCGCGGCCTCTTCGTCGGCAAATCCCCAGGTGAAGGCCACCCGATGCGGCCGCTCGACGACCAGGAACTCCCCGGCGGCCTTGAACCCGTCGGCCATCTCGATGCGGTACACGCCGCCGGGTTCCGGCTCCAGCTTCGCCTCACTGCCCATCCACTGCACGTAACGGGCCGGGTCGGTAAAATAGGAGAAGACGTCTTCGGGCGCCGCCGGAATGTGCAGAGTCACTTCGACGGCGGAAATCTCAGTCATGACGGGTTCCCGTCGTGTCGAGCCAGCTATCGAAGCGTTCATCATGGCTGGCCAGCTCGCAGATCTCCACGGCGCCGCCCTGCGTCAGCAGTGGGCAGCCGCGACCGAGGGCCACAGCCGCGTCGAGGCCGCCGGCCCGGATCAGCGAGTAGCCGCCGAGCGTCGTATCAGCCGCGCTGGCCCCCAGGGCCGCCGCGGCGAAAGCCGGGTTGCCGCGGTCCTTGAGACGGGCACCGAGCTTGAGCTGCCAGGTCGCCCAGGCGTCAAAGGTGCCGGCGTCGGGTGCGTAGTGAGCCGGTGCGCGGAAAGTGAACAGGTACGTGGACGTCGGTGAGCTCCTCATCGTCGTCGGTCACGGGGTATAGACACCGGGATGACCGTTGACTGGGCGCAGCGGACGTCGCGGGTATGCGACGATATCGCCGTGACCGCGGATCTGATCGATCTTGCCCGCGCCGGGGACGGGGAAGCCTTCCGTCAGCTCATCGGCCCTGACGAGCGAGAGCTGCAGGTGCACTGCTACCGGATCCTGGGTTCGGTCCAGGACGCCGAGGATGCGATGCAGGACGCGCTGCTGGCGGCGTGGCAGGGGCTGGGTGGCTTCCAGGGACGCGCCTCGGTCCGGACCTGGCTGTACCGGGTCGCCACGAGCCGGTGCCTGGACGCGCTGCGATCGGCCCGCCGGCGGCCGCCGGTCAGCGCGCCACCAGCAGGGCTGGAACCGCCCGGGCCGACCCGGCTCGGCGAGCTGCTGTGGCTCGAGCCCTACCCAGACGTCCTGCTCGAGGGCCTTCCCGACAGCGCACCAGGTCCGGAAGCCCGGTACGAGGCCAGGGAATCGATCTCGCTCGCCTTCATCACCGCCCTGCAGCTGCTGCCGCCCCGCCAGCGCGCCGCCATCATCTTGCGCGATGTGCTGGGATTCCATGCCAGTGAGGCCGCACGAATCCTGGACACCAGCCAGGAGTCGGTGACCAGCGCGCTCAAGCGCGCCCGCGCAGCGCTGGAGCGCCACCAGCAATCGTCAGGCCAGCGAGAACCTGCCCCGCCGCCTGACTCTGCCGCCGAACAGCAGCTGGTAGACCGGCTCACCAGGGCATTCGAGACAGCCGACGTGGACGGCATAGTTGCCATGCTCACCGAGGACGCCTGGCTGACCATGCCACCGCTTCCGCTGGAGTACCAAGGACGCGAGCTAGCCGCCAAGTTCCTCACAGCCACGGCATTCCGGCCCGGCTGGACCGCCCGGCTGATACCAACCCGGGCCAACGGCCAGCCCGCCTTCGGCTTCTACGCCCGCGACCCGCAGACCGGCGGCTTCTACACAGTCGGGCTGATGGTCCTCACCCTTTCAGGCACCCAGGTCTCTGCCATGACACGCTTTGACAGCAGCACCTTGCCCCGATTCGGACTCCCGGCAACCCTTCCGGACTGAGCGCACAGCCCCGCGGAAAGCCGCGCGGCTGCCCGCCATCATGCTCTGCCATCTCTCCAGGTCAGCGCAGCGCTCACGGAGCAACTCGATTGACACTAGACATGAGCGGATAAAGGCCGCCTGCCCAAACCTATTTCGTTGAGATCACCTCAGTGCTTGACATCATGAGACAGACTCGTGCGAGTTCCCTCGAAGTCGAGGCCCTTCTCGGCGATCAGCGCCCCGGCACCGGCCGCGCGCGCGAGGAACCCCGGCAATGTCAGCGAGTGGGCGAACTCACCGTAGGCCGCGACCAGGTCAGCGTCCGGCGGCAGCGACCGCACGGTTGACCATTGACTTGGCGGACGCCAGGGAGGTCCTGTCGAAGGAGGCCATGCGGGCCGTCATCGTGTCCACGAAGTTGTCGAGCTCGGCGTCCGGCAGAGCCCGCGTGACCCATCCCCAGCGCTCGGCCAGGTCGGCGTCCGCTGGGCCGCCAGGTCCATACGCGGCAGGACAGGCCGTCCGGCGACCCGGAGGAACAGCCAGGCTCTGGTCCGACGGCTAGCGGCCAGCGAACCGTATCCGTCCAGAGAGGCAGGCGGATCAGGGCCGGCAGCACACAGGCGCGCATAGGGTGCAGACATGAGTGCCATGAGCGGGGCGCGCTCTGCAGCGCGCGAGGCACGGGAACCTGCCGCGGGCTCCGCGGCGCGGGAGCCCGGCACTGGTGTGCTCCCGCGAGGCGGCGGCACGATTCTCGACGCGATCGGCAACACGCCCCTGGTCTTGGTTGACGGGATATGGGTCAAGCTGGAGTACCTCAACCCTTCTGGATCGATCAAGGCGCGCATCGCCAAGTACATGATCGAGCGGGCGGAACGGGAAGGGCTGCTGCGGCCGGGCGACACCATCGTGGAGGCAAGCAGCGGCAATACCGGAAACGCGATGAGCATGGTCGCTGCCGTCAAGGGCTACCGGATGCTCGTCGTAATGCCGAACGGGATGAGCGGCGAACGGCTGGCGATCTCGCGGGCCTTCGGTGCGCAGGTGATGACACTCGGCGACTTTCATGTCAATGACGCGCTGGCCAAGGTCGCCGAACTCGGCCGCCAGCCGGGACACTTCGCGCCGCAGCAATTCGATTCGGAGTGGAATGTCGAGGAGAACCGCACCTGCCTTGGCCCGGAGACGCTGGCCCAGCTGCCGGACGGCGCGATCCCGGACGCCGTGGTCGGCGGGGTCGGCACCGGGGGGACCATCGTCGGCGTGGGTCAGTGCTTCCGCGAGCGCAACCCAGCCTGCCGGGTCGTCGCCGTCGAGCCCAACGAGTCGTGCATCCTGATGTGCGGCGAGGTCGGCCGGCACCTCATCGAGGGCATCTCCGACGGATTCGTTCCCGGTATCTTCGCCAGGCACCGGAACATGATCGACGAGATAGTCGCGGTGGACAGCGACGCGGCGATCTGCGAGATGCGCCGCCTGGCCCGCGAGTTCGGGCTGTTCGTGGGTCCGAGTTCCGGTGCGCACCTCGCCGCCGCCCGCGAGCTCCGTGCACGGTACCCGGGCCTTCGGCACGTCGTC
>DATCEO010000030.1:0-12828 GCA_036510065.1 Streptosporangiaceae bacterium | reverse complement strand
GGTCGTCGTGGGGGTGGCCGGGCTCGAAGATACTCTCGCCGTCGTAGTTGATCGTGAACCAGTAGACGCCGCCGGGGGCCAGCAACCGCAACAATCCGGGCAGGACGGCCGGCACGTCCACCAGGTCCAGGACGGCGTTGGCGATCAGCACATCGGCCGGCGCCCCATGTGCGGCCTCCAGGTAACTGCCGAGCTCGGCGTGCACCAGACGCACCCGGAGATCACCCACCCGCAGCCCACCCGGCAGCAGGCCGCTGCGCAGGCCCCGCGCGGCCGCCCAATCGCACAGCCACCGGCGAGAACAATCCAGCAGCTGCGGATCCGCATCTAGCAGGATGTACTCGCCGGAGCTGACCGCGCCCCAGTCCATCAGCCGGGCCACCATCGTCCCCAGGCCAGCCCCGACCTCCAGCACCTGCGACGCACCCGCGGGCATCAGGCGGCGCAACTCGGCCAGCACATGCCGGTTAAGCGCCCGGTCATCCACGGTCGTCTTCGCAGCCAGATAGCGGGCATAGTCGCAGGTCATTGCTTCTTGGCTACCATCGCGAACTTGCGCACCCGCCCGCTGCCGAGCCAGTCGCTCCACAGCTGGTGGGCTGTGATCAGCTCGGAAGTGGCCTGCGTCCCGATCTGGGCGGCGATCTGAGGTGAATCAGCCCGATAACAGCGACGC
Organism: Streptosporangiaceae bacterium; assembly: GCA_036510065.1. Taxonomy (GTDB): domain Bacteria; phylum Actinomycetota; class Actinomycetes; order Streptosporangiales; family Streptosporangiaceae; genus DASUBV01. Next base: position 12,152 of record DATCEO010000030.1, on the reverse strand, counting down.
AGTGCCGTCGCTGTCGCGTGATGGGAGGAGCTGTACTCCTGCCGCCAGATCACGGTCAACCCCGCCTCGCGCAGCATGCCCGTCAATTCCGCCAAGTCGATGAGCCAGACTGTATCGGCGCCGGGCATCCGCGCCCGTTCCTGCTGGGTGAGCGGCTGGCCTTCCTCGACCGTGAAAGCGAAACGCCCGCCCGGCTCCAGCACGCGCGCCACCTCACCTACCAAGGCCTCCTTGTCGGGGAAGGCCAGCATCGTCTCCAGCAGGAGTACCACCTCAAAGCAGCCCTTGGGCAGAGGCGGGAGGTGAGCTTGCTCGAAGCGGCAGGGCAAATTCCCGGCCAGCTCCTGGGCGGCGGCCAGTGCGCTGGCGGAGTGATCGACACCCAGGTAGCGGCATCCCGACTCCGCCGTGATCATCCGGCCGGGACCGGCCACCCCGCAGCACAGGTCCAGCACTGAGACGCCGGGGCCGATCCGGGCCCGGTGAGCCAGCGTCCGGACCTCGCCTGCCCGCATGAAGCTCTCCTGGCCTACATACTCGCCCGCGGGATAGGCGGTCGCCGGGGCCCGCTCTAGCACCGCCAAGAATGGCGCTTGCTGATCATGTCTCACATCAGCTCCCGCACGGTGTCTGGCCCGGCGGAGCCGGCGCCACCCGGCCCGGCCGATGTACCTGCCGCGCCGCGCTGGTGTCTAGCGGACGCCGATCGTTTCGGGCTGAACCGCGTCCACCGCTGCTACGTACCATCCTGTGCCAGGTATTACGGATCGGCGGCGGCTGAGGTTCAGCTCGGCCGCAGGGCGGAGGCTGGCTCGGTGCGGCAGGCGCTCGGGAGGGCCGAAATATCGAGCCGGTGCATGTACTAGTTCCCGAGGGGTTCGACGATCCCGGCCAGCCCACTTGACGAGCATGAGGAGCCGCCCGATGACATTCAGAACCGAGAGCCGCATAACAATCGCCAGCAGCGTCCGTGAGGTGTGGGCGTATGTCTGTGACGTCGGACGCTGGCCGGAGTGGGCGCCAACGGTTCTCGAATGCCGGGTTCGCGGAGGAGCTCCGCTTCAGCCCGGCTCGCGGGTGGACCAGCGGGCGAAAGGGATCCTCTGGCTGACTCGCGGCCGCAGCCAGGAGGTGACCGCTGTCGAGGCGCCCCGCTCCGTGGCGTTCGCCGGGCCACTGGGTACTTCCGCAGCGCGCTGGGGAATGGAACTCGAGCCGGTGGACGATAGGCAGACCGACGCCAAGATGTGGATTGAGGTCGACCTCGCGGGCATCATGCGCGCAATCCCCGGCCGCAGTCTCAAAGGCAGAATTCAGCGCGTAAGCGATCGCGAGATGGTGGCGATCAAGGCTGCTGTCGAGTCCGCTGCGCGGGAAGGCGCGGAGTCCTAGATGGGGAGGCGCGATACTACCGCGACGCTACAGAGATCGAGGAGCACACCGTGAGCCAGACCGACCGTACGCGAGAGCACCTGATCGAGACATACCGCAAGAAGGCGAAGCATTACGACATCACCTCCCGGCTCTACCCCGCGCCCGGCTACCCCCAGCGGGCACAACGCCTCCGGGCCGTACAAGCGCTCGGCCTTCGCGCGGGTGACAGCGTGATCGACATCGCATGCGGCACAGGTCTGAACTTCCCGCTGATTGAGAAGGCGATCGGTCCCGACGGCCGGATCGTCGGCGTCGACCTGACCGACGCGATGCTCGCCCATGCCCAGGATCGGATAGAGACGAACGGCTGGAGCAATATCAGCCTCGTGCAAGCCGACGCGGCCGACTTCGACTTCCCAGCCGAGGTCGACGCGATCCTGTCCACGTACGCCCTATCGCAGGTGCCCGAGTGCGCACAGGTCATCGCCCACGGCGCCGCGGCCCTCTCCGGAGGCGGACGTTGGGTCGTGCTGGATCTCAAGGTTCCCGACAACACGCCTGGATGGCTAGCACAGCTCGGAACCGCAACTGTGCGGCCTTTCGCCTCCATAGATCAGTGGATCATGCGCCGGCCGTGGGAGACGATGCGCGTAGCCATGCAGGAAGAACTGGCCGATCTCTCCTGGACCGAGTTGTTCTTCGGAACCGCATTCCTCGCTGCCGGGTCCCGCGGTCCTGGAAACTTCGGTGTATGACCGCGGGGAAGCGGCCATCAGTAACCGCGGGCTGAGCAAGCGTCCTCTCACCTGAGGCCCGACGCGGACGCGAGGCTTTGGCAAACGAGTCGATCTAGCGCGTCTCGGCGGCGTGCAGAAGGCTCGATCAGAAGGTTCAGCTCGGCCGTACGGTGGAGGCTGGCTCGGTGTGGCAGGCGCTCTGGAGGGCCGGAATATCGACCGGGTGCATGTAATAGTTCCAGAGGGGTTCGACGATCCCGGCCAGCCTACCGGCGGCAACATCTACGACCGGCGCGTCTGCGCCGGAATGGCCGAGGCCGGATGGGATGTGCTGGTCACGACCGTCGCCGCGGCGTGGCCGGTACCCGGCCCGGGCGCCCGCGCCGACCTGGCCCGCATCGTTTCCGCCATCCCGGACGGTGCCACCGTCCTGATAGACGGGCTCATCGCCTCGCCGGCCGCCGCGCAGCTGCTGCCACACACCGGCCGGATACGTATGACAGTGCTGCTGCACATGCCACTGGCCACCGTCCTCGAGCCCCACCATGATGCCAGCGGGCAGCGCTCGGAACGGGTCGTGCTCCGCGCGGCCACGGGCGTGGTCGCTACCAGCGAATGGACCCGTCAGCAGGTACTAACCCGATACGCGATCCCGGCCCGCCAGGTGCACGTCGCCCGGCCCGGCGTCGATCGGGTCGCTGCCCCTGCCCGACCCGTCCGCGGCCACCTGATCTGCGTCGGAGTCCTCAGCCGCCACAAAGGGCAGGACCTCCTCGTCGAGGCGCTCGCCGACCTTCCTGAGCGGGACTGGCATTGCGTGCTGGCCGGACCGCTCGACCGCGACCCGGACTTCGTCGAGCAATTGCAGGCCCGTATCACGCGCTTCGGCTACGGCCACCGCGTCCGGCTCACCGGCGTCCTGACGGGCGCGGCGCTCAGCCATGCGTACACCACCGCCGACCTGCTCGTCGCGCCGTCCCGGTCGGAGACCTACGGCATGACCGTCACCGAAGCGCTCGCCCACGGCCTACCCGTCATAGCCGCCGCTGTCGGTGGGCTACCCGAAGCGCTCGGCTCCACTGCCGATGGCACCCGTCCCGGCCAGCTGGTCCCTCCCGGCGATCCGGCTGCCCTCGCCGCCGCGCTCGGAGACTGGCTGGGTGACGAGCGACACCGACACCGGCTACGGGCCGCCGCACGACAGCGGCGGTCGATCCTGCGCGGCTGGGACCAGACCACACAAGAGGTAGCGAACGCCTTGACTGCCCACGGGCGCCATAAGCCTGTGCCGCCCGGCGTGGCCAACCGACCTGAAAAGACCAGCGGCCCGGCTTGACCTTGACCCGGCGTCGGGCCGCGATACTGCTCTGCTCGCCGCCGCTCATAGTGCTGGTTCCCGGTCACCCGGGGCGGCTGGTAGTCAGCCGCCCCGGTGGACGGCACCCGGTACCCGCTATCGCAGTGCCCCGCGATAGCGGGTACCGGGTCTGAGCCGTGCCGCCTAGCCGACGCTGCCGTCGGTGTTGACGGTCTTGAACGTCCCGCCGAACGCGGTAATGCCGTTGCCCTTGGTCCCGCTGGTCAGGTCCTTGGAGAAGAAGTACAGCGGGTGGCCGTTGTAGGTGACCTGGAAGGTGCCGTCCGGCCGGGCGATCGAGCCCAGCATCGAGCCGTTCGCGCCGCCGGCCGCCGCAGGCGGGGCGGTGGTGAGCACCGGCGGCCAGATGACCGCGCACTGCCCCGTGCACTTGCTGGCTGTCGCGCTGTCGGCGCTGAAGGCGTACAGGCTCGCCGTCGCGTGGGTGAACCCGGCCGTGATGGACAGAATCGTCTTGCCGCCCGCCGGCTCAGACCCGACCGTGGTCGTGCCCGGGTTCGGCGTGCCCTGGGGCAGTACCGTGTACCAGTTGCCGAAGGCGGCCGCATCGATCAGGTACTCGCCGTTCGTCAGGCCGGCCGGGGCGCCCGCGCCCAGGTCGAAGGCGAAGAAGTACACCGGGTGGCCGCGGAAGGTGACCTGGAGAGTACCGTCCGGGCGCCGGATCGCGCCGAGACCGGACCTCTCCACCCCGGTGCCGGCGACCGCGCGCCTGCTGGTCAGCAGCGGCGGCCAGACCGCCGCGCACTGGCCCGTGCACGTCGTCATGTGGCTGCCGGCCGGGTCAGCGGTCAGCGCGTAGACGGTCCGGACACCAACCGCGGTGGGCGAGGACAGCACGATGCCGTTCGGGGAGGTCTCGGTCTGCACTGTCGGGACGCCGAGTGCGGGGCGGCCAGACGTGTGGTCCAGGTACCAGGTGCCGTCGAAGGCGGCGACATCCTGGCCGTTCTTCTGGCCCGCGGCCGTGTCCTCAATGAACCTGTACAGGGGCTTGCCGAAGTAGGTGACCTGCTTGACGCCGTTGCGGGTCACCGTGCCCAGGCCCTTGTGCCGCACGCCGCCCTTGGCGACGAGCGAGCCGGTGGCCAGCAGCGGCGGCCACGCCGTGGTGCAGGTCGTCCCGCCCGGCGCGGTGTTCAGCGCGGTGCAGGCTAGCTGGGGACCACCGGGGGCGCTGCTGAACCCGAAGCCGTCACCGGAGAATGTGTAAAGGGACCGGCCTGATCCGGTAACCAGGACGCGACCGAACTTGCTGCCCGTGGTGGTCACGACGACCGGCGCGCTGGTGGTGGCGTGTCCGGCCATGGCGTGCCCGCCCGCGGACGCCGGGGCGGCGATAGCCGCGGAAGAAGCCGCGGCGACCGCGACCGGCACGGCGACGAGCGCGGCCGCCGTCGTTATCAGTCTTCGTCGGATATGCAATGGGTGCTCCCTCTGTCGCAGGCCGGCCCAGGCACCTGACGGCACCGGAAGTGGCCGCCCGGCTAGGGCCGCGGGCACACTGCCCACAAACCGAACGTCGGGAGCACGTATGGCGGTTCACCAGCCCGGAAGTTACCTGCCCCGCGGTCATGGACAGGGCCCCCGCCAGCCCAGTCCTGGCGAGGGGCCTGCCGTCTGCGGGCCGGTCGGCTCAGTCTCCGGCCGTGCCGACCGGCAGCGGATCGGTCGCGAGGCTCTCGTCACCCTCCAGCAGCGCCGGCGCCTGCTTCAGCGACTGCGGGCTCGACCTCACTGTGGGGTTCCAGAACTCGGCCTCGGGCCTTGACCTGGTCCTTTACGCGGCTCGTTCGTATTCGTTGAGGAGGCCGCCGAGGACGGCCGGCGCTTGATCCGTTCCTGAGCGATGTCTGCGACGGGGTGGTCAGGCCGGGGCGGGCGGAGCGGGCGGCCGCGGTGCGGTCGTCGTCCGTTGTAGTGCCCGGCGTACTCGGCCAGGACTGACCGGAGGTGTCATTCGTCGAGGATCAGACCCGGTAGCCGAGCTTGAGCAGCTCGCCCTGGATGCGCTGGTATCCCCAACCGTGGTTCTCGGTGGCAAGCTGCTCGATGAGCGCGGTGAGCTTGGCGCTTACCGGCGGGCGTCCGGTGTGTTTCGGGTAGGCCCATTTCTTTCTGACCAGGCGACGATGCCATCGCAGAACGGTGCCGGGCGTGACCAGCCGGCGTGCCTGCAGCCGTCTGGGCAGGTGCGGGATCAGCGCGGCCAGTACCTCCCTGCCGGCCCAGTCCAGCCGGGGCCCCGGATTACTCCGGCGCAGCACGGCGACCTCATGCCGCAGCACCATCAGTTCCGCATCTTTGGACGCTGATGAGCGGCCGAGCAGGATCAGCCAGCTGCAGAGCCGGACGAAGATCAGGTAGAGCAGGCGACTTTGGAACCCGACAGGGTCCTCGTGGGCCGGGTTCCGATGCCGCGCCGGGCAGTCATGATGTGCGAACCGTCGCAAGATCGGAGTTCTCGGAAGCGGCCGAACTGGAGGGCTTTAGGGTCTGGCCTGCCGTACGCTGCCGGGCGGCCGTCCGAATGGGACCGGTACGAAAGCGCCCCCGTTACCGACGGCGCCGTCTTGCATAACGGAGCGGGCGGCCGCGCATTCGATGCGATCTGGGACTTACGCCTGGTGGACTGGCGGGCTGCTGGCCGCGCTAGCCGTTAGGCCCGTTCCGTAATGTGCCCTGCTCATACCACGTGCCGTGAATGACTAATTACCCAGGGACGTGCGCGCAGTTCAGGGCGGCCCAGGCCCTCTCCGCGCCAGATCGGCGGCTAGATGCATGAGCTTCTGCGGGCACGGGCGGACAAGTGTCTGAGGCGCGGATTCATGACCGCGACGGGTAATGGCACATGTGCCGGGGGCGCCTGGGGCGCGGTCGGCAGCATGTACAAGGTCTGCGTTCCTCAGCTGAAACGAATGACCTCGGCTGGCCCGACTGGCCGCCAGATGACGGACTCAAGCCTGCCGGCCCAGATAGCCTGCAGATCGTCCTTCAGATCCGCGGCGCGGGCGCGCTCGATGTCGAAGCACCAGACCGCGCTGCGCCTGCCCGAGTCCCACCGGCCGTGAATGACCGCGCCATGAACCTCGATGGTCCTCGCGGCGGCTGCCAGGCTGGTCTCGTTCAGCTCCAGGCCCTCGTGAGCGGGATCGCCGACAACCAGGGCGACCGTGATCATGCTCTCGGTCATGGGATTCCTCCTTCATGGTGTGCAGCAGCCCGCCCTTCATGGTGTGCGGCAGCCCGCCGCCTGCTGCGTCGGCCGGGACTCGGCGCACGAAGACTGCCGTTCTGCCCGCTCGGGACGTTCGCGCGCTCCGTAGCTCACCCATTTCCGGAATAGTTCTACCCGCTTACCAGAACTCCGGGATTCCGCGCTGCCGAGTAGAGGCTGTTACCACGCTCCGTGGGTTACCCAACGACCTCAGAGCATGCAAGAGTTGTATTCGTCACCGTGGCGAGTTGTCATAGGGACACCCGCCAGGGCACCTCTCGCTGCCCGTAAGGACTACGGCCTGCGCCCCACCTGCGCCGCGGTCGTGGCCGCCAGCCGAGTCCTGCGACAGCTGCACCGGCCAAGCCGACCGCTGAGCAAGCGCGACCATACTCGGATGCCATCATCAGGCGGACGGCTGGCAAGCGCACCGTAACGCGGCTACTTAGCGAGCGTGCGTGCCGTTAGCTGGGGGCAGTCTTGTCGGCGCGGACGGCCAGGAGCGGGGGGATCGCGCCCTGGCCGTTCTCGGTCAGCCCGCTGGTGACCATGCCGTTTGCGAGCAGGGCTGCGGCGTAGGCGCTCAGCGGCCTGTGCATGCCGGTGAGGGTCATGCCCGGGCCGTCGCGCTCGATGCGGTCGGTGTAGCGGCGTGGCTCCAGGTAGGGCTGCGAGAACCGGAACTGCGCCGTATGCAGGGTGGCCTCGTCTCTGGCCGAGATGAACGGGTGAACCACCGCCAGGCACAAGCGGCCGCCCGGCCGCAGGATCCGGCCGATTTCGCTGACGGCACCCTCGAAGTCGTCGATGTCCAGCAAGGACATGCAGGCAACGACCATCTCGGCGCTATGGCCGGCGAACGGCAGCGCGGCAGCGTCGGGCTCGGCTGATGGTGGGCCGATCCCGCCGCGGGGTACGTGCTGATCCTCTACACGGCCCGCAGAGTTCGGGAGATCTTCTCCGGCGAGCCGGGTGCGGCCGGGGAGGAACTGAGTCCGGATGATCCTGCCTGGTGCGGCCGGCCACTGTGAGCCCGTAATTCGGGCCGAGCGCAAGGCTCAGGGTAGCCTCAGCACGGCAAATCGAGGTCGCCCGGGTGAGGCGGCGTGTCGTGCGGCGGCGCTGCTGCCGCCCGATAACGGGAGGATCTGCCGGATGACAGGGGAGGAAGCGCGTCCTTCGCATGCGACCGGGATGGCGGCGGAGGTAGCCGGCTGGTCCCATGGCCACCGTGACGTGTCCGGTGGCTGGCTGCGGCCGACGGTGTTCGGCGCGGTCGACGGCCTGGTCACCAACGCGTCACTGATCTCCGGGCTCGGCGGCGGCGGCGCTGAGACGCACGCGATCGTGCTGACCGGTGTGGCGGCGCTGGTCGCGGGCGCGTTCTCGATGGGCACCGGGGAGTACATCTCGGTGACCAACCAGAACGAGCTGGTGCACTCCGAGGTCGCCCTCGAGCGTCAGATGCATGCCCGGTTCCCCGCTGCCGAGCGAGACGAGCTGGCCGGCTATTTCCGCGAGTATGGCGCCGATGCCGACACCGCGACCCGGATGGCCGCCGCGGTCTCCGCCGACCCCGGCACGGCCCTGCGCATCCATACCCGCGAGGAACTCGGCATCGACCCCGACGAGCTGCCCTCCCCCCTCCTGGCCGGCGCCGCGTCCCTGCTGGCCTTCTCCCTCGGCGCGCTCGTCCCGCTGCTGCCCTACCTCCTGGGCCTCCCCGCGCTGCCCGCCACCCTGGCCCTCACCGCGGTCGCCCTGATCGCCGGCGGGATGGTCGTCGGCCGGCTCACCGGGCGGCCCGTCCTGCGCTCAGGCCTGCGCCAGCTCGCGCTCGGCGGCATGGCCATCGCCGTTACCTACGCCGTCGGCCACCTGATCGGCAGCAACGGGGCCTGACACCGATGCGGCGTGGCCGTCGCGGTGGGTGATCCGGTGGCATCATCCCGGCTCCTGGTGATCTGCGGCAGGGCCCCATCGAAGTACTCGGCGACCTCTGATCTACCGCTGGGAGCGGCCTGGCGAGCGGCCACCCCGCGGCGGCCTGCCGGCGCCTGCAGCGACGGAAAGGGCGGCCCGGCGGAGGGCGGCCTTTGTGCTTTTCCCGGGCATTCCGGAGAAAGCGAAATATGCGGCTGGGAAGCTGCCGCCGGGCGAGACGGACCCAGGTTACTGATATTACTCCGCCCCATTAAATGACGGCTACGCTGAACCGCCACGCCGGGCGCATTCGTGATGAGGACATGAGGAAAACCGCCGACCCAGGGTCCGGCGGATTCCTATTCCGGACGAAAGGACCAACCTTGTCACCAGCAATGAATCTCCTCCACAGCAGTCCGCGCTGGCGCGCTGATCCGGCCCTGCGGGCCGTGACAGCTACCGGCCTGATAACGGTGGGAGTGATCCACGCCCTGGAGATTCAGGGCCAGCTCAGCGGCGCGGCCTGGCTCACTATCGGGTTCACGCTGCTGGCCGGCGTGGCCGCCCTTGCCGGGATCTGGCTGCTCATCCAGCCATCGGCTGCATCCTGGACGCTAGCCGGGCTGGTCAGCCTCTCGGCCGCCCTGGGCTACGAGCTCACCCGCAGCATCGCCGTGCCCGGGGATCTGGGCGACCGGGGCAACTGGCTGGAGCCACGCGGCCTGGCCGCGCTGATCATTGAATGGCTCGTGGTCATCCTCACGGGCCTCGCACTGATCAGGCCGCAGGCCAGCGCTGAGAGTGCTCCAGCGAGTACCGGCGCGCAGGAAACACGAACTCGCCCGTGACAAGGCGAGCTAACGGCTATCGGAGCCGGAAGATGAAATTCACGTCGTCCCCGCAAGCCATGCTCCCCGGGCAGAGCCGAGAATCAGGTCGTGGCCTGGTGCAAGCTCGTCGTCGGCAGGGCCCTCGGCCTCGACGGTGACATGAAGCTCCGCGACGGAGGAACGCAAGGGCTCGTCGGAAGGCCTTGGCGCGTTCTTCCAGGGGATCCTCGACCATGTTCCGGCCTGGCTAGATTGCGGGCAGCTGGTAGCCGTTGTAGTACCAGAGCGCGGAGGTGTACCAGAGCACGCCGATGACGATGGCGAGGGTGCCGCCGGCGGCCGGCAGGACCCAGCCGGGCAGGCGCCGGTCATGCACCAGAAGAACTTTGGCGGTGAAAGCGCCGTAGAAGAAGCAGCCCGCGAGGGAGTGCACGGCCACTCGCAGGCTGGTGAGCTGCACCCCGTAGGCGATCAGGCAGTGCACGGCGATCGGCACGGTGAGCGCGAACAGCCCGAAGCCGGTGACCCGGTGCGCCCGCCGCACCGTGCGCGGCGGGCTGTGTCAACGGTCAGGTTGCGGTCCCCGCTGGTGGCCAGTTGAAAGTCCCCACCCCTCGGGTTGATCATTTATCTTTCAGGGCGGTTCCTCCTCGGGCTCGGGCCTGGCGCATGCGGTATGAATCGCCGGCTGTGACCACGACGCTCGCGTGGTGGAGCAGGCGGTCCAGGAGGCTGACGGCGGTGGTGTGCTCGGGCAGGAACCGGCCCCGGGACTCGAAAGGCCAGTGGCTGGCGATGCCGAGAGCGCGTCTTTCGTAGGCGGCGGAGACGAGCCGGAATAGCAGCTGGGCGCCGGTGTCGTCGAGCGGGGCGAACCCGACTTCATCGACCAGGATCAGGTCGTTGCGGAGCAGGTTCTCGATGATGCGGCCGACGGAGTTGTCGGCCAGGCCGCGGTAGAGGGTCTCGGTCAGGTCGGCGGCGGTGAAGTAGCGGACCTTGTGCCCGGCGTGGACGGCGGCGGCGCCGACGGAGACCAGGACATGGCTCTTGCCCGTGCCGGCCGGGCCGACCAGGCACAGATTCTCCCGGGCGGTGATCCATTCCAGGGACGCGAGGTAGTCCAGGGTCAGGCCGGGGATGGAGCACGCGGACCGGTCCAGCTCATCGAGGGTCTTGATCACCGGGAACGCTGCGGTCTTCATCCGGGTCCTGGCGCTGGACGCCTCGCGGGCGGTGATCTCGGCATCGATCAGGGTCCGCAGCAGTTCCTCGGGCGCCCACCGCTGGGTCTTCGCGGTGATCAGCAGCTCGGGGGCGAGCTGCCGCATCGCGGCGAGCTTGAGCCGCCGCAGCCCGGCGGCGATGTCGGGTGCCAGCGGCGGCGCCTCCGCGGTCATGACGGCGCCCCGATCGCGTAGTCAGCCAGCGGGCGGACCGGGACGGCCGGCAGGTCCAGGATCAGCGCGTCACCGGCCGGGACCCGGGGCTCGGGCACGCCCGCCCCGGCGGCCAGGATCGACCGCACGTCGGCGGGCCGCCACCGGCAGAACGCGACCGCCCGGTCCAGCGCGGCGAGGAACTCCTGGTCGCCGTGGGCTGCGCGCAGCGTGTTCAGCTCGGCCAGGTCGGTGCCGAGCCGGGTGCTGCCGGCTGCGGCAGCACCGGTGATGAACGCCCCGGCGACCCGGGCCGAGTGAGCAGAACTCCTTCTCAGCCGCGGTTTTCGGCCGTGCCGCCCGGCGGGGCGCAGGCCGCGGCCCGCCGTAGTGCTCATCGCGGACCGATGCCTCACCGGGGGCGACCAGGGTGTGCTCAGCCACGACCTCCCCGGTGCTGTCCACGATCACCAGCAGCCGGCCGTCGCCGGTCCGCAGCCTGACTTCGGTGCCGGTCAGCCGAGTCGGGACGGAGTAGCGAGCCGAGCCGAAACGGACGCAGGACAGCCTGCCGGCCTTGCGGGTGGTCAGCTTGCCGATGCTGGCCCGCAGCGACGGCAGCGGGCCCAGCAGCTCCCGCTCGGCCAGCATCCGCTCCGCCGGGACCGCGCAGATCTCGCTGTGCACCGCGCCGTTGACCTCGGCGCACCAGGACCGGGCCGCGGCGTTCGCCGCGGCCAGGTCACCGAACGGCGCCTGCGGCACCATCAGGTCGGCCTTGGCATAGCCGACCAGGTTCTCGACGATTCCTTTCGATTCGGGGTCCGCGGCCTCGCAGAAATCGGGCCGGAACCCGTAATGGCCGGCGAAGCGCACGTACTCGGCAGCGGGCACCACGACGTTGGCGACGACGCCGCCTTTCAGGCAGCCCATCCGGTCCGCGAGCACCTTGCCCGGCACCCCGCCGAGGACCTCGAAGCACTCGGCCAGCATCGCCAGCGTCGTGCCGGACCGCTCGTCAGCGGCGAACCGCACGAACCGGACCCGCGACCACGCCAGCACCGCGCAGAACACGTGCAGCCCGCGCTCGGCGCCCCAGTCGATCACCAGGTGCTCACCCGGCGACCAGACCGCCGGGCGGCGGCCACGGTGATGCCCCGCCCGCCACGCCTGCTTGCACTCCGCGACCAGCCGCCGGAAGTTCCGCGCCGACCCCGCGTAGCCGGCAGCCTGAGCGGACGGCAGCAGCCGCTTCGCCGAGATCCGCCCCGAGCTGGCCTTCACCCGCGCGGCCACCAGTCCCGCGACGGCGTC
>DATCEO010000029.1:0-38475 GCA_036510065.1 Streptosporangiaceae bacterium | reverse complement strand
GGGCGGCGCACCACGCCGCCCGCCGCCCGCCCAAGGCGCGCCGCCCGCCCACGGCGCGCCGCCCGCCCACGGCGCGCCGCCCGCCCGCAACGTGCCACGCCGCCCCGCCAGCCGCCAGCCGCCAGCTGCCACTCGCCCGCGCCCGCCCTCCCGGCTAGCGCAGGCCGCGGTCCTTGCCCAGCGCCGTCTGCAGCAGCCGGTCGATGAGCTGCGGGAACAGCAGGCCGCTGGCTTCCCACATCTTCTGGAAGTACGAGGCGGGTGACAGTCCGGGGATGGTGTTAATTTCGTTAATGAGGATTTCGCCGTCGGCGGTGTAGAAGAAGTCCACCCGCGCCAGTCCCTCGCACGAGACGGCATCGAATGCGGCGCCGGCCAGCCTGCGGATCTCGTCGGCATCTCCCGGCGGGATCGGTGCGGGGATGGCCATCCCGCTGGCCGCGTCGAGGTACTTGGCCTCGAAGTCCCAGAACTCCTCGCCGCCGTCGATCATCAGCTGGCCCGGCACGCTGGTGTCCGGGGGCGTGCCGCCGATGCCCTCCAGCACGGACACCTCGATCTCCGTGCCGTCGATCGCGGCCTCCACCAGCACCTTGGGGTCGTACCGGCGGGCCAGCGCGATGGACTCCCGCAGCTGGTCCAGGTCGCGGGCCTTCGAGGTGCCGATGCTCGATCCGCCCCGCGCGGGCTTGACGAACACCGGCCAGCCCAGGTCGGCGACGTCGTCGAGGATGCGCTTGCGCTCCGGATGGTCGGCCAGGTCGGCCACCTCGCCCGGCAGCCAGCCAGATGGCCAGTCCTGCTCCCGGAGCACGACATACGGCCCGACCGGCAGCCCCCTGGCCGCGAAGATCAGCTTCATGTACTCCTTGTCCATGCTGACCGCGCTGGCGAGGACTCCGGCGCCGACGTAGGGCACTCCGGCCATTTCCAGCAGGCCCTGGATCGTCCCGTCCTCGCCGAACGGCCCGTGCAGCACCGGCAGCACGACGTCGACCTCACCGAGCAGGTGCGGGATCTGGCCGGGCGCGCTGGCCACCAGGCCACTGCTGGCCCACGGCACGACCGCGGAACCGGACTCCGCCATGGCCTCGACCGACGGGAGCTCGCCATCGGTGATGGCCAGCCGGGCGGGCTCGTCGGCCACCTGGACCCAGCTGCCGTCCTGCGTGATGCCGATCGGCACCACGTCATACTTGGCGCGGTCGATCGACCCGAGCATGTTGCCGCCCCCCATACAGGACACGGCGTGCTCGGGGCCACGGCCACCGAATACGACCGCGACCCTGGTCTTGCGCTGCTCGCTCACGTGTGACCCTCCAGGTTTAGACGCCATAACGCTCCGGCTTGGCCGACCGGCTGGCCAGCAGCAGCACGGCCTGGCCCACCTCCAGGCCGCCCTGCAGCACCGCCGTGATGACCTCGGTGATCGGCATCTCCACGCCATGCCGGCGGGCGAGCTCCAGGACCGACTGCGCCGACTTGACCCCCTCCGCTGTCTGCCTGGTACTGGCAATGACCTCATCCAACTGCAGGCCGCGGCCCAGCCGCTCCCCGAACGTGCGGTTCCGGGACAACGGGGAGTTGCAGGTCGCCACCAGATCCCCCAGGCCGGCCAGGCCCGCGAAGGTGTGCTGATCGGCGCCCAGCGCCGCACCCAGCCTGCTGATCTCCGCCAGCCCGCGGGTAATGAGCATGGCCCGGGTGTTGTCACCCAGGCCCATGCCCACCGCGATGCCGACCGCCAGCGCGATAACGTTCTTCACCGCGCCGCCGAGTTCGCAGCCGACGACGTCCGGGTTGGTGTACGGGCGGAAGTAGCCAGTGTGGCAGGCCTTCTGCAGCTGGCCGGCCGCGCTCTGGTCCGGGCACGCCACCACCGAGGCCGCGTGCTGCCGCTGGGCGATCTCCTGGGCCAGGTTGGGTCCCGAGACCACCGCGATCTGGTCCGGAGCGATCGCGGTGACCTGGGCGATGACCTGGCTCATCCGCAGGCAGGTTCCCTGCTCGATGCCCTTCATCAGGCTGACTACCAGCCCGTCCGGCGGCAGCAGGCCGGCCCAGTTCGCCAGGTTGGCCCGCAGCGTCTGGGCCGGGACCGCGAGCACGACCAGGTCGGCGCCCGCCAGCGCGCGGGCCGGGTCGGTGGTCGCGGTGAGCGCCGGTGTCAGCGGGATGCCCGGCAGGTAGTCCGGGTTCTCGTGGGCGCAGGTGATGGTGTCGGCCAGCTGCTGCCGCCTGCACCAGAGCACCGCCGGGGTGCCGGCGTCGCAGAGCACCTGGGCGAACGTCGTGCCCCACGACCCGGCGCCCATGACGGCCGCTCTCACGGCGAGTCGGCCCCCGGCGCGGCTAGGTCGGGCGAGGGCGCCGCTTCACCGTTAGCGTCCTGGAGCGCGTGCAGGTCCTGCCGGAATTTCCGCCGCGCGACCGCCGGGTGATACGGCGCAGGGGGCGGGGTCTCACCGCGCAGCTGGCCGAGCAGGCCGGCCACGTCCGCCATGATCTTGTCGGTGGCGGCCCGGAGAACCTGGCTGGTCAGCGGCTGGCCCTCGAACTCCGACAGGTCCGCCGGGGGTCCGGCCAGCACCTGGACCGTCTTGCGGGGCAGCAGGCGCGGCAGGTAGCTGCCGTAGGGCAGCACGCGCTGCGCGCCCCAGTGCGCCACCGGGACCACCGGGATGCCAGCCGACAGCGCCAGCCGCGCTACGCCCGTCTTGGCCACCATCGGCCACTGGTCGGGGTCGCGGGTGACCGTCGCCTCCGGGTAGAAGATCACGGCCGCGCCGTCCACGCCGACGCGCTCGGCGTCCCGCAGCACCAGCGCCGCGTCCACTTGGCCCCGGTGCACGGGCAGCTGGCCGAGCCGCTGCATGAGCCACCCGAGCACCGGCACGTCGAACAGCGAGGACTTGGCCAGGAAGACCGGGTAACGGCCGCCGCTGTGAGTGAACAGCGACAGGGCCAGGATGTCGGAATAGGACAGGTGGTTGGCGGCGAGGATCATGCCGCCGGAGGCCGGGAAGTTCTGCTGGCCGTCCCAGTCCAGCCGCATGATGGCCCGGATGGTCGGCGGCAGCACGATCTTCGTGAAGTTCCGCCAGGCAGGCGAATAGCTGCCGTCAGCCCGCTGGTCCGGGTGCGCTTTTGTCATCTGGCCAGTCTCCCCGCTCGCGTCGCGCCGTGTCGAGGCAAGATCGGACTCATGGAATCCCCTGTCTCGCCGGCTGGAGCTCTTTCTTCGATTAACGGCGCCTCTCCGCCGGTCACCGCCGCGCAGGCCGGCCGCGGGCCGGCCGGCGGTCCCGGCGCGGCCGGCTGGTCGCTGGTGATCCCCGTCAAGGTACTTGCCCGGGCCAAATCCAGGCTCACCGGCCTGGCGGGGCCGGCCAGAGCCGAGCTGGCCCTGGCCATGGCGGCCGACACCGTGGCGGCCGCCCTGGCCGCGCCAGCGGTGTCCACGGTCATCGTCGTCACCGATGACCAGGTCGTGGGTGCCGAGCTGGGCCGCCTGGGCGCCGTCGTGATCGAGGATCAGCCGGCCGCCGGCCTGAACGCCGCCCTGGTCTTCGGGGCCGGTTACGCCGACGACCGGTGGCCAGGGCGCGGCCGAGCCGCGATGGCCGGCGACCTGCCCGCGTTGCGCCCGGCCGAGCTGGCGCTGGTCCTGCGGGCGGCCGCGACGTCCGGCGAGGCGTTCGTTCCCGACGCGGCCGGCACCGGGACCACGCTGTACGCGGCCGGGCCCGGTGTCGCCTTCCGGCCCGCCTTCGGTCCCGGCTCGCGCGACCGGCACCTGGCCGCCGGCGCCGTCGAGCTGGACCTGCCGGACCTGCGGGGCCTGCGCCAGGACGTGGATACCCGAGCCGATCTGGAGCTGGCCGCCGACCTGGGCCTGGGCCCGCGAACCCTGGCCGCCCTGGGCTAGCCTAGATGTGCACGATCGGGCAGGTCAGGGTCCTGGTGATACCGGATACCGCCTGAATCTGCGCGACGACAAGCTTGCCGAGATCATCCACATTGTCGGATTCGGCGCGGACGATAACGTCGTAGGGCCCCGTGACGTCGTCTGCTTGCATGACGCCCGTGATCTTAGAAATGTGGGTAGCCACGTCCGCCGCCTTTCCGACTTCAGTCTGGACGAGGATGTATGCGTGGACCATGTCGTCCTCCTCGGTCGGATGAGTGAGGACCACGCTACCGTAGAGCCCTGGTAACTGGAGCGGTCGCTGGCCGCCGGTTTTGCCCGCGGGACGCAGCGGGACCGGGGCAGTCCCGTATCGCCTGTCTGGCTGGAGGCTGCTATCACCGTCGCGGAGCTAGGCGAGTTCGGCCTGATCGCGGCCATCCGCGAGCTGCTGCCGCCGGATCGGGCGCCGTTGCTCGGCGTGGGCGACGACGCCGCGGTGGTGAGCGCGCCCGACCGCCGGGTCGTGGCGACGACCGACCTGCTGGTCGAGGGCAGGCATTTCCGCCGGGACTGGTCGAGCCCGCGCGACGTGGGCGTGAAGGCCGCCGCGCAGAACCTGGCCGACGTCGCGGCCATGGGAGCGGTGCCCACCGCGCTGCTCGTGGGCCTGGCCACCCCCGGCGATCTGCCCGTCGACTGGGCCCTGGACCTCATGCGCGGGCTGGTGGCCGAGGGCCAGCGCGCCGGGGCGTCGATCGCCGGGGGCGACGTGACGAGCTCGGGCACCCTGGTGCTGGCCATCACCGCGCTGGGCGACCTGGCCGGCCGGGCCCCCGTCACCAGGGCCGGGGCCCGCCCCGGCGATCGGGTGGCCGTCGCCGGCCCGCTCGGGTGGTCGGCCGCCGGCCTGGCCCTGTTGTCGGCCGGCTACGGCGACCGGGCCGACCTGGCTGAGCTGGTCGCCGCGCACCGGCGGCCGCAGCCTCCGTACCAGGCCGGGCCCCAGGCGGCCGGGCTCGGCGCCACCGCCATGATCGATATCAGCGACGGCCTGGTGCAGGACCTCGGGCACGTGGCCGCGGCCAGCGGCGTGTCCGTGGACATCCAGACGGCCAGCCTGCCGGACACCGGCCCCCTGCGTAGCGCGGCGGCGGTGCTGGCCGCCGACTGGCTGGAGTGGGCCCTGGCCGGCGGCGAGGACCACGCCCTCGTGGCCACATTCCCGGCTGATGTTCTGTTGCCGAAGAACTGGGCGGTGATTGGCGCGGTCCGATCCGGATCCGGCGTGCTGGTAAATTCCCGGCCGTGGGCCGGCCCGGGCGGCTGGAACCATTTCCGCTGACCTCGCCCGGATTAGCGGAACTGATCCAGCCCTGATTACAGTGTTCGCCCTAGCTGTTCTGGCTGCAGCTTGATATAAACCCGGTGATGCCTCGTCATCGCAGGGAGTGCATACCCAAGCACAGGGCGCAGCCGCCGGGTCACAATTCCGGTCGGCGCGTCCAGCTGAGTGCTGCCGTCGAGGCGGCCAGGGCGGCACTCGCGGCTCAGCAGCCCGAGCCGGGGGCCGATAGCCAGGACACCGATAGGCAGGTTCGTGACGGGCGGGTTGCCGCCGCGCAGGCGCGGCGCCGACCTCGGGGTCGCCCCCGCCAGTCCGGCTCTCGGCGCCCGCCCGCGGGCGGGACTAGCCCGGCCCCGCCGCACCGGATGCGCGGACTGCTGGTGACCCCCTGGTTTGCCGCCGGGGCTGGCTTCGTCATCGCGGCCGCCCTGGCCCTGAACTCCCCCCATACGGTGCTCACCTACCGGCCGAACACCACTAAGTGCTCCGTCTGTGTCGCGCGCGGGTCGCTGGCCACCGCTCGGCCCGGCCTGCACTTCAAGCCTCCCCGGCTGGTTCAGCCCGCGCACGCCCGCCGGGGCACGACGGCCGTGGGCGCCGATCCGGCATCCGTCGCCGGGCCGGAGATCGGCTTTCAGGTGGTCGGCCAGCAGAACGGGACGTTCACCGCCATCATCACCGTGCCGGCCGCGCGGGCCCGGCACGGCTGGAAGCTAAGGTTCAGGATTCCCGGGCGGCGGATCATCCAGGTGCTCGGAGCGAACTGGCGGCCGGCGCCGGGTAGCTACGGCGGCCTGGCCAGCATGGAGTCGGCCCAGGGCGGCCTGCCCGGATTTCCCGGTCGCTCCCATTCCCCGGACCCTCCGGGCGCGGGTCAGCTGCCCACTGGTAATTCCGGTGGGTCAGGGCAGCCAGGCTATGGGCAGCAGGGGCACGGGCAGCCCGGGCACGGGCAGCAGGGGCACGGGCAGCCCGGGCACGGGCAGCCGGGGGACGGGCAGCCGGGCGACCGGTGGCCAGGGGCCCCGCTGGCCCTGAGGTTCGTGGTGACGGCCCAGGGTAGCCCGGTGACGCCCGTGGCCTGCGTGCTCAACGGGACTCACTGTCATTTCGGCTAGCGCCCCGTCCGGCCCGGCTGAACGCCCCGCCGTCCCGCTCGGCGCGGCTGAACGCCCCCGCGGCCGGCCGTAGGCTGGCTGACATGGTGCCGACTCCGCCGCGGGTCCTGGCTATCGCCGGCTCGGACTCGGGCGGCGGCGCAGGGATCCAGGCTGATCTCAAGACGATGCTGGCCCTCGGCGTGCATGGCATGACGGTCGTCAGCGCGGTCACGGCCCAGAATTCCGTAGGGGTCCAGGGCTACTGGGAATTGCCCCCGGAGGCCGTGCGAGCCCAGCTCAGGTCCGTGCTCGGCGATATCGGGGCCGATGCCGTCAAGACCGGGATGCTTGCCTCGGCGGACATCGTCGAGGCCGTCTGCGACGAGCTGGCCCAGACCTCGGCGCCGATCGTGGTTGACCCCGTCGCTGTTTCCAAGCACGGCGACAGCCTGCTGTCGGCGGGCACCCTCGAGGCGGTCCGGGAACGCCTGCTGCCGCTCGCGGCCGTCGTGACGCCGAACCTGCTGGAAGCAGAGCTTCTGACTGGCATGCAGATCCGTGACGAGGACGCCATGGCGCGGGCGGCCCGGCTGATCAGCGCCATGGGACCGCGCTGGGTCCTGGTCAAGGGCGGCCACCTGCCCGGAGACCCGGTTGACCTGCTGGTCAGCTCGGAAAGTGCGAGCGCGCACGGCGCCGGCGGGGTCCGCTATCGGGGACAGCGGATCGTCAGCCGGCATACGCACGGAACCGGTTGCACCCTGGCCTCCGCGATCGCGTCCTGGCTGGCGCTGGGCGAGGACATGCCGGGGGCGGTCAAGCTGGCGCGAGAATACGTCACCGGCGCGATCGCGTCGGGTTTCGCGCTGGGGGCGGGAATCGGCCCGGTCGATCACGCCTGGCGGCAGCGCGCCCGGGCATGATCACGGAAGATCAGCGAGGGACCTTGCCCGCCTTGATGCAGGACGTGCAGACGTTCAGCCGACGGGGCGTCTTGCCCACCACGGCGCGCCTGCGCTGAATGTTCGGGTTCCAGCGACGCGGGGTGCGGCGGTGCGAGAACGACACGTTGTTGCCGAAGCCCGGTCCCTTACCGCAGACATCGCAGACGGCAGCCACGGGATCGCTCCAAGGGTGTGAGAGGTGTGCTAGCTAGTACAAGTCATCGGCCCGAACCTGCCGGGACGGTCGCTGAAGGATAACCGACCCAGCGCAGTTCGCGCGAGCCGGGCGCTGCGCGGGGTCCCGCCGACGGCACTGTGCGGGCTCCCGCTGGGGCGCTGGGCGGTCTGCCGGGGCGCCGCTGACGGCGGCTCGGCCTATTCTTCCGGTGTGGTCGCGGCACAGGTGATGGACGGCGCGGTGGTCCGCCGCTGGTGCCATCTGGCCGCTGACGCCCTGGGCCAGGCCAGGTCGGCGATCGACGCGCTCAACGTCTACCCGGTGCCGGATGCTGACACCGGGACCAACCTGTACCGGACGCTGCGGTCGGCGGCCGAGGCGGTGGACGAGCTTCCGGCGGCGGCCGGCCCTGGTGCCGTCTGGCGGGCGGCGGCGGACGGCGCCATGCTGGGCGCCTGCGGCAACTCGGGCATTATCGTCAGCCAGCTATTTCGCGGGCTGGCCGACATCTGCGGCCCGGCGGCCCCGTGCGACGGCCGGGTCGTGGCCCGGGCGCTCGGTCATGCGGCCGAGCTGGCCAGGGCGGCGGTGAGCAGGCCGGCCGAGGGCACGGTCCTGACGGTCGCGGACGCGGCTGCGCTGGCCGCGGCCGCACTGGACGGCGCCCAGCTGGGCGCCGTCGTACTGGCGGCGGCCAGGGCAGCCCGCCGGGCGCTGGACCTGACCACGGACCAGCTGGAGGCGCTGGCCGCCAGCGGCGTCGTGGACGCGGGCGGGGCCGGGCTCTGCGTGCTGCTGGACGCCTGGGCGGCCGCGATCTCCGGGTCGCCGCCCGCCACGTTTGCGGTGCCGGGACCGCGGAACCCGCCGGTCATGCCCCGCGAGCCCGCCTCCCGCGAGCACCAGTCGCTCGGCTACGAGGTCACCTACTTGCTGGAGGCGCCCGGCGACCAGGTAGCCCGGCTGCGGGAGCAGCTGGACTCGATGGGGGACTCGCTCGTCATCGCCGGCGGCGCCCGGTCACCGGGCAGCACGGGCCTGTGGAGCGTGCACGTGCACCTGCAGGACGCCGGGGCCGCCATCGAGGCGGGCCTGCGGGCGGGGCCGCTGCGGCGGATCACCGTGACCTACCTCGGCGCTCGGCCCGCCGGGCACCGGGTGCTCGCCATGTGTGACACCCCGGGCCTGGCCGCGCTGGCGGACTCGGCCGGCGCGGCAGTCTTCCGTTATGACTCGGATTTTCGGCCAGCCGCCGAGGAGGTCAGCGCGGCAATCCGGCCGCTGGCCCGGCACTGCATTATCGTCCCGAACGGACCCGAGGCGCTGGCCGCGGCCACCACGGCAGCGCAGGACCTGGGCGATGACGGGATCGAGGTGCTGGTCGTGGACGTGCGCTCGCCCGTGCAGGCGCTGCCCGCGCTGGCCGTGCACGAGCCTGCGGCGGAGTTCCGGGCCGACGCGGCCGCGATGGGCCGGGCGGCCGCCCGGATGCGCTACGCGAGTGTCGGGGCGGCGGCCGGGCAGCCGGGCCGGGACCAGCTGGCCCGCGCGGTGGCAGCCATCGACGAGCTGCTCGCGCCCGGCGCGGAGCTGCTGACCGTGCTGACCGGGGCCGGCGCGCATCCCCGGCTGGCGGAGCGCGTGCTGGCCCACGTCCGGGAGGTGAGCCCGGCGACCGAGATCGAGTGCCATGCTGGCGTCGCCGCGGGCGTCGTCCTGCTGGCCGGCGCGGAGTAGTGGAGTAGGCGAGGTAGACACAGGGATGGCGATAATCTCCGACCCGCTGCGCCTGGTCATCGGCGACAAGGCCGCCAAGCGGCTGGACGAGGCGTTCGGCATGCGCACGGTGGGCGACCTGCTGCGCCACTACCCGCGCCGATACGCCAACCGCGGTGAGCTGACCAGCCTGACCGGCCTGCGCGACGGCGAGCACGTGACGGTCATGGCCGAGGTCGCCGCCGTCTCGTCCAGGCCGATGCGGAACCGGCGAGGCTCGATCTTCGAGGCGGTCGTTACCGACGGGCACGGACGGCTCACACTGACCTTCTTCGGCCGCGGCCGGCAGGACTGGCGCGAGGACAAGTTGCAGCCGGGCATGCGGGGCCTGTTCTCGGGGCAGGTGTCCAGCTTCCGGGGCAAGCGCCAGCTGGCCCACCCCGATTACGAGGTGATCGGCGCGGGGACGTCCGATGCCAGGGCGGCCGAGTTCGCGGCCGAGCTGATCCCGATCTACCCCGCGACCGGCAAGATCGCCTCGTGGCGGATCGCTGACTCGGTGCGGATCGCGCTCGACGTGCTCGACGTGCCCGCCGATCCGCTCCCGGCTGTCCTCCGGCGCGAGCATGACCTCATCGGGTACGCCGACGCGCTGCGCGGCATCCACCGGCCGGTCGACTTCCCCGACCGCGACCGGGCCAGGACCCGGCTGAAATGGGACGAGGCGTTCGCGCTGCAGGTGGCGCTGGCCCAGCGCCGCCGGGCGGCCGCCGACTACTCGGCCATCGCGCGGCCCCGGGTGCCCGGCGGCCTCCTCGACGACTTCGACGCGGCCCTGCCGTTCGAGCTGACCATCGGCCAGCAGCTGGCCGGGGCGACAATCGCCGACGAGCTGGCCCGCGACCACCCGATGAACCGGCTGCTGCAGGGGGAGGTCGGCTCGGGCAAGACGGTGATCGCGGTCCGGGCCATGCTGCAGGCCGTCGACGCGGCCGGGCAGGCGGTGCTGCTGGCGCCGACCGAGGTCCTGGCGCAGCAGCACTGCCGGTCGATCAGCAGCCTGCTCGGCCCGCTCGGCCAGGCCGGGCAGCTCGGCGGGGCCGAGCACGCCACCCGGGTGACGCTCCTGACCGGGTCGCAGGGCGCGGCGAGCCGCCGCCGGGCGCTCCTGGAGGCGGCGTCCGGCGAGGCCGGCATCGTGATCGGCACGCACGCCCTGCTCGAGGACCGCGTGCAGTTCGCCGACCTCGGCCTGGTGGTGATCGACGAGCAGCATCGGTTCGGCGTCGAGCAGCGCGACGCGCTGCGGGACAAGGCCGGCGACGGGCGGCCCCATGTCCTGGTCATGACCGCTACCCCGATCCCGCGCACGGTGGCCATGACGGTCTTCGGCGACCTGGACGTGTCGACGCTGACGGAGCTGCCTGCGGGCCGGCAGCCCATCGCCACCCACGTCGTCCCGGCGGCGGAGCGGCCGAACTACCTGGCCCGGACCTGGGAGCGGATCCGGGAGGAAGTGGCCAGCGGACGGCAGGCCTACGTCGTCTGCCCGCGCATTGGCGACGGCCCGCCGAGCGCGTCGGCGTCAGCCGGGGCGAGCGGGCGCGGCACGGCGGAGCCGGGCGGGGCCGAGGCGGGCGATTCGGCGGACTGGCTCGAGGACGAGGGCGACGAGGGCCCGCAGCGACCGCCGATCGCCGTACTGGACCTGGCCGCCGAACTGGCCGCCGGACCGCTCGCGGGGCTGCGACTGGGGATCATGCACGGCAGGCTGCCGGCGGAGGAGAAGGACCGGGTCATGCTGGCGTTCGCCGACGGCAGCGTGGACGTGCTAATCACCACGACCGTGATCGAGGTCGGCGTCGACGTGCCGAACGCGACCGTCATGGCGATCATGGACGCCGAGCGGTTCGGGGTGTCCCAGCTGCACCAGCTGCGCGGCCGGGTGGGCCGGGGCAGCCACGAGGGCCTGTGCCTGCTGGTCACCGAGGTGCCACAGGAAGCGCCGGCCCGGGACCGGCTGGCGGCCGTGGCGGCCACCAGCGACGGGTTCAAGCTGTCACGCATCGATCTGCGCCAGCGCCGTGAGGGCGACGTGCTGGGCACCGCCCAGGCGGGTCGCCGGTCCAGCCTCAAGATCCTCAGCGTGCTGGAGGACGAGGACCTGATCGCGGCGGCCCGCGCGGCGGCGACCGACCTGGTGGACGCCGATCCGGCGCTGGCGGACTATCCCGCGCTGGCCGCCGCGGTCGCCGCGCTGGTGGACGACGATCGCGCCGAGTATCTCGAGAAGGCGTGATGCGGCCCCGGCGCCGCCCCCCGCCCCGGCGCCGGCCCCGGCGCCCGCTCGGTGCGGGTGCGCGAGCGGGCCGGTGACGCGGTGACGCGGATCATCGCCGGGCTGGCCGGCGGCCGGCGCCTGGCCGTCCCGCCAGGCCGGTCCACCCGCCCGACCAGCGACCGCACCCGGGAGGGCCTGTTCGGCACCGTCACGGCCATCAGCGGCGGGCTAGACGGCGCGGCGGTGCTGGACCTGTTCGCCGGGTCGGGCGCGGTGGGGCTGGAAGCCCTCTCGCGCGGCGCCGCCGACGTGCTGCTCGTCGAGTCCGACGCCCGCGCCGCCCAGGTGATCAGGAAGAACATCGCGGCCGTGGGGCTGCCCGGAGCCCGGCTGCTGACCGACCGGGTGGAGCGCGTGCTCACCCGCGGTCCCGGCGACGCCGCCCCGCGGGACTTCGTGTTCGCCGACCCGCCCTACGCGACCGGCCACGATGAGCTGGAACAGGTCCTGGCCGCGCTCCTGGGCCAGGGCTGGCTCGGACCCGGAGCGCTGATCGCCGTCGAGCGGGCGACCCGGTCGGGGCCGCCGGGCTGGCCGGCCGGGTACGTAACGGACAGGTGCCGCAAGTATGGCGAGGCCACGCTCTGGTACGGTCTCGCCGCAGGCGCCTAACCTGGGGCCGCAGGCACCGGGGCCTGCGGATCGTCCTCGACGGGAGCGTGAAGCGGCGTGCGGCGTGTGGTCTGTCCAGGATCGTTCGACCCCGTGACCAACGGGCACCTCGACATCATTTCCCGTGCCGCCTCGCTTTACGACGAGGTCATCGTGGCCGTGCTGCGCAATCCCAGCAAGTCCGCCCTGTTCACGGTGGATGAGCGGGTCGAGATCCTCCGCGACGTCCTCAAGGACCAGCCCAATGTCCGGGTAGCCCGGTTTGATGGTCTTATCGTGAACTTCTGCCGCGTCAACGACGTCTCGGCGATCGTGAAAGGGCTGCGGGCCGTCAGCGACTTCGACTACGAGATGCAGATGGCGCAGATGAACTACAGCCAGGCCGGCGTGGAGACGCTGTTCATGACCACCAATCCGCTGTACGCGTTCCTGTCCTCGAGCCTGGTCAAGGAGTTCGCCAAGTACGGCGGCGACGTCAGCGGACTGGCGCCCGAGGTCGTGCTTGACCGGCTCACCACCCGCCTGGCGCAGGCGTAGGTGGCGCGCCAGGCCGGCGGGAACCGGCAAGTTGGGGTTAGCGCAGGCAGGCCGGTAAGCTTGGCCCTCAATGCCATGCCACAACCGCTGTCTGCCATGCCACATCAGCGATCCAAGCACCACAAGCGTGTAGATCCGGCGGGACCGCTTGTCTTTGACATCCGGACCCTCGGACCAGGAACAGCGCGTACCGACCAGCGCACCAGCCCGGCGCCCGCCGATATGGGCGTCGAGATGGTCCGCGTGCCCACCGGTGCCGACCTTGAGCTGGAGGTCCAGCTCGAGGGAGTGACCGAGGGCGTGCTGGTCACCGCCACGGTGACCGCGCCCCTGGCCGGCGAGTGCGCACGGTGCCTGGAGCCGTTCACCTCGGTGACGAAGGTCCGGTTTCAGGAACTGTTCGCGCTGGCGGAGGGGGTCGCGGGCCCGGATGGCTACGTGCTGGACGCGGGCCTGCTCGACCTCGAGCCGGCGCTACGTGACGCGCTCGTGCTGGAGCTGCCGCTGTCCCCGCTGTGCGCGGAGGACTGCCCGGGGCTCTGCTCGGAGTGCGGAGTGCGGCTGGCAGAGGCGCCGCCCGGCCACGGGCACGAGGAACGCGGCCCGATGTGGGCCGCGCTGCAAGGCGTTCGCGTGAGCGAGCCAGGAGCTGGCTCGCGCGAAGAAGGATCGGCACCGGACGGGACAGCCGGACCGGATACGAGCATGAACCGGGCGGGACCCGCACCGGAGCGAGCAAAGGAGCCCTGAGGTGGCGGTACCCAAGCGGAAGATGTCGCGTAGCAATACCAGGTCGCGCCGGTCGCAGTGGAAGGCCACCGCGGTCCAGCTGATGGCGTGCCCGAACTGCCGCGAGCCCAAGCTCCCCCACACCGCGTGCCCGACCTGCGGTCAGTACAACCGGCGCCAGGTAATCACTCCTTCCTGACGCGCTCGTAGCGGGGGACTCGCACGGCGCCGTGCCGTGCGGGGAAGGAGAAGATCGTGAGCAGCTCCGCACCTGATGGCCAGGCCCCGGACGCGGACACCGCCGACCTGCTGGCCGCGCTCGGGGTGCCGCTGGGCGGCGAGCTGCTGGAGCGTGCCCTCATGCACCGGTCGTTCGCCTACGAGAACGGCGGCCTGCCCACCAACGAGCGGCTGGAGTTCCTGGGCGACTCCGTGCTCGGCGTGATCGTCACCGACACCCTGTTCCGGCAGTACCCGGACCTGCCCGAGGGGCAGCTGGCCAAGTTGAGGGCAGCGGTCGTGAACATGCGGGCGCTGGCCGGGGTCGCCCGCGGGCTGCGGCTCGGCTCCTACGTGCGGCTGGGCAAGGGCGAGGAGGGGACCGGCGGCCGGGATAAGTCATCGATCCTCGCCGACACGCTCGAGGCCGTCATCGGCGCGGTCTACCTGGATCAGGGTCTCCCCGCCGCCGATGCGCTGGTGCACCGGCTGTTCGACCCGGTGATCGCCCGGTCGGCCCGGCTGGGCGCCGGCCTGGACTGGAAGACCTCACTCCAGGAGCTCACCGCCGCGGAGGTGCTGGGCGTGCCCGAGTACCACGTCGAGGAGAGCGGCCCGGACCACCAGAAGTTCTTCCGGGCGTCCGTGCGCATCGGCACCCGCACCTACGGTGAGGGCGAGGGCCGGTCGAAGAAGGAAGCCGAGCAGCAGGCGGCCGAGGCCGCCTGGACGGCGATCAGCGCCGGGCTCGCCGCCGACGCCGAGCCCGGGCCGGCCGGCAACAGTGCGGCCGGCAACAGTGCGGTGGGCAACAGTGCGGCCGGCAACGGGGCGCCGATCGTGAAGAACCGGGCGGTCACGCAGAGCGGGCCGCCCAGCGGTGGCCTGCCCGGCGTCTCGAATGGCCGGGGGAGCAGCCCAGTGACGGCAGCTGCGCCAGACGAGGGCGGGGGAGCGTCCGGAGAGCAGCCGCTCAGGGGCAGCTAGCCCGTGCCTGAGCTTCCCGAGGTCGAGACCGTCCGGCGGGGCCTGGCCCAGCATGTCGCGGGCCGCACCATCGACCAGGTCGAGGTGCTGCATCCGCGGGCCGTCCGGCGGCACGCGGCCGGCGCGGCCGATTTCTGCGCCGCACTCAGCGGCCGCGCGGTCGGCGCCCCGCTGCGCCGCGGCAAGTACCTCTGGCTGCCCGCCGAGGGTGATGCGCTCCTGGCCCATCTGGGCATGAGCGGCCAGCTACTGGTCGGCGAGCCGCAGCGACCGCTGTCCCCGCACGTGCGCGTGCGGTTTACCTTCCGCGACGGCGGTCCCGACCTGCGCTTCACCGATCAGCGCACGTTCGGGCACCTGCTGGTCAGCGCGGGCGGGGCGCAGCTGCCCTCGGTCATCGGGCACATCGCTCCCGATCCGCTGGAGCCGGCCTTCGACGAGAAGATCTTCGCCGCCCGGCTGCGCGCCCGGCGCAGCGGCATCAAGCGGGCGCTGCTCGACCAGAGCCTGGTCAGCGGGGTCGGCAACATCTACGCCGACGAGGCCCTCTGGCGAGCCCGGCTGCACTGGGCCCGGGCCTGCGACCGGCTCCGGGGACCGGACGTCCGCCGGCTCATCGACGCCGTCCAGGAAGTCTTCGCCGACGCGCTCAGCGCTGGCGGGACGTCCTTTGACAGCCTGTACGTGAACGTCAACGGGCAGAGCGGCTACTTCGGCCGGTCCCTGGCCGTCTACGGCCAGGCTGGCCGCCCGTGCCCGCGCTGCGGCGCTCCCGTCCGGCGTGACGCCTTCATGAACCGGTCCGCGTTCAGCTGCCCGGTCTGCCAGCCCCGCCCGCGCAACGGCCGGCTGTGAGGATTGCCGGCCATGGAATCAGGGAGGCTCGGCCGGCTAGCGCGCGGTCGATCTGTGACGCATGGTGGTGGAGGAGGCGAAGGTGGCTGATGATGCTCGTCCGCTAGCCCCCGAGCCGCCGGGACCGCCGGCCGGAGGGGGCGACGGCGGCGGCGAGCCGGTCCGGCTGACCGCCTGGGTGCGCGGCCGGGTTCAGGGTGTCGGATTCCGCTGGTGGGTGCGCAGCCAGGCGCTGGCTCTCGGGCTCCGCGGCTGGGCGGAGAACCTGGCCGACGGCCGCGTGAAGGTCGTGGCGGAAGGGCCCCGGGACGCGTGCACCCAGCTGCTGACCCTGCTAGGCGGCCCGGACACGCCGGGACACGTCATTGACGTCACGCACCGCTGGGATGATCCGGCCGGCGGCCGCGCCAGCCCGGCCGGCTTTGCCGAGCTATGATCGTCCAGCGTCGCCTGCAGACCTGTGACCTGGGCGATCTCCCAACTTGACCGGGTGCCCTTGACGGTGGGACCATAGAAGTGTTACCTGCGCGCAACTGCGTGCTCGCGTTTCTGGCGACCGCTTGCGTGCCCACTCTGGTCGCTCAGTGTGGAGGACCTTACACAATGGCGAAGGCTCTACTTGGCCACGTCGGCGGGCCGGATCCCCGCATGGTCTCAGAGATGCGCCGCCTGCAGCAACGAGTACGTGATCTCGAAGCCGCGCTTTCCCGGCTTCAGGAAGAGAACGACGTGCTGGCCGCTGAGGTGGGGCAGGACCTGCTGATTCCGGTTCGCGAATCTGTACTCGCCTAGGCGAGTACAGGCGGCCGCTCTCATGGAGGGGCGCCAGATGGCGTCCCTCTTCGCCGCTCCAGCGGTGCGCGTCACCAGCGCCGACCCCAGGGTCGGCTACGGCGGCGCCTGCCGGGCTGCCGTTTTACCGGCGCTCGAGCGGGTCAACGCAGACTCGAGCGGGTCAACGCAGATAGGTGCTGACAAAGCTCAGCCCGTCCGGCAGGCTCCGGGCCCAGAACGCGCTGTCGTGACAGCCTGCCTCGATAGCTCCGGCCGCTGGCCGTCCGGTCAGCCGGCGCAGGCGCGAGCGAAGCAGCCGCGCCATCGGCTCGAACGGGTCGCTGTCACCGCAGCCGACGTAGACCGGCACGTGCCGGAGGGCGGGCAGCTGCGTGAGCACGTCGTTGCGGGCGAAATCGGCCGGCCCGTCGAACGACCTCGGGTCGGCCTGCCGGGCATCGGCCGCCGAGGCGAAGATGGCCGGCGAGATCGCCGCTACCGCCGCGGCGACCGGCCCGGCCCCCGCCGCAGTTCCCCCGGCTCCCGCCGCGGACCCGAGGCGCGCGGCGAGCAGCAGGGCTCCGTAGCCGCCCATCGACTCCCCGATGATCGCGATCCGCTCGGTGCGCAGGCCGAGCGCCGCGGCGCGCGGCAGCACCTCATGGATGATCATTCCCTGCGGGTCGTCGCCGTCGGCGCGGCGATGCCAGTACGACCGGCCGCCATCGACCGTGAGCACGGCGAACTGGCCGGCCCGGGCCCGCGGGAGCGCCGCCATGGCCAGGGCCAGGGTGCTGGCCGTGCCGATGGCATTGCCGCCCAGGCCGTGCAGGGCTACGACCGCCCCCAGCCCGCGCAGGGAGCGGACACCGGCCGGGATGAGAGTGACCATAGTCACCCGCTGCCGCCGGTAGGCGGACCAGAACTGGGCCTCGTGGCGGCTGGGCCGCGGTCCCGCTGGCGGCGGTGGCGGCGCGCCGCAGGCGCCGAGCAGCCGGGCGAGCCGGTACTTACCGGGCAGGGTTCCGCTTTCCACCAGCCCGTAACCGCCGGCCGCCACGGCCCCGAGCGCTCCCGCGCCCAGCCCGGCCGCCAGCACCGTCCGCCGGGATATCCGCTGACTCGCCACGAACCGTCCTAGATCGGCGCCAACGCCCCCCAGCCGGAAGCGCAATCCGCTGCGCTGACGGTAGCGCGCGGTAGGGTGCGGAAGGACCAGGCAGCCCCGCCACGGCGGCAAGATCCGGCTACTGATCCCAGGGAGGATAGCGCGGGTGTACCTCAAGACCCTCACCCTGCGCGGCTTCAAGTCGTTCGCATCGGCCACGTCGATGCGGTTCGAGCCCGGTATCACCTGCGTGGTCGGCCCGAACGGATCCGGCAAGTCCAACGTGGTGGACGCGTTCTCCTGGGTCATGGGCGAGCAGGGCGTCAAGCCGCTGCGCGGCGGCAAGATGGAGGACGTGGTCTTCGCCGGCACGTCCGGCCGCCCCGCTCTCGGCCGCGCCGAGGTCACCCTGACGATCGACAACAGCGACGGTGCCCTGCCCATCGACTACGCCGAGGTGACGATCAGCCGGCTGCTGTTCCGGTCCGGGCAGAGTGAGTACGCCATCAACGGCGACCACTGCCGGCTGCTGGACGTGCAGGAACTGCTGTCAGACACCGGCCTCGGCCGCGAGATGCACGTCATCGTCGGGCAGAACCAGCTCGGTGAGGTGCTGAACGCCGGGCCGGAGGCCCGCCGGGCGCTGATCGAGGAGGCGGCGGGCGTTCTCAAGCACCGGCGCCGTAAGGAGAAGGCCCTCCGCAAGCTCGATGCCATGCAGGCCAACCTGACCCGGCTGGTCGACCTGACCGGTGAGCTGGGCCGGCGCCTCAAGCCGCTCGGGCGGCAGGCGCAGATCGCGCGCAAGGCGGCCGTGATCCAGGCCGACCTGCGCGACGCCCGGCTGCGGCTGCTCGCCGACGACTACGGCAAGCTGGCGGCCGAGCTGGAGCGCGACGAGGCCGGCGAGGCGGCCAAGGCGCAGGCGCGCGCCGCCCTGGAGGCCGCGCTGAGCCGGGCGCGCGAGCGGGAGGCGGAGCTGGAGGCGGCCGAGCAGCAGCACGCCCCGCGGCTCGCGGCCGCCCAGGAGACCTTCTTCGCGCTGTCCGGGCTGGCTGAGCGGCTGCGCGGCGCGGCCAGCCTGGCCGCCGAGCGGCACCGGCACCTGTCCGCCCCCGAGCCCCAGCGAGCCGGCCGGGACGCCGACGAGCTCGACGCCGAGGCCGCCGGGCTGCGGGCTCGGGAAGACGAGCTCAGCGAGCGCCTCAGCCAGGCCCGGTCGGCACTGACCGAGGTCGTGGCCGAGCGGACCAGGGCCGAGGCCGCGGTCGCCGAGACCGAGCGGCGGCTCGCCGCCGACGCCAGGGCCGCGGCGGCGCGGGCCGAGCGCCTGGCCCGGCTGCGCGGCCAGGCTGACGCGGCCAGCAGCAAGGCGGCCGCGGCGCAGGGCGAGGCGGGCCGGCTGAGCGAGGCGTTCGCGCAGGCCCGCGCCCGCGCCGACAAGGCCCAGGAAGAGTACGCACAG
This sequence comes from Streptosporangiaceae bacterium, assembly GCA_036510065.1. Taxonomy (GTDB): domain Bacteria; phylum Actinomycetota; class Actinomycetes; order Streptosporangiales; family Streptosporangiaceae; genus DASUBV01. The sequence continues at coordinate 19,655 of DATCEO010000029.1, read as the reverse complement.
CTGCAGGACCTGGTGTCCGGGCGGGAGGAAGGCCGGTCTGATCTGGCGGCGGCCCGCGAGGCGGCGGCCGCGCGGCTCAGGGAGGCGTCGGCCTCGGTGGCGCGGCTGCGCCGGGCCGAGCACGCCGCCAGCGGCGAGCGGGCCGGGCTGCGCGCCCGGGCGGGCGCACTGGCCGAGGCCGTGACCCAGGGTGCGGACGCGTCGGCCGTGCTGCTGGCCGAGCCCCGCCGGTTCACCGGGGTGCTGGGTCCCCTGGCCGCTCTGCTGACGGTCAGCGACGGCGCTCAGGAAGCCATCGCGGCGGCGCTCGGCGCCGCGGCGGCCGCGGTGGCCGTGAAGGGACTGGAGGCCGCCGCGGTCATCCTGGAAGCGCTGAAGGACCAGGACGCTGGCCGCGCCGGCCTGGTCATCGCAGGCGGGAGCAGACCCAGAGGTAACGCCTCCCCGGCGTTGCCGCCCGGTGTCATCCCGGCCAGGGACCTGGTGCAGGCGCCGGCAGAGCTGGCCGCCGCGGTCGATGAGCTGCTGGCCGGGGTGGTCGTCGCCGACGACCTGGGCACCGGGCTGCGGCTGCTCCGCGAGCAGCCCGGCCTGCGGGTAGCGACCAGGGACGGGGACCTGCTCGGCACGCACTGGGCACGCGGCGGGTCGAGCGGGGAGCAGAGCCTGCTGGGCCTGCGATCCGCCGCCGGGCAGGCATCGGCCCAGCTCGCGGCGGCCGAGGCTAGCTGCCAGGTCGCTGAGCAGCAGCTGGCCGTGGCGATCGAGGACGAGGAGCAGGCCCGGCAGGAGCTGGCCGAGGCCCAGGCCGCGCTGCAGGAGGTAGACGCCGCCGCGGCGCAGACCTCCGGGAAGCTCGGGACCCTGGCCGGGGCCGCCCGCGCGGCCAGGGACGAGGCCAACCGCCTGTCCCACGCGATCGCGGTCGCCGAGCGGGCCCAGCAGCAGAGCCTGGCCAGCTCCGCCGAGCTCCGGGCCAAGCTGGCCGAGCAGGAGGCCCTGGACGCCGCGGCCACGCGCGCGGGCATCCATGCCGGCCTGGCCGCGCCGGGCTGGGCGGATGCCGGCGAGGACCCCGCCCCGGCCGACAAGGAGCAGCTGGCTCAGGCCGCGACGCAGGCGCGAAGCGCCGAGATGGAGGCCCGGCTGGAGGTCCGCACCGTCGAGGAGCGGCTGCGGGCCATCTCCGGCCGCGCCGACGCGCTCGCGGCGGCAGCGGTCGCCGAGCGCAAGGCCACGCTGCGGGCGCAGGCCCGCCGTGAGCTGCGCGCCGCCTCGGCCATGGTGGCCCGGGCCGTGGCCGAGGGCGCCCAGTTCGCCCTGGCCAGGATCCAGGCCTCCAGCGCCGCGGCCGACGCCGAGCGCCGGCATGCCGAGGAGGCCAGCAAGGGGTGGGACGCCGAGCTCAAGGCCGTCCGGGCGCGTATCCGGGACCTGTCCGAGGAACTGGACAAGGTGGTGAACAGCGCGCACGGGGCGCAGCTGGCGCACGCCACCCGGCGCATGCAGCTGGAGCAGATCGCCGCCCGGGTCGCCGACGAGTTCGCTATCGACCCGGACCAGCTGGTGGCCGAGTACGGCCCCGCCGTGCTGGTTCCGCCGGCCGAGGAAGGCCAGCTGGCCGTCCCTTACGACCGCGCCGCGCAGGAGAAGCGCGCGCAGGCGGCGCAGCGGATGCTGGACCAGCTCGGCAAGGTCAACCCGCTGGCCCTGGAGGAGTTCGCGGCCCTGGAGGAGCGCCACGCGTTCCTCGTCGCCCAGCTGGAGGATCTCCGCAAGACCCGGCGCGATCTGCTGACGGTCATCAAGGAGGTCGACGAGCGGGTCCTGCAGGTCTTCAGCTCGGCCTACGCCGACACGGCGCGCGAGTTCGAGCGGATCTTCGCCACGCTGTTTCCCGGCGGCGATGGCCGGCTTATCCTCACCGAGCCGGACGACATGCTGGCCACCGGCATCGAATTCGAGGCGCGGCCGCCGGGCAAGAAGGTGAAGCGGCTGTCGCTGCTGTCAGGCGGCGAGCGGTCGCTCACCGCCATCGCCTTCCTGATCGCCATCTTCCGGGCCCGCCCCTCGCCGTTCTACGTGCTGGACGAGGTGGAGGCGGCCCTGGATGACACCAACCTCGGCCGGCTGCTGGAGATCTTCAGCGAGCTCCGGGAGAGTTCCCAGCTCATCATCGTGACCCACCAGAAGCGGACGATGGAGATCGCCGACTCGCTCTACGGGATCAGCATGCGCGGCGACGGCGTCTCCACCGTGGTGAGCCAGCGCCTGAGGGAGCGCGAGACCGCCTAGCCTGGGCCGTCTGCCAGACTGGGAGGGCAATGGAAACTGACCTCATCATCGCCGCCATAGTCGTCGTGGTCGGCGGCGGCGGGACGGCCCTCGTGGCCCGCCTTCGCTCCCGCCGCCCCTCTGCGCCCGCCGCCCCGGACGAGGCCGCTCCCGGCGGTGCCGTCGGCACGCTGGAACCACCCGGGCAGGATGGGACCAGCGGCGGCACTGGCACCGTCGCGCCGCCCGACAGCCTGCCTACCGAGCCGCCGCCCGTGCGGGCCCGGCCCGTCGAGCAGCCGCCGCCGTCGGCTGGCCGCATGGCGCGGCTGCGCGGCCGCCTCGCGCGCTCCCAGTCGGCGTTCGGCTCGGTCCTGCTGAACCTGCTGTCCACGGGCAACCTGGACGAGCAGACGTGGGAGGAGATCGAGGACACGCTGATCACCGCGGACATGGGCGTGGGCCCGGCCCGGCAGATCGTCGAGCAGCTTCGCACCGAGGTCAAGGTCACGGGCACCCGCGACCCGGCCGAGGTCCGGGACCTGCTCCGGGCCGACCTGCTGGCCCAGCTCGGACCCGACATGGATCGCACGCTGCGTGCCTTGCCGCACGGTGACCGGCCCGCGGTGATCCTGGTGGTGGGGGTCAACGGCACCGGCAAGACGACCGCCGTCGGGCGGCTGGCCCGCTCGCTCATCGGCGACGGCCAGACCGTGCTGCTGGGCGCGGCCGACACCTTCCGGGCGGCGGCCGCCGATCAGCTGCAGACCTGGGGCGAGCGGGTCGGCGCGGAGACTGTCCGCTCGGACCGGGAGGGCGCGGATCCGGCCAGCGTGGCGTTCATGGCCGTCAACGAGGGGATCGAGCGCGGCGTCGACACCGTCATCGTCGACACGGCCGGCCGCCTGCACACCAAGGCCGGGCTGATGGACGAGCTGGGGAAGATCAAGCGGGTCATCGAGAAGCACGGCACGGTGGACGAGGTCCTGCTGGTGCTCGACGCCACGACCGGCCAGAACGGACTGCGGCAGGCGAGGGTGTTCGCCGAGGTCACCAACGTGACCGGGATCATCCTGACCAAGCTCGACGGGACCGCCAAGGGCGGCATCGTGATCGCCGTGCAGCGTGAGCTAGGCGTGCCGGTGAAGCTGGTCGGCCTCGGCGAAGGGCCCGATGACCTGGCTCCCTTCGATCCCGAGGTGTTCGCCGACGCCATCGTGGGCGACTGACCCCAGGCCGCCGCGGCTCGTCCCTCATGCTCCCGCCTTCGGGAATACGTCACCTGACCGATGTCTCTCGCTGCAAGTTGCAGCAGTCTTTGTACTGCAACTACCGAGCCGGCCAGGATCATTCATGACGTGCGACGGCGGGAAGGGCGGGAGCCTTGGACGTGGCCCGGCTGCGGGAGAGCTTCGCCCGTGTCGCCATGCACGGTGATGAATTACCGCTGTTCTTCTACTCCGACCTGTTCATCAAGCATCCTGAGGTGCGGGACCTTTTTCCGATCTCCATGGCGGTGCAGCGCTCCCATCTCGTCGACGCGCTCGTGAAGATCGTCTCCCAGGTGGACAGCGTCAACGAGCTGGCCGCGTTCCTCCAGGGCCTGGGCCGTGATCACCGGAAGTTCGGCGCTGTGGCCGATCACTATGATGCCGTGGGCGCCAGCCTGCTGGCCACCCTGGAGCACTTTTCCGGGCCGGCCTGGACGCCGGAGCTGGCCGCCGACTGGCAGGCCGCCTACGAGCTGATTGCCTCGGTCATGATCGCGTCCGCGCGCGCGGACGAGCAAGAACGGCCGGCCTGGTGGCGGGGCACGGTCGTGGCCTACGAGCGGCGGACCTTCGATGTCTGCGTGCTGTCCGTCCGGCCGGAGCCCCGGATGGACTACCTGCCGGGGCAGTCCGTGGCGATCGAGTCTCCGAGCCGCCCGAAGCTATGGCGTTACTACTCCATGGCCAGCGCGCCGCGCCGCGACGGCCTGCTGGAGTTCCATGTCCGGCTGATCGACGGCGGCGCGGTGAGCATGGCCCTCACCAGCGCCGCGATCGCTGGCACCGAGGTCAGGCTGGGACCCCCCGTCGGGGCCCTCACGCTGAGCCGCCCCGCCTCCGGCCGGGACATCCTGCTCGTGGCCGGAAGTACCGGACTGGCCCCGCTGAAGGCCATCCTCGAGGAGGTCGCAGCTGCGGACCAGCCGCCGCGGGTGGACCTGTTCTTCGGCGCTCGGACCGCCGACGGGCTGTATGACCTGGACAGCCTGGAGAAGATGGCCGCCCAGTACCCGTGGCTGACCGTCACGCCAGCTGTATCGGCCGATTCCCGGTTCGCCGGGGAGACCGGCAGCCTCCCCGATGTCGTGGCCCGCTGCGGCGACTGGTCGCGGCGCGATGCCTACCTGGCCGGCCCGACCGAGATGGTGCAGGAAACCGTCGCGCGGCTGGCGACAGCGGGAATGCCGCAGGAGCAGATCCATATCGAGGATTTCGGGTGGAGTGAGCCTTGACAACAGCATGGTTCGATGAGGAGAGCAGGCTGACTCCCGACGAGTTGCTGACCGTGACGTTTCCCCTGTCGCGGCTGGGGCGGCGCGGTTATGAGGAGGAGCCTGTCCAGGGGTTCCTGCGGGTGGTGCATGCCGAGTTCGTGCGCCTGGTGAACGAGCGGGCCTCCTTGTGGCAGGAAGTCCAGCGGCTGCGCCGGCGGATCCTGTCCGGGGAGGCCGGCGGCGACCAGCCCTCTGTCCTGTTCGGCGAGGCCGACGCCCACGTGCACGCGGTGCGGATCCTGTCCAGCGCGCAGGTCACCGCCGACCGGTACGTCGCCGACGCCCAGGCTTACAGCAGCCGGGTAACCGAGGAGGCCAGGCTGCGCCGCGACGACATCATGCGCGAGGCCCAGCAGCACTCGGACATGATCCTGGAAGAGGCGCACGCCCGGGCGCGCGATGCGGCGGTCACCGCGCTGAACGACTCGACGCCGCCGCAGACCGACCGCGAGCGGCGGGCCGCGCAGGCCGAGCTGGCCTACCTGCGGACCTACAGCGACGTCTACCGGGCTCACCTGCGGGCTTACACCGAGGGCGTCTTGCACAGCATCGAGGAATGGGAGCGTAAGGAGGCAGCCTCAGTCCAGGAATTAGCCCAAGGGAACGATCGCCGGAGCATTACCTGACCTCGCCAGGACGCCAGCTGGCCTGACCGCTCCGGAGGGCGGATCAGGTCCACGGCAGGGCTGTCCCGGCGGCCGGTCCCAGCGCCCGCCTCATCCCCCCGCCCCCGCGGGCGCTGGGCTGGCCGCCGGTTCAGCCCTCTCCGGCCCAACGACCCGCCGGCCCACCCCTTCCGCCGGCCCCACCCCTTCCGCCGCCCCACTTGTTCCGCCGGCCCCACTTGTTCCGCCGGCCCCACCCCACCCCACCCCTCCGCCGTCGCCTCCGCGGGCCCTGGCCCGGACGGTTCGTTATCATGTTGCATTCTGCAAATGGCTGACGATGGGCGGTTGCGAGGCCTATTCTCATGCCCGAGCCCTATCGTGCTCTTTGCCCCGGCTGTAGCGAGGAACCCATGGATACATGTCGCCTGCAGGAGATCAGCTTGAGGTGGCAAGCCGAGGAGAGGCTGACGCCGGACGTCGTCCAGGCCGTCTCCTTCCGCACGGTGCGCCGGGGGCGCCGCGGGTTCGACGAGGAGCACGTCCGGGCGTTCTGCCAGCGGGTCGAGGGAGAGCTGGTCACGCTGCACAACGAGCGCACGGCCCTGCAGCAGGAGATCAACCGCCTCCGGCGGCGGGTGCTCGGCATCTGCGCCGACGATGGCGAAGCGGGCCACCGCCGCGATGACGAGCATCTCCAGGCGGTCGGCATCCTGTCGCGGGCCCAGCAGACGGCCAGCCACTACGTGGCCGAGGCCCAGGAATACAGCCGGCACCTGGCCGAGGATGCACGGCGGCGCCGGGACGAGATCCTGGCCCAGGCCCGCTCGCACGCCGCCCAGGTGCTGGAAGAGGCCCACCACGAGGCCAGCCGCGCCGCCCGGGCGGCCATGGCCGCGCCGGTGACCGGGGAGCCAGTGGCCGGGCCGGTGACCGATCCCGTGGCCGAGCCGGAAGCAGACTGGACGCAGCTGGAGGCCGAGCAGGCCCGCCTGCGGGCCTGCCTCAACACGCGCGCCTAGCGGACGCCGCTGCCCGCAGTGCCGCCGGCGTCCGTCACCGCGGCGGCGAACGCGTCACAGTGGATGCGGCCCAGCGACAGGCCGCTCATGAACAGGGCGCGTCGCATCGACGCGACTACCTCCGGCGCGCCGCACAGGTACGCGCGGGCGTCGGCGACCCCGGGCAGGTCCGCGAGCTCGGCCACCACCGCCGTCACGATGTCCTCCCCGCGCGACAGCAGGCAGGTCCGCGGGCGGATCGGCGGCGGCCATCCCGGCCCGGGCGGCGGCGGGCCCCCGCGGCCAGCGGAGTAGGCGCCCCCCTGGACGGCGATGATCGGGCCGCCGTGCCCGTGCGCGCGCGCGTCCCGGGCGATGGCGGCCAGCGGCGCGAGCCCGGTGCCGGTACCGGCGAGCAGCAGCGGGCAGCCGGGGTCCTCCGGGCGGTAGTGGCAAGAGCCGCCGGGGCGGCCCAGGCCGACCGCGTCGCCGGAGGCAGCACCGGTCAGCCAGCCGCTCATCGCTCCGCCCGGGTACCGGCGGACGTGGAACTCGATGCCCGCCTCGCGCGCCTCGGCGGGCAGGCTCGCGATGGAGTACACGCGGACGATCCCGCCGGGCACCCGCAGGGCCACGTGCTGGCCGGCGCGGAAGTCCAGCCGCAGCCGGGGCCGGACCCGGACCCGCAGCACGCCGCTCCCGGCCGGCTGCACGGACAGCAGCTCGCCGGGCGTGAACGCGTCCGCCTCGGCCAGCGCGACCGTCAGGTCGCCGGCCGGCCGCGCGGTACAGGCCAGGAAATAGCCGTCGGCCTGCAGGACGCCGTCCAGGGCCGCGCGGCCAGCCGGGCCGGGATCCCCGCGCACCACGCGCAGGAGACACGCCCGGCACAGGCCAGCCCGGCAGACCGACGGCAGCTGGATGCCGTGCCGGGCCAGGACGTGCAGGACCGTCTCGCCCCGCTGGAACTCCAGGTCATTTCCGCTGACGGTAAGCCGCATCGGGATCAGCGGTTCAGGACGTCGTCCCGGACGCTGTCGGCCGTGGCGCCCACGGCCGCGATATCGGCCGCCGGCACGCCCAGCTCGCTGAGCGTCTCGGCCAGGTAGCCGATGACCAGGTCGACGTGGTGGTCGGTGAGACCGCTGAGCGGCGCGTGCGCGATGCGCAGATCACGTCCGCTGTAGGCGGCCGGGCCGCCCAGGGCCATGCACAGGAAGGCGGCCTGCTTGGCAACCTGCCCGTCCATGTCGACGTCATCGAAGTAACGGGCGAGGGCCGGGTCGGCTAAGACCTTGCGGTAGAAGATCTCGGTGACCGACGTAATGGCGGCTGCCCCGCCGAGCCGGTCGTAGAGACTGGTTTGTGTCGTCATGGTCTGGTGTATAGCGGCCGACCAGGCTGGTGGCAATAGTCCAGCTGAAAATTGCCGTGCAAGACCCTGGCGGCCGAGGCAGGAAGCGGAGTGGCGAGGGATGGCGCCCGCTACCGGATAGCCTGGGGTGGCTAAGGACGGCCATGAGCGAGGACGGCGGCCATACGTGTTCGAGACACTTTCTGATCGGCTTACCCAGGTTTTCTCGTCCCTGCGCGGACGCGGGCGCCTGTCGCCTGCCGATATCGACGCAACCTGCCGCGAGATCCGGATCGCGCTGCTTGAGGCGGACGTGGCGCTGCCTGTGGTCCGCCAGTTCATCGCGAACGTCCGGGAGCGCGCGTCTGGGGCTGAGGTATCCGAGGCGCTGAACCCCGCCCAGCAGGTCATCAAGATCGTCAATGAGGAACTCATCACGATCCTGGGCGGCGAGGCACGGCGGCTGCGCTTTGCCAAGGTGCCTCCGACCGTCATCATGCTGGCGGGCCTGCAGGGATCCGGTAAGACCACGCTGGCGGCCAAGCTGGCGCTCTGGCTCAAGTCACAGGGCAACACGCCCCTGATGGTGGCGGCCGACCTGCAGCGGCCCAACGCCGTCCAGCAGCTTCAGGTACTCGGCGAGCGCGCGGGCATCCCGGTGTACGCGCCCTATCCGGGTAACGGGGTGGGCGACCCCGTCGAGGTGGCCCGCCGGTCGGTGGACGAGGCCAGGCGCCTCATGCACAACATCGTCATCATCGACACCGCTGGCCGGCTGGGCATCGACGAGGAGCTGATGCAGCAGGCCGCCAATATCCGGGACGCGGTCGACCCCGACGAGATCTTGTTCGTCGTCGACGCGATGATCGGCCAGGACGCCGTGCAGACGGCGCAGGCGTTCCTGGATGGCGTCGGCTACGACGGCGTGGTGCTGACCAAGCTGGACGGCGACGCCCGCGGTGGCGCGGCGCTGTCGATCGCGCAGCTCACCGGCAAGCCTGTGATGTTCGCGTCGTCCGGCGAGAAGCTCGAGGAGTTCGACCTCTTCCATCCCGACCGGATGGCCTCCCGCATTCTCGACCTGGGCGACATGCTGACCCTGATCGAGCAGGCGGAGCGCACCTTCGACGCCGACCAGGCCGCCTCCATGGCGGGCAAGCTGGCCTCCGGCGAGGGCTTCACCCTGGAGGATTTCGTCGAGCAGCTGGCGATGGTCCGCAAGCTCGGGCCGATCGGCAACCTGCTCGGCATGCTGCCCGGGGCCGCGCAGAACCGCGAGGCGCTCAGCCAGATCGACGACCGTGACCTGGACCGGGCCGCGGCGATCGTGAACTCCATGACCCGCGACGAGCGGCGCAATCCTAAGATCATCAATGGTTCCCGGCGGATCAGGATCGCCAACGGCTCGGGGGTGACCGTCGGCGAGGTCAACCAGCTGATCGTGCGGTTCCTCGAGGGCCAGAAGATGATGCGCCAGATGATGGGCAGCATTCCCGGCATGGGCGGCATGCGCCGCGGCGGGCAGAAGGCCAGGGGCAAGACGAAGAAGAAGGGCAAGGGCGGCGGCCGCCCGGCCGGCGCTCCGGGCAGCCGCGCGGCCGGCCAGCCGGACGGCCAGGCCGCCGGCCAGCCGGGCGACCAGGGCGCGCCGGCCCTGGGCCAGCTGCCGGCCGGCTTCGGCGGCGGTCCCGGTGGCCTGCCCGGCGTCGGCGGCGATGGCGGATTCCAGCTGCCGCCGGGGTTCCCGCAGCAGCCGAACCTGCCGGCGGGACTGCGCGGTCCTCAGTCAGGGCGGCGTGGCAACTCGGGCCGGAAGGGGCGCTAGCCGCTGCCTTCCGACCCGGGAAACCGGGCCGGAAAAGGGTGCCAGCTGCCTCACGGAGCCGGGACTACCCCCGGTGATTACGCACCAGCGGTCCGCGTCTGGCAGAATGTGACAGCTACGATCGGCCGCGCGAGGCCCTCTCTGCTTCTCGCTGAGCCGGACCCATCTGGGCAGCACGTCCGGAACCCCACCCGTTCACGTCCGCTGCCCGACACCGATTCCGCTGGGAGAAGACCACAGCCGTGGCTGTCAAGATCAAGCTGAAGCGCCTGGGCAAGATTCGGGCGCCGTACTACCGGATCGTCGTGGCTGATGCCCGCACCAAGCGGGACGGGCGCGCCATCGAGGAGATCGGCAAGTACCACCCGAAGGCCGAGCCGTCATTCATCGAGGTGGACTCCGAGCGCGCGCAGCACTGGCTGTCGGTGGGCGCCCAGCCGACCGACCCGGTCCGCAAGCTCCTGGAGATCACCGGCGACTGGCAGAAGTACAAGGGCCTGCCGGGCGCCGAGGGAACGCTCCGGGTCGCTGAGCCCAAGGCCGACCGGAAGGTCGCCTTTGCCGCCGCGCTCCAGGAGACCCTGGACGACAGCGGCGCGACGACCAAGCCCAAGTCCCGGGCCAAGAGCGGCGACTCTGCCCCGAAGACCGCCAGGGCCGGCAAGGCCGAGGCGTCCGGCAAGGGTGAGACCTCCGGCAAGGCCGAGGCGTCCGGCAAGGGTGAGACCTTCGGCAAGGCCGAGAAGTCTGGCCAGTCCGAGAAGGCGGAGCCGGCGGCCAAGCCCGCCAAGGCCACCGCGACCGCGGCCGCCGAGGCGAGCGCTGAGCCAGCCGCCGCGCAGGACGCACCACAGGCGGCCGAGGACGGCGGCGCCGACTCGGCGCCCAGCGAGGGCTGACATGCTCGAGGAGGCCCTGGAGCACCTCGTCAAGGGCATTGTCGAGTTTCCGGACGACGTCCGGGTGGACAGCCGCGGCATGCGCCGCGGCCGTGTCCTGGAAGTCCGGGTGCACCCCGACGACCTCGGCAAGGTCATCGGGCGGGGCGGCCGGACCGCCAAGGCACTGCGCACGGTCATCGGCTCGCTGGCCGGTGGCTCCTACGTGCGCGTCGACCTGCTGGATACCGACGAGATCCGCTAACGGCCATGCAGCTGGTCGTCGGCCGGATAGGCCGGCCGCACGGTATCCGCGGCGACGTCACCGTCGACGTGCGGACCGATGATCCCGAGCTGAGGTTCGCGGCAGGCTCCGTTCTCCAGACGGAACCTGCCGCGGACAGCCCGCTCACGGTCGTCGCGGCGCGCCGGCATTCGGGGCGGCTGCTGGTGTCCTTCGCCGGGATTGAGGATCGCGACCAGGCGGACGAGCTGCGCGGCCTGCTCCTGCTGGTGGACTCCGACGAGCTCGAGGAGGCCAGCGACCCGGACGAGTTCCGTGACTTCGAGCTCATCGGCCTGGCCGTGCTGACCACCGCCGGAGAGCCGGTGGGCAAGGTCGCCGACGTCCTGCACCATGGCCAGGATCTCCTGGTCATTGCGGGTGACGGGGACCGGTCGGGGGCGGAGATCCTGGTGCCGTTCGTGGCACAGCTGGTGCCGGAGGTGGATGTCGCAGCCGGCCGGCTGGTCATCGACCCGCCGCCAGGCCTGCTGGATCCCGGCACCTCTAGCTAGGCAGGAGGAAGCGACCTGCAGATCGACATCATCACCATCTTCGGCGAGTACTTCCGCGCGCTGAACGCATCCCTGATCGGCAAGGCCGTCCAGCGCGGTGACATCGCGCTGCGCGTTCATGATCTGCGCGACTGGACCAGCGATGTGCACCACTCGGTCGATGACGCGCCGTTCGGCGGCGGGCCGGGCCTGGTGATGAAGCCGGAGCCCTGGGGTGCGGCGCTGGATGAGATCGTCGCCCCCGGCCAGCAGGCCCGGCTGATCGTGCCCACGCCCGCCGGCGTCCCGTTCACCCAGGCGCTGGCCGCGCACTACGCGGCCCAGCCCCGGCTCGTGTTCGCCTGCGGCCGCTACGAGGGCATCGACGCCCGCGTCATCGAGGAGGCCCGCTCGAGGATGGAAGTCGACGAGGTGAGCATCGGCGACTACGTCCTGCCGGGCGGCGAGTCGGCGGTGCTGGTGATGACCGAGGCGATCTGCCGGCTGCTCCCTGGGGTCATGGGCAACGCCGAGTCCGCTTCTGACGACTCCTTCGGCGGCGGTGGCGGCCCGATGGCCGGCCTGATCGAGGGGCCCGCCTACACCCGCCCCCGGATCTGGCGGGGCCGGGAGGTGCCGCCGGTGCTGCTGTCCGGAGATCACGCGGCCATCGCGAGATGGCGGCGTGACTGCGCTCTGCGGCGGACGGCGCAAAACCGGCCTGATCTGGTCGAGCGGCTGATAAACCCGCCTCCCGGCGGCCTTAGCGACCACGATCGGGCGGTGCTGGCCGAGGCTGGCTTTCCGGTTAGTGGCCAAGGTATGGCACACTGAAAGTCGCCTCGCCGCGGGAGTACTCCGCCGGGGCCCTGCCGGGCGCCTCCGCCCGGCGCAATGAGACCGACTCGAGCGCGAACGCATGCGTGCGCGTGACTGACTACTGAGGAACCGTAGCGATGCACACTGCGATTGCCGAGCTTGAGCAGGCACAGATCCGCTCTGACATCCCTGACTTCCGGCCGGGTGACACCCTCCGCGTTCACGTCAAGGTCACCGAGGGAAGCCGGTCCCGGGTCCAGGTTTTCCAGGGCGTGGTCATCCGGCGCCAGGGCGGCAGCTCGCGGGAGACGTTCACCGTCCGCAAGGTCAGCTACGGCGTAGGCGTGGAGCGGACCTTCCCGGTGCACACCCCGGCGATCGACAAGATCGAGGTCGTCACGCGCGGCCGTGTCCGCCGGGCCAAGCTCTACTACCTCCGCTCCCTGCGCGGCAAGGCCGCCCGGATCCGGGAGCGCCGCGAGGTCACCGCCCGCTAGCGACACCGGATGCTCCCCCGGAGAGTGCCAGCCTGGCCAGCGCCAGCCCGGGGAGTGCCAGCCCGGCCAGCGCCAGATAGATCCACCCCGGGCAGCTCAGCGTCCGCAGGCTCGGCCGTTCATGGCGGGTAAGGCGGACGCTGGCCCGGGCGTTCCTGGCGGGACCGCGGCCCCGGCCGCTACCGCGGTGGGGGCCGGTACCAGGCGGCGGTCGTTCTGGCGCGAGGTTCCGGTCCTCATCGTGGTAGCTCTCGTCATCGCGCTGATCATCAAGACCTTCGTCATCCAGGCCTTCTTCATTCCCAGCGGCTCCATGCAGGACACGCTCAGGATCAGGGACAAGGTCCTGGTCAACAAGCTCGTCTACCACTTCCGCCCGGTCCATCCCGGCGACATCATCGTCTTCGACGGCGCGGGCTCCTGGGACGCGCTCCCGGCCGCCACGACGAGCGGTGATCCGGTGGTCCGGCTCTACGATGTGACCCTCCGGCCGCTGCTGCGCTCGATCGGCGGGCTGTTCGGCACCGCGCCGGGGCAGACCGACTACATCAAGCGGGTCATCGGCGTCCCCGGCGATCATGTGGCCTGCTGCAACGCCCAGGGCCTGGTCACCGTCAACGGGGCGCCCCTGCACGAGCGGGGCTACCTCTTCCCGGGGAACACGCCAGGTGATGCACCGTTCGGCGAATCCGGCCATTTCAGCCTCATCGTCCCGCCGGGACGCCTGTGGGTGCTGGGCGACCACCGATCCATCTCTGATGATTCCCGGGGCCACGTGAAAGACCCGGGGGACGGGACAATCCCCGAGAACAAGGTCATCGGCCGGGCGTTCCTGCTCGTCTGGCCGCTGCGGCGGTGGCAGGTCCTGCGGATACCGGAGACATTCCTGCAGGCCGGGATCGCCGGACAGGCACCGGGCCAGCAGGGCTCCGGAAGCGAGGCCGCGCTGGCGCGGGCGGCCGGGAGGGTCCCGGCTCCGATGGCGCCGGGCGAGGGGTCCTGGGCGCGGATGGCCGGTGCCGCGGCGCCCGTCCTGCCGCTCGGGGGCGGCCTGGCTGGCGCGATACCCGTGGCGATGCTGCGGCGCCGGTTCCGGCTGAGCCGAGTCAGGCGAGCCGGCGGACGGGGAGCTGGCGGCAGGTGAGCCCGGCGGCCGGGAGCCGGCCGCGGTTTCGCTGGCGGCGGTTTCGCTGACGCGGCGGCGGCAGAGCCGGGCCAGCGGACGATATCATCATAATTCGCCGCGCTTAGCCGCAACAGGCGGCGTCTGCCCGGTCGGAGATTTGCCGAGTCGCTGGCCGCTGGCGTCCTCGGTACAGGTACGCGGCGCTAGGCTCGATCCCGATATGGACGACGACCAGAGCATGCGCGACCGCGTGACGGGGCCGCATAGCACGGGCGCCCAGGCCGGAGACGGTCAGCCCGACCTCGATCATGGCGTGACCAGTCAGGCGCCGAGCCCCGGCCAGGGCTCATCTGGCCACGATCAGGCGGGACCGGACCAGGCCGCCCCAGCGGCACCGGCGGACCCGGCGGACCCGGCGGCGGGCAAGCGCCGCCGCGGATTCTGGCGCGAACTCCCGGTGCTCATCGTGGTGGCGCTGGTCATCGCGCTGGTGATCAAGACCTTCGTGGTACAGGCCTTCTTCATTCCTTCGTCCTCGATGGAGGACACGCTGCTGATCGGCGACAAGGTCCTGGTCAACAAGGTCGTTTACCATGTCCGCCCGATCCGGGCCGGCGACATCGTCGTATTCGACGGCGCGGGTTCCTGGGATCCCGTGCCGACCCCGGCCCGGCCAAGCTCGGACCCGATCGTCCGCCTCTATCACGCCACCCTGCTGCCCCTCTTCCGCTCGATCGGCGGCCTGTTCGGCACCGCGCCCGGCCAGACCGACTACATCAAGCGGGTCATCGGGGTCCCCGGTGACCATGTGGCCTGCTGCAACGCCGCGGGCCAGGTCACGGTGAATGGCGTGGCCCTGCACGAGAGCTCGTACCTGTACCCGGGGTCGGCGCCCTCGGAGATGCACTTCCACGACGTGGTCCCGCCTGGCCGCCTGTGGGTCATGGGCGACAACAGGCTGGTCTCCGACGACTCCCGGCTGCACACCGCTGACCCCGGCGCGGGGACTATCCCGGAGAACAAGGTCATCGGCCGGGCCTTCATAATCGTCTGGCCGCCGAATCGCTGGCGGATCTTGCAGATACCCGCCACCTTCGGCCAGCCCGGGGTGACCAAGTCGGCGGCGGCCGCGATCGGCGCGGTGGGCACCCGAGTGGGGGCAGCGGCGCCCTACCTGCCGCTGGCCGGCGGCTTTGCCGTGGCGTTCCCGGTGACCTGGCTGCAGCGGCGGGCGCACCTGCGCCGGGCCTCGCGCTCGCGCGCCACGCGGTCGGCCGCCTGGCGGTTCCGTGCCTGGCAGCGCCACATTCCCCGCCGCCGTGCCCCGCGGTGCCGGTGACACCATGCAGGCCGTCCTTCGACGACCCGTCGGCTATACGCCCAGGAGCGACTGCGGGCTGGCCGGATACGAGCGCATCCTGGCCCGGGCCGGCCTCACGCCGGTCGCGGGCATAGACGAGGCAGGCCGCGGGGCCTGCGCAGGCCCGCTGGTGGTGGCCGCGGCGGTGCTCAAGCCGGCCAGGTCAGCGGTTATCCCCGGCATTCCGGGCCTGGCCGACTCCAAGGCGCTCACGGCACAGGCCAGGCAGGAGGCCTACCGGCAGATCATGGACGCGGCCCTGGACTGGAGCGTGGTGGTCATCCCGCCGGGCGATATCGACCGGCTGGGGCTGCACGTGTGCAACATCACTGGGATGCGGCGGGCGCTGGCCGGCCTGCGGGCCAGGCCGGGATTCGTCCTGACCGATGGCTTCCCGGTGCGGGGCCTGGCGGTCCCGGCGCTGGCCATGTGGAAGGGAGACCAGGTCGCCGCGTGCGTCGCCGCCGCCTCGGTGATCGCCAAGGTCACCAGGGACCGGCTCATGTCCGGCCTGCATGTGGACTACCCCGTGTACGGATTTGCCCGGCATAAGGGCTACTCCACCCCTAGTCACATGACGGCCCTGGCCGAGCACGGGCCGTGCGCCGAGCATCGCTATTCGTTCGTCAACGTGAGCGGCCTGCTCCGGGTCCCCGGCGAGGCCATCGCGGGCCTGGCCGACGCTCCCGACGGCATCAGCCCGGCCGCCGGCCAGGGCGGCGAGCCAGAGGACGGGCACAATGGCCCTATCGTTGACGTCATCGGGGAGTACGCCTGGTCGGCGGCGAGCCTCGCGTCGGGAGCGCGTGGCGCCTGATGGAGGGAGGAAGATGAGCGCGGAGGATCTCGAGAAGTACGAGACCGAGATGGAACTCCAGCTCTACCGCGAGTACCGGGACGTGGTCGGGCTGTTCAGCCATGTCGTCGAGACCGAGCGCCGCTTCTACCTGACCAATCAGGTCGAGCTCAATGTCCGCACTGCTGACAACGGCGAGGTCTTCTTCGAGGTCACCATGCAGGACGCCTGGGTGTGGGACATGTACCGCCCGGCCAGGTTCGTGAAGAATGTCCGGGTCGTCACCTTCAAGGACGTCAACGTCGAAGAGCTGGCCAAGAGCGACCTGCAGATCCCCGAGGACAAGTAGCCCCTCTGTTCCTCCAGGCACGGGGGCTCATCCCCGAAGCACGGGGTACCGACATTCCGCCGTCGGCTACCCACAGCCTGGCCCGGGTGACGCCCGCCTTCCCCAGCCGCCAACTTGCTGAGGCGGGCACCCTGGCTCCTCCGGCACCGTCGTGACCGGAGGTGGTGCACATGAATGCCAAGGACGCGCTGGGACGGCAGGGCGAGCAACTCGCCGCCGAGCATCTGGAGCGCTCCGGTCTGCGGGTACTCGACCGGAACTGGCGCTGCCCGGTCGGCGAGATCGATCTCGTTGCCGCGGACGGCCGGGTGCTGGTGATCTGTGAGGTAAAGACCAGGTCGGACGTCCGGTACGGTACTCCGCTGGAGGCCATCAGCGCTCGGAAGCACAGCCGGCTCCGGCGGCTTGCGGTGAGCTGGGTACTGGCGCACGGCGTTCTCTTCGATGAGATCAGGATCGACGTCATCGGGGTGCTCAGGGTCGCGCCGGGCGAGTTCAGCATCGACCATGTCCGCGGGGTGGGCTAGATGGCACTGGCCCGGACCCATGCCATGGCCCTGGTGGGCGTCCAGGGCCACCCGGTCGAGATCGAGGCCGACATCGAGAACGGCCTGGTCGCACTCATGCTGGTTGGCCTGCCGGACACCGCGCTGCGCGAGGCGCGGGACCGGATCAGGTCGGCGATCGTGAACAGCGGCGAGGCGTGGCCGCAGCGGCGGATAACGGTCGGCCTCTCGCCGGCCAGCCTGCCCAAGCGCGGCAGCGGCTTCGATCTCGGGCTGGCCGCCGCCATCATGGCCGCGGCGGGGGTGGTCCCGGCGGACCGGCTGAGCGGGATGGTCTTCGTCGGCGAGCTGGGGCTGGACGGCCGGGTCCGCCCGGTCCCGGGTGTCCTGCCCGCCGCGGCCGCCGCGGCGGCCGCGGGATTCACGGCCATGGCCGTGCCCCCGGAGAACGCGGGCGAGGCCACGCTGGTGCCGGGCCTGCGGGTGCTGTCTACCCCCACCCTGGCTGCCCTGCTGGCCTGGCTCCGGGACGAGCAGCCACCGGCTGCCTGCACCACGGCAGGAACCGGTACCGCGGACGTGACCGGCCGGGCGGCCGGCGGCCCGGCGGTCGCGGAGATGGTGGAGCCCGGCGCTGCTCCGGAACTGCTCCGCGCGGCCTCCCTTACGGCGGGGTCCGCCGCGGGCCACGGCCGCGACCTCGCCGACCTGATCGGCCAGCCGACGGCGCGCCGGGCCGCGGAGATCTGCGCCGCCGGCGGTCACCATCTGCTGCTGCTCGGCCCGCCGGGCGTCGGCAAGACCATGCTCGCCGAGCGGTTACCCACGATCCTGCCGCCGTTAGAGCTCGCGGCGGCGCTGGAAGTCAGCTCGATTCACTCCGTCGCCGGCGCGCTGCCGCCCGGCCGGCCGCTGATGACCGAGCCGCCCTTCTGCGCGCCCCACCACACGGCGACGAAGGCAGCGATCGTCGGGGGCGGCAGTGGCGTCATCCGGCCCGGCGCCGCTTCGCTGGCCCACCACGGCTGCCTGTTTCTCGATGAGGCGCCGGAATTCGGCCGGGACGTCCTGGACGCGCTGCGGCAGCCGCTGGAGTCCGGCGAGGTGATCATCGCCCGATCCGGCCTGACCGCGGTGTTCCCCGCCCGGTTCACGCTCGTCCTGGCGGCCAACCCGTGCCCGTGCGCCCGCGCGTCGACCGTCGGGTCGACCTGTACCTGCACGCCGCTGGTGCGGCGGCGCTACCTGGCCCGGCTATCGGGACCTCTGCTCGACCGGGTGGACGTCAAGGTGGAACTGCTGCCGGTAGGGCGGGCCGAGCTGCTGAGCGACCGTCAGCTCGCCGAGCCGAGCGCCGTGGTCGCCGAGCGCGTCCGCGAGGCGCGGCTGCGGGCGGCGCGGCGGCTTCGCGACACCCGCTGGCGGCTGAACGCGGAGATTCCCGGTTCCGAGCTGCGCCGGACCTTCCGTCCCGAGCCCGGCGCGCTCGCACCACTGGAGCGGGCCCTGGACCTGGGCGAGGTCAGCGCCCGCGGCGTTGATCGGATTGTCCGGCTGGCCTGGACCCTGGCTGACCTGGCCGGGGTGCCCCGGCCGAGAATGCCGGAGATCGGCTACGCGCTCGGGATGTGGCTCGGAGTGGGGCACTGATGCGGGCGGCCCAGGATCGGCTGGCCAGGACCATGCTCAGCTTCGTGTCCGACCCCGGCGACCCGGTACTCGGCGCCTTGCTGCAGTGCTGTGACCCCGCTAATATCGCCGAGGCGCTCGCTTCCGGCGCTGATCCGCGGGCGGCGCTCCCGGCCGCCGGCCGGGAGATATCCGGTCTGAGCCGCGCGTTCAAGCGGTGGCGGCCCCGGCTCGATCAGGTCCCGTCAGAGGCACGACTGGCCGCCTGGGAGCGCGGCGGGCTGCGGCTACTGTGTCCCGGCGAGCCAGAATAGATGACTTCACTCAGCCTTCTAGATCGGCATCCCGTCCGCGTCGTGCCGCGGAGTTACCTGGGCATCGCAGCGCGCGGGTACTGCTTGCTGTCGGGTTCCTGGCGCAGACATCCAGGCGGATCGGCCCGCTCGGGACCACGCTCCACCTCGCGGCTCCCTGGCACGGACCTCTGGCAGCCACCACGATCGTGAGGCCTTACGGCTACCGGGATTGGTCTTGGCGCGAGTTGCGGCGTCTGAGAACATCCCAGGGTCGTCCCGGCCGCTGGACGTTGCGCAGTCTGCGACGGGCGGTGGCGACCTGGGGGTGGTCGGGGCCGTAGGCCGCCTCCTCGATGGCCAGGGCGCGCTGCTGGGTGGCGCGGGCACCGGCCAGGTCGCCCAGCTCCTGCTGGACGTTGCCCAGGTTGCCGAGGGCCATGGCGACTTGGGGATGGTCGGGGCCGTAGGCCGCCTCGAAGATGGCCAGGGCGCGCTGGAGGGTGGCGCGGGCGTCGGGCAGGTCGCCCAGCTCTCGCTGGACGATGCCCAGGTTGGTGAGGGTGACGGCGACCTGGGGGTGGTCGGGGCCGTAGGCCGCCTCCTTGATGGCCAGGGCGCGCTGGAAGGTGGCGCGGGCAGCGGCCAGCTCGCCCAGCTCCTGCTGGACGCTGCCGAGGTTGGTGAGGGTGACGGCGACCTGGGGGTGGTCGGGGCCGTAGGCCGCCTGGAAGGCGGCCAGGGCGCGCTGGAGGGTGGCGCGGGCACCGGCCAGCTCGCCCAGCTCCCGCTGGACGTTGCCGAGGTTGGTGAGGGTCATGGCGACCTGGGGGTGGTCGGGGCCGTAGGCCGCCTCGTCGATGGCCAGGGCGCGCTGGAGGGTGGCGCGGGCACCGGCCAGCTCCCCCAGCTCCCGCTGGACGATGCCCAGGTTGGTGAGGGTGATGGCGACCTGGGGGTGGTCGGGGCCGTAGGCCGCCTCGTCGATGGCCAGGGCGCGCTGGAGGGTGGCGCGGGCGGC
>DATCEO010000028.1:0-13746 GCA_036510065.1 Streptosporangiaceae bacterium | reverse complement strand
CGGGTGCGCTCCTACCTGGTCAGCGCACGCGGACACGACATCCGCGCCATCGACGCCATCCACGCCACCCTCGCCGGCAAACCCTGGCTACCGGTGCCCGTCACCGCCTGACATCACGGACGCACACCCGTGAATGGACACGTGCGCGCGGCCCAGAACGGGGCCGGCCAGGTCACGGCGCCGGTATTCACCGGCGCATCTTCGGACATTACCTTCCCTCACTGTCTGACACGCTGCCGTCCTTCCCCATGTACGCGGCTTTCCCGCGCTCGGAGTACTACGGCGGCTCTGCCCCACCCGCGCCTTCGGCAGGCGTCGCGCCTATCCCCGCCCCAGCCCCTCCGGATGAGGGCGGCGCGCGGAACGCACGCGGATGGTTCCCACGTTCACTGCTGCCCGATCAACGGGCGAGGCACCCGGCTCTGCCCCTGCGGCCTCGCCACGGCTACGCCGCAGTCCTTCACCGTGGCCTCCAGACCCGGCTGGTGAGACCCAGCCTGGAGTTCCCGCCGTGGCCCGGCGGGCACGCACCGCGAACCAGCCCGAATCCACCGGGTTAGAGCTGGCTGAGCTTCAAGAGGCGTAACGACACCGGTTTCTCACGTATACCTTCCCGTCTTGCTCACCGCGCCCGCCCCATCCGGCAGTGCTGGAGCGACGCGACTTTGTCGAGGCTGCTCCCGCCATCCCCGCCGACCCGCGGATCCGGCTGCCTCCAGCTTCACCCCACCGCTGCGACGGCGAGGCGACGAAGGTCTTCCACCTCCATTCGGACAATCAGCGCCTCGTGGCGCACCACCAGCAACTCGGCGTCCTTCGCCCGGTCCCCGCGGAACACCAGCACAGTCAGGCCGAACAACCAGCGCAGCAGCAGGTAAGCGATCTTCAGAGGCACCCGGCCAGCCAGCCATCACCGCATCAGGCCCGCGGCCGAAACAGCAGGTCAAGCCCACGATCGAGTATTCGGGCGGCACAGCACCAATCGGGTGGCAGTGTTGCGCCTTGCTCGCTCGGTGGTTCGTCAGCCGGCTGCCAGGCGCAGGAAATCGGCGATATGCAGCGCTCGCACCGTTGATTTCCGGCGGCGTAGCCCCTGGCGGAGCTGACGCAAGCAGCCAGGATTGACGGCTACCACGTAATCGATCCCCGCCGCTTCGATCTCATCGATCTTAGGGTCGAGTACGCGCCTTGAGTCGCGGGGCCGCACTAGCGCATAGGTGCCGGCCGCTCCGCAGCACCGGGCGGCGCCGGGCAGCTCTACGTACTCGGCCACTGTGTTGAGCAGCGTCCTCGGTTCGCGCCATACGTCAAGGCCGTTGCGCAGATGGCAGGAATCCTGCAGGGCAACCCGGGCCTGCCGGTCCCCCATCCGCACCTGGCCGGTCACTTTGTTCTGCAGGTATTCCGACAGTTCAGCGACCCGGTCCCTGCCGATCACTGAGGACAGGTGCGCGGCGCAGCCGCCGGAGGTGGTCACGATCTGCCCCGGCAACTGGGCGCCGAGCTGGACGGCCAGCTGTCTGCCCCGGTCCGGCTCACCGTTATGTGCGTGCAGCGCGCCGCAGCATCCCTGGCGGCGGGGGACGGCCAGCTCGGGCGCCAGCGCCAGCGCCGATCGGCTCACCTCCGGGAACAGGCTCCGCTCGAAGCAACCGAGCATCAGCGAGTGCTGCGAGGCGGCCGCCGGAGTGTGCGCGGCGCCGCGCAGCCGGCCGGCGATCCGGTGTGCCCAGGCGCGTTCGGCCGCGAAGATCAGGAACCGGGCGGCCGCCGGACGGCGGCGCCCGGCCCACTGGAAACCCCGCCACTGCTCAAGGAGCTCGCCGTACTGCACTCCCGCCGGACAGACTGGCTCGCACGCCCGGCAGCCCAGGCAGAAGGAGGCCTGCTCCGCCAGCGTCGGGTCGTCGGGTGGCAGCATGCCGGAATCGAGCGCCCGCATCAGGTTGATCCTGCCCCGTGGCGAGGATGCCTCATCAGCGGTGAGCGCATACGTCGGGCACGCCGGCAGGCAGAAACCACAGGAGATGCAGCGGCTCAGCAGCTTCGGGTCGAAGATCGAGCCGGCGTGCGGCACCTTGTCACTGGTCATCAGGACCCCAGCTTTCCGGGATTGAGGATGCCAGCAGGGTCGAAGGCAGCTTTGATCCGCCGGATCAGGTCCATCTGCGCGCTTCCGAGGCGCTGTTCCAGGTAGGGCAGTTTGGCCGCCCCGACTCCGTGCTCGCCGGTAATCGTGCCGCCGAGCTCAATCGCGGTGTGGAATACCTCGGCGAAGGCACGCTCGGCACGGGCGATTCCCTCGGTGTCCTCGGCGGATGCCAGCACGCAGGTCGGATGCAGGTTGCCGTCGCCAGCGTGACCGAAAGTCGCCATGGTGACCCGGTGCCGCGCGGCTATCGCGTCGATGCGCGCGACCATCTCGGCCAGCCGCGGCCTGGGCACGCTGGCGTCCTCGAGAATCGTCAGCGAGCCCAGCCTGGACAGCGCCGGAAGGGTGCAGCGCCGGGCGGTCAGCAACGCCTCGGACTCGGCGATATCACCGGCGGTCTGGACTCCGATGGCACCGGAGTCCTGGCAGGCGGCAGCGATTCGCTCGAAGCTGCGCGCCACGATCGCCTCATCACCGTCATCGCCGAACAGCAGCAGGGCGCCGGCGCCGGGATGCAGGCCGAGATGCGCGTACTGCTCGACCGCGTCCATACAGCTGCGGTCGAGAAACTCCAGCGTCGACGGAATTACCCCAGCAGCGAGGATGCCGGAAACCGCGCGGCAGGCCTGGGTCAGCGAGTCGAAGTACGCCAGGCCGGTGCGGCTGGCGGACGGGTCCGGCAGGAGCGCCACTGTCACCTCGGTGATCACGCCGAGGGTGCCCTCGGATCCAGTGATCAGCCGGGTCAGGTCGTAGCCGGCGACATCCTTCCAGAGCCGGCCGCCGGTCCGCACGATCTCGCCGGTTGGCAGCACCACCGTCAGCCCCAGCACGTAGTTGCGGGTCACGCCGTACTTCAGCCCCCGCAGCCCGCCAGCGCAGGTTGCGACGTTACCGCCGATCGTGGAGACAGTACGGCTGCCCGGATCCGGCGGGTAGAACAGGCCATGCGCCGCCGCAGCATCGTTGAGCGCCATCGTGGACACCCCGGGCTCGGCTCGCGCCAGCATCTCCCCAGGCGCTACCTCCAGGATCCGGTCCATCCGCGCGGTGGACAGCACCATACCGCCAGTAAGCGGCACGGTACCTGCGCAAAGATTTGAGCCGGCGCCGCGCGGGACGACCGGGATACCGTGATCGGTAGCCAGCCGCAGGATCCGTGCGACCTGCTCGGCGTCCGCCGGCGCGATGACAGCATCCGGCATCCCACGGAACAACGGTGTCGCGTCCCGCGCGTACACGGCAAGCTCGCCAGCTGCCAGTCGGAGGTTCTCCGATCCGACGATGACGCGCAACTCAGCCAGAACGGTCCGAGGAATATCGGTTTCACCAAGCACTGTCAGATAAGCAAACATCTCTGACATGACGTTGTCCATACCGCCACGGTCTCCGTCGTCGACGTGTCAGCCCGGAGTTACGTCGTCCTGACTGCTGCTCGTGTCCTGCGCCGGTCCTGCCGCCAGGACGGCCAGGTCCGCAACGAGACCCTCGCCAACCTCTCCCGCCTGCCCGGCCCGGCCATCGACGCGATCGGGGCCGTGCTGGACGGCTAGGGCCCTCATCGAGGCCGGCGCCAGCGCGCAGGTGACTCGGAGCCGGCCGCACGGGGACATCGCGGCGGTGCACGCCGCCGCGCGCCAACTCGGTTCTCGGCCATTCTCGCCCCGGCCGCGCCGAGCGCGACCGGGCATATGCCGTCGCCCGTGCGGCGCCAGCGTGTCCTGAACGCAAGGAGGCGCCGATGGAGGACGGGTCGTTGATGCGGCGCTGCCGGGAGATTAAGGATCTTGGCCCTTCGGAGTCGCCCTGCGGAGGGAGGCTCCAAACCACCTCATGCTGCGTTGACTGAAGACCTGGTCGTAGCGAGCAATGAGGAGAAGGCGTCGTGAGAGGGCGTCAGGTGGGGACCGGGAGGCGAGCGCTGGCGAATCATTGCTGACGTGCCGGAAGCTACTCAGATGACATCGGAACTGGGGTGTTCTGGTGGACCCTGGGATAGCCTGGCGGGTGTCCGCTACTGGCCAGGCGGTGTCCGGGATGCTGAACCGCCCTGGGTTCAGTGGAGGGCAGCGAGTTCCCCCGGCAGCAGCTGCTGCCGGGGTTGATCTGACTGTAGTGCCGGTTCTCGAATTCGATCGGCGGACGTGCCCTGTGCCGCTGTGCAGCCGGGTCTGGTTAAGCCAGCTGACCCAGTTCAGGGTGGCGAGCTCGAGGTCGTCGACGCCGCACCAGGGTCCTTCATGGCGCGTGCATCCGGTCTTGTAGAGGCCGATCGTCGATTCCCGCCAGGGCGTTGTCATAGGAATCTCCGACGGTGCCGATCGAGGCGAGCGCGCCGGCGTCGAGAAGCCGCTGGAGTAGCGGATCGAGACATCCGATGCGCTCAGTTGTCAAGCGGCGGCCGTCTGGGGGTGCTGGCCGCGGGGAAGGCGGTGGCATCGTCATAGGCGTGGCCCGTGGCCGGCAATGGTGGAGGCAGCCGAGGAGCCGGCCGAGGATTGCGCTGGGCGGCGGTGTGGCGTTCTCCGTGTTCGCGTCTGCGGTCGTCGTGGGCCTGCGCCCCGGGTGAGGCGGTGAGGGCAGCGAAGGCCCAGGTGTAGCCGGCCGCGGCGAGGCGCTGGTTCTTGACGCGGCGGTGCAGGACGGCGATGCTCTTGCCGGACGCCCTGGTGATGGTGCTGCCCCGGCGTAGGCCCGGAGTCCTTTGGCGCCGGTGAAGCGGGATCGGTCGTCGCCGATCCCGGCGAGCACCCGGGCGCCGGTGAGCGGGCCGAGCCCTGGGAAGCTGGTGATGATCCCGGCATCGGGGTGCTGGCCGCCTCGGCCGTCCTCATCCCGGGCCGGTGGCCGCCGTCGATAGCGCCGGAGCGTCCGAAATGGCCGAAGGTCGTGGGTGAGTTCCGCAATCCGGCTCATGGTGGTGTCTTGCCCTCCCCAGCCGCAGAGCGGCAGACGGCGGAAGCCCGGCAGCACGCCGGCCAGGCCGGGGGAAGGCAGTCCTGGTGACCTCGGCCAGTAGCCCCGCGTCGACAAGCGACGGGCTGAGCAGCTCGATCGCCAGTGCTACGAGGTCATTCAGCGGTCCGGGGGCGCCCCAGCTGGGCGAGCCGTCGAGGCGTGTTTGCAGCAAACCCAGCGGCAGGCAGGTTTCGTCGGCAAGCAGCATCTCGAAGGACCTGCCGCGCGCGGCCGCGGTTTCCGCGACGATCTCGATGCCGCGGTTGGAGTAGATGCGCCGCCGTCCCGGCGGGCTGAGTATCGCGTCGCCTTCGAACCCGAGCCCGACGCGCGCAACAGCAGGTGGCGGATCGTCGCTCCTGGAGGGCCAGCATCCGGCCTCAGCCCCCATCACCAGCCGCCGCTGCCGGTCGTCCAGATGCGGGAACAGCACCTGGAACTTCGCCACCAGCGATTACCTCTAACCCCTTCAGTTCGCTCATACCACAAACCATGACATCCAGAACGGGAAGTAACACGTTATTTCCCGGCCAGCTCCGGATGCCGGAGCAGCGGCGCCTAATTTTCTCTATATACCCGATTGTCTCCGGTAGTGGGACGATGGCCACACTGCCGACTCGCCGTGGCGCGGGCTGGCGTTGTTGATGAGGGGATCCGATGCTGGAAGACCTTGACCCGGCCGAGACCCGCGAGTGGGTGGATGCGCTTGATTCGGTGATGACGTTCGAAGGTGCCGACCGCGCGTTCTTCCTGCTCGATGAGGTTATCGCGGAGGGCCGCCGGAAGGGCGTGCCGGTCCCGTACAGCGCCACCACGCCGTACCTGAACACCATCCCGCCCGAGAAGGAAGAGCGGCTGGACCCGCGGGAACTGGCCATCGACCACCGCATCCGGTCGCTGATCCGGTGGAACGCGCTGGCAATAGTCCTGCGCGCCAACAAGGAGTCCTCCGAGCTCGGCGGCCATATCGCCAGCTTCCAGTCCGCGGCGACCCTCTACGATGTCGGCTTCCAGCATTTCTTCCACGGCCCGGCCGACCAGCGCGGTGGTGATCTGCTGTTCATCCAGGGTCATTCCTCGCCGGGCATCTACGCCCGCTCGTTCGTCGAGGGGCGGCTGACCGAGGATCAGCTGACGAGGTTCCGGATGGAAGTCAGCGGCGGCGGGCTCGCGTCCTACCCGCACCCGTGGCTGATGCCGGAGTACTGGCAGATGCCGACGGTATCGATGGGTCTGGGCCCGATCATGGCGATCTATCAGGCGCGGTTCCTCAAATACCTGGCAAGCCGCGGCCTGGCGGATACCTCGAAGCGCAAGGTCTGGGCATTCCTCGGTGACGGTGAGACCGACGAGCCGGAGTCGCTGGGCGCTATCTCGATGGCCAGCCGGGAGAAGCTGGACAACCTGATCTTCGTGATCAACTGCAACCTGCAGCGCCTCGACGGCCCGGTCCGCGGCAACGGCAAGATCATCCAGGAGCTGGAGGGCATCTTCCGGGGAGCGGGCTGGAACGTGATTAAGATCATCTGGGGTAGCGGCTGGGACCCGCTCATCGCCCGTGACTCCGCCGGCCTGCTGCTCAAGCGGATGGAGGAATGCGTCGACGGCGAGTACCAGGACTTCAAGTCCAAGGACGGCGCCTACGTCCGGGAGAAGTTCTTCGGCAAGTACCCGGAGCTGCTCGAGATGGTCGCCGGCATGAGCGACGACGAGATCTGGGCCCTCAACCGCGGCGGCCATGACCCGCACAAGATCTACGCCGCGTACTCGGCAGCCATGCGAACCGTCGGCCAGCCGACGGTGATCCTCGCCAAGACCGTGAAGGGCTACGGCATGGGGGAGTCGGGCGAGGGCCAGAACATCACCCACCAGCAGAAGCACATGGCCGACGCCGCGCTGGCGCGGTTCCGTGACCGATTCGACCTTCCCCTGACAGACGAGCAGCTGGCCGAGGTGCCGTTCCTGCGCTTCCCCGATGACAGCCCGGAGATGATTTACTTGCGGGAGCGCCGCGCCGCGCTCGGCGGCGCCCTGCCGGCCCGCCGGAGCCGGTCGAGCGAGTCGCTGGCGGTGCCCGAGCTCAGCGCCTTCGGTGGCCAGCTCGCCGGCACGCCGGGCCGTGAGATCTCCACGACTATGGCGTTCGTGCGGATCCTCAACACGCTGCTGCGCGATAAGAAGATCGGCAAGCGGGTGATTCCGATCGTTGCGGACGAGTCCCGGACTTTCGGGATGGAGGGCATGTTCCGCCAGTTCGGCATCTTCAGCCAGGCCGGGCAGCTGTATCAGCCTGAGGACGCCAACCAGCTCATGTTCTACCGCGAGGCACCTGATGGCCAGATGCTCCAGGAGGGCATCAACGAGGCCGGCGCGATGTCGTCGTGGATCGCTGCGGCGACCGCGTACAGCACGAGCGACGTGCCGATGATCCCGTTCTACATCTTCTACTCGATGTTCGGCTTCCAGCGGGTCATGGACCTGGCCTGGGCGGCTGGGGACTCGCGGGCCCGCGGCTTCCTGCTCGGCGGGACATCCGGCCGGACCACGCTTAACGGCGAAGGGCTGCAGCATGAGGACGGGCACAGCCACCTGCTCTCCGCAGTGATCCCCAATTGCGTGTCCTACGACCCCACGTATTCCTACGAGGTCGCCGTCATCGTCCAGGACGGCCTGCGGCGGATGTTCGCTGAGCAGGAGGACGTCTACTTCTACATCACCCTGATGAACGAGAATTACGAGCATCCGGCGCTGCCCGAGGGCGCCGAGACCGGGATCCTCAAGGGAATGTACCTGCTCCGTGAAGGCGTCGCAGCCGCCGGCAAAGGGCAGGCCGCCGCCGGCAAGGGCAAGGCGGCCGCCGGCCGGGGCAGGGCAGCCGGCAGCAAGACCCGCGGTCCGCGGGTCCAGCTGCTCGGCAGCGGCACCATCCTGCGGGAGGTACTTGCCGCCGCCGACCTGCTGGCCTCCGACTACGGCGTCGCCGCGGACGTGTGGAGCGCGCCGAGCTTCACAGAACTGCGGCGCGATGGCCTCGCGGCCGAGCGGTGGAACATGCTGCACCCGACGGCGCCGCCCCGGCGCAGCTACGTCGAGACCTGCCTCGCTGACCGGCCGGGCCCGGTGGTCGCCGCGACCGACTACGTCAAGTCGTTCGCCGACCAGATCCGCCCCTTCGTCCGGCAGCGCTACAGGGTTCTTGGCACTGACGGCTTCGGCCGGTCGGACTACCGCCGGAACCTGCGCCGCTTCTTCGAGGTCGACCGGCATTACGTCGCAGTGGCCGCACTGGCCTCGCTCGCCGAGGACGCGGCGATCCCGGCGGCGACGGTCGCTGACGCGATCTTGCGATACGGGATCGATACCGACAAGCCAGATCCGTCCACGGTATGACCCGGTATCACCGCACCAAGAGAAAGGCCGTGACCGGCATCTCGCCAG
Source organism: Streptosporangiaceae bacterium (assembly GCA_036510065.1). Classification (GTDB taxonomy): domain Bacteria; phylum Actinomycetota; class Actinomycetes; order Streptosporangiales; family Streptosporangiaceae; genus DASUBV01. The sequence goes on along the minus strand of DATCEO010000028.1, from coordinate 5,198 downwards.
CCGCCCGGGGGAGCAACCGTGCCCACTGCAACTGAAGTCAATGTTCCCGACCTCGGTGACTTCACCGACGTGCCGGTCATCGAGATCCATGTCGCGTCCGGTGATGTCGTCAGCAAGGAAGATCCGCTCATCACGCTGGAGTCGGACAAGGCGACCATGGACATCCCGTCGCCGGCGGCCGGCACCGTCCGCGAGCTCCGGGTCGAGGTCGGCGACCGGGTCGAGAAAGGGTCACTCATCCTTCTCCTGGACACCGGCAGCGCACTCACCCAGCCGCCGTCACTGACTGATCAGCAGGAGCCGCCGACCCAGGAGGCCGCCGACCCTGTCGCCGCGGCGCAGGAGCCCGCCCGCCGCTCCGCCGAGGCGGTCCCGCCGCCCGTGGCAGAGACGATGCCGCCGGTGACCGCCGTCGAGGCAGGTCCCCGGGCCGACTTCGACGGCGCGCACGCCGGCCCCGGAGTGCGCCGCCTGGCCCGCGAGCTCGGCGTGGATCTCGTCGCGGTGCCCGGGACCGGCCCGAAGGGCCGGATCACCAAGGAGGACCTGCTCGCGGGCGTCCGCGGGGCCGCCGCCCGCCCGGCTGCCGCGGTGGGTGCCGGCATCCCGGATGTCCCGGCGCAGGACTTCTCGAAGTTCGGCCCGGTTGAGGTCCGGCCGCTGTCACGCATTCAGCGGCTGTCTGGCCCGCAGCTGCACCGGTCGTGGCTCAACATCCCGCACGTCACCCACAACGACGCTGCGGACATCACTGACCTCGACGCCTACCGCAGGGAACTCGACACTGCCGCCAAAGCCGAGGGCTACCGGGTGACGCTGCTTGCCTTCCTCATGAAAGCATCAGTCTCGGCGCTCAGGGAGTTCCCCAAGTTCAACAGTTCCCTGACGGCGGAGAAGGACGCGCTCATCTACAAGGGCTACTACCACATTGGCGTCGCGGTAGACACGCCGGACGGCCTGGTGGTGCCGGTGATCCGCGACGTCGATCGGAAGGGCATCCGGGAAATAAGCCACGAACTCGGCACGGTCTCGGGAAAGGCCCGAGACGGCAAGCTCGGCCTGGCCGACCTGCAGGGCGGCTGCTTCACCATTTCCAGCCTCGGCGGCATCGGCGGCACCGGCTTCACGCCGATCGTCAACGCCCCCGAGGTGGCGATCCTCGGCGTGGTGCGCTCCAGGACCGCCCCGGTGTGGGATGGGACGGCGTTCGTGCCGCGATTGATGTTGCCGGTCTCGCTCTCCTACGACCACCGGGTCATCGACGGCGCGATGGCAGCCCGTTTCGCCCGGCACCTGTGCCACCTGCTCGAGGACATCCGCCGGCTCTTGCTGTGACCGCGACCCGGCGGCCCGCTGAGCAGCCGCCTTCCAGCCCTGGAGCCTGACGTGGACATTCGAATCCCGGACATCGGCGACTTCCGGGACGTGCCCGTCATCGAGGTGCACGTGGCCGCCGGCGACGTCGTGGCGCCCGAGGACCCGGTCATCACGCTCGAGTCCGACAAGGCGACGATGGACATTCCCGCACCGGCAGCCGGAACCGTCGGCGAGGTGGTCATCCAGGTCGGCGACCGCGTCTCGACGGGGGACCTCGTCATGCGGCTCGAGGACGGGCCAGCCGCAGCCGGGCCGGGCAGCCCGGCGCGGCAGCAGGCCACGGTGCCTGAGCCGGCCGCGCCGTCCGCTCCGGCTGCTAGCGTCGCGCCCGCACCGGCGCCGGATCCCGGGCCTGCGGCACAGGGTGATGTCACTGCGGAGGTGCTCGTCCTCGGTGCCGGGCCGGGCGGCTACTCGGCGGCCTTCCGGGCTGCTGACCTCGGCAAGAGGGTCGTGATGGTGGACTGCCGGCCGGCGCTCGGCGGGGTCTGCCTCAATATCGGTTGCATACCGTCCAAGGCCCTCCTGCACGCCGCCAAAGTCATCGCCGAAACCAGGGAGATGAGCGAGCACGGCCTCGTGTTCAGCGCCCCGGGAATCGACGTCGACAAGCTGCGGGCGTGGAAGGACGGTGTCGTCAGCCGGCTCACCGGCGGTCTCGCCGGGCTAGCCAAGCAGCGCAAGGTCACCACGATCCGCGGTTACGGCCGCTTCACCTCGCCGTTCCGGCTGCAGGTCGAGCTCGCCGGGGGCGGGACTACGACCGTCGGCTTCGAGCAAGCGATCATCGCTGCCGGCTCTGAGCCGCTGACGCTGCCGTTTATCCCGCCCGACGACCCGCGGGTGGTCGACTCGACCGGCGCGCTGCAGCTCGACGGGGTGCCGCAACGACTGCTCGTGCTGGGCGGCGGCATCATCGGGCTGGAGATGGCGACTGTCTACAACGAGCTCGGCGCGAAGGTCACGATCGTCGAGCTGATGGACCAGCTCATCCCCGGGGCCGACAAGGACCTGGTCACCCCGCTCACCAAGCGGGTCACCAGACAGTACGAGAACGTTTACCTCAAGACGAAGGTGACCAACGTCGAGGCGGGGCCTGACGGTCTCGTGGTGTCGTTCGACGGCGCCAAGGCGCCTGCGACAGACACCTTCGACAGGATCCTCGTCGCCGTGGGCCGACGTCCCAACGGCCGGCTGATCGGCGCCGAGAACGCGGGCGTCGCGGTCGACGACCGCGGCTTCATCCCGGTCGACAAGCAGTTGCGGACCAATGTGGCTCACATCTTCGCCATCGGTGACGTCGTGGGTCAGCCGATGCTGGCGCACAAGGCCGCGCACGAGGGGAAAGTCGCCGCAGAGGTAACAGCCGGCAAGAACAGCTTCTTCGACGCGCGGGCAATCCCCTCCGTCGCCTACACCGATCCCGAGCTGGCCTGGGCCGGGATCACCGAGAACGAGGCAAGAGCCGCCGGCGTGAAATACGGCAGGGGAGTCTTTCCCTGGGCAGCCAGCGGCCGCTCGCTCTCCCTCGGCCGTGACGAGGGAATGACGAAGCTGCTGTTCGAGGCGACCACCGGCCGCGTCATCGGCTGCGGCATCGTCGGGCCTTCCGCCGGCGACCTCATCGCCGAGGCGGTGCTGGCGATCGAAATGGGCGCCGACGCAGCCGACATCGGCTTGACAATCCACCCGCACCCGACGCTGTCGGAGACCATCGGGATGGCGGCGGAGGCATTCGAGGGCACGATCACCGACCTGTACCTGCCAAAGAGGAAATAGCTGTCAGCATCGCCGGATGCGCCCGCATGCTCGACGCCGGCTTGCTCGGTAGTTCGTCAGCCGGCTGCCAGGCGCAGGAAATCGGCGATACGCAACGCTCGCAATGTTGATTTCCGGCGGCGTAGCCCTGGCGGAGCTGACCCAAGCAGCCGGGATTGACCGCCGCCATGTAGTCGATCCCGGCCGCTTCGATCTCATCGATCTCATCGATCTTCGGATCGGGTACCCGACGAGAGTCGCGGGGCCGCACCACGCGGCAGCTTGGCTACCGCGACCAGGCCCGGCCTGGTCGTCCTCTCGGTCACGCGGCAGCTCACGAACTGCCGGACACCTCCGAACTCAGCCAACGGCCGGGGATGACCCGATCCTGGGTTCTCCGTCCCTGGCTGTCTAGGTCCCGTCTGGTTCGGCGAACCAGGCGACGGTTATGCCCTCGATCGGCCCCAGGCCGTACTTGTCACCTGACTTGGCTCACGATTAAGGATTCTGAGCTGGCTCACCGCTGTGACCTGCTGGTTCGTGGTGTTGGGCGAGTGAATGTGCGCACTAATCCGGGGTCGTAGAGTGGCCGGGTGCCGTATGTGCGGACGGTGAAGACGGCGTCGGGCGCGACGGCGGTGCAGATCGTGTTCTCTTCCCGTCGGGGGTCGCGGGAGATCGAGCACATCGGGTCAGCGCACGATGACGCCGAAGTGGAGCTGCTGAAGGCCGTCGCGCGGCAGCGGCTGGCTGCCGGGCAGGGCGTGCTCGATCTTGGCCCGGGTTTCGGCGGTCGCGGTGGCGGGCCGCTGCCGATCACGTCCTCGCGGATGGGGCACCTGCTGGATGCCCTGGCCCGCGGCTATGACGTGCTGGGGTTCGGGCGGGCCGCGGGCGGGGACGAGGTGTTCCGTGATCTGGTGCTGGCGCGGATCATCGAGCCGGTCAGCAAGCTGGACTCGCTGCGGGTGCTGGAGGAAGCGGGGCTAGCGCCAGCGTCGTATGCCACGCTCAAGCGGCGCCTGCCCGCCTATGCGAAAGAGACCTGGCGGCAGAAGCTGTCTGCTGCGTGCGCCTCGCATGCGGGGCTGGGCCCGGCGAGCCTGGTCCTCTACGACGTCAGCACCTTGTATTTCGAGACCGATGCCGGGGACGGGTTCCGGGAACCGGGGTTCTCCAAGGAGCGGCGGCTGGAGCCGCAGATCACCATCGGCCTGCTGACCGGCCAGGACGGGTTCCCGCTGATGGTGTCGGCGTTCGAGGGGAACAAGGCCGAGACCAAGACGATGCTGCCGGTCATCGAGGCGTTCATGACCGCGCACCAGCTGCCGGACGTGACGGTCGTCGCGGACGCCGGCATGGTGAGCGAGGCCAGCCAGAAGCAGATCGAGGCCGCGGGCCTGTCGTTCATCCTCGGGGCGCGGATCCCGCAGGTCCCCTACCTCGTCGCGCAGTGGCGCCGGGAGCACCCGGGCGAGGACATCCCCGACGGGCACGTGCTCGCCCAGCCCTGGCCAGCCGGGCCGAACGGCGGCCGCCGCGACCAGGTCATCTACTACCAGTACAAAGCTGACCGGGCCCGCCGGACGCTGCGCGGCATCAGTGAGCAGGTCACCAGGGCAGAGCAGGCTGTCGCGGGAAAGACTGCGGTGAAGCGGAACCGGTTCGTGCAGCTGTCCGGCGGCACCAGGAGCGTCAACCGGGAACTAGAAATCAAGGCCAGGGCGCTGGCCGGGCTGAAGGGCTACGTCACCAACCTGCGGGCCTGCCCGGACGGGACACCCGTCACGGCTGAGTTCGTGATCGGCGCCTACCACCGGCTGTTCGATATCGAGACGAGCAAGCCGCAGTGCTGTCATATATGCGGCTCATCGGGTTCCTCCTGGGCTCCTTCGTCGTCTGAATTGATGCCCGGTTGCTGATTCTTCAGCCAGGGTCGCCGGTTGTGCTGTCCGCGCGGCGCCTGGTGCAGCGCGCGCAGGCGCTCGACTTCGGCGGGGTCGGCCCGCACCACGATCAGGTTGATGTCGGGGTGCAGGTAGCCGGCGGCCCAGCCGCGCCGG
>DATCEO010000027.1:0-6400 GCA_036510065.1 Streptosporangiaceae bacterium | reverse complement strand
ACGGCCGATGATGTCGAGGCGCTGCCCGATGCCGGTGATCATGCCCGCTTCGAGGTCTACGAGGGCGGAGTTCTTGTCGTGAGCCCGGCGCCGGGAGTGGGCCACCAGCGGGCGTCCTACCGGCTGCACCGCGCTCTGGCGCAGGCGGCCATCGCCGCGGGCGCTGACGCTGAGGTGCTCGAGGCGGTGAACGTGGCGCTGCCCGGCGGGAAGCTGCTGGTCCCCGACGTCGTGGTCGTGGCCGCCGGGGCAGTAGGGGAGACGGCTGTCAGGGTTCCCTGCGAGGCGGTCCTGGCTGTCGTTGAGGTGGTGTCTCCGTCCACGGTGTCGATAGACCGGGCGGTTAAGCCGGTCATGTACGCGGACGCGGGGATCCCCGTCTACTGGCGGGTGGAACTGGCGGGCACGGCGAGGATCGTCGCGTGCTCCCTGAGCCGCGGCCGGTACCTCACCCGTACCACGCTGGTTGCCGGAACCCCGGGCCGCATTGCCCGGCCCTTCCCGGTCGAGCTGGACCCAGCTGACCTCACCCGCCGCGCAACCTGAATCGGTGCGGGCCGCGCCTGGGCGGTCCCTGTGCTGATGTGATGCTGCGCTGCCGCCAGGGCCATCACGCCGCAGCGAGCTGGCAGCCGGAAGCAGGCTACGTCGATGTGCGCCATTACATTCAGTGATGCTGGAGGTCGGGCAGAACGCGCGCCGAGCCGCCCATCTGATCGGCTGGCCAGTCGGCCGTCCTCGCTTTCGCTGGAGTACCGATCTGGGTGATCGGTGTCTGCCGCCGGGCGGCTGGAGCAAAACCTAGCCGACCGATCTGTTCGCTGGCCTTGTCGGGTTCCAGAACTCGGCCACGGGGCTTGACCTGGGCGTCTACGCAGCTGGTCCGTATTCGTTGATAAGGCCGCCGAGGACAGCGCGGCGCCTGATCCGCTCCTGGGAAGGGTCGGCGGCGGGGTGGTCGGGCCGAGGCGGACGGAGGTGGCGGCTGCGGTGGGGTCGTCGTCCGTTGTAGTGAGCCTCGTACTCGGCAAGGACGCTGTGCAGGTGGCGTTCGCCGAAGATGAGCATCCGGTCGGTGATCTCGGTCCTGGCGGTGAGGACGAACCTTTTCGGCATAGGCGTTGGCACGAGGACTCCGGGGCGGAATCCCTACGGGGTCGATGCCAGTGCTGGCCAGGACCGCATAAAAGGAAGCAGTGAACTGCCCGGCACGGTCGCGGATAAGAAACTGGAAGTCCGCAGTGTGGTCGCCGAGGTCCATCAGCAGATTGCGGATCTGCTGAGTGGTCCATGGCCCGTCCGGGTGCGCTGTGACTCCGAGGATATGGATGTAGCGGCTGCCGACTTCGATGGCGAAGAAGCAGTACAGGCGCCGGAGGGTCACGCAGTCCACGCGGAAGACGTCGACGGCGAGCATCGTGGCGGCTTGCGCGTGCAGAAACTGGCGCCAGGTCGTGTCGGTACGCCGCTGGGGCGCCGGGGGTATCTTCAGGGCCTTTAGAACCCATCGGATGGTGGAGGCGCCGGCCCGATGACCTAGCTTGAGAAGCTCGCCCTGAATGCGTTGATACCCCCAGGCGGGGTTCTCGGTGGCGAGCAGCTCGATCAGCGCGGTGATCTCGGCACTGACCGGTGGTCGGCCTGTCCGGTGCGGGTAGGTCCACTTCCGGGTGACGAGACGGCGGTGCCACCGGAGTACGGTGCCCGGTGTGACCAGCCGGTGCATCCGCAGGTTCCTGGGAAGGAGCCGGATCAGCGCGGCGAGGACCGCGCGATCGGCCCAGTCCAGCTGGGGCCTGGGCGTGGTACGGCGCAGCACGGCAACCTCGTGCCGCAGTACCAGCAGCTCGATGTCCTTGGAGGCGGCGAGCGGCCGAGCAGGACTAGCCAGCCGCAAGCCGGATGAAGATCAGGTAGAGCAGGCGAAGGGGCACGGCCGATCATCATGTCCTACGGCTGCCCGACGCGCATCACCGCAGCTCAAAGCCCAGGCACACTTCTGGCACCCCGCAGGGGTTGAGTACCGGTAGCTGAACTTGTCCGCGTCCTGGAAGAAGACGACGATCTTGCCGTCGGAGTTCGTGTAGGCGGCCATCCCGTACCAGGTGTTCGGCGACAGCTCGGGGGCGGCCGCGGTCACCGTCACATGGACGCGCTCGGCGAGCGCACGATCCTGCGTCGCCATCTGGGCGATCTTGTCGAGGACTGCCTGCAGGCCGTCCGCCTTCCTGGCGCCCCTTCTTGCCCTCGGCGCGCAGCTCGGCGGCGCGCTCCTTCATCGCGGCACGCTCCTCGGAGCTGAAGCCGCCGGACTCGGCCCTGGCGTTCTTCCCAGGCATTCACGGGCTTCCCTTCTTGACGCGCAGCGGGTCGGCGTCATGCGGCCCACCGTCGAAAGGCCAGACCCGGCCACACCGGGGCGCTTCTCGACTCCTGATCAGATCGTGGGGCCAGCCGTGGGGCTCAAGTGGCGGCTACCTTCACTGCCGGAACGTCCGCTTTGGTCATGCGCCACACTGGCCGATGGAGGTGCTGTTGCAGAAAGCGGTGAGCCCGTGGCCGTCGATGTCAAGGTGGAGGAGCTGCCCTGGCGAGCCCGTGGTCAGCGTGACTTGTACGGCCTCGCCTACCGTCGAGTTCTTTGGGTCCGAGTCGGCGGTGACGTGCCCTGCAGCTTTGTCGTTTGAGACCGATGTCAGCACGAAGACGAGGGTGCCTACTGGTGCGGTCGCGAAGGAGCAGCTCGGGCAGAGCCTCAAGTCGGCATAGCTCAGGTGACCGGTTCCGGCAGTGTCGATCACGAGGCGTTCCTCGTGCGCGCCCCACGTCCCAGCTAGCGAGGCGAGCGTGATGGGTATTGCCGTCCTCGTTGGCGTGCTGGCTGTCGGAGAGCTGGTGGTCGCCGGTGACGAGCAAGGGCTCAGGTCGAAGCTGGCGAGCACGTTCGCGGGGACAGAGCTGTACCCGGGAATGGGTGTGCTTGTGCCTTCTTCGCAGAAGCCTTCGTCTGCCGGCCCGATCAGCTGGTGAGTGCTGAGATTCAAGATCACGCTACTCCCGTCGCTTTCGGGCTGGTCCTGGGGGTTGTAAAGGCCGATGGCGGCGTGCACCCAGTCTGGGTCCACCGTGGATACTTTCAGGTAGCTCACGGCGCAATGGTCGCCGCCGCTAACGTGGGGGACGGCAGCAGCGCAGATGGCGCTCTCGATCGAGGCAACTGAGGGTGAACGTGGCGCCGGGAGCGTCGTCGGTGTGGTCGCAGGTGCTGCAGAAGGAGTAGGCGAGGTGGTCCGCGCCGGTGCTGCTGCGGGAGTTGCGGCTCTGCCGCACGCTGCCAGGCCAGCACAAGCGATAAATGCGGCAGCCAGCGCGGCAAGAAGGCGCTTGGTCATCTTAATGATCGCTTCCTCGGCTGCCGGTGGCCGATCTGGTCGAAAGCAGCCGGCTGCCGGGGCCAGCGGCTCGTGCTGTCCGAGTGACGCCTGACCTGAGCAAATGTGCTGAGCGTGTTCTTCGCATCGATTCCATGTCTGCCCCTCTGGTTCGCAGTCCCGCCTAGGTGGCGGAGCAGTAGACCCAGCGTGAGCTCGGCCGGAGCCTGGCGGCAGGGGCCGGACAGCCCCGCCGGCCCGCCAGGTGTGGGCCGATCGGCCCCATGCACCTCCGGGGGGCCGATCACGTCCGGCCAGGGAAAGGCCGCCCGCCGGCGCCGCTGCCGCCGAACGGCGCATCGGACGGCCAGGCGGGCGGGGACACCACTCGCCTCGCCGTGAGCATGACAGCCGGCGGTATCAAAGGCAATGGCCAGCTCGGCGGGCGAGAGCCGGGCGGCCAGCACAGCGTACGGGCTGCGCACGCCGGTGGTGCTCGCGCCCGCCAAAGCTGCCAGCGCCTGCAGCATCCAGCCCGCGTGGAGCGCAGCCTGCACGGCTGGGGCGAGCCTGGCCAGCTGGCGGACGTCACTAGCCAGTCACGACCCAGGGCGGCGAAGAACTCGCCGATCGACCCGCCGTCAGCAGGATCAGCCGTGTGCAGCGCCTCGCAGGCGGCAGGCCGGTCAGCGGGGACTGGCCGCGGCCGAAGAACGCTGCCGGGCGGCGACCACCCGGCCTCGAACTCCAGCTCGATCCCCAAAGCCTCGGCCAGCCGACCCGCGTTCTGTGCCAGCCAGGGCGTGAAGTTCAAGGCTTCGTGGGACCAGATCGATCTGGGATCGACCAGCTCCAGCCACCCGAGTTGCTGATCTTCCGGGCCAACGATCTCAACCATGCCAGTCATGGTGCCCCAGGCGACGAGCTTGCGCCACGGGTAGCCGCGGACGGCACGCAGACCCGTGAAGCCGCAAGACTCCCGAGCCATTTACCGCCGCGAGGACTGCGGTCAGTTCGCGAAGCTCGGCTGCCAGCAGTCCGGATGCTTCGCCACCGGTCGGCCGGTCGCGGTCGCCTCTTGCCCCTGGTGACCTCCCGAGCACGTTCGCGTCATCCGTTGCACGCTCGCCATGCGGTATGAGCGTGCGTTTCGTGTCGGCCTGTTCAGGCTCAGATTTGCTGGGCTGGAAGCCACGGGCAGGCGCCGGGGTGCAGGCGATGGCAGTCCTCCCAGGTGAGCCAGCCCAGCCGCTGGGGCACGGATTCCAGTTCGGCTGGCTGCCTGTGCGCGAGATGGCGTTGCAGCAGAGCCGAATCTTGCTGGTAGGCCGGCAGCAGCCACCCGTACAGCCGGCTCTCGGGGTTCCTGCGGAATATCTCCGGGGTGATGAGGACATAGCATGTCCGGCCGGGGCGTCGCTCGGATAGCGGCGGCCTCGGACTGGCGTTCGGTTCGAGCATGACGTCGATGGTGCGCGCGATCTGGTTGCGCAGGACATCAAACTGCACGCCGGCGGAGATGTCGGAGACGACCTTCGCTTCGAAGAGAATGGCGAAGCCCGTGTCGGGGGACGTCAGCAGCGCATCAACTTTCGTTGCGCCCTCCAGCTTCTTGCCGCGCTGCATGTTGAGCTCGGCAGCTTCGCGCAGGTAAGGAACGAGGATGTGCTCGTCGAGGCGAGCGCCAAGCTGGCGGCTGTAGTCCGCGGGTGAGGGCAGGTTGGCCTCGAAGAACAGGAACTGCTCGTGCCCGAGTGCCGCTTCCCAGCTGGGCAGTGAGTCAGGCGGGGTGTCGCCGAGGCAGTGACGCAGCATCTGCGCGATCAGGTCGATGCGGTTGGGCGCGTGGAACATCTGCATCAGGGTGGCGGCCGCCCAGAACCGCTCGTCCTTCTCCATCTGCCGTCCCCACTTGACAGCCCGGCTTATTTCCGCGGGCGTGCCCGCTGGAGGCGCGGCCTTGAAGTCGGCTGCGCGCCTGGCGCTGGCCCGGTAGTAAGCCAGGTGATCACCCATAGCGGCGACCGGAGCGAAATGATCAGCCAGCTGCCGCGGCGTAAACGGCAGGTAGTCCTGGTCGATCACCTCATCGGCGGGCCCCGGTTCCATGCCGTGCTCTGACCGGGGCTTACCCGCGCCACCTTCCCAGCCCGGGTTGAAGTCGCGGTTGAGGACTTCAGCCCCCGTGGTGCAGAGCCACGCGATCAGCTTCTTCTCGAGGCCGCCGCGAACCGCCTCGTCAGCCAGATCGATCACTACGATCTGGCCATCAGGGGCGATGACGTGGTCGTCCACCAGGGCCACGCTCACCGTGCGCCCGGCGGCCAGCGCATCGAGAAGATGCCGTGCGTTCCTGCTGGTCGTCTTGCTCGCCAGCGGAAGCGACGGCTTCTTCCCGCGGCTGCGGTACAGCCCGAAACGCGTGACGAGGCTGACCGCGGCCTGACCGATGTACTCGGCGACGGTCTCAGGCCCGTCACTGATGGTGAGCCGGTAGATACCGGGGACGGGGCGAACTGAGGGGAACACCAGGTCACCGCCACAGTCCACGCTGACCTGGCCTACTTGCATCCAGTGGATCCAGCCGACCGGGATCTCGCCCGGCGTCAATTGAGCGGATTCGCTCACGAGAGGACTCCAGACTCCGAGCCGACCGGTCCCGCACCGGCCAGCGACGGCGAGACGCCACCGCGCGCTCATCGGCAGTGACTATCACTGCTACGAACGCACACCGGACCCGTTGATCCACCATAGCGTGCTGAACTAGGACGCGAAGTCCCCTCAGACGGCGCGAAGGAGGTTCGACGCGGGCGAAGCCATGGCGGCAGATGAGCGCGTCCGAGTTGAAATCATTGCAGCGCGTCGATCTGCGGGTGCCTGGAGGCCGTGAGGGTTATGCAAGTGTGCCACGAACGTGGAGGAGGGTCGGTGTAGGAGATCTCTCTGATGCGGTGCTGTGCAGATGATGGAGGGGTAGTGGCCCTCCGGCGTCGCCCTGCGGGGGGAGGCGCCAATCCACCTCAAGCTGC
>DATCEO010000026.1:0-30953 GCA_036510065.1 Streptosporangiaceae bacterium | reverse complement strand
GCCCGCTCGGTCAGCTCCCGCAGCAGCTGCTCATCAGCCGCCGGCAGCTCGCCTCCATCGTGGGCCTGGCTGGTCGTCACATCTGTCACTGGTGTCTCCCTGTTTGTCAGGAGTTACACCGTTAAAATTACAGTCCCCAGGCCAACGGCTGCTGGGATGCCCACTGGGCGGCGCCGATCCGGCGTGCGCGCTGCGTGATCATCTGGGCGCAGGGCCGGGCGGTGGCGATCGCAGGCGTCCAGAGCGGTCGAGCGGCTGTCAGGGCTGAGCACGCACAGAACGGGTGAATCTGGCCGCCTGCGCCACAACCAACCAAGCGGCGGGTTACCCGCTCCGAATGGGCGTTCTGTTTCCGCCCAGCATTCATACCATCACGATGTTACTCGCTCTACGTAGCGCCTGCGGTAGGTGTGCGCGGACGTTCAGCTTGATGATGGCGGCGTCGCTGGTGATGAGGACGTGGGCGCAGGGAAAGGCCCCGCCGGGTGTTTTCCGGCGGGGCCCTGGTGTGCGTGGTGGCGGCGTGATGGTCAGTCTGCCGTGACTTCGGCGGCGGCGGTGCGGGCGCTGGATTCGTCGACGATGGCCTTGCGGTCGGCGTAGGCGGCGATGAGGGCCTGGATGGCGAGGTTGTTGACGGCTCTGGGCAGGCCGCGGCTGGTGGCGTGGATCAGGGTGATGGCGTCGTCGCTGAATAGCGGGTCGGACCGGCCGGCGAGCTTGAGGTGGTGGGTGATGTAGCTGGTGGTCTCCTCGGGGGTCATGCCGGGCATGGCGTAGCGGACGGCGATGCGCTGGTCGAGGGCGGCGAGGATGCCGGGCTTGATCCGGCGGCGGAGGGTGGGCTGGCCGATGAGCAGGCAGGCCAGCGGGCAGGCGTCGTCGAGGTCGTGGTTGGTGAGCATGCGGATGGCCTCGAGCTGGGCGGGCTCGAGCATGTGGGCCTCGTCGATGGCCAGGACGGGGATGCGGCCTCGCTCGGCGTGCTCGCGGGCGAGCAGGTCCATGGCCTGGGGGGTCAGGGTGGCGTGGTGGGTCCGGGGCACCCCGCCGAGCGCGGCGACGATGGCGTGGTTGATCCCGCGGACGCCGACGGAGGGGTTGCCGAGGTAGATGACGGTGTGCCGGGAGGTGTCCAGGGACGGGAGGGCGGCGCGCAGGGCCACGGTCTTCCCGGCGCCGACCTCGCCGGTGATCACGCCGAGGGCGTGCTCGCTGATGCACCAGCTGATCCGGGCGGCGGCCTCGGCGTGGGCGGCGTGGCGGTGCAGCATGCCCGGGGCCAGGTCACGGCGGAAGGGCATCCTGGTGAACCCGTGGTGGGCCTGGAGTTTCTGGATGGTCACAGTTCCTCCCCGGTGATGGCTTCATCGATGGTGAGCTGGCCGGGCAGCTGAGCCGGGCCGCCGGGGCCGGAGGGCGGGTCGCTGATGCCGGCGAAGCTGATCGCGGCGCCGGCCAGGCGGGTGTCGCGGGCGGCGTCGATCAGGGCGAGGTAATCGATGCCGGTCGCAGGGGCGGGCGGGACGGGCTGCTCGGGCCGGGCCCTGGGGCGGGCGTGCCGGCCGATGACGTGCGGGATGGCCTGCCCGGCGGGCCTGCCCTGCCAGCGCACGTCGATGCCGGTCAGGTCGAACGGGTCGAAGGCCAGCTCGACTTTCCGGCCGGTGAGCGAGGGGTCGACCTGGTAGGTATTGCCGTGCAGAGCCACGGTGGCGGTCTTGCGGACGGTGCGGTGCTCGCTCCACAGGAACGCCTCGTGCAGCTGGGCGGGCTCGGGCAGCGGCGGCGCAGTCCCGGCCGGGCCCTCTGCCCATCGGCGGAAGGGGGCCTGCCCGGTCTCGGAGTGCACCCGGCGGTGGTAGGCCGTTTCTGCCCATGCGGTGAACAGCCGGTTCAGTTCGGCGATGCTGGTCACGTGCCGCCGGCCGCCCTGGCCGGGATCGCCGGTGATCTCGACGAGGAACTGCTCGCGGACGGTGAGGAACAGCCGCTCGATTTTCCCGCGCCCCCGGGGCCGGCGCGGCGTGGAGTGGGTGAGCCTGATGCCGAGCACGGCGCAGGCGCGCAGCAGCCACGCGTCCACGAACGCGGATCCGTTGTCGACGTAGATCCGCTCGGGGACGCCGCGGCTGGCCAGCGCGGGCCGCAGTGCCGCGGCCAGGCGGACGGTGTCCTCGGCGTGGCCGAACCGGTGCCCGGTGATCAGCCGTGAGTGGTCGTCGATGAACGCGAAAAGGTAGGTTTTGCGGCCTGCGATGACGGGCCCGTGGAGGGCGTCGCCGGTCCACATCTCATTGCACCGGGCTGCCTCGAACCGGCCGAACGCCGGCGGCGGGCTGCCGTCCGGGCGGCTGGTCAGCTCCAGGCGCGCGAAGTGGCGCTGCAGGGTCCGCTCCGACGGTGACCAGCCGCCGCTGGCGCGCAGGACCCGGGCGACCTGCGCGGCGGTGCGGGCTGGGTTCTCCCGCTTCAGCGCCACGGCCAGGTCGAGGACCTCGGCCGGGGTCCGCGGGGTGACATGGCGGGACGGCGGGGCCAGCGCGTCGAACCCGCCGGACCGCCAGGCCCTGATCCACCGGTCCAGGCTGGGCCGCGACACCGTGACCGGCTCGCCGAACGGCCCGGCATGCGGACGCGCGGCCAGCTCGCGGACCAGCCGCCCGCGCTGGCGGGTAGACAGGGCCGGGTCGGCGGCCTCGCGGATCAGCGCATACCGGAACAGTGCCACCGCACGGGCCCGCCGCACGCGGGCGTCCTCATCATCTGCCGGGCTCATCACGCCTCCAGGGATCAAGGGGAGCTGATCTTGCTCCCGGCCACCCTGGCGGCCCGCCGCGTCGCCGGCTAGGACGAGCTCGTGTTGATCAGCTCCGGGGGAAAGCCCGGCGCCAGCAGCAGCCCGGCGCTCACCGAGCTGGCCAGCTCGCCCGGCGACAGGCTGACCAGCCGCCCCGCCCAGCGGCGCCCGGCCGCGGCGGCAGCCCCGGCGATCGCGGCCACTGCGTCGGCCACCGCCGGCCCCTCGGGCGCCAGCGGCGGCGGATCCGCATCAAGAGCGCACAGCCATACCGTGAACAGCCCGCGGACCGCCCCGGCCCGCGAGGCGAACCGGGCCAGCCAGTCCCGCACCGTCGACGCAGGAATACCCAGCCCGGCCGCGACCGGCCGGAACCCCAGCCCAGCCGCCTTGCCGGCCAGCGCCGCCCAGATCACCGCTACCCCGTCCGCCCGGCGCAGCAGGCAGCTCACCGGCAGCAGCACATGCGTCACCCCGCATCCGCAACACCGCGACCTGCGCGGACGCAGCCGCCACCCGATCCCGTTCTCACCCCGGACCACCCGCTGACGGGCATGCCCCCACCCCGCCAGCACCCCCGGGCACACCGGACAGCGCAACCGCCCCGCCGCCAGCCGCCGCTCGACCACGCCCGCAACAACGCCTACCGTGACCATCGGTGCCTCCGCGCACCCAACGCGGCCCTCCCGGCACCTCCGCCAAGAGAACGGGAGGGCCGCTGCCTACCCGGACGTGATCACGGTGGCGTCGCACACGAAAAAGGACAACCCCGCAGGGCTGCCCTCCAGCCATCCTCACGACAAACGACGCCAGCTCGCCGCTACGTCCTCAATCCCAGGGTCGCGGGACATCAGGCAGATGGCCGACGCATGAGTGCAACCCTCATACCTGTACCTCTTCCCGACGCGGGAGACGCTCTGCCGTTTCCACCGCTGCAGAACACCCCTGCTCAGCCAGGCGGGGCAGCGTCGCGAGTGCCACTCGAATGGCACTTTTCGGAGGGTGAGGTACCCGGTTGCACGTTCGAAAAAGCTCCACATACTGGGAGCCCCCTTACGGAATCGAACCGTAGACCTTCTCCTTACCATCCGGACGTTGCTGGGTTCACTGGCCGGCAGCATGGTCGCCATCGGGGACCAGTCGCCGGGTAAAGCTGCTTCTGAAACCCGCCCCGGGGCCGGAAAACTGCGTCTTCCAGACACGGCTCGTCCGAAGCGGCCGGCAGTAATAAGGAGCGTCCGCCTGCCCCGTTTTGATTTGATTTGTGAGGCTGAGTGCCACCCCATCACCCCCAGTCCGACGGTCGGATGACGGTCAGACGATCTTGCTGCGGGGTGCAGCGCGCCCCGGAAATCCTTGCTGAACTGGCGCTTCCTCTGTAGTCCAGCTAATTTGAACCCCTGACCCTCTCTGCCCATCAGGATGACGGGTCCCTGGATTTAGAACCAGGTGAGTCCGCCCCGGCATCCGCTGCCATGCCACGGCCGCGCATATGCTGGACAGCAGCCACGAACCGCACCGGCGGAGGTCCCAGTGAGCACATCCGGCGCTGATAGCTCTGCAGGCGCGTCAGCGCGGCCGCGCCTGTCGGCCGCTCAGCTGCTCGCGGCCAAGAACACCAGGCCGATCCAGTCCCTCGATGATCTCGCGGCTGACACCTTCGAGTCCGACGAGGAACTCGAGGAGTTCCTGGCCTTCACCTACGCCGAGCGCCACCGCGACCTCGCCTGACCGCCCGCCGTGCAGCCCGTCATCCTCGACACCGACGTCGCGTCGTTACTACACCGGCGCAAGCTCACCGGGCCGCTGGGCACGCGCCTGATCGGCCGCGAGCCGCTCATCTCCTTTGTGACGTTCGGCGAGCTCACCAAGTGGGCCGAGATCCGCCGCTGGGGTCCTCACCGCCGCCAGGAACTGGCCGGCTGGCTCTCCGGCATCCCCGTGCTGCCCGGCGATGAGGCAGTTGCCACCATCTGGGGCCGCCTGTCGGCAGAAGCCAGCCTGCGCGGGAGGCCCCGCCCGGTCAACGACATGTGGATCGCAGCCTGCTGCCTCGCCTACGAAGCCCCGCTCGCAACGCTGAACCTCAAGGACTACGAGGATTTCACCGAGCATCACGGCCTGCGCATCCTCGGGACGCAGTAGCGCAGCGGAGACTCCGTGTCAGCCCGCGCTCGCCTTTGAGACAACCGGCGCATCCAGGCCTACTATTTCAGCTTCACTGTCCATGCCGGGAAGATCACGGTTGGCCGTCCCCGTGATTTCTCTATCTTGATTTCTCTGTCCAGGCTGACGGAGCTGCCCGGACCGGGCAGCCTTCATGAGACCCGCCGGATGGTCCGCTCGTTCGCGCAGGCGTTGATGAGCGCCGACGCGGACTGTGTGCGGCGCCAGCTACGGCGAGCGGAGCCACGACCGGGTCAACTCCCGCAACGGCTACCGGCACCGGGAGTGGGACACCTGGGCGCGCAGCATCGACCTGGCCGTCCCGAAGCTGGGGCAGGGCTCCTACTTCTCGGGGTGGCTGCTAGAGCGGCGCCCCCGGGCCGAGGCCTGTACCGTGCCAGAACTCGGTCGTGGGCCTGATCTGCGAACTCTACGATCAGCGATCAGGCTCAGCCACGGGCGGGCCGAGTCCGGGGGCGGGCGGGTGCTCCGGGGCGTTCCGGAATGTTCCGGTTCATCCAGCCGGGGAAGTTACGGTCGGCCAGCAGCATCCCGGGACCGGGCGCATGCATCAGCGGCCGGGCGAGCTTCTGCTCATTCGCCCGGGCCACGCCGTCGAAGACCGCGCCGGTCAGGGCAAGGGTGCCGCAATCGATCAGGGCCAGGAGCCGCAGCTGCGGGCGCCGCCCTGGAAGCGGCCGAGCGCCGCGGCGTCAGCAAGGGTACCGGCCGCGTCTAGCGGGCTGCCGATTCGCGAGCCCTCAGCGCCCTGGCGCTGGAAACCGGCGGACGGGCGGAGATGGGTGAGCGCGGATGATGCGGCCCTTACACGACAACGGGGACATTCATCCTGATACCATCGGGGCCGGCAGCATCCGGCGCGCCGTCCTGAGCGGAAATAGCAACAGCGTGTTGCAAGAGGGGTGGCGTAGTTGGATACGATTCTTGGCTACCTGAATCACTGGGCGGGAATTAACCCTGACAAGTGCTTCAGCTCGTTCCTCGATCGCCACGGGAATACGCGCGAGACTTACACATACCAGGCGTTCGACGCCAGGACTCGTTTCCTTGCGGAGTATCTCCGCAGTGAAACTGGCCTTCAGCGCGGCGATCGCGTGGCGCTGGTTTACCCGCCGGGGCTGGAGATGGTGGCCTCGTTTGTCGCCTGCGCGCGCATAGGAGTCATTCCCGTCCCTATCCCGCCGGCCACGTCAGTCGGGAAGGGCGCGGTCGCACGACTCACCTCCGTGATGCTGGACTGTCAGGCCAGTCTGGCCCTGACAGATTCATCGCTCGGATCGGCGTCCATCGGCGGTAATGACGCTGCTGGCGGGCTCGGCTCGGAAGACTCTCTCGCTCATGCCGGCGCCCGATGGCTCGCCACCGACCGGCTGCAGGGCGCCGCGCGCGCGGACGCCGTCGACAGCCCGGGCGACACGCTCTTCCTGCAGTACACCTCCGGATCGACCGGAGCGCCTAAGGGCGTCGTCGTATCGCACCAGAATCTCATCAGCAACTGCCATTCAACCACCGATCATCAGGATATCGGCGTTTCCTGGCTGCCGCAGTTTCATGACATGGGACTGATCGGCTACTACCTTTTCCCGATGGTCACGGGAGGCACAACTTACGGTTTCTCGCCGCTCGACTTCCTGCGGCGACCCGCTCTTTGGCTGGAGACGATCAGCCGGTACAAGGCCACGGCTACGTCATCGCCGAACTTCGGCTTCGAGTACTGCCTGTCTCCCGAGCGAGTCCCGGATGCCGCGCTCGAGGGCCTGGACCTGAGTTCTGTTCGAGTCCTGATGAACGCCTCCGAGGCAGTCAGGCCGAGCACATACCGCGGTTTCCTGGAACGATTCGAGAAGTACGGCCTGCGTCCGGCGGCGCACGTGTCGGCTTACGGGCTCGCGGAGAACACGCTGGCGGTCGCCAGCTCGGGACGGCGATCAGTCAAGCTCAGCCGCAAGTCGATGTACGCGCGCGAGGTCGTGATGGCTGCCGAGGGCACTCCCCCGGACCAGCAGCTGGAGCTGATCAGCTGCGGCGAGCCTCTGGACGGGGTTTACGTGCGGATCGTGGACCCGGACCTCGGAGCGGCCGTCGGCAGCAACGGCATCGGGGAGATCTGGCTTGCCGGAAAGAGCACGTGCCAGGCGTACTGGAACAAGCCTGAGCTTTCCGAGCAAGTGTTCGGCAACTCGATCACCAGCGATCCCGATGACTCGCGCCAGTACCTTCGCACAGGCGATCTGGGATTCCTCAGCGATGGCGAGTTGTTCGTCTGCGGACGACTGAAGGACATGGTCATTCTCAGGGGCGAGAACTACTATCCCGAGGACCTCGAGGCGGCCGTCGAAAGTAGCTCCGAGAAGATTCAGCTCGGAAGCGTGGCCGCTTTCCGTGGCCACGACGACGAGGAGCGGCTCATCGTGGTCGCCGGCGTCGGAAATCCGGCCGACCTGCCGCACCCCGATGAGGTCAGTAGCTCGCTCCGCGCGCACGGTTACACGGGGCCGCACACGATCGTCTTCGTTCGCCGCCAGGCCATCAAGCGGACGACCTCAGGGAAGGTCGCCAGAAGCCTGACTCGCGAGAGGTGGCTAGACGGCGGCCTGCGCACGATCGAGATTCATGAGCGCGACGGCGATGCCATGGGCCTGGACGAAGCACCGACTCTGGACGTTCATGCACGCTACCAGCGCTTCCTGGCGGCGTACGCACTCAGCGGGGACGAGAACGCCACGCCCGGCGACCTCGGGCTCGATTCGCTGGCGATGGCCGAGCTCCTGGTGATCCTGGAGAGAGCGGTGGTCCAGGCTGATGCGCTCGATCTGCAAGATGACCTGCACATGCCGGTTGTGCAGCGTCTGACTGTCGCCGAGATATCCGCGCTGTTCCGGGGACTCCGGGAGGGTTCGGCTGACTGGGCCAGCAGGCTGCGCGCGGACCTGACCGAGATCAAGCGCGAGCGTGAGGAGAGCGAAGCCGCCGCAATGCGGAAGGATGCAGTGCTCGCCGCACTGGATGTCGCCGACGTGCCGCGGGCGGAAGGGCACTTCGGTCAGGTGCTCCTGACGGGAGCTACCGGATTCCTCGGGCCGTTCCTCCTCCGGAGCCTGCTCGATCAGACCAGCGCGACCTACACAGTCCTGATGCGTGCAGCCGATCCGTCGGCAGCACGGGAGCGGCTGAAGACCGCCCTTAAGGTGGCGGGTCTGTACGACGCCCGCACTGCGATCGCCTTCGAGGCCCGGGTGCGCGCGGTGTGCGGCGACGTGGCGAGCCCGCGGCTCGGACTTTCAGAGGCGGCCTGGTCCCAGCTGGCGGAGACGACGGACACGATCATCCACAATGCGGCCCTGGTCGATTATGTTCTCGATTATCAGGCACTCCGGGCAGCGAACGTCGAAGCTACCCGGGAGCTGATCGCCCTGGCGTGTACCTCGCGTCGCAAGCAACTCAACTTCATCTCAAGCACGACGATCTTCGGATGGTCGGACAAGCGAAATCTTTACGAGCACGACTCGAACCCTGAGATGCTCGGCCTCGACTTCGGGTACGCGCAGACGAAGTGGGTCTCCGAGCAACTTATACTCCGGGCGCGAGAGCAGGGCGTGGATGCGACCATCTATCGTCCGGCCTTCCTGACGGCATCGACTGCAGGGTTCGGGCACTCCAGTGACATCGTCGTACGTCTGCTTTCCTTCATGATCAAGTACGGCATAGCCCCGAACACTGACGTCCAGCTGAGCTTCATGCCTGTCGACATAGCCGCCCATAACATCGTCGCCGTCATGACCTCATCTGACTCGCAGGAGCCCGTTTTTCATGTGACAGTCGACGAGTACTACAACATCGTCGACGTGACCATGCAGATCAACGAGGACTACGGGATTCTGTTCCAGTACGTCGATCTGGCCGAGTTCTCACAGCACATGAAAATCCTGTCCAGCGCCGCGGATCCGGTGTTTCCGCTCGTCGATTTCCTCGCCCGCGAGCACTCGAACGTCGTAGTGATGGAGGGCAAGCGCTACAGAAATACGGCGTTCCGGCAAGCGATCGACCGCTCGGTTTCCGGTGTTCCTCAGGCAGGGCTCCAGGAGACTGCGTCGTATCTGATGGCTTACCTGAAGGCCCAGGGAGTGACTCCGCAGGATTGAGAAGGTGGTCAGGGGCGGGGTCGAACCGCCGGCCTTCCGCTTTTCAGAAGGTCTGTCCACGTCGGACCAGCTCTCCTCGTCAGCCCGTCTGACCTGCGTAGCTGCACGTCACGGGCTTATAAAGCCATTTTAACAGCGTGCTGGGACACACCATGGAGTGCCGTTTCGTCCGTGGGCTTCCTGTGGGGACGCCACCGGGATGGCCGACTTGCGGGGGATCTGCGGGGACTCCCATCCGGCCGCCCTGGCACGCGGTCCTGGCCACGCCAGCCACCCCATTAACGACCCTTGCATGGGCCCGCGAGCAGGGCCTGGAGGTCTCCGACCGGGGCCGGATCCCCGCTGAGGCCCTCCCTAGCTACGAAGCCGGGCACTGAGGCCGGGCTACCGGCAGCGAGGCCTCGCGGAATCCCGTCTCTGCACGGGGCGACGCGGGCTGCGCTTGCTGGCTTCTGTGACGGCAGGACTCTTTACCTCAAGCCGACCGACCCCTCGGGGAACGAAGAGCGCCTGACGACAGGACGACGCGTTTCACGGAGCGTGAGCACTGATACCACCTATTAAATAGGTGTCGGCAAGCTTGTCACTGTCATCATGGAAGACACGTGCTACCGGGTCCTGCGCTGGGAGGGCGGGTTTGCCGTCAAGCCCGACTGCGGCACCATTGTCCTGGCCGTGCCCGGAGTCCTCGGCCGACAGGTGCGGGGAGCCGCCGGCCGCCGCTGCTCTGGTCCCGTGACCGAATGCCTGGCGCGCGCTGGTCCCTACGAGGAGGTCTCAAGATGACAGGCCAGGATGACACCGGCGCCGCGCAGGACACCGCGCCGCGCCCGCTGACTTACGAGGCCGCGAGTTCCCGCTACACAGACGCCGGTGCGGCCTGCGAGCGGTTCACCGGGCTGCGGATCCGCGAAGCCTGCGCGCTTTCGCAAAACCCTGTGCTCTCCCAGGGGAGCGAGCCGCTCACCGCGGCCGAGCACCTGGAGATGATGGCGGCAGGCGAGGTCCTGGCCCGCTACTACCAGCGCAGCCAGGCCCGGATCGACCGCGCCGTGCGGGCCGGCGCCTCGTGGGAGCAGGTTGCGGCCGCTACCGGGATCAGCGCGGCCCGGGCGCGGCAGGAGTATCGCGACTGGGCCGGGCAGCAGCACGTGCGGAGCAAGAACCCGAATCCCTACGGCCTGGGCCTGGACGACGTTGAGTACCTCTCCGCGCTGGCCCGCGCGGCCGAGCCCGAGGCAGAACGGGAGGCCGGTCAGTGACCGCCGGGAGCGAGCGCCAGGCGCTCGACGGCGGCGCGGGGGCACCAGCCGGTAAATCGCTGGCATCTGTGGCTGAGCTGCGGGGACCCGGCGGCCACGGCACGAGGTGTGCGGGACCCGCTGGCTCAGGTGGTCAAGGGCGGGTCCTTGTGGGACGACTCCGCGGGAAACCTCATCGGCCGTTCCCGCAGCGGATTCGCCGTGTAGGAGTGGTTAACCAACAGGCTCACCTACGCAGCGCTTGATTGAGCCGCGCTGCCTGTCGGCTGAGGTGGTGACGTTCGGCGAGGTTGGGGGCGGACCGGGCGGCATCGGCATACAGCCGCGCCGCGGTCGGAATGTCGCCCGCCTTCTCGTGGAGGTACGCCGAGGCGGCGGTGCGGCGGGGCAGGCCAGGGTCCACGGTGGCCAGGGCCGCGAGGCCGGCCACGGGGCCATCGGCCTCGCCGATCGCGATGGCTCGGTTGAGCTGCACGACCGGGCTGCCGGTGAGCCGGAGCAGCTCGTCGTACCAGCCGACGATCTGCACCCAGTCGGTCTCCTCGGCGCGCGGCGCGTCGGCGTGCAGGGCAAGCGATAGCGGCCTGTGCCTGGAACTCGCCGAGTCGGTCGCGACCCAGTGCTGCCTGCAGGACGGCGACGCCCTCAGCGATGAGCGAGCTGTTCCAGCTGGAGCGATCCTGCTCGGCCAGGGGACCAGGCTGCCGTCGCGCCGGGTGCGCGTCGGTCGCCGAGCGTGGTGCAGCAGCATCAACGCCAGCAGCCCCGCGGTCTCCTCGTCATCGATCATCGACGCCAACTGCCGGGTGAGCCGGATCGCCTCGGCCGCCAGGTCGACGTCGCCGGTGTAGCCCTCGTTGAAGACCAGGTAGAGCACCCGCAGCACGTTCGTCAGGTCGCCCGGCTCATCGAACCGCACGTCACCGACTGTGCGTTTGGCCCGGCTGATCCGCTGCGCCATGGTCGCCTCCGGCACGAGGTAGGCCTGGGCGATCTGCCGGGTGGTCAAGCCGCCAACGGCGCGCAGCGTGAGGGCCACCGCGGAGGTCGGAGTCAGCGATGGATGGGCGCACAGGAAGAACAGCTGCAGCGTGTCGTCTGCGGTCTCGGTCGGTCCGGGCGGCGGCCCGGCCTCGATCCGCTGCTCCCGGTCGCGCCGCGAGGCCTCGGAGCGGCGGGCGTCGAGGAACTTGCGCCAGGCGACCGTGACCAGCCAGCCCTTCGGATCGGTGGGCTGCTGGTCCGGCCAGGTCAGCGCGGCCTGGAGGAGCGTTTCCTGCACAGCGTCCTCGGCCGTCGCGAAGTCAACTCCGCGATGCACGAGGACGCCGATCACCGCGGGAGTCGGTGACCGTCGGCGGTGCGCTCAGGAACGGGCGCACCTCGAGCCACTCGTGGATCGGCTTGCCGCCGGCTCCGGGGGCTGCCGACAGCGAGGTGTTCGCCTTGGCCTCGGCGACGCTCTTCGCCTGGCACCGGCGACTGGTCGCGCGCACGCGTCTAGGCCGCACAATCCTGGCCGTTAGTCTTCGTCTCGCCATTGTCATCTTTGTGTTCTGATCTATTTCACGGAAGTGCCCTGGGCCACAGCCCTTCTAACGGCGATGCCTTGGCTGCGACCGCGACGGCGAGGTGCCGCGGCGCGTCATCCCTGCGGGTGTGCTGGAGGGCGGCTGCTGGGTCGGGCGCCGTGCCTGGGCAGTGGCCGCGGTGATTGCCGCTGTGATCTTTGATCCGCGGCGGCCGAATCCGAGGACGCGCACGGCCTCGGCGAGGAGTTCGTCTTCGGTGCGCAGCAGTGTGTCGGACTCGATCCAGCGGATGACCGCGGTCAGTTCGGCGAGGCTGTACTCGTCGATGCTCCCGCGCCGCGCAGGGACCGGGCAGGGGCCGGCCCGCTGGGCCGGGACGATTGGATCCGGGCCGGGATCAGAGGCACCGTCCTGCCGCTGGGGCACACCGCTGGCTGCGGGCCGGCTCTCCCTGTGATCTGCGGCGGTCACCGCCGCCTGGTAGGCGGCGAGGGCGCGTTCGGTCTCGGCTTCGCGGTGGTAAAACCAGTCCTGGCTCCAGATGCGGTGGAATGTCCAGCCGAGGCGCTCCAGGTGCTCCTGGCGGAGCCGGTCGCGGTCGCGGGCGGTGGCGGAGGAGTGGTAGCTGGCGCCGTCGCATTCGATGGCCAGGACCATCTGGCCCGGCCGGGCCGGGTGCTGGGCGGCGTAGTCGATCCAGTAGCCCGAGCATCCGTACTGGGCGATCAGCGGGATCCCGGCGGCTCGCAGCCGGGTCTCGATGTCACGCTCGAACGGATTGAGGTCGGGCTTGTCCCTGGCGACGTGGCCGAGGTCGGCGCCGCCGGACTCGGCGTAGGCGAGGTAGCGGCCTAGCATCTTGGCGCCCTCGGCGCGCAGCCGGGACGGGTCCATGTCCGTAGCTGAGAACGAGGAGACCACGGTCATCCGGGCGCGGGCGCGGGTGATGGCGACGTTGAGGCGCCGCTCGCCTCCCTCGTTGTTGACCGGGCCGAAACGGTAGATCATGCGCCCGTCAGAGGTCTTGCCGTAGCCGATGGTGAGGATGATGGCGTCCCGCTCATCGCCCTGGACCCGCTCGAGGTTCTTGACGAAGAAGGGTTCCTTGCGGGCCTGGGCGGACGCCGTGCCGTCGAGGAAGGCGTCCAGGTCCGCGTCGGTCACCGTGGCCCGCCGGAGCGCTTCAGAGATGCGGTTGGCGTGCTTGATGCCCATGGCGATGACGCCCAGCGACATTCCCGGCCGGGTCCGGGCGTGATCCGCGACGAGCTCGACGACTCGCGTCACCTCGTCGGAGGCGGAGTCCTCCTGGCCGGCGCGGCCGGCAGTGAACGGCACCAGGACGTGGGACAGGCAGTCGGGGCCGGCTGCGCCGGGGAAGGTCGTCAGCGCCCAGGCGTACAGGCTGGGCTGGGCGTTGGAGAACGCGATGAGCCGCTCGTCCCGGGAACGGTAGTGCCAGCTCAGCGTCCGGGTGCCCTTCGGCGGCGGGAGCAGCGCGCTCATGACGTCCAGGACGGATTCCATGTTCCGCGTCCCGGCCGGCGCGCCGAGCTCTTCGGTTTCGGCTTCCTCATCGTCCTCGCCGCCGCCGGAGGTGGAGAAGAAGCTCGTCGGGGGCAGCTGCCGGGGGTCGCCGGCCACGACCGCCCGGTCAGCGCGCATCAGCGCTCCGACCGCGTCGGCCGGGGTGACCTGGGACGCCTCATCGAAGATGACGATGTCGAAGCACCGCTGGGCGGGCAGCAGCCGGGAGACGACCAGGGGGGACATCGCCCAGCACGGCCGCAGCGCCCCCAGGACGTGCGGCGCGGCCTGGAACAGCTGCCGCACTGGCAGGTGGCCCCGCTTGAGGCGGGCCTGGTGCTCGACGACCTCGGATTCCCGCGGATAGGCGTCCCGGACGCGAGTGGCGTTCTCGGCCACGGCCCGCCGGACCCGGACCGCGGTGGTGCTGATGTGGGCGCGGTCAGCGGCGCCGAACTGGGCGACAGTCCGCAGGTGAGCCTGACCGTCGAAAGCGCCGACGCGCCCGTCGGTCACCGACACGGCGTCGAGGACCGAGGACAGCCATACGTGCTCGGCGCAGGCCAGCGCCTGGTCGGTGGTGAGGTGCCGGTGCGTGATCTCCTGCAGGAGCGGGCCGAGGCCCGCGCCGCGCAGCGCAGTCCGCAGGCGGGCCAGCTCGGGCAGCTTATACAGGGTCTGGGTGTCGGCGAGCAGGGCCTGCAGACGGCTTTCCAGCTCGGGGATGGTCAGCTGGTCCAGGCTTCCCGCGCCGGTCCAGCCCGCCAGGGCCTGCATCTCGCCGTGGAGCTGCCCGAAGGCACCCTCGGTGCCCGCCAGGTCAGCAGGCAGATGCGGGCGCCCGCCGTCGACGGCCGCCCGGCGCCACACTGCTACCTGCCCGGCGGCCGCGATGATCGCTGCGCGAAGCGCGGCAGGCTTGGGCTTGCTCGCCCGGCACATGCTCAGGGCCGTCTTGCGGGCACGGCGGTAGCCTGCGTCGCCGAGCCGGGCGCGGAGCCTGGCGAAGGCGCCGGAACTGGCCGGGGCCAGCGCGGCGGCGAGCTCGTCGAGGGGCGCTTCGAATACCGCGGGATCAAACAGGGCGAGGCTGGCCGCAACGCCGTCGAGGAGGCCGAGGGCGTGCATCCATGCTTCGAAGGTCCGGGGCTCAGCCAGGCCGCAGTCGGCGAGGACCTGCCGGAGGCGGCCAGTGGTGCCGGGCAGCGTGTGGCCGGCCAGCGTGCGAGCCGCGCTGAGAGCCGCCTGGGCGGCATCCGGGGTAGTGATCGCGTCGGCGTCAAAAGCAGCCACCCAGGGACTTGCCGCGGCCACGATCGCGAGGCCGCCCAGGCCGATGAAGGATTCCAGGTCGGCCATGGCCCGGCGGAACGCCGGCCCGTCCAGGCGGGCCAGCGCCTCGCCCGGCAGGCGCTGCGCGGAAGCGACCGGAGGCGGGATGCCCAGCAGGCGGGAATGAGCGTCGTAAATGCTGATGCCCCAGGGCTCGCGGGGAGCGTGCAGCGCGTCCGCCCGGCTGACGAGGACCTGGCGGTGACGCGTCAGGTTCTCCTGCGCAGCGGTCATGTCCGGCCTCGGGATGCTGGCCGCGGCAGCCAGGGTGCGAGCGAGATCAGCGGCCAGCTTCCGCTTCGACCCGGCGCCGTCATGCAGGTCAAGGACGAGGTCAGCCAGCCCGACGCGCCCCAGCCGGTCCAGGACGGCGTCGATCGCGGCGCGCTTCTCGGCCACGAACAGGACCCGCTGGCCGCGAGCGGACAAGCAGGCGATCAGGTTAGCGATCGTCTGCGACTTGCCGGTTCCCGGCGGCCCGTCAATGACCAGGTCAGCACCACCGACCGCGCAGTTGATGGCATAAGACTGGCTGGCGTCCGCGTCCAGCACCAAGAACTCATCCGCCGGCGGAACCGTGTCGGGCTGGCTGGGGCTCACGTTCGGGTGCCGGGCACGCACCGCGGCCCGGGCCTCCTCGTCACCCGCGATCGCGCAGATCAGCTCGGAGCCCAGCAGGGCGTCGGTCGCGGTCTCCAGATCCTGGACCATGGGCAGCTTGGCATACGAGAAATTGCCCAGCACGATCCGCGGAGCCACCGAGAAGCCCGGGACCACCGCCGCGGCCTTGGCGAGCCGCTCGAACAGCGGCTGCGGGTCGGGCGGCTCGGCTTCCTGTCCGAAAAGCTCCAGCAGGCCGGCCCGGCCGGCATCCACCTGGTGATCGGTCTTGAGCAGGTGCAGCAGGGTCGGGTTGATCTCCCACTCGCCCGGCAGGCTGACGTCGAAGTCCTCGCCCGCTCCCCCGCGGGCCGTAAGCGCAGCCTGCCGCAGCAGCACCGGAGCAGCAGGAACCGCCGTCCCCCGCACATTGCTCCACGTCGCCATGCCCCACGCCAGGAACAAGGTCTGCAGGCCCCGTTCCTCGAAATTCTCCGCCGCCTTGGCCTTAACCGTCCGGGCACGCCGGGCCGCGCCGCCGACCGCCATGTCGCTGAACAGCATCGACAACCGCACCGGCCGGGAAGACAGCAGCTGATCAACAGCCACCGGGCTGGCGCCGGACCCGGGACCGATATCGAGAGTGCCCTGCTTCAGGTCCCGGTAATACAGCAAGGTGTTCCGGCCACCCAGGTCGACGAGCTCACCCGTCCAGACGCGCACCGCCCGGCCGACCAGGCCAACCCGGCCCGCACCTGCCGGCAACGAAACCGACCCAGGCTCGGTCACCAGACACTCCCCAACCTCGAACAGCAACCAGCAAGCCCGGCCGGCGCAGCCCCCATGGCGACGACCCCTGGCAGGTCGCACCCCGATCCATTCCCCATGCCAGTGCCCAGGACGCGGACGTTGTCGTGGCCATGCACGACTAGCCCGGCAATAGAGCGTCTCAGCGCTCTTAACACGCTGCAACCCAGCGCGAAATAACGCCGCCACGAACACCGATCCCGAACGCTTCCGGCCGCGAGTCCTGCAGCGCGGTCAGCTTCCTTCCCCGCTCAACCGGCCAGAGACGAGCACGACGCTACGCCAGGGCACAGACAACCGCGCGGCGAGCATCTTGCGCCACTGCCCAGGCTGGCTCCCTGACTCTGGACTGCGCAGGGTCGCTCGCGGATGTTCAACACACCCCACAACCCAGACTCGTCACATCTGCCAGAGGGTGCCGATCCGGGCGGCTGACTGTTCACCAGCGGACCCTGGTGGCTTATTCCGGGGAGTCTGAGGGTGCTCCGCGTGGCGCACTGACTTTGCGATCTTGTGTTCAGCATGATCGCGCTGCGGCCTTCTTCCCGACGCGTCATCTTCCCCCGTGCAGGCCGCAGACTGGAGCTTGTGGTGTCTGTCGTGCCGCAGCCGTGGCCGGAGCCAGGTCCGCAGGTCGCTGCGGACATCGCCTCGATGTACCGGGGGAAGCGTGAGCGTCCGCTGCCGGTGCTGGTGCGTGAACGGCTGGGTGAGTGGCTGGCCGATGAGCAGTTCGCGGGCGCCTACGGGGTGCGCGGCAAGCCGGGCTGGCCGCCGGGGCGCCTTGCCCTGGTGACGATCTTCCAGAGGGCGGAGAACCTCACCGACCGTCAGGCCGCCGAGTCGGTGCGCACCCGGATCGACTGGAAGTACGCGCTGGGCCTGGCGGGCGGCGACCCGGGCTTTGATCATTCGGTGCTGAGCGAGTTCCGGGCCAGGGTCGCCGCCGGCGGCCTGGAGCAGGTAGTGCTGGATGCGCTGCTGGCCAGGCTGGCGGCCGGGGGCCTGGTCAAGGCGGGCGGCAAGCAGCGTACCGATTCCACCCACGTGGTCGCGGCGGTGGCGGCGCTGAACCGGCTGGAGCTGGCCGCCGAGAGCGTGCGGGCCGCGCTGGAGGCGCTGGCGGCGGCGCACCCGGCCTGGCTGGAGCAGCGGATCTGCGTGAGTGATTTCGCCCGCCGCTACGGCACCCCGATGACCTCCTGGCGCCCCCCGGTTTCCCAGGCCCGCCGGGATGAGCTGGCGATCGCCTATGCCCGTGACGGGTACGCGCTGCTGGGGGCGGTCTGCGACAGTTCCTCCCCGGAATGGCTGCGCGAGATCCCGGCGGCGGACGTGCTGCGCCGGGTGCTGCTGCAGAACTACACCCGCGCCATCACCGGGAACGGGCGGAAGGTGATCAAGCGGCGGGAGAAGGAGCCTGAGGGCGACGGTCTCCCGCCCGGCCATGCCCGGATCGCCTCACCGTATGACACCGACGCCCGCTGGGGCGTCAAGCGTGACACCTTCTGGCTGGGTTACAAACTGCACATCACCGAGACCTGCGACGATGCCCCGCCGTGCACCTGCCGCCCGGAGCCCGCGGCCGGGCAGGACGCCGAGGGGAACGCTGGCGAGAGCGGGCATGGCCGCGAGCAGGGCCGGGAGCACGGCAAGGGCTGCGCGCAGCTGGTGTTCCCGAACCTGATCACCAGCGTGGCCACCACCGATGCCACCGTGACCGATAACCAGATGACCGAGCCGGTCCATGACGCGCTGGCAGCCAGGAACCTTGCCCCCGGGCGGCATTACCTCGATTCCGGCTACCTCAGTGCCGCCCTCGTGGTGTCCGAGCACACCAGGAACGGCATCGCGCTGATCGGGCCGCTGCTGGCCGATACCTCCGCCCAGGCCCGCGCCGGCCACGGCTACGCCCGCGCCGACTTTGCTGCTGACTACGACCACAAGACCGTCACCTGCCCGCAGGGCAAGACAGCAGCGTCCTGGACCCCGTGCACCCAGCACGGCAAGGACGCGATCGTGGCAACCTTCTCCGCCAGCGACTGCGGCCCCTGCCCGGCCCGCGGCCAGTGCACCACCGGCACGCGGCGGCAGCTGTCGCTGCTGCCCCGCGACCTGGCCGAAGCCCAGGCAGCCATCCGCGCCGCGGAAAACACGACCCCGTTCCAGGCTGATTACGCCCGCCGCGCCGGCGTCGAGGGCACCATGCACCAAGCCACCAGCCACGGAGCCCGGCGCGCCCGCTACCGCGGCCTGCCCAAGACCCGCCTCGACCACGTCTACATGGCCTGCGCGCTCAACCTCCTCCGGCTGCACGCGTACTGGACCGGCACGCCACTGGACCGGCAGCGGACCAGCCACCTGGCACGCCTCGAACTCAGCCTCGCCGCATAGACCTCGAATTAGCCACCAGGATCACCAGCGGTGCTCAAAACGACGGTCGAATGACGGTCAAACGATCTTGGAGTCTCACCGCCGAGACCGGGATCCGGCCCCTGACCTGCTCATATGTGAGCCCCCTTACGGAATCGAACCGTAGACCTTCTCCTTACCATGCACACTTCCGTGGGTTCACTGCCCGGTGTCGGGTCGCCGGGCAGCAGCATCCGACTGGCAGGCTGCTGCCGTGACCTGCCGCGCGGCTGGAAAGGTGCGGCGGCGAGACCCGGGCCGTGCCCGGCGGCCCGCAGGGGTCAAAGGAGCCGGCATGTTCCGTTCCGGGGCCGGTCCGTGCGGCCGGCTGCCGGCCGGTCACGGCCAGGCCGGCGGTCGGATGACGGTCATATGATCTTGCTGCGGAGCTGCTGAGCTGCAACGCCCCGCTGAACAGGTGCTCCTCGATTGCCAGGCGAATTTGAACCCCCCGCCTTCTCCGTGCTTCAGGACGACACGTTCCCACGAGGGCAACCCGGCGAGCCCCGCCCAGCCGCAGATGGGGACCGAACGCGATGATGCCATGGCCCGCATAATGCCGACATGCGGGTGAGGTTGCCTGGTCAGCCCAGCGACGCGCTCGCTGCCCGCAGTTCGTCCAGGGCCGCCAGGGTGTGCTGCGCGAGCTCGTCCCCGGCGTCACGGTCGCCCTCGGACCACTCGGCGTAGCCCCGCTTGAACGCGAGGACACCCAGCTCGCCCGCGAGATGCGCGGCCGGGTCGGGCACACCGCGGGCGACGAGGGCAGTTGTCATGGCGGCCGCGAGGCTGACGCTCTTGAGGGCGTCACGCTCCTGGAGTTCGGCGCTGGCTGCGACGGCTGCTTTCAGGCGGGGGCCGAGCTCGCGGTTCATCTGGCCCATCGCGCTCGATGCGCGCTCGAGACCGGCAGCGACCGCCTCGAGCGGGCTGGCACTCACGGGCGCCTCGGCGATCCCATCGGCTAGCAGCCGGCTTAGCGTCTCTTGTCCGGCCACCAGTAGCTCGCGCTTATCGGGGAAGTGCCGGAAGAAGGTGCTTTTCGTGACCCCGGCGCGCTCGGCGATCTGCGCGACCGTCGTGGCGTCGTACCCCTGCTCGGTGAACAGGTCGACGGCAGCCACGACGAGTCGTTCGCGCGCCCCTGGTTCCCACCGAGCCATGGGCCCATCCTAGGTGATGGGACTTGTGTTCCGTCACTCTGGTAATGTCATGAGACAAGAGTCCCATCACTTTCCGGGAGAGTTCCATGCACGTCTTCGTCACCGGCGGCACCGGCCTGATCGGTTCCGCCGTCGTCGCCGAGCTCCTCGGCAACGGCCACACCGTCCTCGCGCTCGCCCGCTCCGACGCATCCGCGCTGGCCGCGGAGGCGGCCGGCGGCGAGACGCTCCGGGGAGGTCTCGCCGACCTCAACATCCTCCGCGGCGGCGCTGCTCAGGCCGACGGGGTGATCCACCTGGCCTTCGGCAACGACTTCAGCAGCGCCGACGCCGTCGCGCAGGTGGTCGCCGAGGAAAGTGCCGCCCTGGCCGCCCTGGGCGAGGAGCTCGCCGGCCGCGGCCGCCCCTTCGTCACGGTCTCGGGTACGCCGTACGTGCCTGGCCGCGTCTCCACCGAGGCCGACCCGCTGCCGACCGACGGGCCGGTCGGCGGCCGCGGCCGCGCGGTCACGGCGGTCCTGGGCCTGGCCTCGCGAGGGGTCCGGAGCACGGCCGTACGCATGCCGCGCACGGTCCACAACGAGGGCAAGGGCGGGTTCGCTGGCTTGCTGACCGAGATCGCGCGCCGGACCAGAGTGTCCGGCTACCCGGGCGACGGCGCCCAGCGCTGGCCGGCCGTGCACGCGCTCGACGCGGCAGTCCTCTTCCGGCTGGCCCTGGACCTGGCGCCGGCCGGGACCTCCTGGCACGCCGTGGCCGACGAGGGCGACGCGGTGCGTGACATCGCCGCGGTCATAGGCCGGCGGCTGGGTCTGCCAGTCGAGGCAGTGCCACAGGAGACCTACGGCCCTCTCGGCCCGATCTTCGCGACCGACCAGCCCTCATCCAGTACCCAAACCCGGGAGGCGCTCGGCTGGGAGCCGACGCACCCGAGCCCTCTGGAGGACCTGGAGTGCATCCAGCCCTGACAGGCGGCCGGGAAGACCGGGGCAAGCCCGCGACCGGCGCTCGATCTGCGCGCCAGGTTCTACGGCGACTGGTCGCGGAGATCGGTCACCGGACATGCTCCGTGGCCGTTGTGTGCGGGTCCTCCTCGCCTGGGCGGGCGGGACATAGAGTGAAGACCGTGAGCGAGCAGACGTTCCTGCCCGTGCAGGCGAGTGATCAGGGGAGAGTCTGGGCCACGCTCGTGGTGGCGTTCGCGGCTGATCCGGTCGAGCGCTGGCTCTATCCGGACGCGGAGCAGTATCTGGCGTGCTTCCCCGCCTTCCTTGCCGCCTTCGGCGGGCGGGCGTTCGATGCGCAGACCGTCTACAGACTCGGCGAGTACTCGGCCGTCGCACTGTGGCTGGCCCCGGGTGCTGAGCCAGACGGCGGTGCCATCGCCGCCGTGCTCGCCGAGACCGTCTCGCCCGGCCAGCATGACGACCTGTTCGCCGTTCTCGGTCAGATGGAGGCGGCCCATCCGGCGTATCCGCACTGGTACCTTCCGTGGTTTGGCGTGGACTGTGCCCTGCAGGGCCGGGGGCTCGGCAGTGAGCTTATGAGGCCCTGCCTTGCTGAGGTTGACCAGAGCCATCTGCCCGCCTATCTCGAGACTCCGAATCCACGTACGGTCCCCTTCTATGAGCGTGCTGGCTTCGAGGTCACTGGCGAGGCAAAGGCCGGAGACTGCCCGCCGGTCACGTTCATGCTGAGGGCATCCCGGTAATCCTGCGTCAGTACTGCGGGCGAGCTCGGAGGGGAGGCAGCTGCCAGCCTCGATCCCGATTCCTAGCGATTAACACCGTTGATCCTGACCAGATCACTCCCTTCTCCTGGCTTTGCTCGGCGTCGAGGTGGAATCCACCGTCGGCGACGGCCAGTTAGCGCTGTTCTCCCGGACACGCAACGGCCTCACGGTTGGCTTTCAGCGCGTCCTGGAGCCGAAGACCACCAGGAACCGGGTGCACCTCGACCTTGTTGTCGAGGATCTCGACGCGGTGACGCCGAGGTTGACGCGCTCGGCGGCTGGTGGCTAGACCCGGCGATCATGCACGATCTCGCGGGCTTCCAGTGGCGGTTCATGCCCTGAGGGCCAGAGTAGGTGCGCGGGGCGGCTCCGCTCATGCACACTTGGCTGGGAGTTGTGCCTACGCCATAACTGGCTGATATGCGCTCAGCACCCACCTGGCATCGGGGCGCGGAAGAGCGCACCGAGTCGGCGATAGGCGCCGCCGAGTACCTCGGGATCGCTCGGACGCCGTAACACTGCGTTACAGACAGCGACCGTGACTGCTGCTCTCCGAAATGCAGTTCGGCTCGGGCTCCGGCCGGTGGTGCTAGTCAGGTGCTCACCGGGAACAGGACGATGCGGAGGGCCGGACCTCCAGCCGGGCGTTCGGGATGACCCAACTGACCACAGCGGCCCGGCGGACCCCGTGCGCGCGGCAGGCACGACCCCGGCTGTTCAACAACAGCCTTCGCCGCGCCAGACCGGCGTGTCATCGAGAGTCAGTCCGTGCGGCTGAGTGCCAACTCTCTACGTCCAGAACGACGGTCAACTGACGGTCAGGTGATCTTGAAGCCAGCCTCAGGCTGATCGGAAAACCGGCCTGACCTGCTACTTTGCGGAGCTCCCTTACGGAATCGAACCGTAGACCTTCTCCTTACCATAGACAGCCGGGCCGTCCCGGAGGCCGCCGCAGCGGCCCCGAACAGGGCTTCCGCGGGCTGGCGCTGGCTTCCGCGGGCTGGCGCAGGCCCTCGCTAGCTGGGTTCTGCCCCCCGAACTGCCCCCTCAGCTAATCTGCTATCGCGACCGGGTCGGCGATGTGCTCCCGGGCTGGCCGCCTCTGTCAGGGTCGGCCGCCCAGCGGTAGGAACATCATCCTACCGCTGAGGTACGATGGGAACATGACCGTACGGAAGCTCTCGATCTCCGTCCCGGCCGAGGTCGAGGAGACCATCAAGGCCGCCGCCGCCGAGGAAGGCAAGCCCGTCTCAGCGTGGCTGGCCGAGGCAGCCGCCGAGAAGGCCCGCGCCGCTGCCCGGCAGGCCGCCGGGCGGGCCGCCGCGCGCGAGCTGGTCGCCGAGTACGAGAGCGAGCACGGGCCGCTGCCCGCGGCGTCCCGGCAGCGTGCCCGCGAGTTCCTGGCCGAGGCCGGCCTGCTCGACGACGAGCCGCAGCGGGCCGCCGGGTAATGCCCGCCCTCGTCTATGACACCGGCGCGCTCCTGGCCGCCGAGCGGCGCAACCCTGACTTCCTGGCCCTGCACGACGAAGTCACCGCCGCGCGGATCCGCCCGATCGTCCCCGTCGTGGTCCTGGCCCAGGCCTGGCGCGGCGGCCCCCAGCACCAGATCTCCAGGGTCCTCAAGGGCTGCGACATCCTCCCCGACGACGCAGCCACCGGGCGGGCGGCAGGCGTAGCCTGCGCCGCATCCGGCACCGCTGACGTCGTCGACGCCATCGTCATCGCCACCGCCGTCCGCTACCAGGCCGCCGTCGTCACCAGCGACCCCGGCGACCTCACCCGCCTCGCCAGCGCCATCGGCGTCAAGGTCCGCATCTTTCCTACCTGAGACCAACCGCCAGCCCCCGGCGGCCGGCAGCCCAGCCGGCAGCCGAAGGCCGCACGACGCTCACGCCGACATCTGGCAGCCTGTGCCCGGCCAGGCCCGCGACGGCCTCGTCGGGGCACAACTGGCAAGCCGATCAGAGCACGGAACGCGACCACCACACCGCGAAGCACACGCCAATAACCGCCGTTATCTCAAGTCGCGCCTGGGGTGTCTACGACGTAACTTACGAGGGGTATTTGTCGGGTATGCGCTGCGTCGTAGACACGTTATCTGATGCGGTATCCACGACGCAGCTGGAGCGGTGGCACCCACGTGACCTGCGCTAATCCCCTTCTCGATGCTGCTCTTTGGTTTTGCGCTCCGTGCGGGCCCTCCGTCAGCGACATGTCTACGACGCAGAACCGCCCTCCCACCTGGGCTTCATCGAAATGGGCTTCAGATAACCGCCGATCGGTGCGCATACGTTCTGCTGGCCGCGCCACGGGCTCGATCTGCGTGTCCACGGGAATCGAGTTCTGGTGAAGCATGCTCGTGCAGATCGGCGTGATCTGGGCGCCTTTCCCGGCCGGGGTGTCGAGGCAGCCTCGAATACCTGGCCAGCCGGATGCTGCCAGCATCGGCGTAACTGCGGGCCGCCTCTGGCTGCGTGGGCGGTCCCGGGAGCCTGTTGACGGCTTCCATCGTGGAGTGGTGATGGTGGGGTTGGCTAGAGCCCGTACTGGCGCAGGGTCTCTTGGATGCGCTGATCACCGGGGGTTCCGAGGCGCTGGTAGATCGCCAGCGCCTGCCGCAGCGGCGCAGCGGCCTGGCCCGGGGAGCCGTCGCGCAGGTGGCTGGTGCCGACTCCTTCCAGGGCTCGTGCTTCCTCCAGCGGCACGCCGAGGTCGCGGGCGATGGCCAGGGCCCGGGCGTGGTGGTCGCGGGCCTGGTGGCTGGCCGAGGAGCGGGTCAGCAGCTCGCCCAGATTGTTGAGCGTCTCGGCCTGGCCGTGGCGCCCGCCGAGGTCTCGGAACAGCGTCAGCGCCTGGCCGAGGCTGGCGGCGGCGGCGTAGTCCCCGGCCACGGTGTGCACGGCGCCCAAGTTGCTGAGGATATAGGCCTGGACGAGCTTGACGCCGAGGTCGCGGAATACTTGGAGGGCGTGCTGGTGGCTGGCTGCGGCAGCGGGGTAATCTCCGGTCAGCCGTTGCAGGATCCCGAGTTCGTCGAGGATGTCGGCGGCGCCGAAGCGGTCGCTGATGTCGCGGAATATTTTGAGTGCCTGCTGGTAGCTGGCGGCGGCCGCCGGGTAGTCCCCGGTCAGCCGCTGCATACGGCCCAGGCGGCCGAGGGCAGCGCCTTCGCCCGACCGCTCACCGACCTCCCGGTAGAGCCGGAGGGCCTGCTGGCAGCTGGCGGCGGCGGCTGGGTACCTGCCGGTCTGCAACTGCGTGTAGCCCAGGACATCAAGGGCTGAACCCTGGCCGAGCTCGTCGCCCAGGCCGCGGAACAGGTCCAGGGCCTGCTGCGCGGTGGTGGCGGCGGCCCGGTAATCATCGGCCAGCATCTGCGCGGTGCCCAGCTTATCGAGGGCGTCGCCCTGGCCGATCCGGTCACCGGCGGCGCGGTACAACTCCAGCGCCTGCCGGGCTGCAGCGACGGCGGCGGGGTACTCAGCGGCATGTAGGTGCACCCAGGCTCAGGCTGTGCAGGGCATCGCCCTGGCCGCACCGATCGCTCAGGTCACGGTACAGCGCCAGGGCCTGCCGCTGGCTGGCGGCGGCAGCCGGGATGTCCCCAGTCAGCACCTGCGCCAGGCACAGCTGGTTGAGGTCAGCGGCCTCGGCGGACCGGTCCCCGGCGCGCCGCGCCGCGGCCAGCGCGGTGCGCTGCAAGGCGATGACCTCATCCCAGTAGCCGCGGGTGAACAAGAACCCGCCGACCGCGGCCGCGATCATGGCTGCCTGCTGGTAGTGCCCGCGGTCGGCGGCGTACCCGGCGGCCGCGTGCAGGTTGGGACGCTCGGCCTCCAGCCACCGTGCCGCCTGCGCGGGGGTGGACAGCGGCGGCGCGCAGGCCGGCGGCCGGGCCGACGGCAGCGGGCGGCTGCCGCGCACCCGCGCCGGGATGTGGCCGCCGGCGGCCAGCGCCGCCTGCTGGTAATAGTCGAGCAGCCGCCCGGCCGTGGCGGCGGAATCGGCCGGATTGTCTTCGGTGGCGAGGGCGCGGGCATGCTCGCTGAGCAGGGCGTGGAACCGGTACCGTCCAGGGACCGGCTGGGTGATCAGATGATGGTCGTAAAGAGCCTCGAGGTAGCGGCGAGCCTGCCCGGGGCTGGTGTCATCGAGCGCGGCGGCGGCGTGGGCGTCGATGTCGGGGCCGGGATTCAGGCCCAGCCGGCGGAATAGCCTCTGCTGGCCGTCGGCCAGGTCCTGGAAGGACAGGCCGAACGCAGCCGCCACCGACAGGTTCTCCGCCGCCATCAGCTCCAGCCGGTTCCTGGCTGCGGCCAGGTCGGCGGCCAGGCCCGCGGGGGTCCAGGGCGGATGGTGGGCCAGCTGCCGGCCGGTCATCCCGATCGCCAGCGGCAGGTACCCGCACAGCGCGGCGAGCTGCCCACCCCGGGATCGCCGGCGGTCACGTCGGGCCGACCGGCCAGGCGAGCCAGCAGCCCGGCCGCCTCATCGGGGGTCAGGGCATCCAGGCTGACCACCGCGGCGTCTTCCAGCGCGGCCAGCCGAAGCCGACTGGTAATCAGCACCAGGCTGCCCGGGCTGCCCGGCAGCAGCGGGCGGACCTGCTCATGCCCGGCCGCGTCATCCAGCACCAGCAAGATCTTCTTCCCCGCCAGGTGGTCGCGCCATCGTGCCGCCCGCGCGTCGGTTCCCGGCGGGATCTGTCCCGCGGGCACCCCGGCGGTCAGCAACAAACTGGCCAGCGCATCGGCCGGGTCGACCGGCCGCTGCCCAGGGGTGTGCGCGTGCAACGGCAAGAAGAACTGCCCGTCCGGGAAACTGCCAGCCAGCTGGTGCGCGGCGTGCACCGCGAAGGTGGTCTTGCCGATCCCGGCCATCCCGCCGATCGCGTGAATCGACACCACCCCGCCGCCCGCGGCCGCCTCAGCCATCAGCTGCCCGAGCTCGTCCTGGCGGCCGGTGAAGCTGGCGATGTCCCGCGGCAGCGTCCGGCTGGCCGCCGCCGCCGACCCCCCCGCCCCAGCCGCTCCCGCAGCGGCTGCCAGGACGTCGCCGGCCGGCGCGCGGCCCCGGGCCGCGGCTACGAACAGCTCACGGGCCGGGCCGCCCAGCCCGAGCGCCCCGGCCAGCAGGAGGGCGGTGTCCTTGCGGGCGGTGGCGTTGATGCCGCGCTCCAGGTCACTGACCGCCCGCTGGCTCACCCGCGCGGTCTCGGCCAGCTCGTCCTGGGTCAGCCCAGCCTCGTCCCGCAGCTGCCGTAACAGCCCGCCGAACCTCAGTCCGGCCTGCTCGGTCACCGGCCCATCGACCACAGGCCCCTTGTCCCCTCCGCCTGCCCGGTGCCAGCCCCCACACGGTTTCTGGCGCCAGCACGACCTCACCGCCCAGCTTAATCCTGTGCCCCTCCTGTGCGCGGCTACGTATGGTGACCGCCCGCCCCGGCCCGCGACAGTGGAGCACAACGACAAGCCCGCCATCGCCGGGAAAGGAGATGACCACCATGTACCAGCTCACCCAGCTCGGCCATGACCTGCACCGCGAGCAGCTCGCGCACGCCGACCAGCAGCGCCCAGCAGAGCGCCTGCTCGCGCTGGCCCGGGCCACCCGCCGCGCCGAGCGCGCCGAACGGCGGATGCGCCGCGCCGCCCGCCAGGCCCGGCGGCTGCGCGCCCAGCTCCAGGCCCAGACCGCCAACGATCAGTGACAGCCTGCCAGCACCAGCCGGCAACCTCAACCCCAGCGACCACCAGGAGGTCACCATGAACCGCACCCGCGCATTCCGACCCATCCACCGCCTGGCCTGCGCCCTGGCCGGACTGGCCGCTGCGCTGCTGGCCGCCGCCGCGGCGGCCCCGGCCGCGTTCGCCCTGCCCGTGCCCCCCGGAGGCGGCGGCGACGGGACGCCGCCGCCGGTGCAGACCGTCGTCGTGGGCGGCATGCCCGGCTGGCAGATCGCCCTCATCGCCGTGGCTGCCGCGGTCGTGGCCGCCGCCCTGGCGGTGTTCCTGGACCGGGTCCGGGTCGGCCGCCGGCACCAGGCCGCAACCAGCGCCTAACCTGCGCTGACATCCCAGCACCCGGCCGCGCGAGCCCACCCAGGCCACGCGGCCGGGCGCCGTCAACCCGCCCTGCCCTCCCAGGCCCGGACCAGCACGAGGCATGCCGGACCCCGGCCACCTTCTCCGCAGCCCAGCACGCTTACCCCGGCCTGCCGCACGCCAGGGCCAGTTGCCATTGCCACACCAGATGCGATCCTCCGGCCCGGGAAACGCCCGTCGGCCAGGCCAGCCACCACGGCACCGGCAGACCGCGCCAGAACAGGCTGATCTGCGCGCGACCAAACGACGCCGCCCGCAGGGCCATGAACCGTAAATAGTCGGCAGGGAGTTCTTGGCTGGCGGCCGCCTCGCCAGTTGCCACATTCCGTGAGCGGCGCTACCGAGATGGCCAGATCACGCGCCAGCACCTGCAGCCGCGGCGACTGAGCCGGTCACCCGCGCCAGGCCGCGTGATCCGGCCAGGCTCAGGCTCAGATCCCCAGCCGAGCCGGCAGCCTTCAACAGCAGGCTCAGGCAGTACAGTTCCGCCAGCCGCGCCGACTCCGCGCCGAGTCGCACAGCCCGCGGCTTCCCCGCGCCCCTGAGCCTGCGCAACCCGCCCTTCCCCGGCACAAGCTCAGAGCAGGAACCCGGACGCAGCCCCGGGCACCGGGATCTCACCAGGAAAGAACCTCTTTGCATGGCCCGCAGGACTGCACAACCGATCGTCGCTTGCGATTGCCCCCGAAAGTGCCTCCCGACCACGCTCGTCGGGTGCCGAAGCCCGCGCTGACTTGCCCGTCTGCGCACTGAGCGAACTGTGACCTTTTCCATGCATTCTCATACCCCAAAAGGGGTCATTAGATGACATTCGAAAAAGCCCTCTGAGCTGGGAGCCCCCTTACGGAATCGAACCGTAGACCTTCTCCTTACCATAGAGCTCCAGGAAGTCTCTTCAGGCGCCTCTAAGCCACCTGAGCAGGCGTTACGTCAGCTGCCGCTAGCAGAGCCCTGCCTCCGCTGGCTGACACGAGCGCCATTCTGCCCCCCAAAGTGCCCCCCGAAATGATCTTCCTGCGCGGAAGGCCCGCGGATCCGTTCGGGCCTGTACACCGTCGCCACAATGCCGACCGCGCTGACCAGGAGACCCGCCTAGACTCAGCGTCCCAGCCGATGGGGGTTTGCCTGGCCATGGTCAAGCTCAACCGTCAGCCCTTCCGTGACTTCGGTCCAGGAGCGGCATAGGGCGGCACGAAATAGCCGGCCAGTTCGACGGTCAGCGCCGCGGCACATCGACATCTTTCAGCGCTCGCGAATCTGCCGTGTGATCCGCGACACAGTTGAGCACATTACCGGTAAACTCGCCCAAGTCACTCTGGCTGGAGGGTCACGATGCCAGTTCGCCATCACACCCGCCGTGTTGTCGCCACGCTGGTCAGCGCCGCCGCGCTGTCGATCGGATGGGCCGCCGCGGCCATCCCGGCCAGCGCCGTCGCGCCCGCCGCCTTCGACACCAGCAGCTGCGTCCCCACGCCGAGCACCGTCGTCCCCGGTGTCCAGATAGCGGACCCGGCGTGCGAGTTCAACGGGTCGGCCTACACCGGCCCGTTCGGGCCTATTGCCAGCGCCAGGGGCCAGCAGTCCCAAGTGTGGACGGGCATCGCTAGCGACGGAGCCGCCTACCGGGTCGAGGTCCCGCCCCAGTGGAACGGCACGCTGGTCATGTACGCCCACGGCTTCCGGGGCAACGGCAACGTGGTGTGGGTCGACGAACCTCAGCTGCGCCAGTACTTCGTCGACCACGGGTACGCGTGGGCGGCGTCGAGCTACGCCATGAACGGCTATGACCCCGGCGACGGCGTCGTCGACACCCACGACCTGCTCAAAGCCTTCCCATCCATAACGGGGCTGCACCCGAGGCAGGCGATCATGACCGGGCTGTCGATGGGCGGCGAGATCACCACAGCCGAGATTGAGGCGTACAAGGGCGACTTCGTCGGCGCTATGCCCTCCTGCGGCGTGCTGGCGGGCAGCGACCTGTTCGACTACTACCTGGGCGCCAACGTCACCGCCGCTGCGCTGACGAGCACCAAGATCGCCTACCCGGCGACGCTGGCCGCCGGCGCTGCCTACACACCGGCCTACCAGACCGCTGTCCAGTCTGAACTGCCGGCTCTCGGGATCACGCCGAACCCGGCGACCGGCGGGCAGACCTTCGCCACCGACCTGACCAGGACCGGGATTCTATGGGCGGACACGGTCGAGCAGCTGTCCGGCGGCACCCGGCCCGGCTTCCAGAGCGCCCTCGGCTACTGGAACTCCTTCGGGTTCGCCCCGCTGACCACGGTCCCGTTCTTGTTCGGCCTGTACCCCGGGCTCAGCGGCGGGACCCTCGGCCTCGCCAACGGCAGCGTGGCGGGCAATGAAAGGACCTTCTACACCTTCAGCGACCAGCCCTTCCGCATGCTCCGCCAGGAGATCGCGCTCAACCGCGCCGTGCTCCGGGTTCCCGTTACCGCCACCTCCTCGGCCGACGCCTTGTCGCCAGCCGAACTTCCGGCCATCAACGGAGACCCCGGAATCCCGGTGCTGTCGATCCACGGGATCGGGGACTTGTTCGTTCCCCTCTCCATGGACCAGCGTTACGCAAAGATGATGGTGGCGCACGGCCAGGGCGGGTTGTTCGTGGACAGGGCTATCCGCGAGGTTACCCACTGCGGTTACACGACCAACGAGCTGTCGGCCGGCTTCTCCGCACTCGTGTCCTGGATCAACACGGGCCGGCGCCCAGCTGGCGACGACATCCTCAATCCGGCAGCAGTCGCGTCGCCGTTCTTCGGCTGCCGGTTCACCGATCCCACGCCCGGCGACCACCCGGAGTTCAAGGGCCTGCCCTGCCCGCCGAGCAGCCGCTGACCGCACGCTGGCCGCCGACCCGCAGGGTGCAAGGCCCATCGGGAGATGACGCACTGGCGGTGATACTGATCGACCCGCAAACCGCGCCGGCGGTAGCTGACGTCGCGTCCGATGTGGGCGGCGATGTCGGAGGGTAACCGTAGTCGATGGACACGTCGGCCCGATCGAGGCGTAGCGGACGTGCAGGCCTGCTCCTCAGTGGGTTACCGTGCGACTTGCTCAGCAATGCGCGCATAGCTGTCAAGAAAGGACGACAAGGTATCCAGATCTTGAATCGGCGCCCAGGTGGTGAAGCGGCTAACGCCGAGTTCAGCGCAGCGCGCCATTAGCCGCTCTTCAGGCTCCCACGCGAACGCGGTTGAGGTGCCCCGAGCCTTCCGGACAGTCCATCCATTAGGATGGACAATCTGGAAAGGTGAAGTTTTTGCCCCGAGC
The DNA here is from genome assembly GCA_036510065.1 of Streptosporangiaceae bacterium. Classification (GTDB taxonomy): domain Bacteria; phylum Actinomycetota; class Actinomycetes; order Streptosporangiales; family Streptosporangiaceae; genus DASUBV01. The sequence goes on along the minus strand of DATCEO010000026.1, from coordinate 62 downwards.
AAAGAAGAGCTTCTCACCGGAATTCAGGGATGAAGCCGTGAAGATGGTGATCGAGACGTCGC
>DATCEO010000025.1:0-2551 GCA_036510065.1 Streptosporangiaceae bacterium | reverse complement strand
GGCGTCGTCGAGGAGAACCTCGTGAGTTCCGGCCTGGATGATCAGGGGCGGCAGGCCGGACAGGTCGGCGAATATGGGGCTGATGAGGCCGAGAGCGGCGTCTTGTCCCGACGTATAGTCGGTGATCCGGGGTTGGAGGTTTTCCCGGCTGAGCAGCGGGTCGACCTCGCGCCTGGTTTCCATGGTCGTCCCGGCCAGGGTGAGATCAGCATACGGTGACATGACGAAGGCCGCGGCTGGCAGGGGCAGCCCGTGATCTCGGGCGTTGACCAGGGTGGCGATGGCGAGCCCGCCGCCGGCGGACTCTCCCGCGAAGGCGATGTCCGAAGGGGCTGTGCCGTTGCGCAGGAGGGCTTCGTAGGCGGCCAGCGCGTCATCGACCGCGGCCGGATACGGGTGCTCGGGGGCGAGCCGGTAGTCGACGGAGAACACCTTGGCGTCGGCCCGCCGGCCGACCTGCGAGGCCAGGTCAGCGGCGAGGAAGGCGTCCCCCATCACGTACACCCCGCCATGGAAGTAAAGAACAACGTGGCGAGGTTCGATTCCGTCGACTGTGATCTCGGCGGTCGGGACGCCGCCCAGTTCGGCTGCGGTCACGGTCACCTCGGCGGGCAGCGGCTGCGCTGACAGCAGCTCTCGGAGCTGTCGCCGCTGTTCGCTTACGTCGCTGCCGGCGGGGAAGGCTGACTGCCGCAGGACTGCTTCGAGGTTCTCTCGCTGCTCGGTGCTCACGGAGGATCTCCCTTCGGTTGGGTTGGTCTGGCAGCGCTCCCGGGCTCGCTCGCCCATGTCAATCCGCTGCTGAAATTTCCTGCCGGGAGGCGAGCCACTACCAGGCTTGCCGCCAGGCAGGTGAGCAGGCATCACCAGATCACGGTGACTCGCGCGACCGGAGCACCGCCGAACCGATCGACCTCGGACAGGCGTGAATGTGCTGGTTCCGGCCAGCCTTTGCCGTCCGCCCTGGATTGCGCTGCTACGCGTGCCGGTGAGAGCGCGCCTGGGCAGACCGGCGGCACAGCGCGCACGCCGTGCTCATCGGGCTACTGGACCGGTCGGCACTATACGGCGTGCTCGCAGAGATCGAGGGGCTCGGCCTGGACGTGCTCGAGGTCTGGCAGCTCACCCGGACTGCGAATCACCAGGATCAGGTGACACCGGCTCACCGTGATGGCCGCTAGTTTCGGGCGCACCGAACCCCGCTACGAGAAGGCGCCGCTCCCATGACCAGCGCCCCGCGTGGAACGCTCGCCGACCACCTCATCACTCCGCAGAATGCAGCGTTCCGCTCATCGACTACCAGCCCGCTCAGCTCGCCGCGGGCCGCTCGATGGATCACGCGCTGCGAGCTAGTGCCATAGCAGATCCCGTTTGCCCTGCCGTTCCGGCGGGCGGCTTTCCGGCAGACTGGGCCGGTGGCAGATCGCCTGCGTGTGCGTGAGATTGATGATGATGAGGGCCGTCGGCTGGTGCGGATCATGCGGCGGGGCCTCGTGGCCGTCGACCGGAACGAGCATGCCTTGCGTGAACCCCCCGACGGTGTCGGCCGCGAGGTAGCCGACACCACCGACCCCGCCGCAGCGAAAAGCTTCATCGGCCGGATCGCCGGCGAGGTTGGGCCCCCTGACGTGCTGGTGAACACCATCGGCGCGTTCCGCCCGGGAGACGCGCTCACCACGACTCCCGAGACGCTGCGGCTCATGATCAACGTCAACCTGGGACCCGCGCTGTGGCTGAGCCAGGCGGTAGCGCCGCACATTCAGTGGCAGGGCTCAGGTGCCATCGTGCACGTAACCGCCCGCCCGGGGATCGAGCCATCCAGCGGTATGGCCGCCTACAGCGCGAGCAAGGCCGCTCTCGTCCACCTGACACGCATCCTCGACGTTGAGCTCCGCCCGCACGGGATCCGGGTGAACGCGGTCGCGCCCCAGCTGCTCGACACCCCCCGCCAACCGGGCCACGTTCCCGGAAGAGGCGATGGCGCACGCGGTCGCGCCGGAGACGATCGCCAGCCTGATCGCATTCCTGGTCAGCGACGGTGCCGCGCCGGTCAGCGGAGCGATACTCCCCGCGTACGGCGCTTAACGAAGCTGATACGGCGCGACGCACGACGCGTTCGGACATTTCCGTTGACCAGCATCCGCCCGCCCGCCGCCGCTGCCGCAGCTGAGGCGGTGCGCTGCAGAGCCGGTTCTGGGACATGCGCGAGTTACTGTTCCACCTGCGGAAGGCGCTCGAAACGGCGATCTGCTCGGGTACGCCGCCCAGCTCAGCCCCGACGTGGCGGTGTCGACCGGGTGAGACCTCCCGGGTAATGAGTACTTGACGGCCAGTCCGCATTCTTCTGACTAGGCCGGTGAGCAATCCTCATCTGATCCAGGTGATTCACCGGTCTGCGAGACTCTGGTCCGCGAAATCACCGGAACCAGGTGACGGTCGCTCACCTTGATGCCCAGTAGCTTCGGGGCACTCGACTAGCCAGCTAGCTGCATTAAGAAGGACTAGCAAATGAGCACGACTGCCGTCCCTGACCGATTTACCACGCTGCCGG
>DATCEO010000024.1:0-103218 GCA_036510065.1 Streptosporangiaceae bacterium | reverse complement strand
AAAACCCGGTGGTATAGTACATGTTAGGCGGCTCGTTTTTGTGAGATTTGAGGCTGGTAACCCAATTCTCTCAATAAACGGGCCGTCGTTCATTTCAACACGCCGGATAGGCGTTATTTGGTCCGCCGTGAATAAGCCTCCACGTACTGAACAACCCGCACGCCAACGAACAGCATCCTCGAACGAAACACGTTGCTGAGCAGCTCCCGACGGGAGTGAGCGGCGGGACCTAGCCGTGAGGGTTTACACGCTACCGGCGCCGGGGCATCCCGGCGCTCGACGCGCTGGCCGGCGTCGGCGTGTTCTACGGCGCGGCTGCCTTGGAGGCCAAGGCCATGAAGGACAGCAAGGTCTCCGTGGTGAATACCTCATCCGGGAGATCGAATCGGCCCCGACATCGCGGTGCGCCACGGGGTCGCCGTGACCGGCGGCACAGGACAAAGCCGCCTGGAGGGCCTGACCCTCACCGACCCGGAGTCCGGCGTGGCCGAAACCGTGGACGCGGTGGCCTTGTTCGTGTTGATCGGAGCCGAGCCGCGCACGCAGTGGCTGCCGGACGCCGTGCAGCGCGATCAGTCGGGGATTCGTGATCACGGGCACTGACCTCCTCCAGGACGGTCGGCCGGATATGGCGCGGCCGCTGCGGCGCCTGCCGATGTTCCTGGAATCCAGCCACAGACTGGGGAGATCTGCATCGCCCAGGCGTCCGGAGGTGGCGCAGAGCCTGTGGTGTAGAAACTCGCCTCAGCTGATCTGCGCCTGCCAATCTCTCGATCCGGTCACGCCGAATCCGAAACAGCCACCACAGCAAGATCAGAAAGGTAACCTGATCCGGTTATCAGCCCTGTCCGCCCAAGCGCGCCACCCTAACGGAGCCGTGGCACCAGATGGTGCGGGGTGTGCGGATGCCGGAAGGCGACGGGGTGGGGAGCGCCTTCGGCGAAAGGGGATCAGGTGAACCTGTCCCGTGTGGGTGGGCTGGGCGTGGCTGCGGCCGCGAGCCTGGCAACGATCGCAGCAATGCTCGTGCCGACGGTGGCGCAAGCGTCTGCTTCGGGGGGCAGCCCGTCTCCCGCTGTGACACACCACACCGGTCCCGCGGTGACGCACTACACCGGCATACCGGGGATTGCCCGGCTGGTGCCCAGGAAGAAGCCCGCTGTCGGAGCGCCGCCGGCGTCGCGAGTGGTCCCGAGAGGGCCTCGCCGGCTGCCGTCTGGCCACTTCTCGGCGGCGGAGACGGTGCCCGGCGCGCCGGCGTCAGCGTCAGCGGCGGCGGCCAGGAGTTCTGCTCTGGTCAACTTCAACGGCGTCAGCAGCCGGGACAGCCAGGTCACCAACTTTGAGCAAACGTTCGAACCGCCGGACCAGGGGCTGTGCAAGGGCAACGGCTTCGTGCTCGAGCTGGTCAACTCCGCGTATCGCGTCTACAGCACGACCGGGAAGTCGCTGCGCGGGCCCTTCAACATCAACGACCTGTTCAACGTGGGCGCCAAGGAGTTCACTAGCGACCCGCGCTGCTGGTTCGACCCCAGCACTCAGACCTGGTTCGCGACGATCCTGTTCCTGAACGACTCGTCCACCGCGTCATCCCTGCTCATCGCCGTCCGGCACAACTCCGACCCGCGCGGGCTGTGGAACGACTACTCGATCGACACGACGGACCCGTCAGGGAACGGCTGCCCGTGCTTCGGTGACCAGCCGAGGATCGGGATCGACCAGACCAACCTCTACGTCACCGCTGACGAGTTCTCGATCCTCGGGCCGCAGTTCAACGGCGCGGAGATGTGGGCGATCGACAAGTCCGACCTGGTTAACGGCGTCGTGAGCCCGCACGTCGTGAACTTCCCCAACCTGACGACCGACACCACGGCGCCCCAGCCGGCCCTGTCCACGGGGCGGCCGGGCGCCGAGTACTTCCTCAGCTCGCTGGACTCCAGCGGCACCGGAGACAACCGCATCGGTGTCTGGGCCATGACCAACCGGGACCAGGTCGGCCTGGGTGGTATGCCGACGCTGTCCAGGGTCCTCATCAACTCCGAGGCGTACGCCATTCCGCCGCCGGCTCCGCAAAAGGGTGCCACGAGCAAGCTGGATTCCGGCGACGACCGGATGCAGCAGACCGAATTCGTTGGCGGCACGGTCTGGGGTGAGCTGACGACGGCGGTGCAGCCGGCCGGCGACAGCTCGGTACGCGCAGGCGGCGCCTGGTTCCAGGTGAAGCCGACGCTCGGCTCGGCCGGGATCGCTGGTGCGTCGATCGTCCGCCAGGGCTACATCGCCGCCGCCGGCAAGTATGAGCTGTACCCGGCGGTGCAGCCGGACGCAGCCGGGAACGCGGCGGTCGTCTTCACTCTGACCAGCAGCGTGCGGTTCCCGAGCGCTGCCTACGCCACCCTGAAGGGCGGCAGCAACTTCGGGCCGGCGGTCGTGGCGGCAGCGGGGGCAGGCCCGTACAACCGGGCCGCGGCGAACGCGCCACGCTGGGGCGATTACTCGTTCGCGGTCCCGGACGGCACGTCGGACTCCGCGTGGCTCGCCACCGAGTACATCCCGCCCAAGTCGAGCCAGACCACGACCGGGATCCGGAACTGGGGGACGCGCGTCATCAAGGTCCCGCTCGGCTGACGATCAGTGAGTCCCCGGGACCCCGGTCCCGGGGACTCACTCAGGGCCCCTGGACGGGCCAGATGAGGTGGTGCTCGGCTGGCGGGAGCGCCGACGGAGTTCCGTCGAACCTGGGTGGCTGGCTAGCCACCACTGCCCGGCGCAAGGCGATTGACGGAATGCGCCGGGAGCGTGCGGGCCAGGCCAAGCAGGCGCTGCTGTTCCGATCCTGACCAGCTCGGCGATCGCCTTGCGCCGTGACCTGACGGCGCAGGCAGTGGCGCTGAACCGGCTGCTGCACCGGCTCATGCCGCGCGAGCCCGAGGTCTTGGGCTTGCTGGCGCTGATGCTGCTGCACGAGTCCCGGCCCGCAACCAGGTTCGACGGATGGAGTCGGCTGGTGCGGCTCCAGGACCAGGCGCTCATCGCCGATGCGGCACGGCTGCTCGCCCGCGCGATGGCAACGCACCGCCCAGGGGCCTACCAGATCCAGGCCACTATTGACGCGATCCACGCGCAGGCACCGAGCCACGAGCAGACGGACTGGCACCAGATCCGGGACCTCTATGACCGCCGGAAGCTGTTCACGCCATCACCGGTGGTCCGGCTCAATCGTGCCGTGGCCACCCGGATGGCGATCGGCCCCCAGGCCGCGCTTGCGGAGGTCGAGCCGCTCGCCGGTGAACCCGATGGCTACCAGCTCTTCACGCCGTCCCGGCCGAACTGCTTGCGACCTCGGGCGGCCTGATCTCGATCGTAACCGCCAAGGACCTCCTGGCCTCCATGTACGGACCGTCGGTCAGCCCGCTGGCCCGAACCGTCTTAGCCCTGTCCGGCCAGTTGCTGTCCGGCCTCGGTGATCGCACCAAGCATCAGGTACTTCATCGTGCCTCCACTTGTCCAGACTGAGCGCCGCGGTGGCACCCTCTCACTGAGCCCGTCGGGGTTGGCGGCTAGGCGATGGAGGATCTTGGCGCCTGGAGGCACTTTTCGAACCAGTGGCGGGCGTAGGGCTCGTCGCTGAAGGCGGGTACGTCGACATAGCCGGACGAGCGGTAGAGGGAGATTGCCTCCCGCAGGGCGCGGTTGGTCTCCAGGCGTGTACGTCGCGCGCCACGGGCTCCAGGCCTGGTGCTCGAGCTCGGCCAGCAGCCGCCGCCCCAGCCCGAGGCCGCGTGCCTCCGGCGCTACCCACATCCGCTTGATCTCGGCCGGCCGCCGGCCGTGCAACTTCAGCGCTCCGCACCCGACGGGACGGCCATGTAGCCGGGCGACCAGCAGCAGGCCGCCCGGCGGCGTGAGGTCGGCTACGTCGGCGCGGATGCTCCTGTCCGGATCGAAGCCGGCCTCGAACCGCTCCTCCAGGGTGGCGAAGTAGGACTCCAGGCACCATTGTGCGTCTGCGCTCTCGGGGTCCTCGATCTCGATGGCGACCAGACCACCGGTCAGCAGCCGCGCGACCGTCGTCATCGCCTCGAGGAGCCGGGTGCGCTGACCGGCAGGAAGCGGCTCGACCAGCGACCGGGCGAGGCGGTCGCTCTCCTCGTCGGACTCCCGTTTCGTAGGCGGTGACGACTGCTCGCGCGTGCGCAGCCCGCACTGGCACAACGACATCGAGCGGTACGCGCCGATGAGCGCCGGGCTGGCCATCCAGGCCAGCACCGGGAATGCCCAATAACGGGGGAGAAGCGGGTGATCGAGCCTACTATGTCTAGCTGCGGTCAGGTCAGGAACGCTTTGAGGAGTGCGAGATGAAGGCACGGATCCTGCTGGGGTCCATCGCGCTGGTGCTGGCTGCCGCAACGACGGCCGGCGTCCAGACCCCGAGCGCGGTGGCGGCGACGAGCAGGGCTAGCGCACTTCCCGCCCCCGGTGTCAGCTCGACGGCTCTGTCGTCGTGGCAGACCAACAGCACCGTCTGGGCCATCGCGCAGGCGAATGGCGTGGTGTATGTCGGCGGCCAGTTCACCTCGGTGCGCCCGCCCGGCGATCCCGCGGGCACCGGCGAGACACCGCGCACGTACCTCGCGGCGTTCAGCGCGGCCACCGGCGCGCTGATGACGTCCTTTGACCCGGTGATCACCGGGACCTCGTCGGCGAGCGTCTACGCGCTGGCGGTGTCACCGGACGGCAAGACCCTCTATGTGGGCGGCCTTTTCTCCGGTGTTAACGGACTGTACCGGGACAACCTGGCCGCACTCAGCACAGCCACTGGTGCCCCGACCAGCTGGGCACCGTCGGCGTACGGGCAGGTCAATTCGATCGCTGTGTCCTCCAGCGGGTCGGCGATCTACCTCGGCGGCAGCTTCAACGAGCTGGGGACGGCCGGATCTGGCCCGGGGCTGCAGGCACGCACGTATGCCGGCGCGGTGGACACCTCGGGCACCCTCCTGGCCTGGGCTCCTGTCCTGGACAACTCGGTGACCTCTGTCGCGGTGGCCCCCGATGGCTCGCAGGTGCTGGTCGGCGGCTACTTCGCGACCATCAACGGGGTGTCGCAGCCCGGGGCAGGAGCCGTTGACCCGACGACCGGCGCGACGACTGTGCCGTGGACCGCGAACATCGTCCCTGACAACTCCAGGTGTGCTCCGCCGGCCGTCAAGACCATCGTGATCAGCGGCAGCACGGCCTACCTGGGCTCTGAGGGCACCGGCGGCGGCTGCTTCGACGGCGACTTCGCCGTCACCCTGGGCAGCACCGACAAGCTGCTGTGGCAGAACGACTGCCTCGGCGCGACGCAGGCGCTGGTCGTCATCAACGGCTACCTGTTCAAGGGCTCGCATGCGCACGACTGCGCGTACGCCCAGGAGGGCTTCCCGCAGAATCCCGAGAACACGAGCGGCCCCTTTGTTCCCACCTACCACCTGCTCGACCAGTCGCTCAACAACGGCGTGCTCAGCCACTGGACGCCGAATACCAACGCCACCGTGCTCGGCCCGCGCGTCATGGCGACCGACGGCAGCCAGCTCTTCCTCGGCGGGGACTTCACCACGGTGAACGACCAGCCGCAGCAGGGCTTCGCGATCTTCCCGGCTGGCGCGGGCACCACCGCGCCCAGTGCTCCGGCCGCGCCCACGGTCACCAGCACCTCGGCCGGCGTCGCCTCGCTGACCTTCACCGGAGTGAGCAGCCCCGAGTTCGGAACGCTCACCTACACGGTCTACCGGGTCGGGCGCACGATCCCGATCGGCACGGTAACCGCGACGTCGTACCCATGGGCGCTTCCCGTGGTGCATTATCGCGAGGCGAGCCTCCCCCCGGGATCGCAGTGGTCCTGGACGGTAACGGCCAGCGACGGCACTCATACGTCGGCGCAGTCGCCGGCGTCCGCGCCCGTGACCATCCAGTCGAAGAACCCGGCGAGCAGTTACGTGACGACGGTGCTGAATGATAAGCCGTCCTTCTTCTGGCGCCTCGACCAGACGTCCGGGAGCACCGCCGCCGATTCGTCACCGCACGGCTTCACCGGCAAATACGAGCCTGGTACGACGCTGGGCTATCCCGGTCCCATCACGGGCGTGACGGGCACCTCTACCTGGTTTAACGGCAGCACGGGCCTGGTCACCGCCACGCAAAAGGTGCAGGGTCCGGCGTCGTTCTCGGTCGAGGGCTGGTTCAAGACCACCACCGTCAGCGGCGGCAAGCTGGTGGGCTTCGGCAGCAGCCAGACCGGCAGGAGCTCGAGCTACGACCGTCACATCTACATGATGAACGACGGCCAGCTCGTGTTTGGCGTTACGACCCCACAGCGCGAAACCATCGAGTCGCCTAACGTCTACAACGACGGCCAGTGGCACTATGCGGTGGCGACGTTCGCCGCGACAGCCACCTCGGGCACGATGGCGCTGTATGTCGACGGCCACCTGATCGGGACGCAGGCGACGGGGCCGCCTCAGATTTACGCCGGATACTGGCGTGTGGGTGGCGACAACCTCAACGGCTGGAACCTCGACGCCTGGGGTAATAACAGTCAGGGCACCACCGAGCCCTACAGCTACTACTTCTACGGATCGATCGGCGACGTCGCGGTCTATCCGATAGCGCTCTCGCCGGCGCGGGTCGCAGCGCATTACGCGGCCAACGCGCAGGAGCACTAGCGAGCGCGCGGGTCCCGGGGAGGCGTGGAGGGCAGGCCGCAGCGGATCGCGAGGCCGGGGTCGCGGTAGGACACCAGCGTCGTGATGAGCGGCTGACCGCGCACCTCGCCGAGCTGCAAGACCTGGAGGCCGCTGACGACCAGACGGCCTTCGCCGTCGGGCTCATAGGTCGCGAAGGCGGGCTGCCCGTTACAGGAGCCGGCCTTCAGGTGCACTCCGTGCGGGAGGGCGGCCGCGAAGATGGCGCTGTCGATGAAGGCCGCCACCGCCTCCCGGCCATCGAACCACGCGGTCAGCGGGGGCATGATGAAGCGGATGTCTTCGGTGACGAGCTGGACGAACGCGTCAATATCCGCGAGTTGCCAGGCCCGCAGGTATCGCTCCAGGAGCCGCTGGACCCGCGGGTCGGTGACATCCGGCTGCGGCAGGCCGGCACTGGCGCGGACCGTGTCGCGGGCCCGCGACAGCAGGCTGTTCACCGCGGTGGTGCTGGCCTCCAGCACCTCGGCCACCTCAGCGTGGGTGAATCCCAGCACGTCGTGGAGCAGTAGCGCGGCGCGCTGGCGTGGCGCCAGGAGCTGCAGCGCGGCCACAAAGGCCAGGCTGACCTCCTCGCGGCGGACCACCTCATGCTCCGGGTCCTGTATCCGCAGGTCAGCGTCACCGACCGGCTCCACCCAGGCCAGCTCCGGGTCGGGCGCCCCGGGCATCGTGCCGGGCGCGGTAGGCGGTCCGTAGCCAACTGGACCAATCCGGGTTCGCCGGGCTCGCAGCCCGTCCAGGCAGACGTTGGTCGCGATGCGCTGGAGCCAGGCGCCGAACGGTCCCGAGCCGTCGTAGGTGGCCAGCTTCCGCCAGGCCCGCTCAAGCGCGTCCTGCACGGCGTCCTCGGCGTCAGCGCCCGAGCCGAGCATCCGGTAGCAGTGCCGGAACACCGGCCTCTGGTACGGCTGCACGAGCTCCGCGAATGCTGTGTCGTCTCCGGTGACCGCCCGCGCGAGCAGGACCGTATCAGCAGAATCAGCCATCCGGACTCCCGCTCAACGTGTCCCGCCTGGCGCGGGCGTGCCCCATCTCAGCTCTCTGCCGCTGCCAGCCCGACCACCTGGCCGTTCGGGTCGGCCAGCAATCCGAAGGTGACCCCCGGCACCGACGTGGCCGGCTGGATGATCTTTCCGCCCTGCGCCACCGCGGCCTCCAGGGTAGCGGCGACGTCCTGAACCCCGACGAAAAACGTGACCAGTGGCGCGCCGCCCTGCAGCGGGCCGATGCCGCCGGGTATCGCCCCCTCGACCCCGGTGTCCACATAGCTGTAACCGGGCATCCCCCCGTCAGGGAACGTCCAGCCGAACAGCTTCCCGAAGAACGACCGCGTCGCGTCCGGGTCTGCTGACCTGATCTCGAAATGAACCACTGGGCTCGCCATGACCTGCTCCTCACTCGCCGATGGAACCTGACAACAGGTCTGACGCGCAGGCGCAGCCCGACCTCTCGGTGCGCGGCGACGCTTGTTGAGCAGGTCGCTGTCCCTGGCTGATCGGCCCGCGTGTGCCAAAGCCGAGATTGCTTGCCGGGCGGCCCGGGAGTCAGTGGCCGCGAATCTTGATGGCGCGGGCCAGGACGAGACGGCCACCGCTGACGCCGTCGGCGGTGACCGCCATCTTCGCCAGCACTGCCGCCGCGCCGACGGCGTCAACCTCTCACGGGCAGCCGTTCTGCGGTGTCCAGCGCCGTCCTCAGTCAGCTCCAGGTCATGTTGATTTCGCGTTCGAAGTTGACGTATCCGGCACGCTGGAACGCGTTCGCCATGGGGGTGTTGCCGAGGTCGGTGGATGCCCGGATGCGGGGGAAGTCTTGCTCAGCGAGGATGCGGGTGCCCTCGGCCAGGATGTCGTGGATGTAGCCGTTGCCGCGATGCTCGGGCAGCACAGCGAGATAGGCAATGATCGGGTTGTAGTCGTTGCGGGCCGGGATCACGAACCCCACCGGCTCTCCCGCGGGCAGGGTCGCGATCCGCCACCAGTCCTTCGGGCTGGAGTAACGCGCGAGCTCGCCTTCGTAGTGTCTGACCGCTGCCTCGCGGGCGGTCATCCGGGTCAGGTCGTGACAGCTGTGCGCGTCCAGCGTTCCGTGCAGCGCCGAGGTCATCAGGGTGAGCAGTTCCCCGGTGTCCTGGACCGGCCGGAACCCAAGGCGCCCGGCCGGGCCGGGGACCGGGGTTCCCGGGCGCCATTCCAGGCGAAGCCGCTCGACGAACAGCCGGGCGCCGGTGCGCTCCAGTATCGTCATGCGGTCCTGGACGGCTTGCCTGGTGACGATGCTGTCGCGCCAGCCGGGCGGGACGAAGCGGCTGTACTCGGGCGGAGGTGATCCGTTCGGGACGGTAGCGGCCACCGCGGTGTGCAGGAGCCGCACGCCGGCGTCGACGCGGCCTGGATCGGGGATGCTGTCGTCGATGTCGACAACGTCCAAGAGGAACGGCGTGTCACCTCCTGGCCGGCTCCACCAGGCGGCCCTGGCCAGCAGCCGGTCACCTCGCAGGGCGATCCACATCCATTCCGGCCGTCGGCGGCCGTTGGCGAGGTCGTCTGCCAGCTCCTCGTTGAGGACGTAAGGCAGCTGGGAGAAGAGGTCGAGTTCTTCGCGCCCGGTGATCGGACGCATGGCCAGGTCGTTCAATTCCACGGTCAAGGCACGCTCCGGTGAAGGCGCCCGTCCGCTCCGGGGTCAGGCTCGGCCTGAGTCCGGGGAGGACACAAGCGCGGTGGTCATGGGAATCATGGGCTTATCCCTCCTCTCGCTGTCGTAGTCCCTCAGCTCTGGTGGCGGGGATCCATCCGTAACCTCTATCTAACCGTGACCGTGCCTGCAAATCCTTTTTGGTTGCCGCTGCACGCCTGGCGGGACCCGGCCGGCAGGCGTGCGGATACCGGGTGGCACGGGATGCGGACCACGGCGAGAATCGACCCGTGACAGAGCAGCCGCCATCCTGGGCAGCCACGCCGTCGGCCTGCGGCTCAGTCGCTGCATGAGCGGTACCGGGGCATGAGACCTCAGACGCCGTTCCGCGTGCTGTGCCGGCCCCTTGACTGGGAGCTGAGCGCGGCGGATGTGCTGCGGCTGGTGCGGGCTGACCCGCACCCGGTCGCGCTGCTCGGGACCTGGGCCGGCGGCAGCGACATCGTGGCCTCCGACCCGATGCGAGTGCGCTGCGCGCCCGACCCGGCGGGGGAGGTGCTGGAGGCGCCGCTGTCGGAGGCGGCGCTGCCAGAGGCGGCGCTTCCAGGCTCAGCGGATGCGTCGGTCGGCGCGGCCTTCGGCGGGGGCTGGATCGGCTACCTGGGCTTTGGCATGGCTGAGAAGTTTCTGCCCGTGCCGCTGGCGCCCGGTGCGCCCCGCCAGCTCCCCACCTACTGGTTCGGCTATTACGACCAGGTGCTGCGTCGTGACCGGGCCACCGGCAGGTGGGTATTCGAGGCGCTATGGACACCCGGCCGCGGTGACGCGCTGGAGCGCCGGTTCGATGAGCTGTCGCGTCGTCCAGGCACCGCCGCCGGCCAGCCGCGTGCTTATGCCTGTGGCAGCTTCCGGCTGAACCCCTCCGCGGAGGAGCACCGGTCAGCGGTCCGCCAGGCGATCCGTTATATCCGCCGCGGCGACATTTTCCAGGCCAACATCTGCTTGCGGCTGGAGGCACGTTTCGCCGGGGATCCGCTCGACGCATTCTGCCGCGCGGTCACCCGGCTGGACCCGCCGTATGCCGCGTTCATGCGGATACCGGGCGGTGCCGTCGCGAGCTTGTCACCGGAGCTGTTCCTGCGCCGCAGCGGGATGAGCGTGTGGTCGCGGCCGATCAAAGGCACCCGGTCCCGGCCCGCCGATGAACAGGTCGCGCAGCGGCAGCGTGAGCAGCTGGAGCACTCCGCCAAGGACCGGGCGGAGAACGTGATGATCGTCGACCTGATGCGCAACGATCTCAGCCGAGTGTGCGTGCCGGGCAGCGTGCAGGTGCCGGCATTGGTGCGCGCTGAAGCCCACCCCGGCGTGTGGCATCTGGTCTCGGAGGTCCGCGGCACGCTGGCGGCCGGGACTAGTGACGGGCAGCTGATTGCCGCGGCCTTCCCTCCGGGGTCGGTCACCGGCGCCCCGAAGGTCCGGGCCGTCGAGATCATCCACGAGCTCGAGGCGACACCCCGGGAGGTCTACACCGGGGCGGTTGGCTACCGGAGCGCCGTTGCCGGCCTGGAGCTGAACGTCGCGATCCGCACCTTCGAGTTCGGCGGCGACCGGGTGTGGCTGGGCAGTGGCGGCGGGATCGTCGCCGGTTCCTCCGCTGCCGACGAATACCGCGAGTGCCTGCTGAAAGCGCGCCCGCTGATCCGGGCGCTGAACGCCACCCTCCACGAAGAACCCGGTGCGTCAGCATACGGCCACGCAGCCATCCCGCCGTCGCTGCGGCCCCGGCCCGCGAGCGGCGCATTCACCTCGTTCCGAGTCGCCGACGGGCACGGCCACGACATCCGCAGGCATCTCGCGCGCCTGGACGACAGCACCTGGCAGCTGTTCGGCAAGCATCTGCCCCCCAGCCTGCACGCAGACCTGGCCGCCCGTCTCGATGGGGAGCCGTCCGGCCGGCTCCGGATAACAGCCCGGCCGGTCGGCGGCCCGCTGCAGGTCACGGTCGAGGTGCTACCGGCCGGCCCCTTCCCGGAGACGGTAGGCCTGTACCCGGTCACGATCTCCGGGGGCCTGGGCGCCCACAAGTGGCTGGACCGACGCCTGCTGGCCCACCTGGCTGGCTCGGGCGGTCTCGGCCCGGACCAGCATCTCCTGATCCAGGACGGCACCGGGGAGATCCTGGAGACCGACCGGGCCAACGTATTCGCGGTGATCGACGGCGTCCTGCACACGCCGCCCGCGGAGGGCAGGCTGCTGCCCGGGGTCACCAGAGCAGCGGTGCTGCGGCTCGCGGAGCGTGACGGCGTTATCGCCAGGGAGACACCGCTGAGCAGGCAGCGGCTGCTCGACGCCACCGAGGTGTTCGTCACCAACTCGGTCCAGGGCGTCGTCCCGGTCCGGTCCCTCGTCGGCACCACCGCGGCCTGGAAAGCCGGGCCGATCGCCGGCCGCCTGCAGGCCGCCCTCGCGCGCAGGCCGGCCGGTCCGTACTCGCCCGCCGCCCGCCCGGCGCCCGGGCGCGGGCCGGGCCGCGCGCCAGCCGCCCGCGCGGCGGGCACCCGCCCGGTGATCGTCCTGCTCGACAACTACGACTCGTTCACCTATAACCTCGCCCACCTGCTGCTGAGCCACGGGTGCCAGGTCGTAGTCGTCCGTAACGACGAGATCTCTGCGCGCGAAATCGCTGATTTCCGTCCGGGCGGCATCGTTATCTCACCGGGCCCCGGTACGCCCGCCGACGCCGGGGTCAGCATCGACACCGTCCGGGCCTGCGCGGCCACGACGCCGCTCCTCGGGATATGCCTCGGGCACCAGGCCATCGCCGCCGCCTACGGCGCCACGATCATCACCGCGTCCCAGCCCGTGCACGGCCAGGCATCACTGATCACCCACGATGGCAGCGGCCTTCTTTCCGGCCTGCCGCGGCGCTTCCCCGCGGCGCGCTATCACTCCCTGATCGTGGAAGAGAAGTCCTTGCCGCCAGGACTGACGATTACCGCCCGCGGTCCCGGCGGAATCCCCATGGGACTGAGGGATGGCCAGCAGGCCGAGGGCCTGCAATTCCACCCCGAATCAATCCTCACCATCCACGGTGACGAGATCATTCGGAACTTCGTCCGCGTCGTCCGCGGGGGAACATCTTTCAGGCCGGCGGGACTTACGGGACCGCTCGCCTGACCATTAGGGGTGGCGAGTGATGCGGACGGCCAGCCGCGGCTTCCGCGCTACGCCCAGGCCCGTGCGCGCAAGAAGCTGGGCGCTCTCGACGAGCATGCGCTCAGCCGTCGTAGGCGTCGTGCCACCTCCACCACGCGTACGGCGGGGTCTGGGGGGCGCCCTCGGGCGAGTCCTCCCACTCCTCCTGCCGTCCGAGCGCGGTCAGGTCGAGGTAGCTCCAGGTACTCCCCATGGCCTCGTCGCCGCGGTTGTTGATGAAGTAGGTGCGGAACACGCTGTCGCCGTCACGGATGAACGCGTTCGTGCCGTGCCACTCGTCCACGCCGAAATCGGCGTCGAAACCGTCGGTCATGGTGTACCACGGGATCTCCCAGCCCATCCGCGCCTTCACGCGCTCGATGTCGGGCTGCGGCGCGCGCGAGGCGAAGGCGAGAGTGGTGTCGCGGGCGTTCAGGTGGGCGACGTGGGCGACCTGGTCGGCTACCAGGGAGCAGCCGGGGCAGGCATGGTCGGGCCAGCCGTACACGCCGGGCTCGAAGAAGGCGCGGTAGACGATCAGCTGACGGCGGCCCTCGAACAGGTCGAGCAGACTCGCCTGGCCCGTGGGTCCGTCGAACACGTACTTCTTCTCCACGGCCAGCCACGGCATCCGCCGACGCTCGGCGGCCAGCGCGTCGCGGGCGCGGGTCACTTCCTTCTCCTTCACGAGCAGTTGCTGGCGCGCGGTCTCCCACTCTGGTAGCGAAACGATCGGGGGGGTCTGCATGGTGATTCACCTTCCAGTTCCTAGGTTTCCTGTATGCGTGAGAATTGGCGAGCTGCGAGCTCATGGCCAGCTCACCGACTGAGGTGGTCCCGCAACGCATCGAGCGGGCCGTCCCAGTCGCGGGCCAGCGCGGCCAGGAACTGCTGCGCCACCTGCATCGGGGCGGAGCGGAGCCGGTAGCGCACCCGCCGCCGTTCCCCCGGCTCGCCCGTCACCAGGCCCGCCTCGGCAAGCAGGGCCAGGTGCTTGGCGACGGCCTGCCGCGTGATCGGCAGGCGGCCGGCCAGGTCCGTGGCCGTAGCCGGACCACCCGACGCCAGGGCGGCCAGGATAGCGCGCCGGCTCGGATCGGCCAGCGCGACGAAGACCTGTTCCGCAATCGCCTCGATGTCAGGCGGCATCGAGGTAGCCGGCCAGCTCACCCAGCTCGCTCGCCCAGCCCCGGGTGTTACCGTCGTACGCCTCGCGGTAGGCATCTTCCGGCAGCTGAGCGAAGCCGGATTCGACCACGGTCAGCCGCGTGCCCGCACCGACCGGCTCGAGCGTGAACTCGACATAGGTGCGCCGCGGATCGTCATCGGGCAGGCCGTAGATGTGCCAGGTGAAGCCGAATACCGTCGGCTCGTCGACCCGTTCGATCCGCATGTCGGCCGTGTGGCCGCCGGTCCACGTCATCTCGGCCGATCCGCCCGGGCGCAGGTCGATCGTGGCCTGGTTGCCGAACCAGGTGCCCAGGCCCTCGGCCGTGGTGAGCGCGGCCCACACCCTGGCCGGCGGGGGGGCGATCTCGACGACCCGCTCGATGCGATCGGGGAATCCCATGACAGCCTCCCACAAGTAGCAACTGATCGATTGCTACATTATAGCAACCGATCAGTTGCGTCAATCCGCTGCCAACGCTGCCCGGCCTGCCGGCTGCGCTGGCCGACAGCGCGTTCATGTCGTTCACATGTGAGGCTTCTAGCGTGGAGTTATGCGGATTCTGGTGGTGGAGGATGAGGAAACGTACCGCGGCCTTGCTGAGGCGGGGGCTGTCCGAGGCGGGTATAGCGCCGACATCGCGGTCGACGGCCCAGATGCCGCGTGGCGGGCTGGTGAATTCTGCTACGACGCCGTGGTGCTCGACGTCATGCGGCCCGGCTATGACGGCATAGAAGTGTGCAGCAAGCTGCGCAGCCGCGGCTGCTGGGCCCCGGTGGTGATGCTGACCGCCCGTGGCGACCTGGGTGCCCTGGTACACGGCCTGGATTCCGGGGCCGATGAATCTGGCCAAGCCGTTCAGTTTCGATAAGCTTCTCGCCCGGCTCAGGGCCCTGATCCGGCGGGGCGCGCCAGAGCGGCCGACGCTGATGGAATGTGACCTGGGGCTGGACCCCGCTACCCGGCGGGTATGGCGCGGGCAGGCGGAACTTGCGCTGTCCCCGAAGGAGTTCGCGCTGCTCGAGCTGTTCCGCCGTCATCCTGGTCAGGTCCTGACCCGCACGCGGATCCTGGAGCATGTCTGGGACTCCTCTTACGAGGGCGTGTCCAATGTCGTCGACCAGTACGCCGGCTACCTGCGGCGCAAGGTCGACCGGCCGTTCGGGGTCACGCAGCTGGAGACGGTCCGCGGAGTCGGCTGCCGGCTGCGGGACGCGCCGGCCGCGGCGGGCTGAGTGGTCATGTCGCTGCGGATGCGACTCGCCTCGGCCTTCGCGCTGGGTAGTGGCGCGCTTGGTCATGGTGGCCGGCCTGGCCTTCTTGCGGCAGCTGCACACCTCGCTCAGAGCCGCCCTTGACAGCGAGCTCCGGCTGCGCACCGCGGCGCTGGCGGCCCGGATGGCGAGCGGGTCGCTGCCAGCCCGCGATTCGTTCGGCAGCAATCAGGCCGGGAGCCATGCTGGCCAGTCCCCAGCTGCGCAGGAGGTCAGCCAGGTTCTCACCGCGCGCGGGCTGGTGGTGTACTCATCGGGCACCGAGAGCGCCGCCCCGCTGCTCTCCCTGGGCCAGCTGCGCCAGGCGGCCGCAGGCCCGCTGACTTCTACCGCCGTGGTCGAGGGGGAGCGGCTGCGGATCATGGCCACTGACCTTCGCTTCCGTTCGCATTGGGTCATCGCGGTGGTCGCCGTACCGACCGACATCGCCGACAGCGCGCTGGCGCGCGCTCGCCTGGCCCTGCTGATCGGGGCCCCGCTGGCCGTGCTCATGACCGGACTGGGCGGATGGCTGCTGACCGGCGCGGCCCTGGATCCGGTGACGCGCATGCGACGCCGCCTAGAGGAGATCACCGGGCATGACACCGACTCCCGGCTGCCTGTCTCGGCGACCGGAGATGAGATCGCCGCTCTCGCCATCACCATGAACGGCCTGCTGGAGCGGCTCCAGCTTGCGCTGGCCAGGCGGCCATGCCGACCCTTCGGGAAACGCGCAATACGAGTTCAACGGCGTCCAGTGACCCGTCGCTGGACTCCTGTCCGGCGAACAGCAACCGGGTTAGGCCGAGCGCGGGCTGCGAGCCAGGCTCGCAGCCCGCGCTCGTGGGCTGGCCGGGCGACCAGGTGGGTCAGCGATTCCTGATGATCTTCCTGCGGTAGGCGAGACTCCCGGCGCCGGCCAGTATCGCCGCGCCCCCGAGCCCGAGGAGCGCGACGTCCTGGAAGCCGGCCGTGCCACCGCCGCCAGTCGGGGGGGCGGCAGTGGTGAGCGGGCTGGCCGACGTGCTCCGCGTCGCCGACGGTGATGCGGACGGGCTGGCCGAATGGCTGGCGCTCGTGCTCGGCGTCACGGTCGTCCGCGTGGCGCTGGGCGATGCCGTCGGTGTTGCCGAATCGCTATGTGAGGGTGAGGATGAGGGCAGTGTCGCCGTGGATGAGGATGTCGTGCAGGCCGAGACTGCTGCGGAAACGAGTAGGGTCAAGATGCCGAAGCCGACGGCGGTCAATATGCCGCTGAGCCTCGCCCTGGCCATAGCGGTGCGCATATTCATGGACCCTCCCCACGCGTCGGGCAGACGAAGGACAGGTCCCCGTAAGCGTCGAGGGCCATAAGGCAGAGCCCATTGGCGGCACATACATGCAACGGCCTGCTCAGCATTGATCATCAGGCTACGCGAGTAGCAGCCCCTGGGGAAGATGGCCGGAGGGACGACGGCATTGGGTGATGCGGGATGGCGGCGCATAGCCGGGTTTCGCGTGGTCGTCTCCTGGCCGCAGAATGGCTCCCTCCCTCCGCCCAGCAGGCCAGGAAGTCTCCGTGCCCGGGTGGCCGGGATGGTCGGCGTCCTTCTCGTCATGGGCGGGGTCGCCGCCGTCGGCTTCGTGATCAGTGCCCAGGCGCACGCGCAGCAGCCTGCCCTGGCGGCAGCGGGCGCTACCGGGCCAGGCGGAGGCAGGGCCCGGGGGCCATCGCTGCCGCGCTCCCTGCCGGTGTCGGTTGACATCCCGGCCATTGACGTGAATTCGGAACTGCTGCACCTGGGAGTCAACGCCGACGGCATCATCCAGGTGCCGTCGCTTTCCACCGAGGCCAGCGAGGCGGCCTGGTACAAGTTCTCGGCGACGCCCGGCCAGATCGGGGCCTCGGTCATCGAAGGTCACCTCGACAGCTATCGGGGGCCGGCTGTGTTCTTCCGCCTGGGCGCCCTCCGGCCGGGGGACCGCATCGATGTGACCCGCGCCGACGGGATCACCGCTGTTTTCCGCGTCACCGGTGTCCGGCAGTATCTCAAATCCAATTTCCCTGCGAAGAGAATCTACGGCGCCGCCAACTACGCGGCCCTGCGCCTGATAACGTGCGGGGGCACTTTCGACTACGCCACCGGCCATTACCTGAGTTCCACTGTGGTGTACGCGTCCCTCGTCTCAGCCCGCCCGGCCGGCAGTCGCCGTGCGGGTCGTGTGTCTAGAGGAACTGCGTGAGCGACAAGGTGTTGCCGTCGGGATCGGCGAACCACGCGACCTTGTCGCCGCCAGGCGTGGTCCAGATACCGTTCTCGTCCTGGTCCATGCCGTCGTAGGCCCTGAAGGCAACCCCCCTGGCCTGCAGGCCCCGGACGGCTGCTCCTATGTCCGTAACCCGCCAGCCGAGCACGGTGTAACCGGCGGGCGAGACCTCAGGGACCGCCGTGACCCGCAGCATGGTGCCGTTCGCGTCGAAGACGACCGCGAAGTCGTTGTCCTCAACGACCGGCAGGCCGAGCTTGTGCTCGTAGAACGCCCGCGCTCGCGCGAGGTCGCTCGCTGCCGCGAAGGCAACCAGGTCGCTGGACTCCAGCACGTCATCTCCATCCACCCCCTGAGCGTACGCAGGCGGGAGCGGGTCACCTAGAAAGCCCGGCGGCTGTGGCTGAGCGAGCCAATCGGCCGCGCGGGCAGCCGCTCTGCTCTGGTCCTGCGATCGGCGGCTGGCCTGGGGGGCCGTTATGCCAGACGATTTGTCGTCTTCAGCTGCCGCCTTTGCCGGGGCGGCTCCCGCAGGCGGCAGCGAAGCTGCTCGCCTGCCTCCTAGGGCTCGTAGAGGGCTGATGTCCAGACGTGCAGGAGCGTGCTGACTAGCGTGTCTTGGTCGTCGAACGGCGGAGTGCTCGTGGCGGCGAGATAGTAAAGGCGCTCGCCGAGCCAGGTGAGCGCGCTGGCCAGGGCCGGGATGTCCTGGCCGCTGAGCCGCCGCAGGGCGCGCGGGTCGGCGGTGATCTGGGTGATGGTCGCGTCGGTGAAGCTCTGCATCTGCTCAAGCCACAGGGCCGTGAGGCGCGGGTCGGCGCGCCAGTTATCGACGATGGCGCGCAGGATGGGCGCGCTGGCCTGCCACAGCTGCGCTCCGGCCGTGATCCCGGCGCGCAGCGCGGCCGCCGGATCGTCGGGGTTCGCCAGCCAGGGCGCGGCGGCGGCGAGTCCCTGGGCCACTGCGCGGCGCACGAGCTCGCCAAGAACGTCGTACTTGCTGTCGAAGTAGAAGTAGAAGCTGCCGCGGGAGACCGCTGCGGCCGTGAGGATGTCGCTGACGGCGAGGTCGCCGAAGTCGTGGTCGGTGAGCAGCGCGGCGGTCGCCGTCAGGATGGCCTCGCGCAGGTCCGGGCCATCGCCGCCGCGAGCCGCCGCGCGGCGGCCCCGCCGCCGGCGAGCGGGCTGCTGCCGAGCGGGCTGCCTGGGACGCGATGACGTGGGCATGGGCAGGACACTATCAACAAGATGTATAGACACTATGTCTGAACACTCTGTATAGTGATTCGGATGAGCACAATTCTTGAGGGAAACCGCGATGAGGTGGCGCGGCTCGCTGCGGCGGCATTCGGCCGGGGTGAGGGTTCGGGCTGATGCGGTACAAGCTTTTCGGCGCCAGCGGGCTGCGCGTCTCTGAGCTGTTCCCAACGCCGCGGGAAACCACCGAAAGAACCTGCGGCTGTCGCTGGAAACCAGCTTGCGCCGACTGCGCACGAGCTACATCGACATTTACTGGGTACACATGTGGGACCGGCACACGCCGCCCGAGGAGACCATGCGGGCCCTCGACGACGAGGTGCGGGCCGGGAAGATTCTCTATGTCGGCATCTCGGACACGCCCGCCTCAGCAATGCGCATGCGGCGGAGCCGACCACCCGGATCGATCCCGCCACCCTCACTGAGCATCAGCGCACAGTGGCAGCAAGCGTGCAGGCGGTCGCCGGCGAACTCGGGGTCACGCCGGCCCAGGTTGCCATCGCCTGGACGAGAACCTGGTCACCGGCCATTCACCCCATCATCGGCGCACGCCGTCCCGGCCAGCTGCTCGACAACCTCGGTGCCGCCGATCTCGACCTGACCGACGAGGCAGTCGCGCGCCTCGACAGCGTTTCCAGACTCGACCTCGGCTTCCCCGCCACCTTCATCAGTGACACCGGCCCTTGGGTATTCGGCGCAGCGGCACTCTAGAGCACTAAGCCGGGACCTCTCGGAATGGCGCGTGGCTAGGCCGCACGGCGTGGATTCTTCACTCTGCAAGTAGCCAGGGCGCTGCTCCGCCTTAGCCCAGTCGGTGCGGTGCAACCGGTACTCGACTTCCCCATGCTCGGTGCCCTCTAGCGGATCCGGCCAGTCCACGTGCACGGTCCGGTCGTACCGGAGCCCGGCCTTATCCAGGACTCGCCGGGAGCGTGCGTTCACCGCCATCGTGGTAGCCACGATCTCCTCGACGCCCGGGCTGCTGAAAGCCCGGCCGATCAGCGCCCGCGCTCCCTCGGTGGCATATCCCCGCCCCCAGGCGCTACGCCGCAGCCGGTAGCCGAGCTCGACGACCATGGCGTCAGGCGGGGCATCGCGCCAGTGCACGATCGCCATATCGGCGGACATGACCGGCCGCAGGCCGAGCCAGCCGATGAACTCCCCGTCGTGGCGGGTGTCGGCGGCCCAGAAGCCGAAATCCCGGTATCGCCGGTAGGAGGCCAGGAACCGCGGCAGCACCTCAGACTCGATCTCGGCCAGCGTCCTGGTCTGCCGATCCAGGAATCGCATGACCGCCGGATCGCCGTCCAGGGCCAGCAACTGGCCGGCGTCAGCGCCAGAGAACTGCCGCAGCACTAGCCGCTCGGTGACAAGGACGGGCTCCACCCGACGCATCGTTCCCCCGGCACCGCCGCTGCCGCAACCGCATTTTCCCCGGCGAGGCTGGATCAGATCAGACTCGCCGCACAGGCCGGAGTTTCCGCGCCATGATGGAGGGCGTAGGGCTGCCGCCGAAAACTCGGGGGCGTCATCACCTAGCGCAAGGGCGTGGGTCATCCTGTATGACGATGCCGGGCTGGGACGCGGCGTACGAGTCGAGCACGCCAGCGCCCTGGGATATTGGTCGGCCTCAGCCAGCCTTCGTCCGGCTGGCGGACAGCGGTCTGCTGGGCGGCCAGCTTCTCGATGCGGGCTGCGGAACCGGCGAGCACACGCTGCTGGCCGCCGCGCACGGCGCGGACGCTACTGGCGTGGACATCTCACCGCGGGCCATCGGCCGAGCACGCGAGAAGGCAGCCGCCCGCGGCCTGGCGGTCCGCTTCGATGTCGCCAATGCGCTGGACCTGGCCCAGCTCGGCAGGACTTTTGACACCGTGCTCGACAGCGGGCTGTTCCACGTCTTCGATGACCAGGACCGCCCCCGGTACGTCACCAGCCTGGGGTCTGCCCTGCAGCCCGGTGGCACCTGCTTCCTGATGTGCTTCAGCGACCGCCAGCCCGGCGATTTCGGCCCCCGGCGGGTGCGCCGCGACGAGCTGGCCGCGGCCTTTAGCGACGGCTGGAACGTCACCAGCATCGCGGCCGACACCTTTGAGATCAACCCGGGCCTGGGCACCACGATCGCTCAGGCCTGGCTCGCCACCATCCGCCGCTTGTGAGCTCAGCCGCGCGCTCACGCCGGCCGATGACTTTGGCGCCGCCGCCCGGTCTTGACCGCTGACAATGGAGACCGTCTCTGAGAGGAGCAGACCGTGGATGAGGCAGTACGCGATTACATCGACGCCATCCCTCCTGAGCATCGCCCCCTGTTCGACCGGCTGCACCAGCTAATCCTGGCCGTTTATCCCGACGCAGCAGTCGTGCTCTCGTACAAGATGCCCACCTACAAGGTCGGCAGCGGACGCCTCCACGTCGGGGCGTGGAAGCACGGCGTGTCGATTTACGGGTGGAAGCCGGGCCGCGAGGCGGGCTTCCTGGCCCGGCATCCCGAGCTCAGGACGAGCACGGGGACCGTCCGGCTGCGGTCCGAAGATGCGGCCGGCATCCCCGACGAGGAGCTCCGCGACCTGGTGCGTTCAGCCCTCGGCCCGCCGGCCTAGGCCGAGCCGCGCCACCGGATCAGCTCGGGCCCCAGGTCGGAGAGCTGGCGATTGCCGGTGAGGGCCATGGTCCGGCGCATGTCCGCCTCGAGCAGCGAGACGACCTTGTCGACACCGCGCTCGCCCCCGGCGGCCAGCCCGTACAGGAACGCCCGCCCGGCCATGCAGGCCCGCGCGCCGAGCGCGACCGCCTTGACGATGTCGCTGCCCCGGCGGACGCCCCCGTCGCAGATGATCTCCACCCGGTCCCCGACCGCGTCGGCGACCGGCGGCACCAGCTCCAGGATGGCGGGGGAGCCGTCCAGCTGCCGCCCGCCGTGATTGGACAGGGCGATGGCCTCGACGCCCGCGTCCGCCGCCAGCCGGGCGTCCGGCACGCTCTGGATCCCCTTGAGCACGATGGGTCCTGCCCACTGGGCGCGGAACCAGTCGAGATCGCTCCAGGACAGCGCCGGGTCGAACTGGGAGTTGCTGTACTCGGCCAGGCTCACCGCCTGGCCATCGGCGGGCGCGCTGCTGCCGCTCACGTTCGAGAAGGTGATCGGCTCGGACCGGGCGAAGGCCCAGGTCCAGCCCGGATGCAGCAGCCCGTCGACCAGGGTGCCGGGCCCGAGCTGCGGCGGCATGGTGAAGCCGCGGCGGACGTCACGCTCGCGGCGGCCCAGCACGGCAGTGTCGACGGTGATGACGATGGCCTCGTACCCGGCCTGCGCGGCCCGGCTCAGCAACTCCTTGACCAGGCCGCGGTCGCGCCAGACGTAGACCTGCAGCCACTTGGGGCCGCCGCTGACCGCGGCCACTTCCTCGATCGAGCGGGTCGCCATCGTGGACAGCGTGTAGGGCAGGCCAGCCCGGGCGGCCGCCCGGCTGACGTCCAGCTCACCGCCCGGGCTGGCGATCCGGGTGAACCCGGTCGGCGCGACGACCAGCGGCATCGGCAGCCGCTGGCCGAGCAGGGTGGCCGACAGGTCGATGCGGGAGACGTCGCGCAGCACCCGGGGGACGAACTCCGCCCGCCCGAACGCGGCGACGTTCCGGCGCAGCGACACCTCGTCCTCAGCGCCTCCGTCGATGTAGTCGAACACGCCGCCGGGCAGTCGCCTCCTGGCTATCAGCCGCAGGTCGGCGACGCTCGCGGCCCGGCTGAGCCGCCGGGTTACCGGGTCCAGCTCGACCGGCCGGAACTGCATGACGGACCGCAGGGTCTTGATCACGGGACTGCCCTTCTCTCGTCCCCGCTACCTAGTATCAGCCCAGCCCCGCGATCGAGCTGAGGTCCAGTGACAGCAGGTCGACCGTGGTCTCTCCGGCGCGCAGCCGGGTGAAGAAGGCCGCCTCCTTCGCCGCGCGGGCGGCCGCCGCCGCGCGTACTCCGGCCAGCCGCTCGGCGGCGATGACCACGACCCCGTCCGCATCGCCGACCATCCAGTCTCCCGGCCTGATCAGCGCGTCACCGACCACGATCGGCACCTGGAGCGCGCCCGGGCCGGCCTTGGCCGCACCGGGCAGGGCGACGCCGCGGGCGAACACCGGGAACTGGTGGTCCTCGATCGCCGCCATGTCGCGGACCTCGCCGTCGATCACCAGCGCCGCCACGCCCGCGGCCTCGGCGCCGACGGTCAGCACCTCGCCCCAGTTGCCGCGAACGGAATCGCCGGCGAAGGACACGGCCAGCACCACGCCGGCCGATGCGGCGGCCACCGCCGCGTGCAGGGCCAGGTTGTCTCCCGCGGCGCAGGCGACCGTCATGGCCGGCCCCGCGCATGCGGCGCCTTTCCACATGGGCCGGATCCGGGAACTCAGCGCCGTGGCCCCGCTTTCGCCCAGCGTCGACGTCCCCAGGTCGAGGAGCTCTTTCCGCTCGGGCGTCATCAGCCCGCTCATGCCAGCTGTCATGTGGCCGATAGTAGATCCGGTCCATCGCGGACGCCGCAGCTGTCCTGTTCCGGAACCCGGTACCTGCGTCCGGCTGACCGTTTCGTGCGGACCCTCGCGGGGAGGCCGCACGATTGAACAATGACAGGGCCCAGCCCGGCGCCGGGGCGCGAGCGAGGCGCGGTTCCGGATCGCCGAGGCAGTCGGCGGCGGGTATGGGTGATCCCGCTGGCAGGCGTGGCCGCGGGCATCGTGCTCTCGTTCGTGACGGTGGCCATCGATCGTCACTACCGGTCCGGGCTGGTGCCCGCGGGCCTGATCGGTAATGCCGGGGATGCGCAGAACATCCTGTCCACGATCGCGTCGGCGGTCGTGCCCCTGGCCACGACGGTTCTGACGGTCACGCTGGTGGCGGTCCAGCTTGCCATGGGACAGTTCTCGCCGCGGATTGTCCGGGCGCTGCTGCACGACCGTGGTGTCCAGCTCGCGATTTCCGTTTTCGGCCTGTTCTTCTTCGTCAACCACTCCGGCCGCCGGCTCCGCGTCGCGGGCCTGGTTGACCTGGTCGGAAACCAGCTCCACCAGTAGCCGGCCGCCGCTATGCCGTTCGAGGTCGAGCTGTCCTTTGAAGGTCTCGTTGATTGACTCGATGACCTGTCGCAGAGGCTTGAACAGCTGCGATCCGGCTCGCTCGGTTTCTCCCGCAGATGGGCACGAGCGTGGCGCAGCCACCGGGCCTCGGACGTGAATCCCAGCATCGCCTGCGTCATCGCCAGGGTCACCAGCTCGGCATCGCTGAGCTGCGGCGCTATGCCCAATCTCGGACGCCACGGTGCCAGCTGCGGTAACCCCTTGATCAGGTCATCGGTCTTCGCGAACAGCGCGGTTGCCAGGGTGTCCAGATCGGTGACCATCGTGCCTCCCGGGGTCTGACGTCGGGCGGGGCAGCGCCAGGGCGCGAATCACGCTGATGGGCCACGGCGCTCTCGGCGGGCAGGGAGCCAGGCCGGCTGATCACGCCAGGAATGAGCTGGGCAGGCCTGGTCGGCTTGGGATCTTGTCCAGTCCTGCGCCGGCAACGTGGCTCGGCGCCCATGTCTTACTCGGCCGTTGCCGGGTGAGAACATCCCGCTGTCAGGCGTGCGCCCGTGGTCGCTCGGGCTTTTGGTCAATGCGTCAGCAGGTGCACGACCAGGGCGATAACGCCGAGGCCCAGGGTGAGCTTGAGTGCGAGGATCGCGCCGCTGACAGCGATGGTGATCAGCCAGCCGCGCCGGGTCCTGGGCCGCCGGATGTGCTTGAGACCGGGCCAGCGCCTGGTGTTCCGCTCGGCCATAACGTGCCTCTCCGTGTGTGGTGCGCGACGGCTGGCCGGCGTGTGCTCCAGATCGGCACACGCCCGTGTCCGGGCCGTACGGGTCAATGCGCGGCCGGCGCGTTCCAGTCGAGGAGCTGGACGATGACGCCATTGGGGTCGGTGACCTGGAACGCGCGCTCGCCCCAGGGCTCCTCGCGCAGCGGCATGGTGATCTCCACGCCCTCCCCGCGCAGGCGGGCCAGCTCACCCTCGAGGTCCTCGACCGCGAACGCCAGGATCAGGCCAGCGGCATGGGTGTCGCGCTGGTCATCGGACAGCAAGGCCAGACCGCGGCGCAGGAAGACGACGTTCATCCCGGCGCCCTCGCGTGCCAGGGAGGCGAAGCCATCGGCAGCCACCTCCGGCCGGAAGCCGAAATGGCTAGTCAGGAACGCCGCGGAGGCGGGCACGTCGGCGACGTTCAACGGTACGGCGGAGGCGGTGATCTGCACGGGCAAGCTCCTCGGGCTGGGCGAGCGGAGGCGACAATCAATAGTGTACGTCGTACAATGTACTTCGTACAACAGAAGCGCGCGGGAGGATGGTCCCATGCCCACCGAGCACAGCAGCGCCGGCGACCCCGCACGCACCCTCCAGCTGCTCTGGCGCGAGCCCGGCGCCGCGGACTCCAGGCGCGGACCGCGCCAGGGCCTGAGCGCCGGGCGGGTCGCCGCGGCCGCGATCGCCCTGGCGGACAGCGACGGCCTGGGCTCAGTCACGATGCGCGCGGTCGCCCAGGCCCTGGGCGTGGTGCCGATGTCGCTGTATACCTACGTGCCAGGCAAGGCCGAGCTACTCGACCTGATGCTCGACACGGTCTACCTCCAGATGCCCCGCAGCGACCTGTCCGGCGCGCCGTGGCACGAGCGCGTGGCCGCCGTCGCCCAGCAGAACCGGGACCTGTTCACCCAGCACCCCTGGATCGCCGGGGTCTCCACCAGCCGGCCCCCGCTCGGCCCCGGGCTCATGGCCAAATACGAGCACGAACTTTCCGCGTTCGAGGGCCTCGGGCTCGACGACATCGAGATGGACGCCGCCCTCACCTTCCTGCTCGGCTTCGTCCAGGCCGCCGCACGCTCGGCCGCCGAGGCGAATGCCGCCCGGCAGGACAGCGCGATGAACGAGGAGCAATGGTGGGCCGCCAACGCCCCTCTGCTCGCCCGGGTCTTCGACGAGACGAAGTACCCCACCGCCTCCCGCGTTGGCGCCGCTGCCGGCGCCGCCCACGGCGCGGCCTATGACGCCGACCACGCCTACACCTTCGGCCTGCAGCGCGTCATCGACGGCCTCGGCGCCCTCATTGACACTAGCGGCATCTGACCCCTCAGCCGTTTGCTCCCCGTCTCCGACCGCGCCACCATCAGCTCAAAGCGCTTGTACTCGCTGAGCACTCGATCCCTTAGAATCAATCGTCTAGTCCGGCAACGTGATCCATGTCGATGAGCACGGGCTGGTGGCAGCGGCGCACCGGGCCGGCTGCACGCTGGAGCTGGTGCCGGTGATGGGCGACTTCGTCATGGCCGAGGCCCCGCTGTTCCGCGTCCGCGGCGATCCATCGCGGCTCGACCGCGAGCGGGCGCGGAGGGCGGTCGTGCTCGGGACGAGCGGACCCACCGCGATGATCCCGCGTACGGATTCCGCAAGCTGGTCGACGTGGCTCAGCGCTCGCTCGGCACGACGCAGAACGACGCCACGACGGCAGTGCAGGTGATCAACCGGCTGCATGACGGCCCGCGCCTGGCCGCTGGCGGTTACGCGCAAGCGTCCCGGCGGCTGCGCGCGGGTCCGCGCCCTTGGTGCCGCTGACGCTGACCCGTCGCGCAGGTAGTCGAACGGGCTCTGCCATTACCTTGAGCGGCGCAGTCCCAGGAGGTCTCGCCGGACGTCGCAAAACATCCGGGCGGGTGGCGGCTCATCCTGCTGGGTCCGGGTCCGCAGCTCCTGAGTGACGAACGCTCCGACCGACAGGCCCGCGCTGCGAAAGCCACCGGCAGCAGGTCGCCCATCTCCTCCACCGCCGCCGTGATCGACTCCAGGTCGGTGACGGTATCGCGGAGGAACTGCAGGATATCGGCTGACGTGCGGGTCTTGGCCTGAAGCTGCTGCAGCGGCTCCTGGAGCTGGCTCTTGACCTCTTGCTTTCCTTGCTGCCGCCCTTGCTGCTTGCCGACTGCCTTGCCGGCGTAGGCACCGATGGAGATGCCGAATACGGCGGCCAGCACCGGAGCCACCACGCCGAGGATGTTCGCGGCGTCGGCCGGCGCGATCTCGACGACCAGGAACGTCAGGGCCACCAGCCCCGCCACGACGATCAAGACGATCAGGACGTCCCACTGGTTATGGCCTGCGCCGAGGCCGGCGGAGCTCTCATCCGGTGATGGCGTTGCGTCCGTTGCCGTGCTCATGACGACCTTCCCGGGCAGGCTGGCTTTCTGGTCATTGTGAGCCTGGCTGCCCGAAGCCGGCGCCTGGGCAGTTCTCCTATGGCCCGGCAAATGTCCGTAGGCTGGCGGGCATGGTCCGAGGTGGCGCAGCGGCGGTGGCGGCGGCAGGCGGCCTGGCGGGCCTGGGCTACTACCTGGTAGTGACCGGCAAGCTCACGATCGACACCGGCTGGGGGCGGCGAGTCCGCCCGCTAGGCCGGCTCGGTGTCGAGGTCGCAGATCCGGCCAGGACCGTGTTCGATGTGATCGCCGCGCCTTACCTGGGCCGGACGCCGCGGGCGATGTCTGGCAAGCTCCAGGTCCTCGAGCGCGGAGCCGGCATGGTCCTGGCCGAGCACTACACGCCCGTGCACCGGGGCCGGCTCACCGCCGCCACACTCGAGACCGTTACCTTCGACCGGCCGCACCGGGTCGCCGCCGCCTGGGAGGCGGCGGTCCGCGCCTCCTTCACCAGCATCCAGGCCGAACAGAACGCCGGGTCAGAGCCAGTACTGCCAATCCCTGACGTCTGGTGGCGACGCGGCCGAAATCGCGGCGGATGTCGAGTTCGTGATGAACGGCCTCGTGGGCGTTCCTGCGGATGAGGTCGGCAGCGGCGAGCTCGCCAAATTCCGGATGAACCGTCACCGCCGCCTCCGGCGTGCTCCGTGCTTCCAGTGTCCAGCCCGCTGCCGCACTGCGCAGAGCGTGCAGTCCCGCGACCGGCGACAACCGCTCATACTGGCGGGTCTCAGCTAGCGCCTTCTCATCCCAGCACGTGATGCCGGCCTCCGGATCGTAGCGCACGGTGAGCAAGCGCTCGGTTCCGATCCGCAGCACATCCACCAGGTGCCAGAGATGACCGCGCGCCGACCATCGGCCTGCGGTCGGCGGCGGGCCGAAGCTCCCTTGCTCAAACAGGGCAGTCAGCCGCGCGGGCAGCACCTCAATGATTCCGATCGCTTCATCCGGCTCGATCGCCCAGTCGAACCCGCACTCGGCGCAGGTTGCCTCCTCAGGTGCCCACCGCATCCCGGCCTCCTACGTGATGACAGTCGCTGTCATCACGTAGGATGGGGTCATGGGTCGATGGGAGCCGAATGCGCGCGGGCGGCTCGAGCAGGCGGCCCTGGAGCTGTACAGCGAGCGGGGCTTCGAGCAGGCCACGGCGGCGGAGATCGCCGCGCGGGCGGGGCTCGCGGAGCGAACGTTCTTCCGTTACTTCGCCGACAAGCGTGAGGTCTTGTTCCGCGGTGCGGGCGAATTGCAGGAACTGCTTGTGGACAAGGTCGCCACCGCGCCCGATTCCCTGGCTCCTATCGACGCCGTCGCTATCGCCCTCGAGGCCCTCGGCGCCGTCTTCCACCAGCGTGAATACTCCCGACTGCGCCAGAAAATCATTGCTGCCAACGCAGAGCTTCAGGAACGTGAGCTGATCAAGCTCGCCACGTTGTCCACAGCGCTCGCCGACGTGCTGCGGCGCCGCGGTGTCGCAGAGCCAGCCGCAAGCCTGACTGCCGAGGCAGGGATTGCCGTCTTCAAGGTCACGTTCCAGCGCTGGATCGACGACACCAATGACCGAGACTTCGGGCAGCTCGTCCGAGAGTCGCTGGCCGAGCTGAGAGCCGTGACCGCCGGCAAATGAACTCCCCGGGCGAGCGAGCCACCGCTGTCCGCCTGCCTTCGCCAGGGTCCCCGGCGGCCCGGCGGCCGGGTCCGAGCCGATAGCTCCTCGCCATTAGGAGAAGCCGCCGCCGAAGTCGCCGCCGCCGAAATCATTCCCGCTCCCTGCTCGACCTTGCGCGCGCAGTCAGCGCAAGCGGGGACCATGCGGGGCGGGGAGCCGTCCGGAGGCGTCCACCACACGTCGGTCACCGACATGCCGTGGCGCGGGTCGAAGAAGCATGCCGGGCGGCGGGGTGGCCGGGGCTGACCGTTCGCGAGCGCCTCGGCGCTGGCCAGGTGGTACTGGCCCGAGCCGATGGCCCTGCTGACCGCAACCATGTCCCCGGGGCGCCGGGCGGCGTCTAGCGCCCGGGTCCCGCGCTCGTAGTCGGTCAGCGCCCGGCGGCCTGCTCGGCCGCCGACTCGGGGTTGCCCTGGACGCCGACGTTGCTGGACATGTCAGTGAGCCGGTTGCTGAGGGCGATCAGGTCACCTGGGCCGCCGACTTCGCCTCCCTGAGCTCCTGCTGCCGCCGCTTGCGTCTGGGACGGGCGATCAGGAAGACACCCAGCACGGCCAGCACCACGATGACGCCGAGCACGATCAGCAGCACCCCGCCGGCGGAGGACGAGCTGGCTGCGCCACTCCCCGTCGGGGAGGCGGGCGCCGACCCGGCGGCCTCCCGCTGCACGTCGCGCACGAAATCCGTCAGTGCCGTGAAGATGTCCTGGCCTCCCCGGCGCTGCTGCCGTACGACCTGGGTCGCGATGGCGGCCCCGCCGCCGGGCGGGAGCATCCCCTGGTTGTAGGCACCGGAGTGCTCCTGGCGGGTGTCCAGGAAGCCAATCGTGAACTGACGGTGCTCAGCGCTGAGTGTCCGGATGATCTGGCGCATCGCGCTGTTGTAGCCAGCCGGGCCCGACGCCGCCACCACCACCAGGTAGATGGGGTCGCTGCCGATGTCCTGCTCCAGGCGGGCCTGCTGGGCCGGGGAGGTCAGGGCGGCGGCCGTCGCCGCTCACGCACACGTGGTGCTGGGCCAGGCAGGAGGCCAGGGTGGCGGCGCTGGCCTGAGCCGCACTCCGCCCGATCACGGCCATCAGGCCGGCGATGAGGGCCAGGAGCCTTTTCACCTTGCACCGTACCGGGGCCGCGCAACGCTGTGCACGCGGCCGGCTTGCCGCCGGTGCCCGGCGGCTCCTGCTGCTGCTCCGGCTGGCTCACGTCGCCCGACGGCGCCGCCGCGGTGACCATCTCATCGCCGGCGGTCGCCCATTGGCCTGGGCTTACGCATGGCCGCCCGATGCCCCTGGACCGGGCGGCGGCCCCCGTTACAAGATCGTCAATGGTCAGCTTGCGGTGACAGAAGGTCGTCGCCACGATCCGCCACCCCGCGACGGCCAGGCAGGCGCCGTCCACGTACGCGCCGGTGAACCTTAAGCCGTGGGGATGTCCCTCGGCGTAGACCGCCTGCAGAGTTCCGGCGTCAGGTGGGACCTCAGTTCACGGAGCACGGGCATGATATCCGTGATGAGCCGTGGATCGTCTGGTCCGATGTCCGCGAACGTCACAACACCAGTAACCGCCGCCACCCCATCAACCTACCGCCCTAGTTACCTGGCTGGGAGCGGTGGTGACCGCGACAGCGTCAGCTACCGGCGCGCCGACATGGTGACGAAGTCCCGGGCCCACGCGGGCTCGAAGAACGTCTGCGGGCCCTGCACGGTCGAGGCCACCAGCTTGGTGCCATCAGCCGGTGCGGCGAGGTCCCCCGGAGCCAGCGGATCGTAGGCGACGAACACGGTCCAGTCCGGGTTGATGTCCAGCTGCATCCCACGCACGACGCCGGCCCGCACCAGCAGCTGAGCCAGCTGCTGCGGAGCCAGGGCCGGCCCGGTGACGTAGACTAGGGCGCCGTCGGCGGTCACGCCGGCCCCCGAGCGCCACTGGTGCTCCAGGCCGGGGACCGAGGCTGCGCACGAGGTCGCTCCGCACGTCGATCCCCAGCTCCTCCAGTGGATGCCGGCCGCCTGTGGCGTGGGCCTGCCGCCCGCGACGAGCGGCCGGAGATTCTGCCGGACGCTCACCACCTGCCGGGTCATGACGACGTCGCTGCCCCAGGCGCCGATGTTGACGCTCCCGTCAGCGTAGATCACCAGCGAAGCCGCCCCGCGCCGCAGCGGATCGATGGTGCGGCCCTCGGTGTAGTAGCCGCCTCGGGCATCCTTCATCTTGAACCCGCCGTTGAACGCGGCCACCAGGGAGGCCGCCTGGGCTGGCTCGATCGGCGCGGTGAACCGGTACGGTCCGCCGCCGGGGCTCACCGAACCCGAGTACAGCCGCGCGGACAGCAGGCGGGTGTCCATCCAGGAGATCCCGGCCGGCCGGCTCCCGCCGGGCGGGACGAGGGTGGTCTCGTACACCGCGCGCACACCATGAACCGGGCGGCCGGCGGCCTTCCAGGTGCCCTCGCCGCCCAGTGCGCGCCCGTCGAACGGCACCAGCCTGGCCGGAGCGGCCAGCGGTGACCCGCTGCCGCCTGCTTGCTGGGCGTCCGAGTCGGCCGCCGCCCCTGGCGTGCCAGTATCCGGGGGCCGCACGGCCGGGGCCCCTCCCGCCGCCGCGTGCCTCGGGTGCGCCGGGGCATGGGCGGCCGGGTGGCCGCTCGCGCACGATGCCAGCGCGGCAGTCACCCCGAGCACGAGCAACAAACGCGGCACGGCCCTCGCGGCCCTCGCGGGGGGTCGGCGCTGCTGGTCAGCGGTCATCCCTCCACGGTAGAGAGTTGGCACCGTTCATGCGCGCTCAGCGCGTGACGGCGCGCGGCTGGCGTTGGCCGGGTCGGCCAGGAGCAGCCGGTCGAGCAGCCAGGCTGAGGCGGCTATCAGGACGCAGCAGTCCAGGTAGTGGCAGGCCATGGCGCCCAGATAGGACGGGCCGCCCCAGGCGTTGACCGTGAAATTCGGGTCCAACCCCCCGGCGACCTGCTCGCCCGCGCGCCAGACGCAGTAGCAGATCAGCCCGGCGGGCGCCAGCGCGACCAGTGCGCGAGCGAGCCCGGACTGGCCGCGGACTGCCTGGCGCACCGTCCGGGCGGCCCGCCGGGCCGCGCGCTGGCCGAGCGGCGCGAGCAGCCACAGCCGATCACCCTCGCCGCCGGGCCCGCGCCGGTGCCGCCACCGGGCGTAACTGAATGCGGCGCCGGCCACGACAGCCACGGCGAGCTGCTGCCACCAGGCTGACGTGCCAGCGACCTGCCTGGCCAGAGCCGGCGACCGGTCAAGGTACTGGAACCAGCCGGAGAGCAGTCCGGCGGCGAACAGCCCGGCGGCGAGGACGGTCAGGGGCAGGGATAGCTGGTCGGCGACGGGGCGAATCTTGGTCGTTGTCATGAGCCCACGCTCGCTGCCCGGGCGGCCTGGCGTCGTCGGGCCAGCGTCTCGACCTGGCGTCATCCGCTCGGCGGAGTAATGCCGCGCAGCCAGTCCGGAGGATGACACCTGATTCCCCCGGAAGGCCGGCGACCGGGACTGGGGTGCCGCGTTACGGTCGGGTCATGGCGATCTCGCGGATGAGCGGGCCGCCGGCGCAGGCGGCCGCCCCGCCATGGTTTGCCCGGCTGTCCGACCGGCTGACGCACCGGTCTGTGCCCGATGCCATCGATGTCCTAATCGCGGCGGCCTGCTGCGCGGTCTTCACGCTGCCCGCCCTGGCCGGGGCGGTCGGCGGGACCGGGTCGCGGCTGGCCGTCGCCGGTTTCGGTGTCCTGGCCGCCGCACCCCTGGTCGTGCGGCGAAGATGGCCGGTCGTGACGGTCGTCGCCGTCGCGGTCGTCTACATCGCGGCGGCACTCGCGGGCGTGCGATTCACGCCGTTCGTCAGCAGCGCGGGCCCCAATCTCGCGATCGCCGTCTTCACCGCGGCTGATCGCTGCGACCGGCGGTCCTCGCTGACCGCGACGATCCTGACCGGGCTGGCCATCTGGGCTGTGCTCCCGCTCGCCCTGCGCCTTCATCCCGGCCAGGATCAGGACGCCGTTCAGGCTCTCGTGGCGGCCCCGGCGTGGCTGGCCGGCGACATGGCCCGTGCCCGCCGCGGCTACCGGCAGTGCCTGGAGCTGGAGGCCCGGCGCCGGGCCGCGGAAACGGAAGGACGTGCGCGAGCCGAAGAGCGCCTCCGGCTGTCCAGGGACGTGCACGACGTGGTGTCGCACAGCCTGAGCATGATCGCGGTCCGGTCGGGCGTGGCGCGGCTGCTGCTGGACGAGCAGCCCGGCGAAGCGCGAGTCGCGCTGGCGGCCATTGAGACGGCCAGCCGCTCCGCGCTGGACGAACTGCGGCATCTCCTCCGGCAGATCCGGGAGCCGGCGGCCGGGGAGGAGACCGCCGCGCCGGTTCTCGGCGATCTTCCCGCGCTCGTCGCCCGGCTGCGCGGCAGCGGCATGCGCCTCAGCTACCGGTGCAGCGGACAGCCTGGTGCCTACGGCGTGGCCGTGGAGCTCTCTGCTTACCGCATCGTCCAGGAAGCGCTGACCAACGTGGCGAAGCATGCCCCCGGGGCGCGGGCCTGGCTGGAGGTAGCTCGT
Organism: Streptosporangiaceae bacterium; assembly: GCA_036510065.1. GTDB lineage: Bacteria > Actinomycetota > Actinomycetes > Streptosporangiales > Streptosporangiaceae > DASUBV01. The sequence goes on along the minus strand of DATCEO010000024.1, from coordinate 70,210 downwards.
GGCCCGGCCGAGCTCACCATCACCGTGACCGACGACGGACCTGGGCCGCCGCAAACGGCTGCCCGCTCCGCCGGCCTCGGAATGGTCGGCATGCAGGAACGAGCGGCGATGCTGGACGGCCAGCTCACCGCGCAGGCCCGGCCCGGCGGCGGCTTCGCCGTCGTGGCCCGGCTGCCAGCCCCGGACCGTCGCCAGTGAATGGCCGCCCGGCTGGCCCGAGCGGTCCGGCCAGCGCGGCCGGCCCCAGCGGTCGGGCCGACGAGATCCGGGTGCTGATCGCTGACGACGAAGCCCTGGTCCGGGCCGGGTTCAGGATGCTCGTCGACTCGGCCGCCGATCTGCGCGTCGTCGGCGAAGCCTGCGATGGCATCCAGGCGCCGCCCGAGCATCTGCTCGACGCCATCAGGATCGTCGCCCGGGGCGACGCCCTGCTGACGCCGAGCATCACCCGGCGCCTGATCGCCGAGTTCGCCCGGCGGCCCCGGACTGCCCCGGCGGCGGACGGGGCCCTGGCGCACCTCACCGAGCGCGAGTACGAGGTGCTCGAGCAAGTGGCGGCTGGCCTGTCTAACGCTGAGATCGCCGCGAACCTGCACCTCAGCGTGGCCACCATCAAGACCCACGTCAGCCGCCTGCTCAGCAAGCTGCACGGGCGTGATCGCGCCCAGCTCGTCGTGATCGCCTACGAGACCGGCGTTGCCGCTCCTCGCCGCTTGACATGACCAACGACGTGGACAAGGTGTTCAAGGCGCTTGCCGATCCGACTCGGCGGAGGCTGCTCGACAGCCTTCGCCGTGATAGCGGGCAGACGCTGGGGGCGCTCTGCGGGCAGCTGGACATGGCCCGGCAGTCGGCCACCCAGCACCTGTCTGTGCTGGAAGAAGCCAGCCTCATCAGCACGGTGCGGCGCGGCCGGGAGAAGCTGCACTACCTCAACCCCGTCCCGATCCACGACATCCAGAGGCGCTGGATCGCGCCCTTCGATCAGCCTCGCCTGCGCGCACTCGACGCCGTCAGGCGACATGCAGAGGAGCCAGCCATGACCGCCGGCAAGCCCGCCTTCGTGTACGTCACCTACATCCAGGCCACCCCGCAGCGGGTCTGGCACGCACTGACCGACGCGGACCTGACCGCCGAGTACTGGGGCCACCGCAACGTCTCCGACTGGCAGGCCGGCTCGCCCTGGGAACACCGGCGCGTCGATGGCTCGGACATCGCCGACGTCGTGGGAACGGTGCTCGAATCGGTACCCCCGGAGCGGCTCGTCCTGACCTTCGGCGCACCCGGCGCTGAGCCAGACGCTGGCCCGTCAGCGGTGACGTTCCTCATCGAGCCGTATCAGGGCATCGTCCGGCTGACCGTGACCCACGAGAACCTGGCCGATGAGGATGCCGTGGGCGCGGTCTCGGCTGGCTGGCCCGCCGTGCTGGCCAACCTCAAGTCGCTGCTGGAGACCGGGCACGTGCTGCCGCAGCCGCCCTGGGAGATGCACGCCGAGCTACGAGCTGCCCAGATGGCACGCAACGACGCCCGGTAGGCCCGGCGCCCGGGACGGTCGAGCTGGGCAGCTCGGTGTTACGCCCGGGCCATCCGCCGGGGCAGCAGGGCACCGATGAGCCAGAAGAGCGGAATGAACACGCCCACGATGAACATGACCCAGTGGCCCTTCCGGAGGGACAGCAGGCCCAGCGTGACCAGCAGCACGAAGTAGATGATCCCCAAGATCCAGCCCATGTGCGCTCCCCATATAGGCCTTGCCGACGGCCGCATCGTGTACCCCGCGCATGAGCATGCGCCCGACCCGGTTGGGGGAGACGTTAGGTTCTGCGCTTATAACGAAGACTGCGGTCTTTTCCGGCGGCCCGCATCACCCGCCGGGGGTGATGCGGGGCCCGGGTTCCGGAAATGGCGGAGGGAAGCGCCGGCCAGGGTCATCGGCCCGGACCGAGATGGACGCGGCGTTTTTCGTATGCCTATGGTGACCCTCGGGGAGGTCTCATGTCATCTGCCGCGGCCCCCAGCCCTGATGCGCCTGCCAGCCCGGCCGCGCCCGCTGATCGGCGCTGGCTGGTCCTGGTCGTGGTCGCGATCGCCCAGCTGATGGTGGTGCTGGATTCCACCATCGTGAACATCGCGCTGCCCTCGGCCCAGCGTTCGCTAGGCTTCCCGAACAGTGACCGGCAGTGGGTGGTGACGGCCTATGCGCTGGCGTTCGGGAGCCTGCTGCTGCTCGGCGGCCGGATCGGTGACATGTTCAGCCGCAAGCGGGTCTTCCTCGTGGGCCTGGCCGGGTTCGCTGTGTCCTCGGCCCTGGGGGGTGCCGCGGTGTCGTTCGGGATGCTGGTGGCGGCCCGGACGCTGCAGGGCGCATTCGGTGCCCTGCTGGCGTCGGCGGCGCTGGGCACCCTGGTCAGCACGTTCCAGGACCCGCGTGAGCGGGGGAAGGCCTTCGGGGTGTTCGGGTCGGTCGCCGCCGGCGGGGGCGCCCTGGGGCTGATCCTGGGCGGGGTGCTCACCCAGTACCTCTCGTGGCGGTACACCCTGTATGTCAACCTGGTGTTCGCTGCGCTCACCGCGGCCGGCGCCCTGGCCTACCTGCGCACCAGCCGCCCGGCTACCCGGCCGCCGATGGACTGGCCCGGCACCGTGCTGTCGTCGGCCGGGCTGTTCCTACTGGTGTTCGGGTTCTCCCATGCCGAGACCGCCGGCTGGACGGCCGTGGGCACCATCGGCTCCCTGGTGGCCGGGTGCTCCTGCTGGCCGCGTTTGTCCTGGCCGAGCAGCGGGTCAGTCACCCGCTGCTGCCGCTGCGGGTGATCCTGGACCGCACCCGCGGCGGCTCCTACGCCGCCGTCGGCCTGGCCGGAATCGCGATCTTCGGCGTCTTCCTGTTCCTTACCTACTACCTGCAGGTGGTCAAGGGATATACCCCGGTGACCTGCGGGTTGCTATTCCTGCCCTTCGTCGGCTGCATCCTGATCAGCTCCAACGTCTCCAGCATCGTGACCCTGCCCCGGTTCGGGCCGCGGGTCCTGATCGTCTTGGGCATGCTGCTGGGGGTTGCCGCGATGATCTACCTGGCCCAGCTCACTGTGACCTCCAGCTATGCGGGCCACGTCCTGCCCGTCATGCTTGTCATGGGCCTCGGCTTCGGCATGATCTTCGCCCCGGCCATCAACACCGCCACCGCGGGCGTCCGCCGCGAGGACTCAGGCGTGGCCTCGGCCCTGGTCAACACCATGCAGCAGGTCGGCGGATCCATCGGCACCTCCGCCCTCAGCACCATCGCGCTGACCACCACGGCCAGCTATCTGGTCAGCCACCACACCGGGCCGCTGGCCCCGGCCATCGCGGCCACCCACGGCTACACCACCGCCTTCACCGTCTCGGCCGTGCTGCTCGGAGTCGGCGCGATCATTACCGCCGTACTGCTGCCCTCCCGGCACCGGCTCGCCGAGCTCCGGACCCCAGCCCCCGCCCCAGCCCGCCCCGCCCCGCAGCCCGCCACGCACGTGGTGATTCCCGTGGCCCTGGTCAGCTGCTCGCCAGTCATCGTCGTCACTCGCGGATCAGCGGTTGCGGGTGCCCGCCGGCGGTAGTCAGGCCGCGGGCGTCACTGCGGCTTCGCGCGCGGCCCGCGGGGCGGGCGGCAATCGGGTGTCGCCGAAGGCGAACAGGGCCGCGACCAGCCCGAGCACGACGGTGACCACCACGGCGTTCAGGGCGACCCGGGCATACCCATGCGAGGCAACGTCGAGGAAAGGGTAGGGGTACCAGCCCCAGATGGCTCCGCGCACCAGCGTGTACGCCAGCCAGAGCAGCGGGAACAGCAGGGACCACAGGACCGTCCGCTCGGTGATTCGCGGCCGGGGCCCGAACGCCAGCCAGCCCGCGATCATCGCGATCGGCACGATGTAGTGCACGATCAGGTTCACCGAGGTCTCGGCCGGGCCGTTGGGCTCATGGATGGCGGCCAGCACGGTGGAGTAGACGACGCCGGTGACCGTGATACCGACGAGGGCGGCCAGGCGCAGCACGCGCCACGCTGGCCCGTCCCGGTCCGGCCGGGCCGCGAGCTGCGCGGAGACGATGCCGCAGAGCAGGTTGCTCTGGATGGTGAAGAAGCTGAGGACCCGGATGAGCCGGCCGGGAAGGCTGCTTCCGCGCAGGACGCCGGCGGTGACGTCGTGCGGGGTACCGCTCACGCGAACAGCGATCAGGAGTTGCAGCACGACAGCCCCGAAAACCAGCACGGCTATCATCCCATGCCACCACCGCGCGAGCATGATCGCAGATTACCGGACGAGACTAGCCGCCTAGGCTGGCATGTTATGAATTCTGTAGTTATTTCAATTTCCCGGGACCGCTGCGCCGAGGTTATTGCTGACCTGGATGATTCTTGCCTCTATAGGTTATGCGGTAGATGGGTGTAACGTCGGCCCGGCCAGGCTATAACCGCTGGCTACGCGACGCCGAGGGGGAAAATTATGCCGACCGTCATCGCTCATCATGATGTGAAGGACACCGATCATTGGCTGGCCTCGCCGAGGCGCGAGGAAGTCTTCGGCGCCCTGGGGGTCACCAACATCCGGACGTTTGTCGACCCGCAGACCCCGACCCGGGTAGCGGTGCTGATGGACGTCGCCGACATGGACGCCGTCATGTCGGCCATGCAGACCGCGACGATGTCTGATGCGATGGCCGACGATGGCGTGCTACCCGAGACCCTGGTGATCCTCGTCGAGGCGTAGGCCCCTTCTTCCTGCTGTCGCTGGTGCGTCCGCCTGACCAAGATTGTCAGGGGGAGGGCGGAGCCTCGCTCGCTCCGGGACCGATGAGTCGGGATCCCGGAGCCGTCCAGCCCCAGCGAAGGAGCCATCGTTGACCGACGTCGTGTTGTTTCATCACGCTCAGGGCCTCACCGGCGGCATCCGCCAGTTCGCCGATGAGCTCGCTCAGGCCGGCCATCGGGTGACCGTGCCCGACCTGTACGAGGGCCGTACCTTCGACACCCTTGACGAGGGCGTTGCCTATGCCCAGCAGACCGGCTTCGACACCGTCATCGAGCGGGGCCGCCTCGCCGTCGAGGACCTGCCCGGTGAGATCGTCTATGCCGGGTTCTCCCTGGGGGTGCTGCCGGCGCAGATGCTGGCCCAGACACGGCCGGGGGCGCTGGGAGCCCTGCTGGTTCATGCCTGTATCCCGCCGGCGGAGTTCGGGGGCCCGTGGCCGCCGGGCGTTCCGGTCGAGATTCACGCGATGGACGGCGACCCGTATTTCGTCCCGGACGGCGATCTGGACGCCGCCCGCGAGCTGGTCAAGACCGCCGAGGACGCGCAGCTGTTCCTCTACCCCGGCGATCAGCACCTGTTCGCTGACAGCAGCCTGCCCTCCTACGACGAGGACGCCGCCACCTTGCTGAAGCAGCGCGTGCTCAGCTTTCTCGGCCGCTGGCGGTGACTACCGCCATCCGAGCCGTACGCCGGCTCAGGACAGGCCGGGCCGCACCAGGCCGGTTTCGTAAGCGGTGACCACGAGCTGGGCCCGGTCTCTGGCCCCGAGCTTGACCATCGTGCGGCTGACATGGGTCTTGGCTGTCAGCGGGCTCATATAGAGGGTGCCGGCGATCTCGTCGTTGCTCATCCCGGCGGCCACCAGGGCGAGCACTTCCCGCTCGCGATCGGTGAGCACCGACAGCGCGGACGGGTCCATCCGCTGCGCCGGTCCGCGCCCGGCGATACTGGAGATCAGCTTACGGGTGACGCTCGGTGAGAGCAGCGCGTCGCCGCGGGCCACCACCCGGATGGCGTTGACCAGGTCCTCCGGCTCGATGTCCTTGACCAGGAACCCGCTCGCTCCGGCGCGTATCGCCTCGAAAACGTACTCGTCCTCGGCAAAGGTGGTGAGGATCACGACACGAACGCCATCAAGGTCGGGATCGGCGACGATCTGGCGGGTCGCCTCCAGGCCGTCGGTGCCGGGCATGCGGATGTCCATCAGCACCACCTCGGCCTGCAGAGAGCGGGTCATGGCGACTGCGGCCGCGCCGTCGGCAGCCTCACCGACCACCTCGATGTCGGGGGCTATGCCGACCAGGACCCTGAAGCCGGCCCGGACCAGGGCCTGGTCATCGGCGAGCAGGACCCTGATCACGGCCGGCCCGCGCGCTGCTGGGTGGCGGCGTCGCCGCTGCGCCGGGCGGCGTCGGGAACCGTCGCGATGACTGCTGACTCCTCGCTGCGGGCGGCCGCTGCCGTCGGGAGCCTGGCGTGCACGCGGAAGCCGCCCCGCGGACGCGCCCCCGCCTCGAGTGTGCCGCCGAGGGCAGCCGCCCGCTCCCTCATTCCCTCCAGGCCGGCGCCGGCCCCGTCGCTGAACGGGGCGTGCGTGCTCCCGCCGTCGTTGACGACGTCCACCAGCAGGTGGCCGGGCTCGTAACGCAGGGTTACGGTAGCGGCGGCCCGCTCGGCATGGCGGACCACGTTGGTCAGTGAGTCCTGCACGATCCGGTAGACCGCGAGCGCGACCGGCGGTGGCAGGGGAGCCGGGGGCCTGTCGGCATGCAGCGTGGTGGGCGTGCCGGCCGCGCTAGTCGCGTCGACGAGCGCCTGAATCGCGCCCAGGTCCGGACCGGGGAGCGCGGGGCTGTCCCCATCGACCTGCCGCAGGACGTCGAGTATCGCCCGCAGCTCGCGCAGGCCGCCCTTGCTGGCCCGGCGGATCTCCTGGAGCGCGTCGGCGACCCGGCCGGGATCGTCAGCTAGGAGCAGGCTCGCTGCGGTGGCCTGCACGTTGATCATCGCCATCGAATGGGCGACGACGTCGTGGAGCTCGCGGGCGATCCGCATCCGCTCGGCGTCGACCCGCCTGCGGGTTTCCTCTTCCCGGATCTGCTCGGTCCGCTCCTTCCGGTCTCGCTCGGCGGCCAGCCACTGGCGCCGCGCCGCTACGTAGCCGCCGAGCGCGGCCGCGGCAAGCAATTCGGGCCACATGGTCGCGTTCGGGCCGCCGAGCCAGCCGAACGGGCCGAACAGTCCCTCCGCCAGGAAGATGGCCATCGCCCCGGCCAGGCCAGCCATCAGCACGACCCGGCGGGACCGGGTGAGGGCGACCCAGAACAGCGCTACCAGGACCGGGACGAGTGCGGCCCCGTCTATCTGGCCGAGCGCAGCCCAGCCGACAGCGCCGGCCACGGCCAGCAGGAAGACCCTGACCGGGTAGCGGTCGCGCCCGGCGAGGGCCAGCGCCGGAATGGCGACCAGAAGGTAGGCCGGCAGCGGGGGATGGCTGGTCAGGTGCAGGCCGCCGTAGGTATGGGCGGGGTTGGCCTCGGCATAGGAGCCGATCACGGTGAGCAGCGTCACCACCGCCACGCCGGCGGCGTTCCGCCAGCGCCGCGGCACGCTGGTCACGCCCCTGATGCGCATCGCTTGGAGCGTATAACCGGCGGGAACGGCGTGCCATCGTCCCTGGGGCGGCCGTCGCGGTACTCCGCTGGGAGTATCCCGCTGCTGCGGACGAAGCAGCCCCGAAATCCTCCGGCGGCCGATGCCTGATTACCGGGAGTCAGGACAGCCTCGGTGCTAGCGGCGCAACCAAGCGCTGACGACAGCAGCCGACCTAGGGAGAACGCGATGCTGACCACCTCCGCGCCAACCATCCAGGACCACAAGCAGGGCCGGAGCCGGGCGCTGTCCGTCGCCGGCGGGGCGCTCGCCGGCGCCGTCGCCTGGATGATCGAGGTCCCTCTGCTGGGCGTTGACCTGACCATCCGGTTCGGCAGCGCCCATCCCCAGACCATCGGGATCGGCGAGGTCATCGGGGTCAGCCTGGCCTTCTCGCTGCTCGGCTGGCTGCTACTGGCCGTCCTGGACAAGCGAACCCCGCGCGCCAGCGCCCTGTGGGTCAGCGCTGCGCTGGCCGCTCTGGTCGCGTCCCTGGCCCTACCCCTGATTGCCGCGACCACGACGGCGGCCAGCGTCGGACTGATCGTGATGCACCTCGCGGTGGCGGCCGTCGTCATCCCCGCGATGGCCCGAACCAGCCGGACGGGCTCAGGACCCCGGCCCTGACCCGTTCTGCCCGGCCGGGGCCGGGTCCCCTAGAGTTCCTAGCGGACGGACGGACGGGCGGGCGCGGCAGAGACGGGGTTCCGATGGCAGTACTGGATCGCACGGTGGCGCTGGTCACGGGGGCTTCGAGTGGAATCGGCGCCGCCGCGGCCACCGCGCTGGCCGCCCGGGGCGCCGCCGTGGCGCTGGCGGCCCGGCGCCGGGACCGGCTGGACGCGCTCGCCGCGCAGATCCGCGACCAGGGCGGGACCGCGCTGGTCCTGGAATCCGACATCACTAACGAGCAGCAGGCCACTGAAGCGGTCGAGCGCACCGTCGCAGAGCTAGGCCGCCTCGACACGCTGATCAACAACGCCGGGGTCATGCTGCTCGGCCCGGCGGTCGACGCGCCCCTGTCGGAGTGGCAGCGGATGGTCGAGCTCAATGTGCTGGGCCTGCTGTACTGCGCGCATGCGGCGCTCCCGCACCTGATCAGCGCGGGCAAGGACAGCCCGCGTGAGGTCGCCGACATGGTCAACATCAGCTCGGTGGCCGGCCGGGTGGCGCGCAATGGCAGCGGCGTCTACAACCTGACCAAGCACGGCGTCGGCGCGTTCAGCGAGTCCCTGCGCCAGGAGCTGGCCAAGCGCTACGTCCGGGTCTCGCTGGTCGAGCCGGGCGCCACCGCCACGGAGCTGGCCGAGCACAACCGGCCGGAGGTCCTCGAGGGCCTGCGCGGCCAGTTCGGGCAGCGGATGCAGGCCGAGGACATCGCCGACGCGATCGCCTACATCGTGACCCGGCCCCGGCACGTCGCGGTCAACGAGATGCTGATCCGCCCCACTGAGCAGGAGCGGTAACCCGCATGATCCAGTAGGAGATCCGCAGCGCTCGGTCCCTGGGACGGAGAAGCCCATGCGCGTCATGATCAAGGCTGTCATGACTGCGGGCGGCCTGCTCACGGCGCTGCTCGCGGCCGGGTGCGCGGCGCCGGCCGAGCGTCCCGCGGCAGCCGGCCCCAGCGGGCTCGGCATCGACACCCTCGTCGCCTGGCTCATCACCGCCAGCATCGGCGCTTACATGCTCGGCAGGTGGATCGCCCGGGGAGGCCTGCGGCGGCAACGCGCGGCCAGGGAGGGCCTGGCTCCGGCAGTCGTGTTCACCCACTTCGGCCTGGCCCTGACCGGGCTGACGGTGTGGATCGGCTACCTGGTGGCCGGCTGGCCGGTGCTGGCCTGGTCGGCAGTCGGGGTGCTCATGCTGGTCGTCGGGCTCGGCGTCTGCACGGTGACCCTGCTGACTCCCTACCCGGGGCCACCCAGACCCGGCCAGGCCGCCGCTTCCGAGCGGGTCACCGACGAGGTGCTCGACCGCGCGCTCACCGATGACGTGCTGGCCGGCCAGCTCGTCGACGACCTGCTGGCCAGGGTGGCCTCCGGCCCGGCCCGGCCCGCCTGGTCGCCCAGCCTTCGGCCGGCCGCTCTGGTCCCCGTCGGTCACGGCGTAGCGGCGCTGGCCACCTTCCTGCTGGCGGTGCTCACCGCCGTGAGCAGCTGACTCGGCTCACAGCGGCTTGGCGGGGCTCTTGCCGTTTGGGCCGCTGGTCAGCCGGAGAAACACGGTCAGGGCGATGATGACCACGGCGACGCCGCCGCCTAGCTCCAGCACCTCCAGGCCATTGTGGGATTGCACGGCCAGCTCGACGAAGCTCACCGCGAGGACCATGACGATCATCGCGATGACCCGGCCCTTGAGATCGTTAAGATCGCGCATCTCCAGCCAGGCGGGCATCCTGGTCACGCCGTTGACGCGAATCTCGCGGATGAACAGCTCGTAGAAGCCGACGGCCGAGATCAGCAAGGTCGCGCCGATCAGGAACAGGTCAATATCCAGCAGGAACAAGCCGACATGATGGCCGACCGGAAAGGGATGCCGGCCCACCTGGATGGCCGAGCGGACGAACACGGCGCCCCCGTAGACGAACGCCCCGAGAGCCGCGAGGACCAGGAACGCGACGGGGATGACGGCCAGCCGGAGCGAAGCGGCCAGGGAGCGCTCCACTCCGGCGGCGACGGATCCCGCCGCCTGGTCACCTTCCGCCTCCGCCATGTCGGGTCCTCCTCGCCATGCCCGGGCCGCGATCGCGGCTCCCACGCTGCTACATGCTTACCCACGCGGCAGGGGGACAGGCCCCGGCGGGCGGCTTAGCTGCCTAGCCCCTCAGCTGGTGAGCTGCTGCGGCGGCGGGCGGCCCGGGCCGATCTCAGCCTTGAGCGCAGCGAGTTCGGAGTCCACCCCGGCCGCCGACCCGGCTTCGTCAAGTTCCCGCTGGATGTCGTCGGTGTCGCCCCCGACGTCTTCGAGCACCCCGGACTGAAGCAGCTCGTCCAGGGCGCCAGCCCGGGCCTGCATGGTGGAGATCTTGTCCTGGGCCCGCTGGAGGGCCGCTCCCGCGTCGCCCGCGGTGGCGGAGATCCCGGTCACGCTCTCGTCCACCGAGCTGGTGGCCTGAGCCGCGGTGTACTGGGCCTTCAGCACTTCCTTCTGCGTCCGGAACTCGTTGACCTTGTGCTGCAGGGCGGCCAGGGTCTGCTCGAGCTTCTGCTCCTGGTCGGTGAGCTGCTGGTGCTGCGGCTCCAGGGCATCGATCTGAGCCTGGGCGGCGGCCTTGCGGGAGAGCGCCTCCCTGGCCAGCTCCTCGTTGCCCTGGGCGAGCGCCGCCTTCGCCTGGTCCTGCAGGTGGCTCACCGTGTGCTGGAGCTGCTGGGCCTGGAGCTCGATCTGCTTGCGCGCCGCGGCGATGTCCACCAGGCCGCGGCGGACCTGAGTGAGCTGGTCGAGCAGTTGCTCATACGACAGGTCGAGCATCTCGTCGGGCTTCTCGGCGGCGTCGAGCGCCTTGTTGGCCTTAGCCGCGACTATGTCGTGCGCCCGCTGGAAAAGGGTCATGCCTCGAGGCTACTGCGCCATCCGCCGGAGCTCATGGGCGCTGCCGGCGAGGCTAGTATGCAGAATTAGCTTCTGCTGATGGCACTGGAGGTCGGCATGACGGTCGAGAACGACGGTTGCACGGTCGAGAACCACGGCCTCAAGGCCGAGAACCACGATCTCAAGGCTGCCTTCGTCGACGTGACCGGGCGCAGGTGCCTGGCTTGATGACCTGTGGCCGTCGATCGTCGTCCCGCAGAAGGACATCGATGCCGAAATCGCCCGACGCCGTAGACGCGCGCTACCTACGGATCCGCGACGGCTACGCCCCCCCGACGGTCAGCTCCTAGATGCCGGCGCAGGCCAAGGGGCCGACGGGGTCCAAGGGGGCGACCAGGCCGAACGTCGCCGTCAGGGCGGACGGGACCGGCATCCCGCGCCCGCAGTACCCGATCGAGTCGGTCGACAACGCGCTGCGCCTGCTGCTGATGTTCCGGGACCGGGGCGAAATCAGGCTGTCGGAAGCGCGCGAGGCACTCGGCGTCGCGCAGTCCACCGCTCACCGGCTGATGGCCATGCTGGCCTACCACGACTTCGTCCGGCAGGATCCCGCGTCGCGCGCCTACCGGGCCGGGCCGGCCCTGATCGAGGTGGGCCTGAGCGTCGTCCGGGCCATGGATATCCGCTCCATCGCCCGGCCCTGCCTGGAGGCGCTCATGGAGCAGGTGGGCGAGACCGTTCACCTGGCCGCGCTGGAAGGAGCCGACGCTCGGTTCCTGGACGCCGTCGAGAGCGGGCACGCGCTGCGGGTAGCCGGGCGCACCGGCCGCATCCTGCCCGCGCACGCCACGAGCGTCGGCAAGGCCATGCTCGCGGCGCTGCCCGACAGCGAGATCGACCGCATCTACCGCGCTGAAGGGCTGCCTGCCCGGACCCGCCGCACGATCATTACAAAGTCGGCCCTGCGGACGGAGCTGGGCCGGGTGCGCAAGCGCGGCTATGCCGTCAGCATGGGCGAGAGCGAGGATGGCGTCAGCTCCGTCGGCGTCGCCGTGCTCAATTCCAGCGGCCGCCCGGTCGCCGCCGTGAGCGTTGCCGCCCCGCTGAGCAGGATGCCCGCGTCGATGGCCCGCCAGGTCGCCGTGCCGCTAGCGGAGCTCGCCAGCCAGATCGCCGCCGGCCTGTCCTAGCCGGCTGTCCGTCCGCTCGCCTCGCCGGGGCGCAGGCCGGCCTGTCCAGGCCGCCTGCGCGTCCGCCCGGTGCACCTCCGACGCAAACAGCTCCACGAGATCGGCCTGGCCATCTGCGCGGAGCGCATCCTGAGGAAACCGACGGCCAGCTGAAGGGAGCTATTCGAATCTGCTAGCGCCATGAGTCTCAGAATGTCAGTAGCGGTCGATAACCTGATCTAAGACAAGGGCAGTGCGGACCCGCACATCGAGCCAGCAGGCCAGCTCCGGTAGTCGGGAGGTGATCCATTAATGGACGGCGAAGAACCCGCAGCTCGGGAAAGGGGCTCGGGTACCCCGGAGCTGACGCAACTGCCGGCCGACGCGACGAAGCCAGGCCGAGCACGGCGGCCGGGGCGGCCTCTTGGCTAGAGGGCAGCGCCGAGTCGAGTATGGGGGATGGCGGGTTGCGGTGGTCGTTTGAGTTTGACCTGGCCGGGGTGCTGGCGGCGATCGGCAGGCCGCTGGAGGCGGCCGGCGATGCTGGCCAGGAGGAGATCCTGGCGGCTGGTGATGACGATGAGAGCGCCTGCGTTGACCTGGCCGGGGTGGTGGCGGAGTGCATGCCGGCGGGTCCAGGGCTGGCGGCGTGGCTGTCGGCGCAGGTGCCGGGCGGGGCGGCGGACCGGGATCTGGCGGGGCTGGCGGCGGCGTTCCGGAAGGTGGCCTCGTGGGCGCAGGCCGGGGAGCTGGCGATGGTCGCGCAGGTCGCGGCGCGGTCAGCCGGGCGGGACGCCAAGATCGGCTTAGCGGCAGGCGGGCGGCCGGCGTGGGTGTCGCGGGACGCCGCCGCGGCCCCGCCCCCGGCATACCCGCAACCAGCGCGGCCGGACGCCTCAGCGGGCGAGAGATCGAGGTCGTGCAGTTGGTAGCCGAAGGCCTGTCCAACGCCGAGATCGCCGCGAAGCTCTACCTGAGCGAGACAACCATCAAGAGCCACATCGGCCGCATCCTCGCCAAGCTGGACCTGCGCGACCGCGTGCAAGTCGTGGTCTTCGCCTACGAGAAGGGCATCGTGCGGCCCGGCCGCGGCGCCTGACTCATCCGTGTGACACAAGTCCTTGCCGTAGGTAGGCAGGTGTGTAGTTATAACTTGCAGGCGGGCTTCTCGTTGCAGTAGGACACGCCACGACCGCAGGAGAACGTGCTGGCGCCCTTGGCCAGGTGGGTGAGGATGTCGCGGACCGTCCCGGCCCGCACCCCGGCTGTTTTGCGTCTGCCACGTGGCCGCCGGTAGCCGTGTGGTTGCCATGCGTGCGTGCCCACATCTCGCGGACCCGGGTGAGGAGGAAGACCTCGTAGTCCATGGACAGCCCGAACGCGATGGCGAACATGATTGCTACGGGCCACGAGGGCTTGAACCGAGCTGACGGAGTGCGGGTTGGGCGCTTGGGCGCCCCGGACCTGGTGATGCAGTGATAGCATTGTAAGCATTGCCTGCGTAAGGAGGGTTGACGATGGCGACGTTGACGATCCGCGGACTTGATGGGGAGACACACGCCCGGCTCCGTGTCCTTGCCGCACAGCACGGACGATCGATGGAAGCCGAAGTGCGGGCCATCCTCGCCGAACGCCTGGCCTCCCCGACGCCGAACTTCGGCCTCGGGAGTCATATTCACGCGCGGTTCGCCGACCTGGGCGGCGCAGACCTTGACCTTCCTGCGCGCAACGAGCTGCCACGCGCGGCGCCACTGGGTGAGCACCGCGACGCGTGATCGTCCTCGACACGAACGTCATCTCCGAACTCGCCCGCATCGACCCCGAGCAGAGCGTGGTGACCTGGCTTGACTCGCTGCCCGCCGCCGAAGTCGCCACCACTGCGATCACGGCCGCGGAATTGCTTTACGGCGTCGCCCGCCTGCCGGACGGGCGACGGAGGGCCGCACTCGCGGAAACTATCGATGTGCTGATCAACGAGGATTTCCGCGGCCGCCTGGAGCCTTTCGACGGCCTGGCCGCTGAGCAGTACGCTGCCGTCGTCGTCGGCAGAGAGAAAAAGGGGCGACCCATTAGCACGGCGGATGCTCAGATCGCCGCCATCTGCCGCGTGCACAGCGCAACGCTGGCCACCCGTAACATCGGCGATTTCACGGATACCGGGATCGGCCTCATCAACCCCTGGGACGCCGACGGCTGACGGCCGCCGGTCGCGCCAAGGTTCTTGCTGCTGGCCGAGCGGAGAATGCTCATCAGGGAAGCCTGCCTTCGTTGAGATCTTCCTGCATGATGCTCGCTCCTTCGCTGAGGAGCCGTGCGGGCGACCTGTGTTGTTATGACTTGCACGGTGGCCTGTGCCGCGCCCACCACATCCTCAAGCAGCACCTCGGCTGGACCCTCACCCAGCCCCGCCCCGGCACCTTCATCTGGACCACCCCCGCCGGCCGCACCTACACCGCCACCCCCGACACCCACCCGGTCTAGCCGCGCCGTCGGGGTCCGAGGGGCATGCTTAAGGCCCCGACCCGGTAGGACAAACTCGCTGCGCGACGAAGCCGCAGTCCATGTCACCGCAATCAGCGCCTGGCTCCGGCGGCAAGTGGCTTCCTGTCGGATCCGCCCTAGTCTCGAAGCCGTGACCGTCCACGAGCTCTCCCGCCTCGACGCGCGCCGCATCGCCGTGCGCGCGCAGCTCCTGGATCGCTCGCGGCCGACTGAGCTGCTTGATGCGGTGCGGCAGCTGACTCTGCTCCAGATCGACCCGATCGCCGCGATTGCGCCCAATGCCGATCTCGTGGCCTGGAGCCGCCTGGGATCGTCGTACTCGTCAGCCGAGCTGGCCGGCGCGCTGGCGGACCGGGCGCTGCTGGAACTGCGGGCGATGATCCGGCCCCGCGAGGATCTGGCGCTCTACCGCGCGGACATGGCCTCCTGGGATCAGGCCCGAGCCTGGTGAACTGGCCGGCTGGCGGGCGGCCCGCCGCGACTGGGTACGGGCCAACGACCGGCTGTGGGACCTGGCTGCCCGGGTCTACCCGATGACCCGGTGGTCCCCAGGGACGAGGCGCTGCGCCTCCGCAACGAGCGGCGGCTGCGGTCACTGGGCGTCGCGCGCGCCCGGGGACCGGAAAATCCGGTTGGGCCGACGGACGTGGGCGAGGCCGGAGAGCCGGCCGTCGTCGACGGGTCAAGGGCACCTGGCGAGTCGATCCGTCCTTGCTGGGCCAGCCGTTCTCGGCGCGTGCGGCGCTGTTGTCGCCCTTCGACCGGCTCATCCACGACCGCAAGCGCACGGTCGAGCTGTTTGAGTTCGACTATCAGCTGGAGATGTACAAGCCCGCGGCCAAGCGCCGCTGGGGATATTTCGCGCTACCGATCCTGTACGGCGACCGGCTGGTGGGCAAGCTCGACGCCACCGCCGATCGCAAGGCCGGGATGCTGCGGGTCGACGCGATCCACCACGACGTGGTGTTCGACACGACGATGACCGCCGCCGTGGATCGTGAGATCAGGGACCTGGCTCACTGGCTCGAACTGGTCCTCGCGCTGCCCGGTCGCACGCACCGCAAACTGCCTGAACCCGGGCCTCCGGCGGCACGGCCCAGCCGTCAGGCGGGCTCCGCCAGCGCGGGGCGCCGACGGCGATCCGCCGAGAGCTAGCCAGCCGGGCGTAAGCCGGGCAGCCAGCGCAGCAGCTCGGCGACGGCATCGCCGGCCGCTCCGGCGACACCGCCCGCGACGGCGACACCGCCCGCGACGGCGACACCGGCCGCGACGGCGACACCGGCCGCTCCGGCGACACCCTCCGCCCGGGCATCGCCCGGCCGCACGCCGCCGTCGCGGTCTACGGCCCAGGCCAGGTGCCCGTCAGGGCGGATGAGCGCGGCTCCCACCCGGTCCCAGGGCTGACCGGCCGCTGCGAAGCCCTCCGGCGTGACTGACAGCTCGGCCAGTGCCTCGGGCCCGAGGTGGTCAGCGAGGGCAGCCGGCGGCAGCCCGACGACGCAGAACCGGCCGGGCCGCAGCAGCCCGAAGACGTCCCGGCCGTCGGGGAGCGGCAAGTTCGGCACCCGCCGCCCGACGAAAGGATGCGCGTCCGCCGCGGCCGGGTACTGCACGTCGATGCCGGCGGCGGCCACGGCGAGCTTGGCGTTAAGGGCCGGGTTTTCCGCGAGCGCCGCGGTCATCATGCCCCGCAGCGCCTGGCCCTCGCGCCCGGGTACCGCGATCAGTCCGGTCTGGGCCAGCGTGTCGTCGATGACCGCGCGGCCCACGGGGGCACGTTCGTGCTCGTAGGTGTCGAGCAAGGCGGGCGCCGCGGCGAGCCGGGCGACGGCCGCCAGCTTCCAGCCCAGGTTCATCGCGTCCTGAATGCCGAGGTTGAGCCCCTGCCCGCCCATCGGAAAGTGCACGTGAGCGGCGTCGCCGGCCAGTAGCGCCCGGCCCTGGAGATAACGGTCGGCCTGGAAGGTCGCGCTGCCGACGCGGGTCAGCCAGCTGGGGTCCCGCATGCCGAAGTCGCGGCCGGTCAGCCTGCTCACGGTGGTGCGGAACTCATCGAGGCCGAGGACCGCCTCGCGCGGCGTCGACATGGTGGCGTGCTCCAGGGCCACCAGCCGGTACCGGGCGGCGTCCAGGCGCACGGCGTAAAACGAGCCGCCCTCGCTGTGCATGGTCAGCGCGGGCGGCACGGCGTCGTCTTCCAGGCGCACATCGCCCATGACGCAGGTGAGCGCGTCCTCGGTACCGGTGTAGCCGATGCCGCTGGCCGTGCGCACGATGCTGCGCCGCCCGTCGCACCCGACGAGATACCGGCCGGCGAGCTCAAGCTGGTCGCCATCTTGGCCCGCCGGGCTGATCGCCGTCGCGCTCACGCCCGTGTCCGTCACGGTGATATCGGAGACCTCCAGGCCGCGCAGTACGCGCACGCCCGTCGCGATCGCATGGCGCTCGAGCAGCTCCTCGGTCCGGACCTGCGGGATGAACAGGACGAACGGATAGTCGGACGCCAGCCCGGACAGGTCGAGGCGGCTGGACAGCATGGCGTAGTGCGTCGTCGGTATCTCGACGCCCTCCTCCAGCCACGGGCCGACCAGGCCGCGCGAGGCGAAGACCTCGAGGGTGCGGGCGTGCAGCGTGTGCGCCCGGGAGTGCTCGGACCGGCGAATCCGCTTCTCCAGGACGGTGACGGTCGCGCCGCCGAGGCGGAGCTCAGCGGCCAGCCACAGTCCCACCGGTCCGGCTCCGACGACGATCACGTCCGCTTCGAGGAGACCATCCCGGACTGCCATGCGATCCCTCCCGGCCCGGTGCCTTGACCCCCGTATTTCCTGGAGGACAGAATCAATTTCTTGAGAACGGTACACGACTAGTAGGTATCGCCGCTGAGCTGATCCGCGCGATGGTGGCCCGTCGATGATAGAGGGCCGGAGGAGATGACCCGGAGGATGAGGCAGTCGCTAACCGTTGGCCTGGTCGCGCCAATCTTCACCAACATGCCGGTATGGGCGGCTGACCATCTGGGCCTTTTCGCCGAGGCGGGCCTCGCCGTTACCGCGAAAGTCTTATACGGGGTCCAGAATGTGACCAGCGCCACCCGGGACGGCAGCGTCGACATCGGCCTGGGGACACCGGAGGGCGTGCTGAGCGATCCCGGCGGCGCCCTGGTCATCGTCGGCGGGAATGCCCGCAAGCTCGCCAATGCGCTCATCGCCCGGCGGGGCATCGCCGCCATCGCCGACCTGCGCGGCGCCCTGGTGGGCGTCTCGCACGCCACCGAGGGCACCGCGCTGCTGGTGAGCGAGATGCTGGCCGCGCACGGGCTGCAGGCGGGCGCGGACTATCAGCTGGAGGCCATCGGCGTCGCGTCCGCGCGGTGGGAGGCGATCCAGGACGGGAAACTCGACGCGGGCCTGCAGACGCCGCCGCACAAGTACCTCGCGCAAGACCAGGGCTACCCGGATCTGGGCGAGATCTCCGACTACGTCCCGGACTACCAGTTCACCACGGTAAACGTGCGGCCCGGCTGGGCGGCCGCCCACTCCGCGGCGCTGCGCGGCTTCCTGGCGGCGCTGGCGCAGGCCACCCGGTGGCTATACGACGAGCCGGACGCCGCGACCGAGCTGGCCGCGAGCGCGATGGCCACGACGCGGGAGTATGCGCGGCGGGATTACGAGCACTTCATCACCTCGGCTAGCCTGACGGCCGACCTGGCCCTGAGCGAGCCGGGCATGGCCAAGGTGGTCGACGTCATGCGGCGGGCCGGCACGCTGCCCGACGGCCGTAGTGCTGGCTGGCGCACCCGCATCGACCTGTCCTTCCTGCCCGGCTCCTGAACGCGGGACCGTCCCTCCGGGCCCACGGCCATGCACCTATAAGCCCGCGCACCTATAAGGTCCCTCGTCATGGGTGCCCTGCAGAGCCTGCTCGACCGCTACCAGCCCGCTGACGAGACCGAGACGGCCGACGTGGAGCGGGTCCGCCAGCTCCTCGCGGCCACCCGCGATCCCTGGCAGCGCTCGACGCCGCTGCACGTCACGGCGTCCGCGCTGATCGTGCACCCGGCCACCCGCCGCGTCCTGCTGCGCTGGCATCAGCGCCAGCAGGGGTGGCTGCACGTCGGCGGGCACGGCGACCCGGGCGAGAGCGACCCGCTGGCGATCGCGCTGCGCGAGGGCGGCGAGGAGACCGGGCTGACCGATCTCGTGCCGTGGCCCGACGCGCGGATCCGGCAGGTGGTGATCGTGCCCGTGCCGGCTAACAGCAAGGAGCCGGCCCACGAGCACGCGGACGTGCGGTTCATCCTGGCCACCGGGGAGCCGGACGCGGCCCGGCCGGAGAGCCCGAACGCGCCGCTGCGGTGGCTGACCTTCCCGGAGGCCCGCGCGGCCACCTCCGAGGCCAACCTGCGGGCGGCCCTGCAAAGAGCGGAGGACCTGCTCGGCTAGCTCGGCGGCCCCGTGCTCGCCGGCCCCGTGCTCGGCTGCGCCGTGCTCGGCTGCCCCCTCCGGAGCCGCGCCGCCTTCAGGGTCAGGTAGTTCCACTCGGGCACGCTGGTCGTGCGACTGGCCGCAACGCGGTAGTGCTCGGCCGCGGCCGCCGCGTCGCCGGCCATCTCCAGCAGGTGGGCCCGGACAGCATCGAGGCGGTAGTGCCCGGCTAGCGGCTCGTCGAGTGCGTCGAGCAGGTCCAGGCCAGCAGCAGGCCCATGGACCATGGCGGTGGCGATGGCACGGTTGAGCGCCACCATCGGATTGCCGGTCATCCGCTCCAGCAGCCGGTAGGTCGCGAGGATCTGCGGCCAGTCGGTGTCCTGGACTCGCGCCGCCTGGTCGTGCAGCGCGGCGACGGCCGCCTGCAGCTGGTACTCGCCGACGGCGCCGCGCGCGAGCGCGCGGGCCAGCAGCGCGACTCCCTCGGCGATAAGTCGCTGGTCCCAGAGGGAGCGGTCCTGGTCCGCCAGCGGGATCAGCTCGCCGCCGGGGCCGGAGCGGGCCGGGCGCCGGGCGTCGGTGAGCAGCATGAGCGCCAGCAGGCCGGCCACCTCGCCGTCCTCGGGCAGCAGCTCGTGCACCAGCCGTGCCAGCCGGATCGCCTCGCTCGACAGCTCGACGCGGTGCAGCTGCGGCCCGACGCTGCTGGTGGATCCCTCGCTGAAGATCAGGTACAGCACGTGCAGCACCGAGCGCAGCCGGGGCGCCCACTCGTCACCGGCGGCTGGCATCCGCAGCGGCACAGCGGAGGCCTTGACCCGCTGCTTGGCCCGGCTGATGCGCTGGGCCATGGTGGCCTCCGGGACCAGGAACGCGTTCGCGATCTGGGCCGTGGTCAGGCCGCCGACGGCTCGCATCGTCAGGGTGATGGCCGAGGCGGGGGTCAGCGCCGGATGGCAGCACATGAACAGCAGGAGCAGCGTGTCGTCGCGATCGCTGGCGCCGCCGGCCGGGGGCTCGGCCGCCGCGCCGGCCTCGCGCCGCCGCCGCGCCTGGTCGCTGCGCACCTGATCGGTCAGCCGCCGCAGGGCGGCCTGGATCAGCCAGCCGCGCGGACTGTCCGGCACCCCGCCGGCCGGCCAGTGCAGGGCGGCCGCGAGCAGTGCCTCCTGCACCGCGTCCTCGGCGGCGGCGAAGTCACCGGACCGCCGCACGACGACGCCGAGGACCTGCGGCGCGAGGTCGCGCAGCAGGTCCTCCAGGCCTGGTTCCGGTTCTGGCGTCATAGGTCGGAGCGGGGAGCGCTCATGATCTGGCGGACCTCGATCGGCTGCTGGATCGGGACGCCGCCGGGGCCCGGCGCGGCGGAGGCCAGGGCCGCGATCTCGATGGCCCGCCCCTCCGACTCCACATCGACCATGCGGTAGCCGGCGACCAGCTCCTTGGCCTCGGGGAACGGGCCGTCGGTGACCACCGGGGCAGCCGTGCCATCGCTGATCACCCGCTTGGCCAGCTCGGGGCCGGCCAGGCCCTGGGCGTCAACGAGCTCCCCGGCCGCCGCGAGCTCCTTATTCAGCGCGATCTGGAAATCGATATGCGCCTGGATATCCTGCGGGGCCCAGTCGCTCATCGGCACCGTGCAGCCGTCGCCGCCCTCGTAGTTCTGCAGCAGCAGGAACTTGGTCATCGCTGGGTCCTCTCCTCCGGCGCGCCTGTCCGGGCGCACTCACTGACAGGACGGAGCCGCCCGGCGGTTCTCGACATCATGCCGGGGGGCCCGCGGCGACTTATTTCCCGGGTGCATGATGAGCGGATGCCGCTGTTTTCCTTTGAGGGCCGCGAGCCGACGGTCAGCCCCTCGGCCTGGATCGCGCCGACCGCCACCCTGGTCGGGGACGTTCGCGTCGAGGCCGAGGCGTCCATCTGGTACGGCGCCGTGCTCCGGGCCGACTTCGGGCCGATCATCGTGCGGCGGGGCGCCAACGTGCAGGACGGGTCGGTGCTGCACGGCGGCGCCGACCCCGTGACCGAGATCGGCCCTGGCGTGACGATCGGCCACCTCTGCGTCGTCCACGGCGCGCTGGTCCAGGAAGAGGCTCTGGTGGGTAACGGATCCATGGTGCTGGACGGCGTCGTCGTCGGGCGGCGGGCGCTGGTGGCGGCCGGGGCCACGGTCCCGCCGGGCATGAAGATCCCCGACGGCATGCTCGCCGTGGGAGTTCCCGCCCGGATCGTCGGCCCGGTGACCGGCGGCGCGCAGCGCTGGGTGGAGAGCAACCCGGAGGCCTACCGCGAGCTGGCCCGGCGGCACGCCGCCGGGGTTGGCCCGGTCGGTGTGCCGCCCGGCGCCGTCCCGGGGACCGGCACCGGCTCCGCGGGCACGGGACGGTAGGACCGGCGCCGCATGCCCGTGCCAGCGGGAATGGCCGGTCATCCGGACACGCTGCACTGGAACGCCCGCTACGGCCCTGGCTTCGTCGCCTCGTTCGCCGTGCATCCGCTGGCCGCGCGGGCGCTGGCGATGAGCCTGCCGGCCGGCCCGGTGCTGGAGCTGGCCTGCGGGCCGTCGGGCAGCGCCCTGGCCGCGGCGGCGGCTGCCCGGGCCGTGACGGCCGTGGACTGCTCCGACGTGGCGCTCGGCCTGCTCGCCGGCGAGGCAGAGCGCCGCGGGCTGGCCGGGCTGATCACGCCGGTCCACGCCGACCTCGCCGCCTGGTCCCCGGAGCCGGGTCGCTACGCGCTCGTCCTGTGCACCGGGTACTGGGACGGCACCGTCTTCGGTCGCGCCGCCCGCGTGGTCGCCGCCGGAGGGCTGCTCGCCTGGGAAGGGCTTACCACAGCGGCCCGCCGCGCGCGGCCGGGCCTGCCCGCCGCCTGGTGCCTGGGTCCTGGTGAGCCCGCCACGCTGCTGCCGCCCGGCTTCGCGGTGCTCGACCAGCGGGACCAGCCCGGCAGCGAGCCGGGATCCAGGAGAGCCATGCTGGCCCGGAACATCGCCCCGTGGCCCGGGCCCGCGTCTGCCTAGGCGGCGGGCCGGGAGTAGTGGCTGGCGTCGCCCTTGCGGACCACGCTGGTGTCGCCGCTGATCCCGACCGGGACATCGCCGGCGATGGTGATCCGGTGCAGCAGCCGCGGCTGGTCGTCGAAGTCGGCGACCGCGTAATGCTGGGTGGCGCGGTTGTCCCAGATGGCGATGTCGCCGTCGCGCCAGGTCCAGCGGACCGTGTTCTCCAGCCTGGTGATGTGCCGCTGCAGCAGCGGGAACAGGCTGTGGAAGTCGGCGGTGCTCAGGCCGGCGAACGAGCGGACGAAGTGGCCGAGCAGCAGCGCCGGCTCCCCGGTCTCGGGATGAACGCGGACGACCGGATGCTCGGTCTCGAACTCCAGGTGAGCGAACTCCCGGCGGTACTCCTCTTCCCGGACGTCGACGCCGCCGAGCCGGGGGCGATCGGCGGCGTAGTCGTACAGGTTGGTGTGCACCGCGCGCAGGCCGGCCACGAGCGCCTTCAGGGCCGGGTGCAGCCGCCGGTAGGCCTCCGCGGTGTTGGCCCAGACCGTCGTCCCGCCGTAGGGCGGCAGCGTGATGGCTCGCAGCACGCTGATCGCCGGGACGCGGTCGACGAAGGTCACGTCGGTATGCCAGCTGTTGGCCTTGCCCTGCTCGGCGTCGATCGGCAGGACGGCGTTCCCGTCCCCGGCGACCGTCGGATGCGGCTTGGTGACGGTGCCCAGCAGCTGGGCGAAGGCGAGCTGCTCTGCGTCGCTGGCATCCTGCTGACCGCGCAGGAACACGACCTTGTGCCGGAGCAGCGCGGCCCGCAGCTCGGCCAGCGCGTCCGGCGCGACGTCGCCGCCGATCCGGATGCCGCCGACGATGGCGCCGATCACGCCGCCTACCTGGGTCACCTCGATGTGCTGGAACGAAGCGGTCCGGCTGACAGATGCGGGGTGGTCTCGAACTTGTGTCATACGGTCCAACCTGTCCCGGCGTTCTCCTAAAGTCAAGTATTACGACAGATTTACTATGGAATAGCCGGGCCGCGGGACTCGAGGCGACCTCGACATCGCCGAACGCCGGTGAGTAACGCGACGACGGCTGACCGGCCGCAGCCGCCGTTATTTCTCGGTGGCAGTGTTTTCGGTTACAGGCCGCCCTTGGCGATCGCGTCGAACTCGTCCGGGGTCAGTTCCAGCGCGGCGGCGGCGACATTCGCCTCGACGTGCTCGGGATCCCCCGAGCCGGGGATCGGCAGCATCTGCGGCGACCGGGCCAGCAGCCAGGCCAGCACGACCTGGTGCACGGTGGCGCCCAGGCGCTTGGCGGCCACCTGCAGGCCGACGATGTGGTCGGTGTCCTGGATCGGCGCCCAGGGGATGAAGGTCAGCATCTCCTGCTCGCACAGGTCGAGCATGGCGTCGGAGGAACGGTCGCTGACGTTGTAGCGGTTCTGTACCGACACGACCGGGGTGACCGCCTCGGCCTCGCGGAGCTGCTCCTCGGAGAAGTTCGAGATTCCGATGTGCCGGATCTTCCCTGCGTCCTTGAGCTCCAGCAGCGCGCCGATGGACTCGGCGATCGGCACCTTCGGGTCGGGGCGGTGGAACTGGTACAGGGGGATCTGGTCCAGCCGCAGGCGGCGCAGGCTGCCCTCGCAGGCTTCCTTCAGGTGCTCGGGGCGGCCGTCTGGCTCCCACCGCCCCGGGCCAGGGCGGACCAGGCCGCCCTTGCTCGCGATGACCAGGTCAGCCGGGTAGGGGTGCAGGGCCTCGGCGATCAGGCTCTCGCTGACCTCGGGACCGTAGGAGTCCGCCGTGTCGATGAAGTTGACGTCCAGCTCGACCGCCCGGCGCAGGGCCGCCTTGGCCTGTTCCCGGTCCGGTGGCTCGCCCCAGATGCCCTCGCCGGTAATGCGCATCGCGCCGTAGCCCAGCCGGTTGACGGTCAGATCCCCGCCGATGTCGATGGTGCCGGCCGCTGCGGCCGACGGATGGCTGCTCATGGAAAACCTCCTCGTCCTCGGCTCTAGCCTTTCAGCCGCCCTGACCGCCGCGTGCACCAGGGTTGCCGTGCCCGCGCGGCTAGCCGGGCCCGACGATGAGGCAGTTGCTGCTGGCCGTCGCGACCAGCCGACCGGCTCCGTCGTGCACCTCGGCGCTGGCCTGCGCAACGCGCCGTCCCGGCTTGATGACCCGGCCGGTGGCGGCCAGGCCGCCGCTGTCCAGCGTCGCCGGCCGCAGGTAGTTCACGGTGATGTCGATGGAGGTGTAGCCGACGCCCGCCTCGAGGGTGGTGTGCACCGCGCAGCCGATCGCCGAGTCGGTCAGCGTGCACACCAGGCCGCCGTGCACCAGCCCGATCGGGTTAAAGACCGACTCGTCGGGCTGGCAGTCGAAGACCACCAGGCCCCGCTCCACCTCCCGCAGCGACATGCCGAGCAGCAGCGCGATCGGCGGGGGCGGCAGCCGGCCGGCCTGCAGGGCCTGCAGGAACTCCAGGCCGGACAGGCCGGCCGCGCCGGCCGCCGTGGCCGCCGGGTCATACCAAGTGACCGACTTGGAGCGGGGCTCGCCCCAGCCGGGGCCGGGCGCGGGCGCCTGGGCCTGAGTCACGGGGCCTCCTCGATTGCGGGGCTCGCCGCCAGCTGCGGCCGGCCGGTCAGCAGGCCCGCGGCCACGATGCCGGCGGCCGCGAAGAACGCGATGATCAGCAGCACGCCGTGCCGGTAGGTGAGGAGCGGATCGACGTGGCCGACCCGGGCGAGGAGAGCAACCAGCCCGGCCACCCCCAGCACCGTGCCGACCTGGCGCGCCATGTTCAGGACGCCGCTGCCGGTGCCGAACCGGTCCGGCGGGAGGGCCGCGCTGCCCGCGCTCAGCAGTGACGGGATGGTCAGGCCGACCCCCGCGCCGCCGATCAGCTGGGCCGGGAGCAGCCGGGTCAGGTAGGCCGGATCGGCCTGCATCTGAGCCAGCCAGAGCACCTGGGCGCCGACATTGACCGCGCAGCCGAGCACCGCGACCCGCCCGGCCCCGCCCAGGCGGGCGGCCAGGCGCGGCGCGACCAGCCGCGCGAACGGCAGCACCATCAACGGCCCCGGCCCGATGGCCAGGCCAGCGCGCACCGCCGAGTAATGCCATTCCCCGGTGAGGAACTCCACCGAGTTCAGCACGAACGCGCCGAAGCCCGCGTAGTACAGGACCGAGGCGGCGAAGGTCCCGCTGAACGTCCGCGAGCGGAGCAGGCTCAGCTCGATCACCGGTGAGTGGTGCCGCCGGGACCGTGCCACCATGGCGGCGCCGCAGGCCACCGCGGCGATCGCCAGGCCGGCCACCCGGGCCGAGCCCCATCCCCAGGCCGGCGCCTCCACCAGGGCCAGGGCGATCAGGCCCACCGCGGCGGCCAGCAGGAAGGCGCCCAGCAGGTCCGGGCGGCCCTGGACGCGCTCGTCCCGGCTCTCGGGGACCACCCGGCGCGCGAGCAGCACGGCCACCAGCCCGACCGGCAGGTTGATCCAGAACACCCAGCGCCAGCTGAGCTGCACCAGGCTGCCGCCGATCACCGGGCCGAGCGCCGCGCCCAGGGCGCCGAGGGCGGACCAGGTGCCGATGGCCCGGGCCCGCGACGCGGCCGGAACCGCGGCCAGCAGCAGCGACAGCGAGGCCGGCACCATCAGGCCGGCCCCGGCGGCCTGGATGACGCGGGCGCCGATCAGCTCGGGCACGCCGGGGGCCAGGCCGCAGAGCAGGGAGCCGAAGCTGAACGCGACGAGGCCGGCGATCAGCACGCGCAGGCGGCCCACTCGGTCGGCCCACCGGCCGGCGGGCACCAGCACGGCGGCGAACACGATGGTGTAGCCGTTGAGCACCCATGACAGCGAGCTCAGGCTGGTCCCGCTGTACTGCCGCCCGATGTAGGGGAAGGCCAGGTTGACGATGAACAGGTCCAGGCTCGACATGAAGACGGCCAGCGACAGGACGCTGACTACTGCCGTGACCTGACGCTGGCTGAGGACGGGGCCTGCTGCCGGCGAGGCGGCGGCGGCCGGGACGGACGGCGGGGCG
Source organism: Streptosporangiaceae bacterium (assembly GCA_036510065.1). GTDB lineage: Bacteria > Actinomycetota > Actinomycetes > Streptosporangiales > Streptosporangiaceae > DASUBV01. The sequence goes on along the minus strand of DATCEO010000024.1, from coordinate 44,071 downwards.
ATCGTGGCACGGCGGGAGCTCACGGGCATCCTCGGTGTTGGTCCGGACCGGTGTTAGTCCGAACAGTGCTGGCTCGGACCAGCGTTAGTCCGAAATCTGGACTCACTATATCCGGCGCCGCTTCGTACGTCCAGAAACCGGACTCAGCAGGTAGCATGGGTACATGACGTCTACCGTCCAGCCGCGAGCGTGCTCCGTGGCCCGCACCCTCGAAATCGTCGGCGAGAAGTGGGCCTTGCTGGCCGTGCGCGAGGTGTTCCTCGGCAACCGCCGGTTCGACGAGATGGTCCGCTGCACCGGCGCGCCGCGGGACACCCTGGCCGCCCGGCTGCGCACCCTGACCAGCGCGGGCATCCTCGACCGGCGGCAGTACTCCGAGCACCCGGCCCGCTTCGAGTACCGGCTGACCGAGGCCGGCCGGGACCTGTACCCGGTCATCCTGACCCTGATGAGCTGGGGCGACCGCCACCTGGCCGGCGCCGGCGGCCCGCCGCTGGTGCTGGAGCACCACGGCGATCACCGGCTGGTGCCCCAGGTGGTGTGTGCCGACTGCGGGGAGCCCGTGGCGGGCCGGGATGTCGCGCCCCGGCCGGCTGCCGTGGCGGCGTCCTGAGCTAGGCGCCCGGCCGGGACGAGATAAATTCCGCGATAACGGCGGCCCGCTGCGCGACCGGACCCGCCGGGACGCTGACGATCTCGAACCTGTGCTCGGCGTAGACCTGCTCATGCAGCCGCTCGAAGGCCAGGCTGTCTGCGTAGCTGATCCGGCGGGCTGCCGTTCGCTCGACGAACCCGATCGGCGCGACCAGGAAGGCCGGCACCCGGAACGTCTGCTCCCGGGTCACCCGCTCGACCTCCGCGGCCAGCAGCGGCGTGACCGGCCGGCCCAGGAACCGGGCCAGGGCCAGGGTGCACAGTACCGAGCGGTTAGAGACACTTTTACATACACGTTTGGGCAGCTCAGTAGGGATCTAAGTGCATCCTGAGAAGCCTGACGAGCAGTCGCGCGAGTGCGGCCAGCATGGGACTGCCGGAACCGGCTGCAGCAGGCTCCGGGACGGACAGGGGAGATCAGTGAGGCTTGCGAACTCGTCGCGTGAGCTGGGAGATTCCGACTGGCCCTGTCCGCCTTGATCCCGCTTCGTCAGGCGGCGTTGTGGTCAGGCATGGTAGTCACGTCGGTCTGTGCGGCCGCGGCCAGCTGACCGCTTGTATGCCATATCTGGCTAACCTGTCGGAGTTCGATGACGCGGTGGCGGCGTCGGGAAGGCAGGAACTGCCTGCGCTGGAGATGCCGTACGAGCAGTTCCGCCCTGTCAGTGGCATGCGGGACTGCCTGAATGGGTGGCTGGCTGGCTGCTGGCGGACCGCACCACGAGGTGATGAACCTCGGTCATCACTCCGCCGCGTGGCGGGACTTCTGCCAGTTGGCTGGAATCGAGTTGGTCCAGGTGTGAGCCGACCCGCCCACGAGGGACCGCAAGGGATTGCATGGGCCTTGACTGGGAAAGGGGTCAGATGAAGGTGTTTGGCAGCATCTGGCTCTCTCTGAACAAGTGAGGACCCTGAATGACCTCCTCCGCCCCCGGCCAGTCGATACGCCTCCTCCGTCTCCGCGCCGTCGTCGCCAGCACAGTTGGCACCACCGTCGAGTGGTACGACTTCTTCCTCTACGGCACGGCCGCCGCCCTCGTCTTCCCGGGCGTGTTCTTCCCCTCGCAGACCCACGCCGTTGGCATCCTGCTCTCCTTCGGCACCCAAGCCGTCGGGTTCGCGGCCCGGCCGATCGGCGCGATCATTTTCGGCCACTTCGGCGACCGGGTGGGCCGCAAAGCCACCCTGATCGCCACGTTGATGCTGATGGGGATCGCGACAGCGCTGATGAGCGTGGTCCCCAGCTACTCCGCGATCGGCGTGAGCGCCCCCCTGCTGCTCATCGCCCTGCGCATACTCCAGGGGATCGGCGTCGGCGGCGAATGGGGCGGTTCGGTGCTGCTGTCGATGGAGTGGGGCACTCAGCGCCGCCGCGGCTTCTGGGCCAGCTGGCCCCAGGTCGGCGTCTCCGTCGGGCTGTTGCTGTCCACTGGCATGATCAAGCTCTTCGGGCACATCGCCGGTTCCGGGTTCAACACCTGGGGATGGCGGGTGCCCTTCGCTTTGAGCCTCGTGCTCGTCGCGATCGGGCTGTACGTCCGGCTGCGCGTGCTGGAGAGCCCAGCGTTCAGCGAACTCAAACGCGAGCGCGCGGTCGTCCGGCACCCGGTGTGGCAGGTCCTCCGCGAGCAGCCGCTGGAAGTCGCCACGTCGGCCTTCGTCCGGATGTCCGAGCAGGCACCCTTCTACCTGTTCGTCACATTTGTACTTTCCTACGGCACCGACCACCTCGGGCTGTCCAAGGATTCGCTGCTCAACGATGTCCTGGTTGCCGCGGCCCTCGGTCTCGTGAGCATCCCGCTGTTCGGCCATCTGTCCGACCGGATCGGCCGGCGCCTCATGTACGGGATCGGCATCGTCTGCATCGCCGCGTTTGCCTTCCCGTACTACGGCCTGCTCAATACCAAGAGCAGCGGGCTGATCCTGCTCGCCGTCGTGCTGTCGCTGGTCTTCCACGACATGCAGTACGGGCCGCAGGCGGCGCTGATCGCCGAAAGTTTCGGCCCGGCCACCCGCTACAGCGGCGCCGGGCTCGGCTACCAGCTCGCCTCGCTCATCGCGGGCGGCCCGGCGCCCCTGATCGCGGCCGCGATCGTGGATGCGACCAACTCCAGCACCTGGGTCAGCGTGTACATCATTGGCTGCGCCGTGCTCTCCATGATCGCGCTGCTGCTCATGCCGCGCCGCGAAGTGAGGGCGGCGCCATCCAGGTTCGACGAGGCTGTCGACCGCGGCATGGTCGCCGAGCCCGAGGCCGCCGGAACCTGACCTCGCCGAGGAACGTCAAAGCCGGGCTGACGGCTTAACCGGCGCCGTGAGAGCAACGGCGCCGCCGCAGTGGCCCAGGCCTGGTGTGAGCCTGACCCGCAGCTCTAGCCTGGACGCCATACTGGCTCACCCGCATTCCGCGGGCGGGTCTAGGGACAATGCCACCTAGCGTAAGTTGATCTTTGATCTCGGCGTGTCGTCCCCCCCGGGCTGGCCGACCGGTCGTGATGATCACGATTTGTGACTCAGAATGCTGGAGTGGTGCTTGGACCTGGTGAGATCCAGGGATCTATCCTGTGCCGTCGTTCTCGTAGGTGCAGATTCCTGGGTGAGTGGAGTACCGGGTCAATCGTCTCAGGACCAGCGGCGTGGAGGTACGCATGGCCGACCGGTCGTGCACCTGGACCTCCGGCCCGCTGGCCGCGACGGATCTGCCGGCGGCGGCTGGCCGCCCCGCCGCCGTGCGCCCGGCGACCATGGCCGGCTCCTGCAGCCGCCGGCGCTGCAGGCCGGCGATCTCGTCGAGGAAGCCGGCCTCGCGCCACGGCTCATCGACCCCGCGGCGCTGTGCGCTGGCGATCACGTCGGTCGCGGCCTCCTGGACCACCGCGAAGCCCAGGGCCCGCAGCGCCCGCAGCACCGATGTCTTCCCGGCGCCCGGCGCGCCGGTGAGCACGTACCGCTCCATGAATCTCCTGACCGCCGCCGGGTAGCTTGGGCACATGTGGCTGCCGTGGGCGACGAGGTCTGATCGGACGGGGTGTGGCTGATGCATGCGGTCGGGCTGGTCCTGCATCCCAAGCGCGATTCCGATGCCGCCGTGAACGCGGTGCTGGACTGGGCCGCGAGCACCGGCGCCGAGGTGCTCGGCATCAACGAGGAGATCGTTAGGCTGCACTGCGCCGCGACCGCGGTCACGCCCGAGGAGCTAGGGCGGCGTTCCGACCTGGTCGTCAGCCTGGGCGGGGACGGGACCATGCTCCGCGCGATGCGGCTGGCCGACCGGCAGCGGGCCCCGGTTCTCGGGGTCAACCTGGGCAAGCTGGGCTTCCTGGCCGAGGTCGACGTGCCCGACCTGCCCGACGCGCTATCGGCCATCAACGCTAAGGACTTCACGATCGAGCCCCGGCTGGCCGTCGACGCGGTAATCGGCGAGCAGGTCGTGACGGCGTTCAATGACGTCGCCGTGGTCCGCTTTCCCGGCCAGGCTAGCGCGTCGGTCGCGGTCCGCGTGGCCGGGCATCCCTTCGTCAGTTACGCCGCCGACGCTGTCGTGGTCGCCACCCCGACCGGCTCCACCGCCTACAGCTTCTCGGCCGGCGGCCCGATCGTGAGCCCTGCGGTGGAGGCACTGCTGGTCACCCCGGCCGCGCCGCACTCGGCCTACAACCGCGGCCTGGTGCTGTCGGTGCGCGACAGCCTGATGCTGCAGATCCTGCCGACCAGCGGGCGGCTCGCCGTTGAGGTCGACGGCCAGGTCGCCGCCCATGTCGGTCCCGGTGACCAGATCGAGCTGGTCCCGCGCCCCGGGGCGGCGCGGGTGGTGCGGCTGGGACGCACTACGTTCTACGAGCGAGCCCGGCGCAAGCTGCGCCTGACCGACTCGGCGGAGATCCCGTCCGCCGCGCCCAGCGCCGTGCTGAACGCCATCGAGAGGAGCTAAGAGATGCCTGACGAGACCCGCCACGAGTCCGCCGATCTCGAGGATTTCGACGTACAGGACCCTGCCGACTCGCTGGTCGGCGCGATCGGGGACGATCCGCTGGACCGGGGGGTCGCTCCCCCGGAGCACTGGTCGGCGGCGATGAAGTTCGGCACGACGGCGGAGGAGCAGGAGGAGGGCGAGTCACTCGACCAGCATCTGTCGGAGGAGGAACCGGACCCGGCTCTGGAGTTCACCGACGACGAGCCGGAGGAGGCTGACGAGGACGAGGATGCCGCCGACGAGGACATCGACGGGCTGCTCCTCGACGATGGCCCCGATCCGCGGGCGGGCCGGCTGGTGGCGCAGGACGAGGGAGCCCACCCCGACGCCGAGGCCGATCTGGTGGCCCGGGACGCCGGAATCTCCGGCGGCGCGGCCACCGCGGAAGAGGCCGCGGTCCACGTAGTGGAAGACGACGACACCGACATCCGATCCGGCGACTAACCGGAGTTTACCCGGCGCGTCATCTCGGTCACGCTAGGCAAATTCACCAGATGGCGCGGTCGGCCCGAACGGGGCCGGAACTAGCTAAGCCCGGCGGTATTAGGGCGGGTTTACTGGGCGGGCGGGCCAGCTTCTTTACTGGGCGGGCAGGCCCAGCTTCGCCGGATGCGCGCGGCGGTAATGCTCGGTCAGGACCTCGCTGGCCTTTCCGGGCTGATGGGCGATAGTGCGCTGGCAAACCTGGCAGCGCACTACCGGCAGTCGGGTAACGGTTACCGGGAAGCGCCGGGAAGCAGGTGAGTTCTTCATCAAGTTCTATAATGCCAGTTAACTGGGCTGCCAAGAACCGTCTGGCCGAATGCGCAGCCCCCGGGCAATGCGCAGCCCCCGGGCGAATGGGCAGGCCCGCGAACGCTATGGCGCTTAGCCGCAATCTGGCCGAGCCCGCACGCAAGGTCCCCCTGCTGCTTCCGGCAAAACCGTGCTCGTGGAGACAGCCGCCGATACGGCCGGCGTGACTGGCCGCGAGCTAGGGACCGGCATAGTGTCACAGCATGACCGAGACGCTGCCGCTGTTCCCCCTCGGCTCAGTCCTTTACCCGGGTCTCGTGCTGCCGCTGCACATCTTCGAGGAGCGGTACCGGCAGCTTGTCCGTGACCTGCTGGCCGGACCCGAGCCGCAGCGCTTTGGCGTCATCGCCATCCGGGAAGGGCGGGAGACCGGCGTGGCCGGCACCTCGGCCCTGCACGAGGTGGGCTGCACCGCGACGCTGCGCCAGGTGGAGGAGTACCAGGACGGCCGGTTCGACCTGATCACCGTCGGCACGCAGCGCTTCCGGCTGGTCGAGCTGGACGACTCGCAGCCCTACCTGCAGGGCGAGGTGGACCTGCTGGAGGAGGCCACCGGCGAGGAGGCGGGCGCGGGCCTGGCCGCGCTGGCGGTCCAGGAGGCCTTCCGCGGCTATCTCGAAGCGCTGGCCAGCCGGGGGGCGACCAAGATCAGCGTGCCCGAGCTGCCCGACGAGCCTGTCCTGCTGTCCTACGTCGTGGCCGCGTCGATCATCGTCGAGCTGCCCGACAAGCAGGCCCTGCTGGCCGAGCCCGACGCCGCGCGCCGGCTGAGCGCCGAGCGGGCGCTGCTGGCCAAGGAGACAACCATGCTGCGCACGCTGCCCTCGACCCCGGCCGCCGACCTGCGGTACTCGCCCTACAGCAATAACTGATCCGGCCCGCGCCCCGAACGGTCACGCGAGAGGGTGGATTCTTCATGACGGACATCACAGCCGCCGCAAGCCGGGCCGACAGCTTCCGCGCCTGGCACCGGCCAGGTGAGCCGCTGCTGCTGCCCAACCCCTGGGACGCCGGCTCCGCGCGGGTGCTGGCCTCGCTGGGATTCGCGGCCCTGGCCACCACGAGCAGCGGCTTCGCGGCCACGCTCGGGCGCCTGGACGGCGGCGTCAGCCGCGACGAGAGCCTGGCCCACGGGGCGCTCATCGTGGCGGCCACCGAGCTGCCCGTCTCAGCCGACCTGGAGAACGGCTTCGCCGATGAGCCGGCTGGCGTGGCCGACACCGTGGCCCGGGCGGTGCAGGCCGGCCTGGCGGGCTGCTCGATCGAGGATTTCACCGGCCGACCGGACGCGCCTATCTACGACGCGGGCCTGGCCGCCGAGCGCATCGCCGCCGCCGCGCAGGCGGCACACAGCGGGCCGGTCAGGCTGGTCCTGACCGCCCGGGCCGAGAACTACCTGCACGGCCGCCCCGACCTGGGCGACACCATCGCCCGGCTGCAGCGTTATCAGGAGGCCGGAGCGGACGTCCTGTACGCGCCGGGGCTGACCCGCCCGGAGGACATCGCGGCCGTCGTGAGCTCGGTCGACCGGCCGGTGAACGTGCTCGCGCTGCCCGGCGGCCCCGATGTGGCGGGGCTGGCCGAGCTCGGGGTCAGCCGGGTGTCGGTGGGCGGCGCGTTCGCTTACGTGGCGATCGACGCGCTCGCCACGGCCGCCCGAGAGCTGCTGAAGGGCGGCCCGCTCGGTTACTGGCCGCGCATGGCCGCCGGCCGGGCGGTCGCCGCCGAGGCCTTCCGCCCGGGAGACTCCGCCGGTGCTTAGCTCCCGGTTCGGGCTGGCGGGTGGCTGCCGCTGACTGGTCCGTTAAACCGCCCGTTTCTCCTGCTCATAACCGGGTGAACCGGGCGTGCTCACGGCCGGCGCCGCCCGGCCCGCCCGCCCCGTGGCGGCGTAGCCTGGGGTTATGCGGGCATGGGTCGTGCACCAGCCAGGACCGGTTTCGGCCGTGCCCGCAGGGTCCGCCGGGCCGCTGCGGCTCGTCGACCGGGCGGTGCCCGAGCCCGGGCCAGGCGAGCTGCTGGTCCGGGTGCTGTGCTGCGGAGTCTGCCGGACCGACCTGCACCTGGCCGAGGGTGACCTGCCGCCCAAGCGGCCCGACACCACGCCGGGCCACGAGGTGGTGGGCGAGGTCGTGAGCGCCGGGCCCGGCACCTCCCGGTTCCGGCCGGGTGACCGGGTGGGCGTCGCCTGGCTGGCCAGCACGGACAATTCGTGCCGGTACTGCCGGCGCGGGAACGAGAATCTCTGCCCGGCCTCGACCTACACCGGCTGGGATATCCACGGCGGCTACGCCGAGTACCTGGTGGCCGCCGACGCCTACGTGCACCAGCTGCCGACCGGGTTTACCGACGCACAGCTCGCGCCGTTGCTGTGCGCCGGGATCATCGGGTACCGCGCGCTGCTGCGCGCGGAGGTGCCGCCCGGCGGCGTGCTGGGCCTCTGGGGCTTCGGCGGCTCGGCGCACCTGACCGCCCAGATCGCCATGGCCCAGGGCACCGCGGTGCACGTGTTCACCCGGGCCCCGGCCGCACGCGAGCTGGCCCTCGGGCTGGGCGCGGCGTCGGCCCAGGACTCGTTCGATCCTACGCCGGAGCCGCTGGACGCGGCGATTATCTTCGCGCCGGTCGGTGACCTGGTCCCGGCGGCGATGCGCGCGCTCGACCGCGGCGGCATCCTGGCTATCGCGGGTATTTACCTGAGTCAGATTCCGCCGCTTGACTACGAGCAGGACCTGTTCCAGGAACGCGACATGCGGAGCGTGACCGCCAACACCCGCGGCGACGCGGAGGAGTTCCTCCGCCTGGCGCAGCGCCTGCACCCGGAAGTCTCGGTGGTCCCGTACGCGTTCGACCGGGCCGACCAGGCCTTGGCTGACCTGGCTGCCGACCGCTTTACCGGCGCGGCGGTGCTGTCCTTCTAAGCGGTCGCCCTTCTCGCGGCGACGGGGTAATGATCGGCTTTGCGACGGCCTAAGTTTGCTGGCGCATTGCGCCGGGAAGATCACTCTCGGTTATGAAATTGATACGCAAAGTAATTGCGGTATCGCCTAGCTCCGGCGCCGCCCCGACGCCTGGCGCAAACAGGGCCGGGCGGGCAAGGACAGCGTGACGGTCACGCGGCGCGATACGAGGAGGAGTTCACACATGCGGATCGGCCTGATTGCCCCGCCCTGGGTGCCCGTACCTCCGCCGGCTTATGGCGGCACCGAGCTCATGATCGACAACCTCGCCCGAGGCCTGCAGGAGCTTGGCCACAGTGTCCGGCTGTTCACCGTCGGGGACTCGACCTGCCCGGTGCCCAAGGAGTACCTCTACCGCCAGGCGGTGGCGCCCATCGGCGTGACCGTAGCCGAGTCCGCGCACGTCCTGGCCGCCTACGAGGCACTGGCCGACGTGGACCTGATCCACGACCACACCTTTCTCGGGCCGCTCGTCGCCGGGGTGACCGGGATTCGCCGGCCGCCGGTGGTGACCACCAATCACGGGCCGTTCAACGACGAGACCCGGCCGATCTGGAACCGGATCGCCAACCACGCGTCTATCGTCTGCATCTCGCACTCCCAGGCCAGGTCCTCGGGTGGCGTTCCGATCGCCGCCGTCATTCACCACGGCATCGACCTGGACGTGCACCAGCCGGGCGACGGCGACGGCGAGCACCTGATGTTCATCGGCCGGATGTCCGCCGACAAGGGCGTGCACCACGCCGTGCGCATCGCTCGCGAGGCCGGGCGCCCGCTGGTGCTGGCCACCAAGATGCGCGAGCCAGCCGAGCTGGACTACTTCAACCGCGAGGTGCGCCCGCTGCTGTCCTCCGACGACGCGACACCGTCGGAGATGCCGCTGCGGCGCCGGCTGGCGCTGCTGCGGGGGGCCGCCGCGCTGCTGAACCCGATCACCTGGCGGGAGCCGTTCGGCCTGGTGATGGCCGAGGCGCTCGCGTCGGCGACGCCCGTGCTCGCCTTCCCGAACGGGGCGGCGCCGGAGATCGTCGACCCGGGCCGGACAGGCTTCCTGTGCCGCGACGAGGAAGAGATGATCAGCGCGGTCGGCCGGATCGGCGAGATAGACCGTGATCAGTGCCGGAACGTGGCCGAGCGGCGGTTCTCGCTGCAGCGGATGGCGCGCGACCACGAGCGGTTCTACCGCCGCGTGCTCGATCGCGAGCTGGCCGACCGGCTACCCGCAGCGGGTGAGTCACTCGTCAGCGCCTAGTCACGACGCGAGCGGCCCGGCAGCCAGAAAGGCTGCCGGGCCGCTCGCCGCCAGGGGGCACACTGGTGGCAGGCCATGACCCAGCATTCATCACCGCACATGCCAGTACCGGACATGGAGGTGGCGTAGTGACCGGACCGTGGGCTACCGGTGAGGCACCGCAAGGCCGGGGCGCTTGCAGCCCGGCCACCCTCATCGAGGGCTCGAGCTTCTGCATCAGCGAGCCGGGCGGTGACATCCTGCCCGGCCGCCCGCAGGGGCTGTTCGTCCGGGACACCCGGGTGCTCTCGCGGTGGGAGCTCACCGTGGACGGCAAGGAGCCGCAGCCGCTGTCGGTGCAGCACACCGAGCCGTACGCGGCTACATTCATCGGCCGCCTGCCGCCGCGGGCGGGCAAGGCCGATAGCACGCTGCTCGTGGTGCGACGCCGCTACATCGGCGACGGGATGCGCGAGGACATCACGATCAGGAACACCGCCGCCCGGGCCGTCCGGTGCGTGCTCGAGCTCGCCGCGGACGCCGACTTCGCGGACCTGTTCGAGGTCAAGGGCCGGTCCAAGCCGCGGGCCGCGGCCAGCGTGCACGTGGCGGACTCGTCGCTGGTGATCACCAGCGGCCGCCGGGACCGCCAGCAGGAGCTGGTCATCAACGGCGACGGCGAGCCGACGGTCGCCGATGGCTGCCTCAGCTGGCGGCTGTCCATCGCCGGTCACGGCGAGCGGACGGTCGGCATCGAGGCCGTGCCCGTCAACGACGGGGTGCCGATGACGCTGCGCTACCCGCGCGGCAAGAAGATCGACCGGGCCATTCCGGCCAAGCGGCTGCGCAAGTGGCGCCGTCGCGGCCCGCAGGTGCGCACCGCGGACCCGAACCTGTCCGCGGTGCTGGACCGCAGCATCGAGGACCTCGGCGCACTGCGGATCTTCGACCCGGCCCATCCCCGGCGCCCGGTCGTCGCGGCGGGCGCGCCCTGGTTCATGGCCCTGTTCGGGCGCGACTCGCTGCTGACCGCCTGGATGCTGCTGCCGTGGGACGCCGGGCTCGCGGCCGGGACCCTGCAGACCCTGGCCGCCTGGCAGGGCGAGGAGGTGGACGCGGCCGCGGAGGAGGAGCCCGGCCGGATCCTGCACGAGGTCAGGTTCGGCCCGGCCTCAGCCGTGGCGCTGGGCGGCCGCCAGGCGTACTACGGCACGGCCGATGCCACGCCGCTGTTCGTCATGCTGCTCGGCGAGCTGCAGCGCTGGGGTTACAAGGACTCCGTGATCACCGCCCTGCTCCCGCACGCCGACCGGGCGCTGGAGTGGATCGAGAACTATGGCGACGCCGACGGAGACGGGTTCGTCGAGTATCACCGCAAGACCAATCAGGGCCTGGCCAACCAGGGCTGGAAGGACTCCTGGGACGGCATCAACTTCGCCGATGGGAACATAGCCGAGCCGCCCATCGCGCTGGCCGAAGTCCAGGGCTACGTCTACGCCGCCTATCGCGTCCGGGCCGAGCTGGCCGATAACGCTGGCGACCACTCCGGCGCGCGACTGTGGCGGAAGAAGGCCAAGCAGCTCAAGCGGGCGTTCAACGAGCAGTTCTGGCTCCCCGACCAGGGCTGGTTCGCAGTCGGGCTGGACCGGGACAAGCGGCCGATCGACTCGCTGACCTCGAACATCGGCCACTGCCTGTGGACCGGGATCGTCGACAACGACAAGGCCGCGTCGGTGGCCCGGCACCTGATGTCCGACGACATGTTCAGCGGCTGGGGGATCCGCACCCTCGCGCAGTCGATGGCCGCCTACAACCCGATGAGCTACCACAACGGCTCGGTGTGGCCGCACGACAACGCGATCTGCGCGGCCGGGCTGATGCGCTACGGCTACGTCGAGCACGCCCAGCGGGTGGCCGAGGCGATCCTGGAGGCGGCCGAGCACTTCTCCTACCGGCTGCCCGAGCTGTTCTGCGGGTTCTCCCGCCAGGAGTTCGGCGCCCCCGTGCCGTACCCGACCTCATGCTCGCCCCAGGCCTGGGCCGCGGCCGCGCCGCTGCTGCTCGTGCATACCCTGCTGCGCTTCATCCCGGACATGCCGGCGGGCCAGCTGTGGTGCGCGCCTGCCCTGCCGGAGCGTTACCTGCCGATGCGGGTGGGCGGGCTGAGCCTGGCCAAGGCGCGCGCGGCGGTGGAGCTCTGGCCGTCCGGCTGGGAGATCACCGGGCTGGACGAGATGAGCGTAGAGGTCATCCCCACCCGCCGCCCGGCGCGGCCCTGACAGGTCCCCGGAGTTCGCGACGCTGACCGGGGCGGATCGGCGGGGGTCCGGGGCTCAGGGCGTGGCGGCGGGGTCCGGGGCCGCGTCCGCCGGGCCCTCGGGGGCCTCGGAGTCTTCGGGGCTGTCGGGAGTGTCGGGAGTGTCGGGGCCAGGCACCTCGGCGGTCTCGTGGCGCCCGTAGAAGTGATTGGCGGCGATGCCGGTCACCACGATCGCCAGCCAGAAGTAGGTGGCCGCCCGCGCCGAGAACTGGGCGATCACGATCGAGATGGCGAAGACCAAGGGGACCCGGGCGGTGCGGGCCAGGATCAGCCGCCGGGTGCCCGGGCTGACCCCCACCACCAGGCCGGCCCGGGAGCGCGTGGCGTAGATCCACATGATGGTCTCGATCAGGCCGGCCGCCCCCGCGCAGACGGCATAGAAGACCACGGCCGGCTTCTGATCCGACACGCTGCTGAGCAGATCGGTCGGATAGGGCAGGAACGCGATCGTCCCCAGGAACAGCAGGTTCAGCAGCAGCAGCGGGCGGTCGATGGCCTTCACGTAGCGAAACACCCCGTGGTGGCCCACCCAGAACAGGCCAATCACCCCGAAGCTGATCCCGAAGCCGAGAATGCTGGTGGCGGCCGCGTCCCTCAGCAGCTGGCCCGAATGGATGGGCAGGTGCCGGTCCAGGGCATTCTCGATCGGAGCCGGCAGCTCCACGATCAGCAGGGTGATCGCGATGGCGAAAACCGCGTCGCTGAAGAACAGGACGCGGTCGTACTCCAGGTGTCCCCGGCGGGCTATCACCCCGGCTGTGCCGCGGGTGCGAGTGCGAGCCGGCCTGACTGCCGGCCCGTAGCCGGCGCGCCGGCCTTGGCCCGTGGCGGGAGTGACGCCTGTGCCGGGAGTGGCGCCTGTGTTGGGAATTCCGTCCGACATGCGGGGGCTAGTCGTCGAGTTCCTGGACCAGCATGATCGAGCCCTCGGGGGCGATCTGCCCGTAGTCGGCGGCCGCGGCCTTGCCCTCGGCCGAGGCGAACGCCGCGTTCAGCGCCTCCTGGTCGGCGAACCACAGCTCAGCGCCGCGGTAGTAAGGCTGCGGCACGCCGGCCGGTCCGGCGGCGAACTTGCCGGCCTCGGCCCGCACCAGCCCCGGCATCGCGTGGACGAGGGGCATGTGCATGCTCAGGTAGTGGCGGTCGAACGCCTCCGGGTCCGTCGGCTGGGTATAGAGAACGAGCAGCTTGACTGTCATGGCAGGACGCTATCGGTCGCCGCGCGGCGTGTCAGCCACCCGCCTCCGCCAAGTCCGCCCGCTTCGGCCGTCACCTACCAGCGACGTGACTGGGCACCCGCTGTCGTCGCAGCAGCAGCAGTGGCCCAGCCACGACGCTGGGCTCCGGTCAGCTCGGTGACGGGTGTGACCGGCGAGGCTTAAGGGGCAGCTGTGGTCCGGTAAGTCGGGGCGCGAACGTCATGGATGTGCATCCGCTGACGAAACAGCGTCAGCAACTGCACGTTCACGCTGCTGAGCGAGGGCTGGCCTGGCGCACCGGCCGGGCCGTCGGCTAGAGCTCGCCTACGAGCTCGGAGGTCCAGATCACCACCCGGGTCCGGTCGCCCCGGAACAGGTCGCGGGCGTACTCCAGCGGCAGGCCAGCCCGCGAGTAGGCGGTCCGCTCGACGAGCATCAGCGGCGCGCCCTCGTCCACGTCCAGGGCCTCCGCCTCCCGGACGCCGGCGATGACCGGCTCGAACGTCTCCTTGGCCCGGTGCGGTCGCTGCCCGAAGTTGTTTTCCGCGAGCTCATAGAGCGACCCGTCCAGGCGGCACTCGAGCAGGCCGGGAAACAGGGCCGCCGGGAACTGCGAGTGCTCGAGGACCATCGGGTGCCCGTCCGCGAGCCGGATGCGCCGCACCTCATGCACCGGGTCACCGACGCCGAGCTCCAGGGCCGCGGCGGCGGCCGGGCCGGCCGGGATCTGCGCGGCCGCCAGCACCCGCGCCCCCGCCACCATTCCGTGGCGCCGCAACTGCTCGGAGAAGCCGGCCAGCGTCGTCACGTCCTGGTCCAGCTTGGGCGCGGCCACGAAGGTCCCGCCGTGGCGGCCGACGGCCCTGGTCACCAGCCCGCGCTGAGCCAGCTCGCTGAGCGCATGGCGCAGGGTCATCCGGCTGACGCCGAGCCAGGCCGCGAGGTCGTGCTCGGCCGGCAGCCGGTCGCCGGGCGCTAGCTGGCCCGCCGCGATCGCGCCGGCCAGCCAGTCCTCGATCTGGCCGTGCACGGTCTGGCCGAGGCCGCGGACCAGTTCCGGCGGCACTCTGGCCAGATTGCCCGGCAGGAGCCTGGCCAGACTGCCCGAGGGCAGCCGCGAGCGCCTGGCCGACGGCGACGCGGCGGGGCAGTCCCCGGCAGCGTCCCGGAGCGCACCCTGCTCTGCCTGCATGCTGAGTCCTCCTGCGCGGCCGCCACTGCCGTGGCGGACACGCGCGACCGGGCCCCCCAAGCCGCCGTGACTGCTTCCGACCTTAACTCCGCCGTTCAGGAGGCTGGGTCAGGACGGCGTATCCCGAGGCTGGGTCAGGACGCCTTTAGCGACGCCGGGTCACGAGGCCGCGCCCGCCGCCGGGATCGGGTCGTCCGGGGACGGCGCCATGATGGGCGCCACATCCTTGCGGCGCCCGGTGATGAGGTAATACACCGCGCCGATCGCCACGATGACGACCAGCACCGTCCACAGGATCGGGATGTCGTTGAGGAACCCGATATGGAAGTTGAGCGAGCCGGCCGTCTGGCTGGGCTTCATGTTGCTCTGGATCCGCGGCCAGGCGAAGTTGACCAGCATCGCGCCGCCGTACAGCAGGCCAACGATGTTGACCAGCATGCCCCAGCGGCCCAGCCGGAATGGCGCCCTGGTCCGGGGCCAGCCGTGCAGGCGGGCCCGCAAGATCGCCAGGTTGCCGAGGAAGTAGCTTAGGTAGATCATCGCGGTCGCCGCGATGGCGATGATGCCGGCGCCCGAGTACTGGAGGAACGGGATGGCCGCGAGCACGGCGATCGCGACGCAGCTCCACACCGGGGTGTGCAGCCTCGGTGCCACCTTGGCCAGCGGCCGGGAGAAGGGCAGGCGGTTGTCGCGCGACATCCCGAAGCACAGCCGGATCGTGGCGGCCATGATCGACAGGCAGCACACGAAGATCGCCGCCGACACCACCAGCAGGTAGATAGTCGCGACCGCATGCGGGAAGTTGGCCTCGATGATCTGCGCCGGGCCATAGCCGCTCTTGATGGCCGCGCCCAGGTTCGGAATGGCCATCAGGGTGCCGAGCAGGAAGACGCCGCCGATCACGAACGCGCCCACGATCGAGAACAGCACCGCCCGCGGCGCGGCCCGGCGCGGGTCCTTGGTCTCCTCCGACAGCGTGGACGCGGTGTCGAAGCCGTAGATCACGAACAGCGACATGAACATCGCCACCAGGAACGTGTTCGGCCCGACGTGCAGGCCGCCGCTGTTGGTCACCACGTGGAAGCCCTGGTGGTTGTAGACGGCCATCATGATCAGCGCGAAGACGAACATGCCGAGGATCTCGAACAGCACGCCGGTGTTGTTGATCAGCGCGACCAGCCGGACGCCGTAGATGTTGAGCACGGTGATCACGACCAGCGTGATCAGCGCGACGATCAGCTGGGTGTGCAGGAGGGAGCTTCCGGCGCCCAGGCTGTTCCAGCCCAGGCCGTTCAGCGCGGGAATCAGCGCCAGCGGCAGCGTGGCCACGACCGCGGTCACGGTCAGGATCCCGGCGAACAGGTAGATCTAGCCGGTGAACCAGGAGAACGTCCGGGTGGACAGGTACTTGGTCCACTGGAAGACCGAGCCGGCCACCGGGAAGTGGCTCGATACCTCGGCGAAGTTGAGCGCGATGATGAACTGGCCCAGGGCCACGACCGGCCAGGTCCAGATGAAGACGCCGCCGAGCGTCGTCAGGCCGAGCGCGAACAGCGTGAAGATGCCGGTCGACGGGGAGATGTAGCTGAAGGCCACCGCGAACGAGCTGAACGTTCCCAGCGAGCGCTTGAGTTCCTGCTTGTAGCCGAACTGGGCGAGGTCGGCGCTGTCGCGCTGCTGCCCGCCGGTAACGTCCGTTTCGGCGCCCATGACCTGGTCCTCCCTGATCTGCCGGACCTGCGGAATGAGGCGTAGCGTAGGGCCGACTTCCGCTAACTGTCCAGACCCATTGCCGCACTTGTCCGGCCGCTCATCCCCCCATTCCGGGGCGAGCTCCCCGCAGGCCGGGACCTGGCGTCTAGACCTTTTCCGGCCGGTCTCGTAGCCTGCCCGGGAAGCCGGGAAAGCCGGGAGGGCCGCAAGCGGCGGAGGGAGGCGGGGTGGTGACCAGCGAACTGCGAGCGGGCACCGTCTCGGCTGATGCCCGGGAGATTATCGGGCGGGTGCCCAGCCTGGCCGGCTCGCCGCGGGTCATCGACGAGCTGCCGGGCGGCCTGACCAACCGGAACTACAAGGTGACCATCCCCGCGGGCACGTTCGTCGCGCGGATCTGGGCCGGTTCCGGCGACCTGCTCGCCATCGACCGCGACCACGAGTACCAGAACTCGGTGCGCGCGGCGGCAGCCGGCGTCGGGGCCCCGGTAATCGAGTACCGGCCGCAGGACCGGGTGCTCGTCCTGGGCTTCCTGCCGGGCCGCACGCTGCGGAACGAGGATGTCCGGGCCGCGCCCGCCATTCCCCGCATCGCCGCCGCCGTCCGCCGGCTGCACCGCGGCCAGCGGTTCGTGAACGACTTCGACATGTTCGAGATCCAGGGCCGCTACCGGGCCGCGGCCCGCTGCGCCGGGATGGCCGTGCCGGCCGCCTACGACGACCTGGCCGCCCCTTTCGAGGCGGCGCGCGCGGCGCTCGCGGTGCGCGCCGAGGGCACCGTGCCCTGCCACAACGACCTGCTGGCGGCCAACTTCATCGACGACGGCCACCGGATCGCCCTGATCGACTACGAGTACGCGGGCAACAACGACGCCTGCTTCGAGCTCGGCAACATCGCCGCCGAGTGCGGCTTGCCGGCCGCCGGGCTGGCCGACCTGGTGACCGCCTACTACGGTCGCCGCCGGCGCAGCCGGATCGCCCGGGCCGAGCTGTTCGGCCTCGTGGCCCGGTACGGCTGGACGCTGTGGGGAGCGATCCAGCACGCGACCAGCCCGCTGGAGTTCGACTTCTGGTCGTGGGCGATGGAGAAGTTCGAGGCCGCCGCGGCCGGCTTCACCGGGCCGGACCTGCCGCGCCTGCTGGCTGAGGTCCAGGAAGGAGACTGAGGGCGTGCCGACGAGTACCGGCTCACTGCCATCTCGTGCCCGGGTGGTCATCATCGGCGGCGGGGTGATCGGGACCAGCGTGGCCTACCACCTGACCATGCTCGGCTGGACCGACGTCCTGCTCCTGGAGCAGGGCCAGCTCTCCTGCGGCACCACCTGGCACGCGGCCGGCCTGGTCGGGCAGTTGCGGGCGTCGGAGGCTGGCACCCGGCTGGTGCAGTACTCCACGCAGCTGTACGACCGGCTGGAGACAGAGACCGGCCTGGCCACCGGGTTCCGGCGCTGCGGCGGCGTCACGGTGGCCCGGACGCCGGAAAGGATGGCGGCCCTGGCCCGGACGGCGGCCACCGCGACCGCCTACCAGCTGGACTGCGAGCTGATCAGCCCGCGGCGGGCGGCCGAGCTGTACCCGATCATGGAGACCGCCGATCTGCTCGGGGCCATCTGGCTGCCCGGCGACGGCCGGGCCAATCCGACCGACCTGACCGCGGCGCTGGCCCGCGGCGCCCGGCAGCGCGGCGCCGTCATCCGCGAGCGCACGACCGTGACCGGAATCCTGACCGCCGGGGCGCCGCGCCGTGTCACTGGCGTGCGCACGGACCGGGGTGACGTCGAGGCGGAGGTCGTCGTCAACTGCGCCGGGCAGTGGGCCAAGCAGGTCGGGCAGCTGTGCGGGGTCACCGTGCCGCTGCACTCCGCCGAGCACTTCTACGTGGTCACCGACCAGATCGACGGCGTGCACCCGGACCTGCCCATCCTGCGCGACCCCGACGGCTACACCTACTTCAAGGAGGAGGTCGGCGGCCTGGTCGTGGGCGGCTTCGAGCCTGAGGCCAAGCCGTGGGTGGCCCCGGACGCCATCCCGGTGCCCTTCGAGTTCCAGCTGCTGCCCGAGGACTGGGAGCACTTCGGCGTGCTCCTGGAAAGCGCCCTGACTCGCATCCCCGCGCTGCGTCAGACCGGAGTCAAGAAGTTTTATAACGGACCCGAGAGCTTCACCCCCGACAACCAGTTCATCCTCGGTGAGGCGCCGGACCTGGCCAATTTCTTCGTCGCGGCCGGCTTCAACTCCGTCGGGATCGCCTCGGCCGGCGGGGCGGGCCTGGCGCTGGCGCAGTGGATCACCGAGGGCCAGCCCGCGGGCGACCTGACGGCCGTCGACATCCGGCGGTTCGCGGCCTTCAACGGCAACAACCAGTGGCTGCGGGACCGGGTCGCCGAGGTCCTCGGCCTGCACTACGCCGTGCCCTGGCCGAACCGGGAGCTGGAGACGGCCCGGCCGTTCCGCCGCTCGCCCGCTTACCACCTGCTGCGCGCGGCCAACTCCTGCTTCGGCTCCAGGATGGGCTGGGAGCGGGCCAACTTCTTCGCCCCGCCGGGGGAGCAGCCGCGGATCGAGTACTCCTGGGGCAAGCAGAACTGGCAGCCGTGGTCATCGGCCGAGCAGCTCGCCACCCGGCGCGCGGTGGCGGTCTTCGACCAGACCTCCTTCTCCAAGTACCTGGTCACCGGGCCGGACGCGGAGGCCGCCCTGCAGTGGCTGTGCACCAACGACGTGGCCGTCGCGCCGGGCCGGACCGTCTACACGGGCATGCTGAACGACCGCGGGACCTACGAGTCAGACCTGACCGTCACCCGGCTGTCAGCCGACGAATTCCTGCTGGTCGCCAGCGCCGCCACGAGCGAGCGGGACGGCGACCACATCCGGCGCCGGATGCCCGCAGGCAGCCGGGCCACGCTGGTCGACGTGACATCCGCCTATGCCGTCTACGGGGTCATGGGGCCGCGGTCGCGGGACCTGCTGGCCCGGCTGACCCGGCGCGACCTGAGCGACGCCGCGTTCGGCTTCGGCAGCAGCGCGATGATCGACCTGGGCTACGCCACCGTCCGGGCGACCAGGATTACCTATGTGGGCGAGCTGGGCTGGGAACTGTGCGTTACTACCGAATTTGCTGTGGGCGTGTATGAGGACCTCATGTCCGCCGGCGCCGACCTCGGGGTGGTGAACGCGGGCTACTACGCGATCGAGTCGCTGCGGCTCGAGAAGGGTTACCGCGCGTTCGGCCGCGAGCTCACCCCGGACTACAACCCGGTGGAGGCGGGGCTGCAGTTCGCCTGCAAGCTGGGCAGCGACGTCAGCTTCCTCGGCCGGGAGGCCGTCGAGAAGGCGCGGGCGGCCGGGCCGCGCCGCCGGCTGGCCTCACTGGTCCTGCGCGACCCCGACGTGATGATGTGGGGCGGTGAGCTGATCGTGCGCGACGGAATGCCCGTCGGCCAGGTGACCTCGGCGGCGTGGGGCGAGACGCTCGGCGCGGCGGTCGGGCTGGGCTACATCCGCGACCCGGCGGGCGAGCGGGTCACGGCCGCCTTCCTGGCCGCCGGGACCTATGAGGTCAACGTCGGCGGTCAGCTCGTGCCGGCCACCGCCGGACTGCGGCCGCCGTACGACCCGGCCGGTACCCGGGTCAGGACCGGGTAGGCCAGGGGATGTCCGAAGGAGCGCATCAATGACGATCAGCGTCTTCGATCTGTTCAAGATCGGTATCGGGCCGTCCAGCTCGCACACCGTCGGCCCGATGCGGGCCGCTGCCCTGTTCGCCCGGTCCGTGGCCGATGACGGGCTGCTCGGGTCCGTGGCCCGGGTGCGCGTGCAGCTGTTCGGCTCGCTCGGCGCGACCGGGCACGGCCACGGCAGCGTCAAGGCCGTCGTGCTCGGCTTGTCCGGCGAGCAGCCCGAGCTGGTCGATCCGGCCGCCGCCCAGCCGCTGGTCGACGCGGTGCGCGCCAGCGGCGTCCTGCCGCTGCCCGGGAGCGCCGGGATCGCCTTCGATATCGACGAGGACGTGATCCTGCACCGGCGCAAGCGGCTGCCGTTCCACTCCAACGCGATGCGCTTCGCCGCGCTGGACGGGGAGGGCGCGGAGCTGAGCGCCCGGACCTACTACTCGGTCGGCGGCGGGTTCGTGCTGGGCGAGGATGCGGCGGGCCAGCCGAAGATCGTCCCCGATACCACGCCGGTGCCGTACCCGTTCAGCACCGGGGCGCAGCTGCTGGCCCACACCACGGCGACCGGGCTGCCGGTCAGCGAGATCATGCTGGCCAACGAGCTGGTCCGGCGGGACAAGGCGCAGGTGCGGGAGGGCCTGCTGCATATCTGGGCGGTGATGCAGGAGTGCGTCGCGCGCGGCTGCGCGGCCGAGGGTGTGCTGCCGGGCGGCATGAAGGTCCGGCGCCGGGCCCGCGATCTGCGCGAGACCCTGGAGCGGGCCGGCAACACCGGCGACCCGCTGCACGCGATGGAGTGGATCACCGTCTACGCGCTGGCCGTCAACGAGGAGAACGCGGCCGGCGGCCGGGTGGTCACCGCGCCGACCAACGGCGCCGCGGGGATCATCCCGGCGGTCCTGCACTACTACACCCGGTTCGTGCCCGGCGCCGACGACGACGGCGTGGTCCGCTTCCTGCTGACGGCGGGAGCCATCGGGGTGCTGTTCAAGGAGAACGCCTCCATCTCCGGGGCCGAGGTCGGCTGCCAGGGCGAGGTCGGGTCGGCCTGCTCGATGGCGTCCGGCGCGCTGGCCGAGGTCATCGGCGGGACGCCCGAGCAGGTGGAGAACGCGGCGGAGATCGGCATCGAGCACAATCTCGGCCTGACCTGTGATCCGGTCGGCGGGCTGGTGCAGATCCCGTGCATCGAGCGCAACGCCATCGCGTCGGTCAAGGCGATCACCGCCGCGCGGATGGCCGTGCGCGGTGACGGCGAGCACAAGGTGTCGCTGGACAAGGCGATCAAGACCATGCGCGAGACCGGTGCCGACATGAAGGATAAGTACAAGGAGACGGCTCGCGGCGGTCTGGCCCTCAACGTCGTCGAGTGCTGAGCCCCCGCCGGGCGCCGGCACCCGGTGTTGCCGGGGCCGGCGCGGCGTCGGCGTGGCGCCGCCAGGACCTGGCGCCGCCGGGCGCCGCCAGGGCCTCATGATCATCACCGTTTTGCGGCGCTATATGTTCAAAAACGGTGGTGATCATGCAGGAGGGGCTGAGAGGGGGCGAGTGGTCGAGGGCGAAGGCGCGGGCGGGACGGGGACCGGGCGCGGGCTGGTGCGGCAGCGGGCCGGCGGGCACGAGCGGGTCTCCAACGTGGAGCTGTTCTTCGACCTCGTCTACGTCTTCGCCGTCACCCAGCTCTCGCACTACCTGCTGAGCAACCTGACCGTCGGGGGCGCCCTGCGGGCTGGGCTGCTGCTGGCGATGGTGTGGCTGCTGTGGGTCTACACCACCTGGGTGACGAACTGGCTGGATCCCGAGCGGATCCCGGTCCGGCTGCTCCTGCTGGGCCTCATGCTGATCAGCCTGATCATGTCGGCCGGGCTGCCGCAGGCCTTCGGCGACGGCGGCCTGCTGATCGGCAGCGCCTATGCCATCATGTAGGTCGGCCGCAGCCTGTTCGCGGTCTGGGCGCTGCAGGGTGCCCCGCAGCGCCGCAACTTCCAGCGCATCCTGTGCTGGTGCTGCGTCAGCGGAGCGCTGGCGGTGGCCGGCGGCCTGGCCAGCGGGGCGGCCCGCGAGGCGCTCTGGCTCGCGGCCGTGGGCACCGACCTGCTGGGTGGCTCGCTCGGCTTCGGCGTTCCCGGCCTGGGCCGGTCCAGCACGCAGGAATGGGATATCGAGGGCGGCCATTTCGCCGAGCGATGCCAGGCGTTCATCCTGATCGCCCTGGGCGAGTCGATCGTGGTCATCGGCGCCACCCTGGCGGGGCTCTTGCGCGGCCCGCTGGCCGGCCCGCACGCTAGCGTGGCGCCGACCGTTGTCGCTTTCCTGATCGCGTTTATCGGCAGCGTCGGGCTGTGGTGGCTGTACTTCGACCGCAGCGCTGAGGCGGGGGCGCAGGCCATTGCCCAGTCCGCCGATCCCGGCCGCCTCGGCCGGTCCGCATATCACCTGATCCATCCCGTCATGGTGGCCGGGATCATCGCCGTGGCCGCGGCCGACGAGATCGTGGTGTCGCGCCCGGCGGCGGCGGCGAGGGCGGCGACCTCCTGGCTGATCCTGGGCGGCACGGCCCTGTATATCGCGGGCCACGCCGCCTTCAAGGCCGTGGTGTGGCGGCGGATCTCCTGGCCCAGGATCGCGGCGGTGGTGCTGCTGGCGCTGCTCGGTCTGGTCGCGCCGCACGTGTCGGTGCTGGTCCTGGCCGGCTGCGCGGCGGTGGTCGTGGTGGCGGTGGCCGTCGCGGATCACGTCGTGCCGGATGGCGCGGGGGAGGGAGCAGCGGGCAGCGCCGGCGGCGTGGGGGAGGGAGTGGCGGGCAGCGCCGCCGGCGTGCCGGGGGCGGAGGGCGTGGGCGGCGGGGCGGCGGATCGCGAGATCGGGTAGGCCGCTGGCCGCGCGGGGCCCGCCGGCCGCGCGGCATAGCGGCGGCCAAGAATTGGTCATGAGTTCGCTGTCGCCGTGGCCGTCGGCATCCGCCGCCCTGATCGGGGGAACAATCCTAGCTAGCCGGGCTCGGCCGACGATGTCGAAAACGGGATTTCCGGCCGCCTTTGCAAATGGTCCACGGGCGGGCGACAAGGTCGTTACCATCGGGACGTCGTCACAACGTGCTCGCGCCAATCGCTTGAGCCTGGCGACTGGGGTTTTCGCCTTGTTGTCTGATAACCCACCGCATCGAGTCATGCCCGGCCCCGGCGTGGTCGCGGCACCAGACGGGAGATAGTGACCCATGACCGAAGTGCTGCACGGACCGACCGGGCCCGGCACCGTGGTACTCGACATCGGGCCTGGCGTCGGGGCGCTGATCCTGCACACCCCGCGGGAACTAGCCGGGCACGAGATCGAGATCAGCCCGGCCGGTGCCCAGGGCGCCCGGCGCACCCACGCCCAGGTCCGCGAGCGGCCGGTGGACAGCGGCACCGGGTACGCCGCGATCTACGCCAGCCTGCCCGCCGGCCGCTACACCATCTGGCGTGACCGGGCTACCGCGGCGGGCACGGTCATGATCCCCGGCGGCAAGGTCTCCCGGTTCGACTGGCAGTAGCTCGGCTGGCAGTAGCTCGACTTGCAGGAGCCAGCTTCCGGGCCGGGACGCGCCGGTCCGGGGCCGCCCAGTCTGCGGCGCGGCCGCCGCCCGAGATCGGGGGACGGACCCCGTCGCGCGGGCGCGCCGAAATCCCGGTAAGCTGAGTCAGCCCCCGGCGCTGGGACAGGGGTTCTGGCCACCCGCCTGCGCCAGAACCCGGTTACCAGTGGCGGGTCAGCGTGGCGGAGTAGCTCAGTCAGGCAGAGCAAGCGGCTCATAATCGCTGTGTCGCCGGTTCAAGTCCGGCCTCCGCTACGAACCTGTCGCTAACCGGGAGTCCTCGGGCGGCGGCAGGGCCCGCAGATCGCTGAGCCGGCTCGCCGGTTCACTCCGGGGAATAAGCTCGGCCCGTCGGCGCGCTCCACTGGCCGAAACCTGTCCCTGCGACAGACCTGTCCCTCGAAAGAAAGGCACTCCCTCGTGGCTGCCACAGACGTCAGACCGAAGATCACGCTGGCCTGCCAGGAGTGCAAGCACCGCAACTACATCACGCGGAAGAACCGGCGTAACGACCCGGATCGGCTTGACCTGAGCAAGTACTGCCCCAACTGCCGCAAGCACCAGCCGCACCGCGAGACGCGCTGAGCTAGCCCGGGGGGTAACCCCCGGACCCCCAGACCGGGGGGCTTTGCCCCCCGGAGCCCCCTTGTCGTCCGCTCGGACCGGCGTTGCCGGCCGTCGCGGACGACATATCTGATGGCTCGCCTTGCAGGCATCGACCGGGTGGCTCGCCTTGCAGGCATCGACCTGAAGGCTCGCCTTGCAGGCATCGCATCCGGGGTGGGCTGGGGTTGGCGTGGGCGCGGCACTAGGTGTCCCAGCGTCGGCCGGGCTAGGGCGAGCCTGGATTGTCGGGTACCCCCGCCTGTCGGCTGATCTATCCGAAATGTTGCTTATAATCCTTGGGCAGGGATTGCGTGGCTATCAACCGTGAGTATGTGGGACGGGTCTACCCGGCTACTGCGCCTTATGAGGTCAGCCGGGTCAAGATCGCTGAGTTTGCCGATGCGATCGGGGATCCGAGTCCGGTGTACCGGGATGCTGAGGCGGCGCGGGCGGCCGGGCATGCCGACGTTATTGCGCCGCCGACGTTCGCCATCGTGATCAGCATGGCCAGCAGTGGCGGGGCCATCGCCGATCCGGGCCTGGGCCTCAACTACGCCATGGTGGTGCACGGCGAGCAGCGGTTCGAGTACGCGCGGCCGCTGAGGGCCGGGGACGTGGTCACCGCGCAGGTGACGATCAGCGACATCCGGGCCGTCGGCAGCTTGTCTATGCTGACCACGCGGACCGAGATCAAGACGGTCGGCGGCGAGCACGTGTGCACGGCCCTGTCCACCCTGGTGGAGCGCGGCGACGCGGCCTAGCGGCCGGGTCATCGACCGGCCGGCTGGTCACAGAACTGGGCCTAGAGAGGATGCCGCGGTGAGCGATCAGCTCAGTTACGAGGACGTCGAGGCCGGCGCCGAGATACCGGCCGTCAGCTACCCGGTCACCCGGCTCAGCCTGGTCAAGTACTGCGGCGCCTCTGGCGACTTCAACGTCATCCACTGGAACGAGCGGATCGCCCGCTCCGTGGGCCTGCCCAATGTCATCGCCCACGGCATGTTCACCATGGCCGAGGCGGGCCGCTTCGTCACCGACTGGGCCGGTCCCGGCGCGACCGTGACGGAGTTCGGCGTGCGCTTCTCCGCCCCGGTCATGGTGCCCGACGACGATGAGGGCGCGGCGATCGAGGTCACCGGCAAGGTCGAGGAGAAACTCGGCGATAACCGCGTCGCGCTGGCCCTGACGGCCCGGTCGGCCGGCACCAAGGTACTGGCCCGGGCTCGCGCCGTGGTCAGGCTGCCCTGACGTCTAGTTATGGACGACGAGCCCGCTGACCAGGACGACGATCAGCGTCCCCGCCAGCAGGAACGGCCCGAACGCGAGCTGTGACTTCCGGGACGCGCGCCGCGTGACCAGCAGCGCCAGTCCGGCGATAGCGGCCAGCAGATAGCTCAGGAACAGGCCGGCGACCAGGGCGCCGATGCCCAGCCAGCCCAGGTACAGGCCCACGATCCCGGACAGCTTCACGTCTCCCCAGCCGATGCCTGCCGGATAGATCAGCGCCTGGAGCACGAACAGCAGCCAGGTCCCGGCCAGGCCGATCACCGCGACGATGAAGTGCCGGGCGCCCCCGGCGGTGGTCAGCGCGGCCACCCCCAGCAAGAGCAGGGCCACCGGATAGGACGGCAGGGTCGCGGCATCGGGCAGCCGCTGGTACCGCGCGTCGATGAAGGCCAGCGCGACCCCGACGGCGCCCAGGTAGCAGAACGCGGGCAGCACCGGGCTCGGCCCGAAGCGAACCGCCAGGCCCGCGAACACCGCTGCCGTGAGCAGCTCGGCTGCCAGCCAGCTGCCGCGCAGCGAACTGGCGCATTCCGGGCACCGCCGCCGCAGGCGGAGCCAGCCGGCCGGGGGGACCAGGTCGGAGCGGCCCAGCGGCGCCGCGGCGTGCGGGCAGCGCGCCGCCGGCCGCCGCAGGCCGGGAGCACCACCCGGCAGCCAGGTGATCAGCACGCTGACGTAGCCGCCGATTAATAGCCCGGCCACCGCCGCGATGGCAGTCGTTGCCCAGGCCAGCGTGTCCATGAGTGTCCAGTATGCGGGCCTGCGCGGGAAATGGAGCGACGACCCCGCAGGCGGTTCCCGGGCTGGTAGGCGGCCTGGCCGCCCGCCGGTCAGCTATCGTCGGGCCAGCACCGGCGGCACGGGAGCAGGAGTGGCACGGGAGCAGGAGCCCCGCGAGCAGCACGGGTCCCACCGGAAGGTACGGGCCGCCGGGAACGCAGGCCACTCAGGAAAGCGGAGCAGCGTTGTCCATAGTCCGTGCGCAGGCCGCGCTCAGCGCGTACACCACCCTGGGTCTCGGCGGGCCGGCCGGCCAGCTGATCGAGGCCGGCTCTGACGAGCAGATCGTCTCGGTGGTCCGCGAGGCCGACCAGGCCGGGGAGCCCGTCCTGGTCCTGGGCGGCGGCAGCAACCTGGTGGTCGCCGATGAGGGCTTTCCCGGCACTGTGGTCCGGATCGTCAGCCAGGGCGTCGTCACGACGGCCGTGCCCGGCGACGGCTCGGCGGTCACGGTCACCGCGGCAGCCGGCGAGCCGTGGGACCGTCTGGTCGAGTGGAGCGTGCACGAGCGGCTGGCCGGGCTGGAGTGCCTGTCCGGGATCCCCGGGCTGGCCGGTGCCACGCCGATCCAGAATGTCGGTGCCTACGGGCAGGATGTGTCGCAGGCGATCGACGCGGTCCACGTCTATGACCGGCAGCGCGGCCAGGTCAGGGTGCTGACCGGCGCCGAGTGCGAGTTCGGTTACCGGACCAGCATGCTGAAGCGCGCGGCGGCGGGCCTGGCCACCGGGCGGTTCGTCGTCCTCCGGGTCAGCTTCCGGCTGCACCGTCAGCCGGGGTCCGCACGGCTGGGGTCAGCAGGGCTGGGGTCAGCAGAGTCGGGGCCAGAGTCGGCGGCTCAGCCCGCGCTGTCCGCGCCGATTCAGTATCCGGAGCTGGCTGCCCGCCTGGGGGTGGCACTGGGGGAGCGGGTACCGCTGGCGCAGGCCCGGGCCGCGGTGCTGGCGCTGCGCCGCGGCAAGGGGATGGTGCTCGACCCGGCCGACCCGGATACCCGCAGCGCGGGCTCGTTCTTCACCAACCCGGTCCTGACCGCCGCGCAGTTCGACGAGCTGCAGCGGCGGGCCGCGGCCCGGTGCGGCCCCGGCACCGCGGTCCCGCACTTCGACGGCGGCGGCGGGACGGTGAAGGTTCCGGCGGCGTGGCTGATCGACCGGGCGGGCTTCGGCAAGGGCTACCCGGCCGGCGGGGCCGCCCGCATCTCGTCCAAGCACACGCTGGCGCTGACCAGCCCTGGTGGTGGCAGCACCGCCGACCTGGTCGCTCTGGCCAGGGAAATAACGGAGAGTGTGCGCACCACGTTCGGCGTGGAACTGGCCAATGAGCCAGTGCTGGTCGGCGTCACGCTGTGACGGTGCCGCCTGGCCTCAGGCCCTGACGGCGGTGGGCTGGGTGGCCGCGTCCTGCTCATCGGAGGCCAGCCAGGCGTCGATCCCGGCCAGCATGTGGGAGCGGAGCCCCTCGGGCGCCGCGGACGCCCGGACCGACATCCGCGCCAGCTCGGCTAGCTGCGGATCACTCATCCCGTGCACCTGGCGCGCGATCTCGTACTGGGCCGTCAGGCGAGGACCGAAAAGCAGCGGATCGTCGGCGCCGAGCGCTATCGGGAGGCCGGCGTTATAAAGCCGTAGGAGCGGCACGTCGGCCGCAGCGGCGGCCACGCCCAGCGCCACGTTCGAGGACGGGCAGATCTCCAGGGTCGTCCCGCGCGCGGCCAGCTGCGCCATGAGGGCGGTGTCCTGCGCCGCGGCCACCCCGTGCCCGATCCGGTCGGCGTGCAGTTCCTCCAGGCAGGCCCGGACGCTCGCCGGGCCGCAGAGCTCGCCGCCGTGCGGGACCGAGAGCAGCCCAGCGCGGCGCGCGATCCGGAAGGCGGGCACGAAGTCGGCGGTCGCGCCACGGCGCTCGTCGTTGCTGAGCCCGAAGCCGGTCACCCCGCCGCCTGCCGCGCCTCCCCGGACGGCATAGGCAGCCGCGAGCCGGGCCAGGGTGCGGGCCTCCAGCGGGTGCTTGGTGCGATTGGCCGCCACGATGATGCCGATGCCGACGCCGGTCAGGGCCGCGGCCTCCGCCGCGGTGGCGAGCACCAGCTCCAGCACCGGGATCAGGCCGCCGAACCGGCTCGCGTAACCGGACGGATCCACCTGGATCTCCAGCCACTGCGAGCCCTCCGCGCGCTCATCCTGGGCGGCCTCCACCAGCAGGCGGCGGACGTCCGCCTCGGTCCGGACCACCGACCGCGCGATGTCGTAGAGCCGCTGGAAACGGAACCAGCCGCGCTCGTCGGCCGCGCTGAGCCGGGGCGGCCAGTCGGCGACCAGGGCCTCCGGCAGGTGGATCCCGTGCAGCTGGGCCAGGTCAGCCAGCGTGGTGTGCCGCATCGAGCCGGTGAAGTGCAGGTGCAGGTGCGCCTTGGGCAGCGTGGCGAGCGATCTGGCCATCAGCTCAGTCTGGCAGAGCCGTCAGCCAGGTCAGCATGACCTACCGCGCCGCGCCGAACAGCTTGGCCAGCCGGCCGATGCCTTCCTCGAGGTCGGCGTCGCCCAGCGCGCAGGACAGCCGGAAGTAGCCGTCGGTCCCGAACGCCTCGCCCGGCACCACCGCCACGTCGGCCTCCTCCAGCAGCACCTCGGCCAGCTCGGCGCTGGTGCCGGGGCGCCGGCCACCGATTTCCTTGCCCAGGACGCCCTTCACCGACGGGTAGCAGTAGAACGCCCCCTCCGGCAGCGGGCAGACCACGCCGGGGATGTCGTTGAGCAGCGCGGTCATGAGCTGCCGGCGACGGTCGAACGCGGCCCGCATCCGAGCCACGGCGGACAGGTCGCCCGAGACGGCGGCCAGGGCCGCGGCCTGGGCGACGTTGCAGACGTTGGACGTGGCGTGGGACTGCAGGTTGGTCGCCGCCCTGATCACGTCGGCCGGGCCCAGCATCCAGCCGACCCGCCAGCCGGTCATCGCGTAGGTCTTCGCGACGCCGTTGAGCACGACGCAGCGATCGGCGAGCTCCGGAACCACCGCGGGCATGGAGACGAACTGGGCATCACCGTAGACGAGGTGCTGGTAGATCTCGTCCGTGACGACCCAGATCCCGCTGTCAGCGGCCCAGCGGCCGATCTCGGCCACCAGCTCAGGCGGGTACACGGCTCCGGTGGGGTTGGAGGGCGAGACGAACAGCAGGATCTTGGTCCGCTCGGTGCGGTGGGCCTCGAGTTGCTCGACCGAGACCAGGTAACCGGTGCTCTCATCGGTCAGTACCGGGACCGGGACGCCGCCCGCCAGCGCGATGGATTCCGGGTAGGTGGTCCAGTAGGGCGTCGGCATCAGCACCTCGTCGCCGGGATCCAGCAGTGTGGCGAAGGTCTGGTAGACGGCCTGCTTGCCGCCGTTGGTGATGAGCACCTGGCTGGCCGGAACCTCGAGGCCGCCATCACGGACGGTCTTGGCCGCTACCGCGTCGCGCAGCTCGGGCAGGCCGGCGGCGGGCGTGTACTTGTGGAACCTGGGCACGGCGCAGGCTCGGGCCGCCGCCTCGACGATGTAATCGGGCGTGGGGAAGTCCGGCTCACCGGCGCCGAAGCCAATGACCGGCCGCCCGGCGGCCTTGAGCGCCTTGGCCTTGGTGTCGACCGCCAGCGTGGCCGATTCGGTGATCGCCGATATCCTGGCCGATATCCTGCTGCGAGCTGAAGCCATGGCACCATCGTTGCACCTGCGGGCCGGCCGCCGCCGCGAGACCTCGCCATCCGCGCTCGCCGTCGGCCCGTCTGCCGATTGGTTCGACGGCAGACGCCTGGCAACGTAGACTTCTGCTCCTGGTGCTAACCCACCAGGTGGCCCGTGCGCGCCTGGCACAGGCCGACACAGGGCAGTAGCTCAATTGGCTAGAGTCCCGGTCTCCAAAACCGGCGGTTGGGGGTTCGAGTCCCTCCTGCCCTGCGAGTGCGGCCCGTGAACCTCACGGGAGATGGCGGCGCCAGCCGACAATTTTTATCGTTGCTCAGGTGAGGACATGGCGACTCAGACACGTGGCTCGGCCGCCGAGAAGTCGGCCAAGCCCGGCCGTCCGGCGAAGCAGGACCGGGTTACCCCGGCCCGGTTCGTGCGGGAGGTAATCCAGGAACTGCGGAAGGTCGTCTGGCCGACTCGCAAGGAACTGGTGACGTACACCACGGTTTCGCTGGTCTTCATCCTCATCATGGTGGCGATCGTCACGGGCCTGGATTACGGGTTCACGAAGCTGGTGCTGGCCGTTTTCGGCTGAGGTCGCGGCTGGCGGACTCGCGTGCTGCGCGCTGCGCGTGGCACCATGATCGCGGTGTGTCGTGCCCACGGGCCCTGGGCCACGGGCACGCGCACCGCGAAGCCCGGGACGGGGGAGCCTGCCGCTATGGGGCGCGTTCGCGTCCGCTGGCGCCCGGGACGATTGAGCAAGAAGAGCTGGAGAGAAGAGTAACCGTGTCCGAGTCCGAACTGCAGGTCGGTGAACTGTCGGCCGAGCCATCCACCGACGACAGCGGTGCCGCCGCGGACAATGCTGCGGCGAACGGCTTCGCTGCCGACGTTACTGACCAGCCCAGTGCCGACGAGGCCAGTGCCGACGAGGCCAGTGCTGACGAGGCCAGTGCCGAGGAAGCCAGTGCCGAGGAAGCCAGGGCCGACGAGGCCAGTGCTGGGGAGGCCAGTGCCGACTCAGACGATGCGGCCGAGGCTGAGGACGAGGAGGCCGAGGAGGCCGACCCGGTCGCCGAGTTCAAGGCCGAGCTGCGGATGCTGCCCGGCGACTGGTACGTCGTGCACTCCTACGCCGGCTACGAGAACCGCGTCCGGACCAACCTCGAGAGCCGCACTCAGTCCCTCAACATGGAGGACTACATCTTCCAGATCGAGGTCCCCACGCACGAGGTGATCGAGATCAAGGGCGGCAAGCGCCAGCAGGTCCAGGAGAAGGTGCTGCCGGGCTACATCCTCGTCCGGATGGACCTGACCGACGAGTCCTGGGCGGCCGTGCGCAACACGCCCGGAGTGACCGGCTTTGTCGGACTGTCCAGCAAGCCGTCCCCGCTCAGCCTGGAGGAGGTGGCCAACCTTCTCGCGCCGGTGCCCGAGGAGAAGGCGGCCAAGAAGGCCGAGACGATGCGGGCCGCGGCGGTGGACTTCGAGATCGGCCAGTCCGTTACCGTTATGGACGGCCCGTTCGCCACGCTGCCGGCCACGGTGAACGAGATCAATCCCGACACTCAGAAGCTCAAGGTGCTGGTCTCGATCTTCGGCCGGGAGACTCCTGTGGAGCTCTCGTTCGATCAGGTCAGCAAGATCTGACGCGGGGCATCCGCGCCCGGCGGCATAACCACAGCTCGGCATAACCAGACAGGTAAGTGAGGACCAGGTTCGATGGCTCCGAGGAAGAAGAAGGTCGCTGCAGTCGTCAAGGTGCAGCTCAACGCGGGCGCGGCCACGCCGGCTCCGCCCGTCGGCACGGCGCTGGGCCCGCACGGCGTCAACATCATGGATTTCGTCAAGCAGTACAACGCCGCCACCGACACCCAGCGCGGCAGCGTGATCCCGGTCGAGATCACGATCTACGAGGACCGGTCGTTCACGTTCATCACCAAGACCCCGCCTGCCCCAGAGCTGATCAAGAAGGCCGCCGGCGTGCAGAAGGGCAGCGGCGAGCCGCACCGCACCAAGGTCGGCTCGATGACCCAGGCCCAGGTCCGGGAAATCGCGCAGGTCAAGATGCCGGACCTGAACGCCACCAGCATCGAGGCCGCTGAGAAGATCATCGCTGGCACGGCACGCTCGATGGGCATTACCGTCCGGGGCTGATTGTTGCACCCAGGAACGCCGCGCCGCCGATCGGCGCGGCCCAGTGGCAGGGCCACGCGCTGGCCCGATGACCACGTCCTCCACGCACTAAGGAGAGCACGCATGAAGCGCAGCAAGGCATACCGGAAGGCCGAGGAGCTCATCGCGGAGGACCGGCTGTATACGCCGGTCGAGGCGGTCGAGCTGACCCGGAAGACTTCCACCACCAAGTTCGACCCCACCGTTGAGGTGGCGCTCCGGCTGGGCGTGGACCCGCGCAAGGCCGACCAGATGGTCCGCGGCACGGTCAACCTGCCGCACGGGACCGGCAAGACGGCCCGCGTCCTGGTCTTCGCGGCCGGCGAGCGGGCCGAGCAGGCCAAGGCCGCCGGCGCCGACTACGTCGGGACCGACGATCTCATCGAGCGGATTCAGGGCGGCTTCCTCGACTTCGACGCCGTCGTGGCCACGCCGGACATGATGGGAAAGGTCGGGCGGCTGGGCCGGGTGCTGGGCCCGCGCGGCCTGATGCCCAACCCCAAGACCGGCACCGTCACCGTTGACGTGGCCCGGGCCGTGACCGAGATCAAGGGCGGCAAGATCGAGTTCCGCGTCGACCGGCACGGGAACCTGCATTTCATCATCGGCAAGGCGTCATTCGCCGACCGCGACCTGGTCGAGAACTACGCCGCCGCCCTGGATGAGGTGATCAGGCTCAAGCCGGCCGCCGCCAAGGGCCGCTACCTGCGGAAGATCACCATGACCACCACGATGGGCCCCGGCATCCAGGTGGACCCGGCGATCACCCGCGGGCTGACCGCCGAGCTGGAAGACGCCGCGGCGAGCTAGCCGCAGCGCCCGCACCCCATCCGCAGTACCAGATGACGCGCACGCGCCGTCGGCTGCTCGCCGAGCGGACTCCGCAACGAGTTCGCTAAGCAGGCCGCCGGCGCGTACGATCAGGGGTTGCCAGAGACCGTCGGCTGTCGCCGCGCACCGAGCGCGGCGACTGAAGGCCCGTAGTGCGGGCGGCCCACGCAGGTGACCGAGCTAGATCGCGACCCGGCAGGAAACTGCCCGCGCCGATCGACGTCCCGTGCGCCTGCACCGGGACGTTTTGCATGTGAGCTGCCCTTCACCGGCGCCGGTTATATCCGGGACGGCCCGCTCGCGCGGGGCCCGGAACGAAGGGAGGCCCATGGCGAGGGCGGAAAAGGTCGCCGCAGTCGCTGAGCTGACGCAAGCGTTCCAGACTTCTTCGGGCGCGGTGCTCACCGAGTACCGCGGCCTGACGGTGGCTCAGCTCAAGGAGCTCCGTCAGTCACTCGGGGACAACGCCACGTTCTCGGTGGTCAAGAACACGCTCACCAAGATCGCCGCCAGCGAGGCCGGCGTGTCGGCGGAGCTCACCGAGCTGCTGACTGGTCCCTCGGCGATCGCGTTCGTGTCGGGTGACGTGGTCGAGGCGGCCAAGGGCCTGCGCGACTTCTCCCGGACGAACCCGCTGCTGGTGATCAAGGGCGGCGTGCTCGACGGCAAGGCGCTCAGCCCGGCGGAGATCGTCCAGCTGGCCGATCTGGAGTCCCGCGAGGTGCTGCTGGCCAAGCTGGCCGGCGCGATGAAGGCGTCGATGGCCGGAGCCGCGGCGACGTTCGCGGCGCTGCCCCAGCAGATGGCGCGGCTGGCGGCTGCCCTGGAGGCCAAGCGTGCGGCAGAGGCCCCCGAGGCCTCAGCCACCGAGGCCCCCGAGACGTCAGCCACCGAGGCAACGGACGCGGCGGCCACCGAGGCAACGGAAGCAGCCACCGAGGCAGCGACCCCGGAAGCAGCGACCCCGGAAGCAGCGACCCCGGACGCAGCGACCCCCGAGGCCAGCTCGGAAGCAGACGGCAGCTCCTGAGGGATCCCGGCCATCATGGGCGTGCGGTTGCTGACGCTGTATCCGCAGCAGATGCACGTTCATGACGTCGGGCAGGCGCACCTAGAGCAGACGTAGGACCCGGAAGCGCCCGCTGGCCGGCCGATACGGCCGGGCGGGGCGGCCCGAGGATCGGAATTAGGAAACACGGAGGAAGCACCACCATGGCGAAGATGAGCACGGACGACCTGCTGGACGCGTTCAAGGAGATGACGCTGATCGAGCTCTCTGAGTTCGTGAAGCAGTTCGAGGAGACCTTCGACGTCAAGGCGGCAGCCCCGGTCGCGGCCGCGGCCGCGGCTCCCGCGGGCGGCGGCGCCGGCGCTGAGGAAGTCGAGGAGAAGGACGAGTTCGACGTCATCCTCGAGGCCGCCGGAGACAAGAAGATCCAGGTCATCAAGGAGGTCCGGACTCTGACGAGCCTGGGGCTCAAGGAGGCGAAGGACCTGGTGGACGGCGCGCCCAAGCCCGTCCTGGAGCGCGCCAACAAGGAGACCGCGGAGAAGGCCAAGGCTGCCCTCGAGGCCGCCGGGGCCACCGTCACGGTCAAGTAGTCACCGGCATAGCTGGTATTGCGCGGTACTGCCCGCCACGGCCCGGCCGTGGCGGGCAGAATCGTGCCCGGGCCAGGTTCGATGCCGGTCAGGCAACCTCGCGTTGCCAGTAAGAGCCTCTCGCGGTCCTCGTCAGGCACCGTCGCGTTGCTGGTCAGAGGCCCTCGCAGGGCTGGTCGCGCCGCCCTGATGCCGACCCGCCGCCCGCCGCGTTCCGGGGCGCCGCTACCGCCTCGGGAACAGAACGCGGGAACTCCTTGTTATCCCCCTCCGACGGGATACAATAAACACTGGTCTGACTGTGATTCTCGTCACATGCGATCAGGTTGCGACACCAGGCGTCCTGGGCTTGACGTTTCGCCGCGCAGGAGCGATGCTGCCTAGCAATCGTGAAGATAACAGTGGCGTACAGTTGACCAGTGGTGTGTCCTTGGACTACACTACCAATTTGCGCTGCACTCTCTCGTCCTCGGCGATCTAAAGACCCCCACTGCGGCCATAGCCGCAGGGCGTCACGCGTGCGCGCAGTCAGTCGGCTTCAAGCTCGGAAGGACCCCTGTTGGCAGCCTCGCGCAGCGCCTCAGCTAAAGTTCCAGGTCCACCTCGTGTCTCCTTCGCCCGCATCAAGGAACCACTGGAGGTTCCAGGGCTCCTCGCTCTCCAGACAGACTCCTTTGACTGGCTGCTCGGAAACGAGCGCTGGCGCTCGCGGATCGAGGACGCGAAGGCACACGGCCACAAGGACGTCCCTGAGCAGTCGGGCCTCGAGGAGATCTTCGAGGAGATCAGCCCGATCGAGGACTTCACCGGGACCATGTCACTCTCGTTCCGGGACCACCGGTTCGAGCCTCCCAAGTACTCCTCCGAGGAGTGCAAGGAGAAGGACATGACCTTCTCCGCTCCGATGTTCGTGACCGCGGAGTTCATCAACAACAGCACGGGCGAGATCAAGAGCCAGACCGTGTTCATGGGCGACTTCCCGCTGATGTCCCCCAAGGGCACGTTCATCATCAACGGCACCGAGCGTGTCGTCGTCTCCCAGCTTGTCCGCTCGCCCGGGGTGTACTTCGACCGGCAGGTCGACAAGACCTCGGACAAGGACATCTTCAGCTGCAAGGTCATCCCGTCGCGCGGCGCCTGGCTCGAGTTCGAGATCGACAAGCGCGACAGCGTCGGGGTCCGCATCGACCGCAAGCGCAAGCAGAGCGTTACCGTCCTGCTCAAGGCGCTGGGCTGGGACGAGGCGAAGATCCTCGAGCGGTTCGGCGGCTTCGAGTCGATGCGCGCCACCCTGGAGAAGGACCACACCACCGGCCAGGACGACGCCCTGCTGGACATCTACCGCAAGCTGCGGCCGGGTGAGCCGCCGACCAGGGAGTCCGCGCAGGCTCTGCTGGAGAACCTGTACTTCAACCCCAAGCGCTACGACCTGGCTAAGGTCGGCCGCTACAAGGTCAACAAGAAGCTGGGCCTGGCCCAGCCGATCACGCAGGGCACGCTGACCGAAGAGGACATCGTCGCGACCATCGAGTATCTGGTCCGGCTGCACACCGGCGAGGACGAGATGAAGTCCGGCGACGCCGTCATCCCGGTCGAGACCGATGACATCGACCACTTCGGCAACCGCCGCCTGCGGACGGTCGGCGAGCTCATCCAGAACCAGGTCCGGCTGGGCCTGGCCCGGATGGAGCGCGTGGTCCGGGAGCGGATGACCACTCAGGACGTCGAGGCGATCACGCCGCAGACCCTGATCAACATCCGGCCGGTCGTGGCGTCGATCAAGGAGTTCTTCGGCACCAGCCAGCTGTCCCAGTTCATGGACCAGACCAACCCGCTGGCCGGCCTCACCCACAAGCGCCGCCTGTCGGCGCTGGGCCCGGGTGGCCTGTCGCGCGAGCGGGCCGGCATGGAGGTCCGGGACGTGCACCCGAGCCACTACGGCCGGATGTGCCCGATCGAGACGCCAGAAGGCCCGAACATCGGCCTGATCGGCTCGCTGTCGTCCTACGGCCGGGTGAATGCCTTCGGCTTCGTCGAGACGCCGTACCGCAAGGTGAAGAACGGCAAGGTCACCGACCAGATCGACTACCTGACCGCGGACGAGGAAGACCGGCACGTCGTGGCCCAGGCCAACGCGCCGCTCAAGGACGACGACACGTTCGCCGAGAACCGCGTCCTGGTGCGCCGGAAGGGCGGCGAGATCGACTACATCCGCCCGGACGAGGTCGACTACATGGACGTGTCACCGCGGCAGATGGTCTCCGTGGCCACCGCGATGATCCCGTTCCTGGAGCATGACGACGCCAACCGCGCGCTGATGGGCTCGAACATGCAGCGCCAGTCCGTCCCGCTGCTGCGCAGCGAGGCGCCGCTGGTCGGCACCGGCATGGAGTACCGCGCCGCGGTCGACGCCGGCGACGTGATCGTGGCCGAGAAGGCCGGCGTGGTGGAGCAGGTCAGCGCCGACTACATCACCGTGGCCAACGACGACGCCACCCGGACCGACTACCTGGTGGCCAAGTTCCGCCGGTCCAACCAGGGCACCTGCTTCAACCAGAAGCCGGTGGCCACCGAGGGCCAGCGGGTCGAGGTCGGCCAGGTCATCGCGGACGGCCCGTGCACCGACAACGGCGAGATGGCGCTCGGCCGCAACCTGCTGGTCGCCTTCATGCCGTGGGAGGGCCACAACTACGAGGACGCGATCATCCTGTCCCAGCGGCTTGTGCAGGACGACGTGCTCTCCTCGATTCACATCGAGGAGCACGAGGTCGACGCGCGGGACACCAAGCTGGGCCCCGAGGAGATCACCCGGGACATCCCGAATGTCTCCGATGAGGTCCTCGCTGACCTCGACGACCGCGGCATTATCCGCATCGGCGCCGAGGTGGTCACCGGTGACATCCTGGTCGGCAAGGTCACGCCCAAGGGCGAGACCGAGCTGACCCCGGAGGAGCGGCTGCTGCGCGCGATCTTCGGCGAGAAGGCGCGCGAGGTGCGCGACACCTCGCTGAAGGTGCCGCACGGCGAGTCCGGCAAGGTGATCGGCGTCCGCGTGTTCACCAGGGAGGACGGCGACGAGCTGCCGCCCGGCGTGAACGAGCTGGTCCGGGTCTACGTCGCCGCCAAGAGGAAGATCACCGACGGCGACAAGCTCGCCGGACGGCACGGCAACAAGGGCGTCATCGCGAAGATCAACCCGGTGGAGGACATGCCGTTCCTCGAGGACGGCACCCCGGTCGACATCGTGCTCAACCCGCTCGGCGTGCCGGGCCGGATGAACGTCGGCCAGGTCCTGGAGACGCACCTGGGCTGGGTCGCCGCTACCGGCTGGCAGGTGGATGGCGAGGACGAGGACTGGAAGAAGCGCCTCAGGGGCATCAGCGCCGACGCCGCGCCCAAGGGGACTCCGGTGGCGACGCCGGTGTTCGACGGCGCTCGCGAGGAGGAGATCACCGGCCTGCTCGGCAGCACGCTGCCCAACCGGGATGGCGTGCAGCTGGTGGGGTCCACCGGCAAGGCGAGGCTGTTCGACGGCCGGACCGGCGAGCCGTTCAAGGACCCGATCTCGGTCGGCTACATCTACATCCTCAAGCTGCTGCACCTGGTGGACGACAAGATCCACGCCAGGTCCACCGGCCCGTACTCGATGATCACCCAGCAGCCGCTCGGTGGTAAGGCGCAGTTCGGCGGCCAGCGATTCGGCGAGATGGAGGTCTGGGCACTGGAAGCCTACGGCGCGGCCTACGCGCTGCAGGAACTGCTCACGATCAAGTCCGACGACATCCTCGGCCGGGTCAAGGTCTACGAGGCCATCGTCAAGGGCGAGAACATCCCCGAGCCCGGCATCCCGGAGTCATTCAAGGTGCTGATCAAGGAGATGCAGTCGCTCTGCCTGAACGTGGAGGTGCTCTCCAGTGACGGCGCGGCCATCGAGATGCGCGATACCGACGAGGACGTCTTCCGTGCAGCGGAGGAACTCGGCATTGACCTGTCCCGGCGCGAGCCGAGCAGCGTTGAAGAGGTCTGATCCGATCTACCCCAGGGGACAAAAAACGTGCTAGACGTCAACTTCTTTGACGACCTGCGGATTGGCCTGGCCACGGCCGACGACATCAGGCTCTGGTCGCATGGCGAGGTCAAGAAGCCGGAAACCATCAACTACCGAACCCTGAAGCCGGAGAAGGACGGGCTCTTCTGCGAGAAGATCTTCGGTCCGACCCGGGACTGGGAGTGCTACTGCGGTAAGTACAAGCGGGTCCGCTTCAAGGGCATCATCTGCGAGCGCTGCGGCGTCGAGGTCACCAGGGCCAAGGTCCGGCGCGAGCGGATGGGTCACATCGAGCTGGCCGCTCCGGTCACGCACATCTGGTACTTCAAGGGCGTGCCCAGCCGGCTCGGCTACCTGCTCGACCTGGCGCCGAAGGACCTGGAGAAGGTCATCTACTTCGCCGCGTACATGATCACGTACGTGGACGAGGAGGCCCGCGCCCGTGACCTGCCCTCGCTCGAGGCGAAGATCACGGTCGAGAAGAGCCAGCTGGAGCAGCGCCGCGATGCCGACATCGAGGCGCGGCAGACCAAGCTGGAGAAGGACCTGGCCGAGCTGGAGGCCGCGGGCGCGAAGGGCGATGCCCGTCGCAAGGTCCGCGAGAGCTCCGACCGCGAGTGCAAGCAGATCCGTGACCGGGCCCAGCGCGAGATCGACCGGATCGAGGAGGTCTGGAGCCGGTTCCGCAGCCTGAAGGTCCAGGACCTGGAGGGCGACGAGCTGCTCTACCGCGAGATGCGGGACCGGTTCGGCCGGTACTTCCGCGGCGGCATGGGCGCCCAGGCCATCCAGGAGCGGGTCGGCAGCTTCGACCTGGAGTCCGAGGCGGCCAACCTCCGGGAGATCATCCGGACCGGCAAGGGGCAGCGCAAGGCGCGTGCCCTCAAGCGGCTCAAGGTCGTCTCGGCGTTCCTGAACACCAGCAACAGCCCGCTGGGCATGGTGCTGGACTGCATTCCGGTGATCCCGCCGGACCTGCGGCCGATGGTCCAGCTCGACGGTGGCCGGTTCGCCACCTCGGACCTGAACGACCTGTACCGCAGGGTCATCAACCGGAACAACCGCCTCAAGCGGCTGCTCGACCTCGGCGCGCCCGAGATCATCGTCAACAACGAGAAGCGGATGCTGCAGGAGGCCGTCGACTCGCTGTTCGACAACGGCCGCCGCGGCCGCCCGGTCACCGGGCCGGGCAACCGGCCGCTCAAGTCGCTGTCGGACATGCTCAAGGGCAAGCAGGGCCGGTTCCGGCAGAACCTGCTGGGCAAGCGCGTCGACTACTCCGGCCGCTCGGTCATCGTCGTCGGCCCGCAGCTCAAGCTGCACCAGTGCGGCCTGCCCAAGGAGATGGCGGTCGAGCTGTTCAAGCCGTTCGTGATGAAGCGCCTGGTGGACCTGAACCACGCGCAGAACATCAAGTCGGCCAAGCGGATGGTGGAGCGGGCCAAGCCGGTGGTCTGGGATGTCCTGGAAGAGGTCATCACCGAGCACCCGGTGCTGCTCAACCGTGCGCCGACCCTGCACCGGCTGGGCATCCAGGCCTTCGAGCCGCAGCTCGTCGAGGGCAAGGCCATCCAGATTCACCCGCTCGTGTGCACCGCGTTCAACGCGGACTTCGACGGCGACCAGATGGCCGTGCACGTGCCGCTGTCGGCGGAGGCGCAGGCCGAGGCCCGGATCCTGATGCTGTCCACCAACAACATCCTCAAGCCGGCCGACGGCAAGCCCGTCACCATGCCGACCCAGGACATGGTGATCGGGATCTACAGCCTGACCAGGCAGACGCCCGACGTGCCCGGCACGGGCCGGGTGTTCGGTGGCCTGTCGGAGGCCATGATGGCCTACGACCGGCACGAGCTGGACCTGCAGGCGGAGATCCAGATCCGGCTGCGCGATGTCGCGCCGCCGACCGGGTACATCCCGCCCGAGAACTGGCTGCCCGGCCAGCCGCTGCGGCTGACCACCACGCTCGGCCGCACCCTGTTCAACGAGGCGCTGCCGGCGGACTATCCCTTCGTGAACTACGAGGTCAGCAAGAAGCAGCTGTCGGTGATCGTCAACGAGCTGGCCGAGACCTATCCCAAGGTCGAGGTGGCCGCGGCGCTCGACGCGCTCAAGGACGTCGGCTTTTACTGGGCGACCAGGTCCGGGGTCACGATCGCGATCGAGGACGTCATCGCGCCGCCGAACAAGGCGCAGATCCTGGAGAACTACGAGCGTCGCGCGGAGAAGGTCCAGCTCGACTACGAGCGCGGCCTGATCACCGACGACGAGCGCCGTCAGGACCTGATCGAGATCTGGACCCACGCCACGACCGACGTGGCGCAGGACATGGAGGCCGCCTTCCCCGAGACCAACCCGGTCTGGATGATGGTGAACTCCGGCGCCCGAGGGAACAACGCGCAGGTCCGGCAGATCGCCGGCATGCGAGGCCTGGTGTCCAACCCGAAAGGCGAGACCATCCCGCGGCCGATCACCTCCAGCTTCCGCGAGGGGCTGACCGTGGTCGAGTACTTCATCTCGACGCACGGTGCCCGCAAGGGACTGGCCGACACCGCGCTGCGCACGGCGGACTCCGGGTACCTCACCCGGCGCCTGGTGGACGTGGCCCAGGACGTCATCGTCCGGGAGGAGGACTGCGGCACCGACCGGTCGCTGGCCATGCGGATCGGCGAGAAGGACTCGGCGGGCGTCGTCCGCAAGCTCCCGAACATCGAGAGCACCGGAACCGGGCGGACCCTGGCAGAGGACGTCGAGATACCGGACGGCACGGTAGTGGCGCCCGCTGGCGCGGACATGACCGAGGCCATGATCGACGCTGCGGTCGCGGCGGGCGTGGAGTCAGTGCGCACCTACAGCGTGCTGGTCTGCCAGGCCAAGGTCGGCGTCTGCGCCAAGTGCTACGGACGGTCGCTGGCCACGGGCAAGCGGGTGGACGCCGGCGAGGCGGTGGGCATCATCGCGGCGCAGTCCATCGGTGAGCCGGGCACCCAGCTGACCATGCGGACGTTCCACACCGGTGGCGTGGCGGGCCTGGACATCACCCACGGCCTGCCGCGCATCCAGGAGCTGTTCGAGGCCAGGATCCCGAAGGGCATGGCGCCGATCAGCGAGGTCGAGGGCCGGGTCAAGCTCGAGGAGCCGGAGAAGTCGCGCAAGATCGTGATCGTGCCCGACGACGGCTCGGAGGAGGTGGCCTACCAGGTCTCGATGCGGGCCCGCCTGCTCGTCGCGGACGGGGATCACGTCAAGGTCGGCCAGCAGCTGATCGCCGGCGCGATCAACCCGCACGAGGTCCTGCGCATCCTCGGCTCCCGCGAGGTGCAGCTGCACCTGGTGCACGAGGTCCAGGAGGTCTACCGGTCTCAGGGCGTGTCGATCCACGACAAGCACATCGAGATCATCATCCGGCAGATGCTCAAGCGGGTGAACGTGCTGGAGTCGGGTGACACCGACCTGCTGCCGGGCGAGCTCGTGGAACGGCCCAAGTTCGAGGAGGTCAACCGGGCAGTCGTCGAGGCTGGCGGTACCTCCGCGTCGGGTCGCCCGGTGCTGATGGGGATCACGAAGGCCTCGCTGGCGACCGAGTCCTGGCTGTCGGCGGCGTCCTTCCAGGAGACGACGCGAGTGCTCACCGACGCGGCGATCCACGCCAGGTCGGACTCGCTGGTCGGCCTCAAGGAGAACGTCATCATCGGCAAGCTGATCCCGGCCGGTACCGGCATGCAGCGGTACCGGAGCCTGCGGGTGGAGCCGACGGAGGACGCGAGGTCCACGGTGTACCCGCCGGCCGCGTACGACACCCCGGTCGATTACTCCTTCGGGCAGGCCCCGGGGGAGGCCATCCCGCTGGAGGAGTACGACTTCGGCGCCTACAACAGGTAACCGGCCCGCGCCGTCAGGGCGCAGGCTGGAGAACTAACGGCAGCGGGCGCGGCGGCCCCGGGTTGCTCCCGGGCCGCCGCGCCCTTGACCGTAGAGGGGCAGGCCCGCGGTCAAGTGCGCGGCGGCCGGCCGCCTCGCCGGCGGTCAGGCGAAGATGCGTGAGGGACTGCCGGCATCGGATAAACTGGGGGACGTTGAGGACCGGGAATACCGTTCACTTTGCCAGCGCTTAGCGAATTGGGTAACCTAGTCCTCCGTGCCCGTGCCTACGGGTGCGTGCACGCCCGTGTTTCCGTTCCTCTGGTCACAGCGCCCAAGGCTGCGATGTCAGAGAGGGGCATGGGCCGGGCGGGCAGAGACTTCCCTCTCCGTTGTTTCGGACTCGGTTGCGGGTCCGGACGCGCTCTGGGCCGCGGGTGACACGCCCGAGCGCGGGGTGCGGACGAGGAGAGAAACCAGCAGGTCAGGTACGTAGGGAATGACGGCCGCGCCGCTAGGCGCGGATAAAAGCGAGGAAGACGGAGACGCGGTGCCCACGATCCAGCAACTGGTCCGCAAAGGCCGGCAGGACAAGGTAGCCAAGAACAGGACCCCTGCGCTCAAGGGCAGCCCCCAGCGCCGTGGGGTGTGCACGCGCGTCTACACCACTACGCCCAAGAAGCCGAACTCGGCGCTCCGGAAGGTGGCCAGGGTCAGGCTGACCAGCCAGATCGAGGTCACCGCCTACATCCCCGGTGTGGGTCACAACCTCCAGGAGCACTCGATCGTGCTGGTCCGCGGCGGACGGGTGCGAGACCTCCCCGGCGTGCGCTACAAGGTCATCCGCGGCTCCCTGGACACTCAGGGCGTCCGCAACCGCAAGCAGGCGCGCAGCCGCTACGGCGCGAAGAAGGAGAAGAGCTGACATGCCGCGCAAGGGCCCCGCGACCAGGCGCCAGCTGGTCACCGATCCGGTGTACGGCTCCCCCCTGGTCACCGCGCTGGTGAACAAGGTGCTGGTGAGCGGCAAGCGCTCGCTGGCCGAGCGCATCGTGTACGGCGCGCTTGAGGGCTGCCGTGACAAGAGCGGCAACGACCCGGTGGTGACGCTGAAGCGCGCCCTGGACAACGTCAAGCCGACCCTGGAGGTCCGCAGCCGCCGCGTCGGCGGTGCCACCTACCAGGTGCCGGTCGAGGTCCGCGCGTCACGCAGCACCCAACTGGCGCTGCGCTGGCTGATCACCTACTCCCGCCAGCGCCGCGAGAAGACCATGACCGAGCGGCTGATGAACGAGCTGCTCGACGCCAGCAACGGCCTCGGGGCCAGCGTGAAGCGCCGCGAGGACACCCACAAGATGGCCGAATCCAACAAGGCTTTCGCCCACTACCGCTGGTAGTCCCTCGATCCGACTGCCGGCGCATCCAACGCCCGACCGCCACTCACGAGAAGGAATCATGGCCAACAACGCCGAACTCGCCAGAACCCGGAACATCGGGATCATGGCGCACATCGACGCGGGCAAGACCACCACGACCGAGCGCATCCTGTACTACACCGGCATCAACTACAAGATCGGTGAAGTCCACGACGGCAACGCCACCATGGACTGGATGGAGCAGGAGCAAGAGCGCGGCATCACGATCACGTCCGCCGCGACGAAGTGCACCTGGAAAGACCACACGATCAACATCATCGACACCCCCGGCCACGTCGACTTCACCGTCGAGGTCGAGCGGTCGCTGCGCGTTCTCGACGGTGCGGTTGCCGTCTACGACGGCGTTGCCGGCGTCGAGCCGCAGACCGAGACCGTCTGGCGCCAGGCCGACAAGTACAACGTGCCCCGGCTGATCTTCGTCAACAAGATGGACAAGATCGGCGCCGATTTCTATTTCTGCGTCGACAGTCTCAAGAAGCGTCTCGGCATCAATT